>NZ_JBXENY010000015.1:0-150042 GCF_059383875.1 Paenibacillus sp. JT22N7
GCCGCCGATACCTTGGCCTCCGCCTTGGCCAGCTCCGCCACCAATGCCTTTGCCTCCGCCTTGGCCTGCTCCGCCACCAATGCCTTTGCCTCCGCCTTGGCCTGCTCCGCCACCAATGCCTTGGCCTCCGCCTTGGCCTGCTCCGCCACCGATGCCTTGGCCTCCGCCTTGACCGGCTCCGCCACCAATGCCTTGGCCTCCGCCTTGACCTGCTCCGCCGCCGATGCCTTGGCCTCCGCCTTGGCCAGCTCCGCCGCCGATACCTTGGCCTCCGCCTTGACCTGCTCCGCCGCCGATGCCTTGGCCTCCGCCTTGGCCAGCTCCGCCGCCGATACCTTGGCCTCCGCCTTCTCCTTTAATGCGGAGGTTGCCCTTCGCTCCGCTTTTAGCCTTTGCTCCCGAAGGAAACTTTACTTGGCTGTAAGCATAAGTAATGGATTGGAACGTCCGGCTGTCGACTGCACCGGTTACTGGAAGCCCATGCATTTTCTGAAAATACTTAACCCCCTTAACGGTCAAACTGTCGAATTTTCCGTTGATTGGGCCAGCATAGCTTCCCATTGATTTCAGCATCCCTTGAACGACATATACATCCGGCCCATGATCACCTTTTCCAAAAGCCATGCTCGTGCTCGGCATGCTCATCATCAAGGCGAGAGCCAGAAATAAGGCCCCAATCGTTTTCCCCAATTTCCTGCGAGAGGAAATGCTCCAGTCCCATTTCATGCAGTAGACACCATCCTTATTTATTTTTGATATTGTTTTGCTACACGCCTTACTATTCCCAACTTTTAAAATTCATTCCGCGATTTGCGAAAATCGGTCATGTAAGGAGGCAACGAGGCTCTATCTTCAATCATTAATTGCATGTTAAACACAAGAAAACCGCTTACTAAATAAGCGGCTAATCCAAACTATCGTTTATCGTTACATTTCATTTCAAACAAACCTCTGCCTATAAAATGGGATGATATTGGCTCAATCCCATGCCCATCAAGCTAAGAACCTTCAGTTTGGATTCAAGTGAGGCATTCTCCTATTTTTATAAGTAGTCGTATTGTTTCCTTAAAAATAAACATGCCAAATTAAGCCTAAACGACGAGGCTGTTTTTAAAACGTTAACTATGCAACCTTCTTGGTAGACGTGGCATACTCGTAAACAACACCTAAGATATCAAAGACTGTTTTTTTCTCATAGCGGTGGGACTTTCGCCCTTTTTTTTCTAACAGAAGAAACAGACGAGACAGGATTTTCGATATGGCTTGGGCATTCTTTTGTATGGCTTGATGCAGGATGGGCATGTAATCCTTGATCATATAAAAGGCTTTGTATTCACTGAGCTCTCTTTTCTTCCGCCATAGAAGTTGCCGCATCTGAAACATCGTTGAGGAACAAAGCAAGATACCGATCAACTGACCATAAAGATGACATTGCAAGCGTTCAAGTTTGATCTCTTTACAGTGGTGGATCTGGAAGAATGATTTCCATGTTTTAAAGAGAATCGCAATTTGCCAGCGTAAGGAATACAGGTCATGCAGGTGTATCCCAGGTACCCATTCCATTGGAATATTTGTTATATAAAAGTTCAACGCACTGAGTTTCTTGCTGCGTTCGGAGTACGTAATCCCTTTCTTTTTCCCCCGAATTTCCTGGTCTTTGTCTCTTTTTTTGATCTGGGTTTCCGTTAAGCGATAGACGACAAGCCGCGCAGGTAATTTTTCATACATGCCGATGTAGACAGGAATTTCTAACGTTTCCCCTGCTTGTAGACCTTCCATGATGTCTTCCATCGACAAGGGGAGGTATTCCGATTTCTTCTTGAGCGTGCCGTCCCGAAAATACTCTGGATTCTCGTTCTTTTGATATACCCGTGTGTTGAGTTTTAAGCGTGATATGTAATAGGCCTCTTTCTCATGGATGGTATGTAAATCTTCTAAGCAGAAATATCCTAAGTCCCGAATGAATACATCCTTCTGTTGAATGTCCTGTAAACATGCGGAACCGTAGGTTTTGTCATTTTCCTTTCCGTGACTCGTATGCAGATGAATGAACTGCCCACTCTGCAGATCATATTCCAGTTGGATTTTAACACCAGCGGTATGACTACATCCGCCTGTACCCTTATAAGACGCAGCGAAGCTGTCCGGGAGCTGAAAGGTCGTAGAATCGAGAATTCGAATGCGGGAAAAATAGCCAGAATACTCGCTTGGTATCGTTCCGGACGTATAGCGTGTTTGCTTGAGTAAAAGCGAAACGATCCGCTGCAGTAAACGCACAGCAGCTGCGTTAAAACGCTGATTCAGTCCTTCGGGACTCATGAGAATCCCTGTTGTTGCTTCTAACGTACTGCAAAGCTGATTGAGAGAAGTCGTAGCTATTCGTTGACTTACCCATACACACAAGGCGACTAAATCTTGTGCACGATATTTACTGGTTCGTGTGACGAATCCTGCTTCTTTGGCTAGTTGGGTGAGTGCAAGAGGAGATAAATGTCGTTCCAGTTCCTGTGAAAACAAATGAAGATCATCTGAAATACCAAGATGTATCATAAAATGCTATCCTTTCATTAGTTGGTCTACTGAAAGAATAACGTTTTTTGTTTCGGGGAGGTAGTATTTTCCTCCACTTGATAGGCATGGGGCACGGCCACATGCCCATCAAGTGGAGGATTTTCATGTTGGAATCAAGTGAGGAATTCTTCTATTTTCATGGCTTTGTTAAATTCTAATATTGATATTTTACCATAAGAAAACCGCCTTAACTGAACAGGCGGTTTATTGAACTCCCGTCTTAAAACACCTTTCTATTCATCAACTTCAAATATTGAGTCAATTATGATTGGAAGATTGTCTCTAACGGAAACAGCTCCAAACACTGAACGTGCATGAATGCCCTTATCTCCGAACACGTCCAGCATAAGATCAGTACAACCATTTAACACTTTATGATGTTCTTCAAACTTAGCGTCGGCATTAACAAAACCCTGAATTTTAACCACCCTTTTCACATGCTCCAGCGAGTTTAAAGCTGATTTCAGTACAGCTAAAATTTCAATCCCAGTTTGTCGTGCAAACTGATAACCTTCTTCTGTAGTATAGTCCTGACCTAACTTACCTTTCGGGTTTCCAGTGGGCCCTTTACCTGATACGAACAATAACCCGTTTACTTTTACGAAGTTTGCATACTTAGCCGCTGGTTCGCTTGCACTTGGTAAAACGATTCCTAACACTTCTAATCTGCTTGCTATTGTTTGTTCAGTCATTCAAATACCTCACCTCTTCGGAATGGAAAAATTATACTATAACGTGAGCGGCGGGACTAAGAATAGGCTGCATGCCGGTTTTAACCATGATTGTCTCACTTTATATTCAATCTACAACTTAATTTTCTTCGAACAGGAGCAGCTGCCACGAAGTCTGCTCTCTGGTTATTCAACTCGCTTTATCCTTCCTATTCATGCGAATGCTTTTTGCCGAATGCAGTCCAGTTCACAAGAAATATTCCGATGCCAATGCAAAATCCCCCTAAATAAACATACGTATGTATAGTCTCGTTATGGATGATGAACCCCGAGAGTACACCAAAGAACGGGGCTAAGAACAGATAGGCGCTTGTTTTCCCAGGATCGCCATGACTTAGCAAGTAATACCATGCTGCAAATTGCACAATGGAACCCATAATGGCCAAGTACAATACAACCGACACAGAAGTTAGATTGATCGTAAGCTGCGGCGTTTCCATAACGGCACTCAGCAATAACAGAAGGAGACCGCCGAATAACATTTGATAAGCCGACATCACCCATGTATTGAATTGCGTCCCCCATTTTTTCACCAAAATAGTGGCTACAGCCCACGAAAGCGCAGCTCCCAGCCCCAACCAGGTACCCGTTGTTAATTGCAAATGGGATCCTAGGGATAAGAATACCCCTGCAAATCCTATACATACCCCAAGCCACTGGGATATTCGGTATTTCAAGCCGAGGAACCATGTCCCCAAAATTACGACCAGGAGCGGATTAACAAAGGTCAGTATAGAGGTCTCCCCCGACGGAAGGGTACGCATGCTCAGGAAGATACATCCCATAACTCCCGTCGTCTGAAATAGTCCTATTACGAACAATTTAGATCCATCCTGATAGGATATAGGCAGCCGTTTCATCCTGACAAATAAGGCCATGATGAATCCCGCAAACGTAAATCGGATCCCCACAAGCAGCAAGGGCGAGATATAGGATAAACCGATCTTTCCAACCGCAAATGAAGTGCCCATGAGCGAGGTGGCAAGCACAACTAGCAGTCCAAATACATAACGGTTCATGATATTCTCCTCTTTCTACATTTTGTAAGGTTATGGTAGCATGAGAATACTTCGGTGGTCATCGAACCATACATGTAAGGAGATGACTGACATGAGTACAAAATTGAGGCCGAATATCGTACAGGCAGCTAATCTAATTGGTGATCCGTCACGTCTTGCGATGCTAATTGCTTTGTTTGGATGAAAGGCTATCCCCGCTTCTGATTTAGCGCATGCTGCCCGAATTTCTCCACAGACTGCCTCTTCACATCTATCCAAAATGGTAGAAGGAGGCCTGCTGATTCATGATTCTTACGGTCGGCATAAGTACTTTCGGCTTGTCAGCCCTGAGGTAGCACATGCCCTCGAATCCCTTCTGGCTATTTCACCACCCAAATCCGTAAGTTCACTCCGCGAATCCGATGAACTTAAAACTTTGCGTCATGCTCGGACTTGCTATGATCACTTGGCTGGTAGGATTGGTGTAGACCTAACGGATCGGTTACTTGATATGAACTATTTAGAGGAACAAGGAAAAGATTATGTGTTAAGCGTGGAAGGTAAGGCGACGCTGCAGAATTGGGGTGTGAAAGTTCATGCCGATCAACTAGGACTCCACAACTACGCTCGGATTAGCAGGGGAGTACTGTACGGTTCTCCAGCTTAGAGACATCGCATGACTCGTAATAATTCCCCGTTCCAGATGAAATCGGATGATCCGCTGGGCATCCTGGAACCAGTGGGCGAATGGAGTCACATCCCATAGAATCTCGACCGTTCCCGTCAATTGAATAAGGCTGCCCGAGTCAAAATCCATGAATAACAGCCCTGCCTGCGGGTAACAGACTGCATTCCCAAGCGTATTAAACATCGCATTGCCGCTGTAATCCGGAAACACCAACGTCCGGTCATCCTCGGCTCTTACGAATCCCGGCATACCCCCGCGGTGGGATACATCCGTACCATACTGAAGATGTTGAGTTGCAATGAAGAAGGTATCCGCTTTATTCACCAGGGTCACCACTTCTTCAGAGAGCGTCTCCAGTGCCTGAGCTACCGGTTCAACGCTCGGTCCTTCTCTTAGGGTCCATTCACGCGCTTGGATGTACTTCGGACAGTTGGAGTAGACTTGCTCTGCCCTAACTTGAAACCCGTTCGGTTGGATCTCCCCAATTCGGCCATTCAAGCGCATGCGGCGCCGGGTGGCGAAGTCGACTGCAATGGCTGCGATCGGATTGGAGGGGTACAGGCAGAGTGAGATGGGGTCCTGGGAATCAGGAAGACCGTTAATAATGGCATGCTGAGAGTCTTCTACCTTGATGAATCCGGGGGTTCCGAACCATACGGAAGCCCAAACTGCCCCATCGTCATCTGCTGCGCCAAGTATCAGAAAAGGCTGGCTTTCGAGGAACGTCTTCGCCGCTAGCGGAATCTCACTGTAAATGTTATTTTTGCGTGCTGCGATGTCCCTTACACCCGCCCGTTCCTGAACCTGAATTTCGCCCGGATGATAGTGCATCAGAAGAAACCACAAGCTTTCCCTTCCGTCGCCGTGTGCGCGTGGCAGCCCACACCCAGCAGCGCATAAATCTCCAACCGGATCCCGTCCGGATCTTCGAAGAAGATCCCGCCGGAGTCTCCGCCCTCCGTATGAGCAACCATCCCATCATAGATGAAGGGAACTCCGTTCGCTCTCAATTTTTCCTCATATCCTTTAATGGAATCAACCGAATCCACTTCAAAGGCCAGATGATGCAGACCCGGCAGCCGTGGGGAGAAGCTTCCTTCACTTTGCTGCCATAAGGTGACCAGATTCTTCTGATCATCGCCAAGCAGTGCGAATTTTCTTCCGGGTTCCTCCGATAGATTCCGCAGTGTAAAGCCCAATACCTCCGTATAGAATCGAACCGATCTTTCTATTTCCGATACATTCAAACCAATGTGTCCCAATCTCATTTTCCATATCCCCTAACCACCAAAAATATCTTACAGGCATTACAATACACAATATTATATAACTTGTAAATAGCTAATTTAGCGGTTAGAATTAAAACAGGAGCACAGAGAAGGAGTTGGATCAACCATAGATAAGCCCGCATTTGTTTTTGTAGGCAATCACTTTACAACTGATTTTGTGAACACCCGCAAGAATGTCAAAGGAATCCGGACAGAGCTCATCGAGTCTTGGGGTCATCTGATGAGCTGGCTGGAGCAGGCCGACAGACGGAAATGGGTGATAAGTGATCGAGAGGAGCTTACCCCTGACGAGCAGGACACCATCATTCAAAAGATCCTGATCATTCGCAGCCGGATTGAACAGGCATTTACCCAAATCATTCAGGAACAATCCATTCCGGCCTCGATCGTCACTTTTCTCAATCAAGAGTTGGCGCGTTACCGCAGTTATTATCAAATCGAGGCAGGCGATCAGGAACGTCCATTCACCACTGTCAGAAACTACGAGATCACGCAGCTGCCCGCCTTGTTCCTGGAAGAGGCCTGCCTCTTCTTCACGACATTCAAACTGGCTAATCTCAAGAAGTGTGAGAATCATGCCTGCATCTTGTTCTTCTACGATAGCAGCCGCAATCAGCAGCGCCGCTGGTGCAGCATGGACAAGTGCGGGAATCGCGTCAAAGTAAATCAGCACTACCACCGCAAGAAAAACCAGGAATAAAAAAGAGGGGATGACTTAAAAGTAGAAGAACCTACTTCCAAGACATCCCCTCTTCACCGTTACAATCCGTAAATCCCCTCCGCAGCTTCTGGACCGAAGATTCGCCGTCTTTACCGGGCTTCATACAAATAGAATGGTATTCCTTTTTGCATGTCGGAGTCTCAAGGAACGTTAGCCAATCTTCTAATGTGATGGGGACTACCCCCATCCATTCAGATAGGATTACCGCCACATGCCCATCAAGCTAAAATCTTCGACTACCCCAAAACGAAAAAAGCTATCCTTTATTTAAGAAAAATAGCTTTTTTTCGTTTTGGGGGTGTATTAATTTCTTAGCTTGATGGCTATGTGGCTCAATCCCTATCTCTCTTGTCCATATGGATAGTTGCCATCTTCATCTAGCCCTTTAAAAGGGAATACATAATAATTAAAACATATGTAAAAATATTTTTTGAAATGGGGAAATTTATCTTTCCACAAAACGAAGATGAATTATTTTGAAATATAGGAAAGTATAGCATTACGCGATACCTTCTCTATATTTCTCGAAATGAAACGTGCCGCGCCGCCAAAGGAAGGCGAGAGCCGTTTCACCTTATATGTTTCCGTCGGCCGCCTACCCTTTAACACCTGAGCAAATTTTGAAAAATCTTCCTAACCGGCTGGAGCCAACCGTCATTACACATGGTGAGAGTGTTGTCTGCTACGCCAACTTTTACAAGGATGACAGCAACGACTGCTGGCTGGGAAATGTCATTGTCTCCCCTGATTATCGAGGCAAGGGAGCGGCGGGATTTTTGATCGAAACGATAGAAATGCTCGCCAAGGAAAAATTAAACATAAAGAAGCTGCATCTCCTATGCCATAACACGAATACGAGAGGCAAGCTTTTTTACAAAAAGCTTGGCTATAAGCCTTTCAATATCTCATTAAAATTCCGTTCATCCGGGGAGCATGTGGCGTGTGTGCATATGGAAAAGCTGCTTTAAATGGCAAAGCGGCAGCCCTGAACGATTGTCTCGTCAGAACTGCCGCTGCTGCTCAAACATATTTCATCAAAATGCTTTCGACGTGATGCAGATGCTGCCGCATCGACAGCGACGCCGCCTCGGCGTCCTGCGCTTCAACCGCCTTATAAATGGCCAAATGCTCCTCGTAAAGCTGCTCCGCAACCGAGCGGTTCGCATACAGCTCCACCCTGCGAATTTCGCGAATGGCGGTTTCCACCTGGTTCATGACCGTCTCGAAAAGCTGTACCAAAATCGTATTATGCGTCGCCTTAACAAGCGTCAAATGGAATAGCAGGTCGGTGCGTTCCCCTTCCAGATCATTGCCCGCAGCTGCCTTCATTTGGACGACAAGCTCCTTCAGCACGGCCAGATCGTCCGCCGTCCGTTTCGAAGAAGCGATAGCAGCATTCGATACCTCGAACGATTGGCGCGCCTCCAGCAGCTCCAATAAGGTTTGGCGGTTCATACGCAGCGATTGGAGCTCGGGCAGCTCAAACTCCGCGGGCAGCGTGCTTATGACTGTACAGCCGCCGCCTTGGCGAATGTCAATAAGGCCCATCGCTTTAAGCGCACTGAGCGCCTCTCTGGTCGTAGACCGCCCTACCCCAAAGCGCTCGGACATCTCCTTAGTGGAAGGCAGCTTGTCTCCGACCTTAAGCTCCCCATCTACGATCAAACGCTTAATTTGCGCCGTTATTTCCTCGTAATGGTTCCGCTTTGTCAGCTTCGTTACTTGCAAGCCAGCCGCCTCCTTTTCCTAAATCCGCTTAAAAAATAAATCTAAAACCTATCCGACCAGCAGCGCATAAACGACGCCGGGACCATGAACACCAATTGTCAGGTCGTTTTCAATATCGGACGAGCGGCTTGGCCCCGAAATAAAATGAATGCCTGCCGGCAAGCTTTCGCGGCCCGCTTCATCCAGAGGAATTAAAATCTCTCCAAGCTTCGTCTTAAGCCGCTCAAGCGGAATAATGACGATTAGGACGGTTGGGAGCAGGCTTACTGAACGCCCCTTGTCTTTTCCGGACAAAACCGCAATAGATGACGTATAGGCAGCCGCATAATCAGCCACAACAACCCCAAAATCCGCTTCTGCCGCGCGCGCTTTCCAGTTTTCATTTTCATCGCTATTCCATACGCTTAGGCTTACGTTAGGAAGTGCTTCCTCCAGCTTCATTCCGGCAAGCTCCGGCTGGTTTTGCCTAATGATATACCGCGCACCAAGCTCCGTCGCCTTATCCTTAATGAATTGCTTGGCCTCGTCCATTGTAGAAAAATGGCTGACATGACCGCCATTGCTATGAAAATTCGCTGTAAACCGTTCAATCCGCTCTTCCAGCGTCCATTCATATTCCTGCCAGAAGTCCGGGGCACCGCGGAACGGGTGCACCGGCTTCTCTAGTACACGCGGACGTCGCAGCTTATTTGCGATATCATTCATAAAAGCATCCTGCTTGCGGCGGGAATCTGCTGCAAGCTCTTCCAGCCATTGCTCATGCGTCTGTTCAGCCATGCCCATGCCCTCCTCCATTTTGCTCTCTGTTGCGAACGAGCTGCTCCATCCGGCTGCGTGCATCTGGACTCAGCTCATTCAGACCATGGCGAAGCTCCTCCTCGAGCGTGCCCCATTTATCGCGGAACGACTGCTTCGGCAGGCTTGGCGTGACGCGATAGCTGTTCCAGCCCTTCAGCGGCCCCAGCTTAAGCCGAATTTCACCATTGCGTGCAACGAGCCGCTGTCCCAGCTTGCCCAGCTTGACTACGCCCTTGAAGCGGCCCGAATTGCCCATAATGGCCGAAAATCCTTTCATGCCGCCCGCTTCTGCCAAATCGCGATGTCCGCCCTCTTGCTTGCGTCTGCGCAAATAAATGAGCATTTCATGCAGCGGAATTTTGACCGGGCATGCTTCATAGCAGGCGCCGCATAGGCTGGAGGCGTTGGCGATATCGTCCCAGTCGCCGACATTTTTTTGGAGCGCGGGCGTGAGCACCGCGCCAATAGGTCCGCTGTACGTCCCGCCATAGGCATGACCGCCGATGTGGCGGTATACCGGACAAGCATTGAGGCAGGCGCCGCAGCGAATGCAATTGAGCAGCTCCTGAAACTCAGGGTCGCCAAGCTGGTTGGAACGCCCATTATCTACAATAATAATGTGCATTTCATCAGGCCCATCAGCATCCACATCACGGCGAGGTCCAGTAATGCCGGACATATACATCGTCAGCTTCTGCCCGGTCGCTGAACGCGGCAGCAGCGTCGCCATCACTTCAAGATCCGACCAGGAAGGAATAATCCGTTCCATGCCCATCAGCGTAATTTGTGTTTTCGGCACCGTCGTCACCATACGCGCATTGCCTTCATTTTCAAACAATACCATCGACCCGGTTTCCGCAATTGCAAAATTACAGCCCGTCATGCCGATGTCGGCTTCAAGAAACTTCTCCCGCAGTTTTTTGCGGACGAAGCCCGCCAATATCGTCGTATCCGCTTCAAGCGTCTCGCCCGCTTCCTTAGACAGCAGCTCCGCGATCTGAAAGCGGTTTTTGTGAATGGCTGGAATAATAATATGCGAAGGCGTCTCGCCAGCAAGCTGAATAATATACTCGCCCAAATCGGTTTCGATCGCTTCGATTCCGAGCTCTTCCAGCGCATGATTGAGATGCAGCTCTTCCGTTACCATCGACTTGGATTTTACGACTGATTTGGCCTTTACTTGCTTGGCGATCGCCAGAGATACTTTCACCGCCTCGGCCGCTGTCGAAGCAAAATGCACATGAACGCCATTCGCCCGCGCATTGTCAGCGAACAAGTTCAAATAATAGTCCAGATGGGCGATCGTATGCAGACGAATTTGCCGTCCGCGCTCGCGCCAATCTTCCCAGTTGCCATGCTCGGCTGTAGCCGCATGCTTGCCGTTGCGCAGACGCTCTGTCGTAAATTTAACGGCCTTGCGCAAAAACTCGTCATTTAACGCCAGATCTGCCCGGCCTTTAACCGTAGGCGGCACTTTCGTTCCTGCTGGTGCACTCATGCCTGCTTCACCCCTTCATACAATAGCTCAGCCAAATGCATCACTTTCACGGGTTCATTGCGGTAGCGCAAATTTCCCGCGATATTCATCAGGCAGGCGAGATCAAGACCGACGAGCACCTCTGCTTCCGTCTCCAGCACATGGTCCGCCTTCTCAGTCACCATTGCGCCCGATATGTCCGCCATCTTGACGGCGAACGTTCCACCGAACCCGCAGCAGTCCTCTGCGAACGGCAGCGGTACAAGCTCCATCCCTTTGACATGCCGCATCAGCTCCATCGGCTCTTCCTTGATGCCAAGCAATCGGCTCCCGTGGCACGATGGATGATAGGTCACCTTGTGCGGGTACACCGCGCCTACATCCTTCACCCCTAGCACCTGAACGAGAAACTGGGTGAATTCATAAGACTTCTGCTGAAGCTTATTCGCTCGCGCAAGCATAATGGGGTCATTTTCAAACAGCTTCGGATAATGATGAATCATCCCTGTGCAGGAGCCCGAAGGCGAAATGACAAAATCGCTGTCCTCAAAAGCATCCAAAATCGTCTTCGCTGATTCCCGCGCTTCCTTCCAATAGCCGCTGTTGAAGGCTGGCTGGCCGCAGCAGGTTTGCACCGTTGGAAAATCAAGCCGTACGCCGTATTTCGCAAGCAGCCGAACCATCGCTTCGCCGACTCTGGGATACATCGCGTCACTTAAACATGTTATAAATAAGGATACTTTCACCTTTAGCACCTCTTTTGCTCTGATGAATAACAAATATATAATATCAGGTTGTCAGACAAGTTGGACAAAGCAGGCGGGACTGCAAAACGTCTGGAAAGAATCCGCATGCTGCAAACACTTCCCAACAGCCTTGTGACAAGTCCCGCTTGCTAGAACGCTACCTTACACAATCGTCAAATCCATTGACCTTGCTTTCAGCTCGGCAACGGTATCCGCACCAATCCGTTTGTCTGTAATAATAGAATGGACATCACTCAGCTCTGCTACCTGCGTAAAAGCTTGTACGCCGAACTTGCTGGAATCAGCCAGCAATACGACCTGATCGGCAATGCCGATCATTTTCAGCTTAATGCGCGCCTGCAGCTCGCTCGATTCGCTGATCCCCCGCTCCAAATGCACGCCCTTGCACGATAAAAACAGTTTATCGACGTAATACGCATCAAGCGAGCGTTCCGCAAGCGGACCAACGTAGGACAGCGAGCGTGAAGCGAGAAGCCCGCCGGTGGAGATAACCTCAATCTTCTCCTTCGTGCTCAGCTCCAGCGCGACCTTAATGGAATTGGTCAATACCGTGAGCGGTATATCCGGCAAATGCGAGGCCATATACCAAGCCGTTGTACTGGCATCGAGTACGATTCGGTCCTTCGGCTTAATAAGCTTAATCGCTTCCTGTGCAATTTGCCTTTTTTCCTCCGCATGGGTAATTTCCCGCTCGGTAAAGGGCGTCTCCGGCTGCTGATCCTTCACGTTCACCGCGCCGCCGTGCGAACGCCGCAGCTTGCCTGCCTGCTCCAAGCGATCCAAATCGCGCCGTATCGTTTCCTCCGTTACGCCGCATAGCTCGCTGAGCTCGGACACTCTTATACTGCCTCTGTCATTCACCAGCTGTACGATTTTTTCATAACGCTCCGCAACCAGCATAAGCCGCCCTCCTTTCTTTCACAAAACTACAGCCCCGTCACCTGTGTAAACCGGCCGTAAGCTTCCTGCCATGCTTGCTGCTCCGTTGGCTCGTAATGCTCTACCTCGAAGGAATCCCGAATCACTTTGCGCGCTTCCCATATATCGGCCAGCTCGCCGCGGGCAATCCATTGCACAATCATATTGCCGATTGCGCTGCCTTCAACCGGACCTGCCCATACCGGCTTGCCGATGGCATTAGCCGTCCACTGGCATAGCAGCTTATTCTGAATGCCGCCGCCAACCATATGCAGACCGTTAAACTGCTGCTCGGAAAGCTGCTCGGTTAATTCCAGCACATAACGATATTTTAACGCGAGGCTCTCCAATACACAACGCACAATTGCGCCCGGATTGCGATCAAGCTGCTGCCCCGTCAACTCGCAATAGGCGCGAATGCGTGCTTCCATGCCGCCTGGCGGCAAAAATACCGCAGCGTCGGGATCGATGAAAGCAGTGAAAGGCTTCGCTTCTCCCGCCAGCTTGACAAGCTCTGCAAAGGATTGGACGTTCCCCGCTTGATCCCATTCGCGCTTCAGTTCCTGCACGATCCAGAGGCCCATAATGTTTTTGAGCAGGCGGAACGTACCGTCTACGCCACCTTCATTCGTAAAGTTCAGGCGGTAGGCTGTCTCGTTAATGACTGGACGCTCTACTTCTGTCCCCATCAGCGACCAGGTTCCGCAGCTCAAATACGCGAATGGCCTCTGAAGCGCTGGCACCGCTGCAACCGCAGATCCTGTATCATGCTCGGCAACGGCGATAACCGGAATATTGCCAACGCCAAGCTCGGCGCTTACGGAAGGACGAATACGGCCAGCGTCTGCTCCTGGTTGAACGACCTGGCCAAACATGCTGCGATTCAATCCAAGACGTTCAATCAGTTCGCTGTCCCAATCTCCGGTTAGCGGATTAAACAGCTGGGTCGTTGTCGCATTGGAAAACTCATTAAGCATATCGCCCGTCAAATGATACCGCAGCAAATCTGGAATCATTAGAAAATGCTGGGCTTCACGCAGCAGCGGCGATCCATTTTGCTGCATTGCAGCGAGCTGATATATCGTATTAAAGCTTAAAAACTGAATGCCCGTCCGCTCGAAAATATCCGTCTGCGGAATCGCCGTAAAAACCTTCTCCATCATGCCATCCGTATGACGGTCGCGGTAATGATAAGGATTTCCGAGCAGTTCGCCGCTGCTTCCAATAAGGCCAAAATCTACAGCCCACGTATCAATGCCGATGCTTTGCGGCTCTACCTTCAACTGCTTGGCTTTAACCAAGCCTTGTTTGATCTCATAATACAAGCGAAGAACGTCCCAATGCAGACGCTCTCCCACTTGTACCGGATCGTTCGAGAACCGATGTATTTCTTCCACTTCGATTTTGTTGTTAACGAGGCGGCCAAGCAGCGCTCTTCCGCTGCTCGCCCCTAAATCGTAAGCAAGAATGGTCACCAGCTGGCACCGCCCTTGCCTCTCGCTAGAATATCCTTGCCATAGCTGCTGTCCAAATACGCTCGCATTGGATCAAGCGGCAAGCCTTGCTCCTGACGAACGGCATGCAGGAGCGGCGTTACGTCGAATTCAAACGCTTTACGAACAGCATCTTCAGCGCCAAGCACATCATCTCTGTTTTGCGCATCTGTTACTTCATCATGATTGATCAGCAATGCTTTCGCGAATTGAGTCTGTACGTTCAGTACCGAACGCAGCATCGCTGGAATTTTCTGTTCAATGCTGTGCGATTGGTCAATCATATAAGCAATATTGCTGACGTTGTTGCGAATCGCTTCATCATTATCTTTGCTAGCTAGCAAAATTTGATAGAAAATCAGGAACAGCTCATAAGGATTCGTCGTTCCTACGATGAGATCATCATCGGCATATTTACGGCTGTTAAAGTGGAAGCCGCCCAGACGCTTCTCGTCAATCAGGTAAGCGACGATATGTTCAATGTTCGCGCCTTGCAGATGATGCCCCGTATCAACAAGCACTTCTGCCTGCGGTCCAAGCTTCATCGCCAAATTATACGACATGCCCCAATCTGCCAGATCGGTATGATAGAAAGCCGGCTCAAAGCATTTATATTCAATCAGCATCCGCATATGAGGATCAAGCGCACGGTACATTTCGGAAAGCGATTCCTGCATCCATGCTTTACGCTTGCGAATATCGCCTTGCCCCGGATAGTTCGTGCCATCTGCGAACCATAGGCTAATATCGCGCGAGCCTGTTTCTTTCGCAATCTGCACACATTCCAGCAAATGATCCGTCGCTTTGCGGCGAATTTTTTCATTCGCATTCGTCACGCTTCCGAGCATGTATTCATCTTCTTGGAATAAATTCGGATTAACCGCACCAATCTTGAGGCCGAGATTTTCCGCATGGCTTCTCAGCTTGCCGTAATCGTCCACTTTGTCCCAAGGAATATGAATCGCAACCGATGGCGCTAGGCCTGAATAACGGTGAACCTGCGCTGCATCTTCGATTTTCTCAAATGGCGTGCGTGGAACGCCTTCCTTCTGATATACCTTGAAGCGCGTACCTGAATCGCCATAGCCCCATGAAGGCGTTTCAATTTTAAGCGTTTTCAATTGCTCTTTGACGGCATCCAAATTAATACCTCTGGCCTTCTGCTGTTCTTCCAATAGCTGATACGCGCGATCGGACATGTTCAAACACCCTTTCCATTATAAAATATGATTTTATTTAATAGGATAGCCCATCGTTGACATTAATGCATTTTCCGCTTGCGTAGAATCCAGCCTGCTGTATTGTACAATGACCGGAATGTCGCTTTGCAGCTCGATGGCATATGGAACGCCGATTGGAATCGGCGCCCCGTTTTTGCCTAAGGAGCTGGTGCGGACATGCTTCGTACGTCTGGCAGGAATCACCACAAGAATATCGGTCATGGGGTCGCGGTCTTCGAAAAAGATCGTAATCCGCAGCAGCGCTTCTTCCGACGATGTATTCAACACACAAATGGACTCATGGCTGGGCAGCGAGCCGGAGCTCGTCTCTGGAATGTAACCGTCCGGTATAAACCAATGCTTTTCTCCCTGAGCTTTATACATATCCGCATCTCTCCTAATAAAATTAGCGGGTAAACGCTGCTGGTACGCCGCCGTCAATCGTCAGCATGCAGCCAGTCGTCTTCTCCGATTTCGATGAAGCAAAGAAAGCAATGCCTTCGGCAATATCACGCGGATAAATATTAACCAGCAGCGTCGTACGCTTGCGGTAATACTCTTCCAACTGATCCGGCTCAATACCGTAAGCTGCTGCGCGCTCATTGCGCCAGCTGCCGTTCCAAATCGCCGAGCCTTGCAAAATAGCATCCGGCAGCACCGTGTTGACGCGAATGCCGAATTCGCCGCCCTCAGCTGCAATACAGCGGGCCAAATGAGCTTCTAGCGCTTTAGCGGAGCTGTAAGCAGATGCATTTTTACCTGCATATACCGAGTTTTTCGAGCCGATAAATACCATGTTGCCGCCGATGCCCTGTGTTTTCATTTGCTTGAACGCTTCACGAGCGACAAGGAAATAGCCTGTGCCCAGCACGTTCATGTTCAGGTTCCATTCCTTGAGCGAAGTTTCGTCAAATGGGCTCGATGTAGCAAGGCCTGCATTGTTGACAATAATATCAACGCCGCCATAAGCAAGCGCCGTATCGGCGTAAGCAGCAGCAACCTGCTCTTCGCTCGTTACATCCATTTTAACGGCAATCGCCCGGTTTTCGCCATACTTCTCATTAATTTCCGCCGCTACTTTCTCAGCGCCTTCAAGATTCAAGTCTGCTAGCACCACATGCGCGCCTTCAGAAACGAGGCGGCGAGCTGTTTCGCTGCCGATTCCGCCAGCACCGCCGGTAATGAACGCCACTTTACGGGAAAATTCGGTTTCAGCTGGAGCAAGCGACAATTTGTACAGCTCAAGCGGCCAATATTCAACGTTGTAGGACTCATTTTCGCTAAGCGAGACGAACTCGCCCAGAGCTGTCGCTCCTCTAATAACCGCAATCGCACGGTGGTAAAGCGCGCCGCTGACTTTGGAGTTAGCCCAGCTTTTGCCCGTATTGATCATGCCTACGCCTGGTATTAAAATAACGCGTGGAGCCGCTTCGAACATAACATCGCCTTCATGCTTGTTGCGTTCAAAATACGCTTTGTATTGCTCTTTATAGGCAGCAATGCTTTCTTTCAGCTTCGCTTTAAGGCCTTCTACATCGTCCACGTTCGGTGTCCAATCCACATACAGTGGAACAACCTTCGTATGAACGAGGTGATCCGGGCAAGCAGCGCCTACTTGGGAAACGACTCCGGAGCTCTGTCCGCCTACAAATTGCAGCACATCGGCTTCGTCATCGAATGTCAAAATCATTTTCTTCTCGTCGCTTACTGCACCGCGAATCGTCGGCATTACTTGTGCCGCAATGCTTCTGCGAACATCAGCCGCAAGCGCCTCATGCTTTACGCCGCCAAACAGCTTCGCTTCATCAACGCGAGATTCAATGTAAGCCTCTGCCTCGCTGATGATTTGAATTGTTTTTGCGTAGCATTCCTCTGACGTCTCGCCCCAAGTAACCAGACCGTGCTTCTCCATAAGCACAAGCTCAGCTTTCGGATTGGCAAGCACGCCCTCCGCGATCATTTTGGAAAGGGTAAAGCCAGGACGCACATAAGGAACCCAGACGAAACGGTCGCCGAAAATTTCTTTCGCTACCGCTTTGCCGTTGTCTGCGCAGCACAGGCTAATAATCGCATCCGGATGCGTGTGATCGACATGCTTGAACGGCAGGAACGCATGCAACAGCGTTTCAATAGAAGCGCGCGGATGCTTGGAATCGATCATACAGTTAACAAGATACGCTACCATATCCTCATCAGACATTTCCGAGCGTTCGAACAATGGACGAATGTCTTCCATGCGAAGGCCAGTAAAATTGCCTGCTTTCATGGACGCAAGGTCAGAGCCGCTGCCTTTAACGAACATTACTTCCACATCACGGCCGCGGAAGTCCTTTACGATTGTTTTGGAGGAAGTGTTGCCGCCTCCCCAGTTACATACACGGCGATCAGCGCCAATAATATTAGAACGGTATACAAGTTCACCCAAACCTGCTTCAACTTCTGCTGCAAGAGAGGCATTCCATAAAGATTGTACCATTTTGCAAACCTCCGAAATCATATTTGTTTTTGCTTGTTTTTATACTATCATATTTGTTTGTCTTTGAATATACATATTTCAAACAAAAACAAAGATTTCGGACTTGAAAATATACAAAGTAAAAATAACATGTTTAATCCCACCTTGTAGACCCACCAATACCCTCACATAGAAAAAAGACCATCCTGCACGAAGGATGGTCCATTACTCCCTTTATGGCGTGTATGCAAACGCAAATAAACCAAATGCAGATCCTGATTGAATTTCGCTTCAAACATGAATAGGAGCTGCGTCTGGAGAGGCAGCCTTGTGCATGGACTTTTGGCGGACACAGCGGCCGCTAATTCAACCGAATCACCCGTTATGGCAGTGGCCGCGGACTCAGGAGACGCTAATGCGCTGCCAAACGGTATTTTGATAAGATGACGAAGGCTATAACCGCATTCCTGTCCGCTTACGGCCTCAAATCGGCTAAAAAGCCAGAATAGCGGAAGCTCAGTCCTAAAAAAATGGAGGTCGCGTATCCCGAGCTGTATGGTCCCTGCAACACTCGCTTGCTGAGCTACCTTAAGCCTTGAACCATCAGATAAGATTGGATTCAAATAAGCGCTGAGTAAGGAGTAATGGCCCAAATTTGGTTTGCATGCATACCCTAGTTTCCAAAACAAAAAACAACCGCCATAAATGACGGTTGCTCCCCTGAATGCCATATAAGCTGACTAAATGGCCAGCAGCCTAGTCTTCAATCGGTTCTTTCGATTCTACGACAACGATATCGCCGTAAATCTCTTCAAGCGCTACACCGACAAATTTCGCCGATCTTGGCGATTTAAGCTCGGATTTTTCCCCATTGCGCAGCATGCGCGCGCGTCTGGATGCTGCAACGACTAGCGAGTATTTGCTGTCGACTTTCTTAACCATTTCATCAATAGAAGGGTATAACATGTTCCATCTCCTCGCTTAGGCTTTCTCGATTGCAGCTGGCAGCTCGCCCAGCTCCGCTAAATATTTGCTTGCCTTGCAATGCTCGGCGGTAAGGATGCTCTCAATCCGATAACAAGCCGCCTCAATCTCATCGTTCACGACCGCATAATCATAATGGCTGAGCAGATTCATCTCTTCTTCCGCCACCGTCATCCGGTGATTAATCGTGTCCTGCGTCTCCGTGCCACGCCCTGTAATGCGCTGCTTCAGCTCATCCAAAGATGGCGGCACGAGAAAAATAAACACGCCTTCCGGAAACTTTTCCTTAACCTTCAATGCGCCTTGAACTTCAATTTCCAAAATGACGTCCTGACCGCCTGCCAGTGTCCGTTCAACGAAATCGCGCGGCGTGCCGTAGCAATTGCCGACATACTCCGCATGCTCCAGCAAGGCATCACGAGCCATCATTTCCTGAAACTGCTCTCGGGTCTTAAAAAAATAGTTTACGCCATCAATTTCCCCTTGTCGCGGCAAACGAGTTGTCGCCGAAACAGAGTATACGAGATTAGGCATCTTTTTCCGCAGAACGGAGCAAACCGTCCCTTTACCTACGCCGGATGGACCGGACAATACAATTAACAATCCCTTATTCATAAGACTCCCCGTACTATTCGTCGTTATCGTCATCCTTAGTGGAAAGACGGTGTGCTACCGTCTCCGGCTGTACTGCTGATAGAATAACGTGGTCGCTGTCCGTAATAATTACCGCTCGCGTACGTCTTCCATATGTGGCGTCAATAAGCATATGACGGTCGCGCGCTTCCTGGATAATCCGCTTAATCGGCGCCGATTCGGGGCTCACGATTGAAATAATGCGGTTGGCTGACACAATGTTGCCAAAGCCAATATTAATTAGTTTAATAGCCAAGTAAGCTCCCCCTCCGGTCTCCCTCGTGCAACTGCCCGAATAAACAAGATATTAAGTATAAGTATTTGGACGATGAATGCACTCCACCTGCCAAATAACGGCAGAACTATTGCATTATTGTTGACGAAAAAAGTCCGGGGCATACGTTTTCCGCTAGGCGGACGTATAGACAACATCCGAACTGTACGACAGCCTGTCCTCGCCTTGCTATTCCAACCAGTCAGGGAGGCAGTATTCATTAGTATACATCTTAAATGATTTTGGCGCAACGAACAAGGGCAAAGCGCAAATTCTACCAAGGTGAAACGGCTGTCGCCTTCCTCTGGCGGCGCGGCGCGTTTCAGTCCGAGAAATATAAGCGGAGTATAAGGGTGAAACTTATAAACTCTTATATTTCAAGCGTAAACGACTATCGCCGTCCTCTGGCGGCAAAACTAACGTTTCGCGGTGAAATATAAGCCCATTTATAAATGTGAAACTTATAAATGCTTATATTTATGAAAATGGCACTTTCCCCTTATTCATTTCGATGCTATTAGCGATGAACGCCTGTTTTCTCCCAAACATATTCCGTAAGCTGGACCGCCATATCATAAAACATAAACGGTGTAATTAAATAAATGCCTTTGAAATGGAGCACCGCCTCATCCAGAAGCTCCTTGGCTATACGAACGCCTTCAGCACGCCCCGCTTCCCCTTCAAGGCCAGCCATCCGCTGGCGAACTTCATCCGACAGCTGGATGCCCGGCACCTCATTGTGCAGGTACTCGGCATTGCGCCCGCTCGCAAGCGGCATAATACCGATAAAAACAGGAATCGGAAGATGTTTTGTCGCCTCTGCCACCTGTTTGATCAAAGCCGGATCGTAGACCGGCTGTGTCATAATGTAATCGGCGCCGGATTTGATTTTGCGCTCCAAACGCTGCACCGCTTTGTCCAAATGCTTCACATTCGGGTTGAAGGCGGCACCGACGATGAAATTCGCTTTTTGCTTCAGCGGCTTGCCGGAGAAGGCAATGCCTTCATTAAGCTGCTTCGTCATGCGGATCATCTCAAAGGAGGTGAAGTCATAGACGGAGCTGGAATCCGGCAAATCGCCAAAACGGGCCGGGTCGCCTGTTACCGCAAGCACATGGTCAATGCCAAGCGCGTCAAGGCCCATCAAGTGGGATTGCGTACCGATCAAATTGCGGTCCCGGCAGGCAATGTGCACGAGCGGCCGCAAGCCGACCTTCTCTTGCACGAGCGCTGCGAGCGCCAAATTGCTCATGCGCGTAACTGCCAGCGAATTATCCGCCATCGTAACCGCGTCCGTTCCACATGCCTTAAGCGCTGCTGCTCCCGCCATAAATTTGCTAATATCCAAATCGCGCGGCGGGTCCAGCTCGACAATTACGGTATGACGCTCGCGGACCGTATCCACGATGTTCGGCTCGCTTGGCATGCGTACATCCGGAATTTCCAGCTTCACCGGAGGTTGTTCATTAATAACAATGGTCTCTACTTCCGCAACAGCCGTTTCTCCAGCTGCCTGTGAACCGCTTTGCGGTGAATAGTGGTTCAGCGCTGCTGCCATTGCAGCGACATGCTCAGGAGTCGTACCGCAGCAGCCACCGACAATGCGCGCTCCGTAGTCCGCAAATTCGCGTGCAGATGCCGCAAAATATTCCGGCGTAGCCGCATACGTGTATTTGCCGTCCACATAATCAGGAATACCGGCGTTCGGAAAAATGGACAGCGGCCATGTCGCTTCCCCTTCAATCGCTTTCATCGCCCGCATAATCCCGTTCGGGCCGCTTCGGCAGTTGAAGCCAACGACATCTGCGCCTTCATCGGTAAGCTGGTCGAACGCCTGTCTCAGGCTGACGCCATCTTGCGTACGGCCAACGTCTTCAACTGCGAATTGGCAGATGACCGGGATATCCGTAAGCTTGCGGGCAATCCGCAATGCCAGCAGCATTTCGTCAAGATCGTAAAACGTTTCAAGCATAAAACCGTCAACGCCCTCTGTCAGCAGCGCCGCCATTTGGCGCTCATATGCATCGCTGACGCGGACGGTTCTTGTGTTTTTAAGCTTTCCGGCGCGAATCGAGCCGACCGCCCCTACTACGTAAGCATCCGGGCCGGATGCAGCGCGGGCAATGCGGACACCCGCACGATTAATCGCTTCCATTTCCGCTTCCAAGCCGTAAATCGACAGCTTTTCCAAGTTTGCCGAAAAGGTGTTCGTTTCAATGACCTGTGCTCCCGCTTCATAATAGCGGCGGTGAACATTTTCAATAACATCAGGACGCAAAATATTAAATTCCTCATACGAAACGCCGACAGGGAACCCCATCTGATACAGAAAGGTTCCCATTGCGCCGTCCCCAGTTAAGATGCGCTCAGCGATTGCTGAGCGCAAATCCGGTTTGTTGTTCATCTCTCCCATAGCCGTATCCGCCTTATAATGAGCCGCGGAAAACTTCTGCCGCTGGCCCTGTCATATATACATGATTATCCGCTTCATTCCATTCAATGAGCAGATCGCCGCCCTTCAGCGACACCGTTGCCGTCCGATCTGTGTAACCGTTCAGCACCGAAGCAACGACCGTCGCGCAAGCGCCTGTACCGCAAGCAAGCGTCGGGCCTGCACCGCGTTCCCAAACGCGCATTTCCGTATGCTCGCGGGAATTGACCGTAACGAACTCTACGTTGATTTTGCGCGGGAACATCGGGTGGGTCTCCAGCTTGGGACCCCATGCAGCCAAGTCGAAATTAGCCGCATCATCTACGTAAATAACGCAATGCGGATTGCCCATCGATACAGCAGTAAAGCGGAACTCATGGCCGTCAACCTCAATCGGATGCTCCACAACCTGCTCCTGGTCTACCGTAGTCGGAACCGCCAGGCCATTCAAAATCGGCTCGCCCATATCAACGCGAACGCTTTGAACTTTTCCGCCCTCTACTCTCAATTGTACCGCCTGCGCACCTGCGCCAAGCGTTTCAATCGTAATTAATTCCTTATTGGTTAAGCCGTTGTCATACACGTATTTTGCGACGCAGCGAATCGCGTTGCCGCATTGTTCTGCTTCAGAGCCGTCAGAATTGATGATGCGCATGCGGAAATCCGCATTTTCCGAAGGCAAAATGTATACGAGACCGTCTGCGCCAATACCGAAAAATCGGTTGCACAATTCGATAGCAAGCTGAGCTGCGTTATCAGGCAGCTGCTGCTCGCCCGCAATAACGATAAAATCATTTCCTAATCCGTGCATTTTCGTGAAATTCATATGTGTACGCTCCTTTGCCGCGGCTATCATTGATAAATAAAAGATTCTGATTAATGATAGCATACTGCAAAGCTTGGATAAACACTATTCACTAAATACATCAACATTTGTACTTTTATGTTATCTGGTCGACATTTTGGAGCCAAATGTCAGCTTGCCCGATTTGTTTTTAGGCTTGGATGTGCCCAGCACGCTGCCAATTCCCATAAGGAACGTCGGAATTCCCGCTGCAACAAAGACGAGACACCATTCGCGCAGGCCAAGCGGCACCGTTTTGAAAATAGGCTGCAGCGGCTCAATGTAAAGCACGCCAAGCATCATAATGAGCGACGATAGCACAGCGAGCACCAAATAACGGTTTTGCAGCGGATTGCGGTGAAAAATCGAGCGCGAGCTGCGGCAGTCAAACACATGAATGAGCTGCGCCATTACGAGTGTTGCAAACGCGACGGTTTGCGCTTTAACCAAATGCTCCGTGCTTCCCGGCGCCTCAATCAGCGTAATCCAGAATGCCCCAAGCGTACATAAGCCGATGAGCAAGCCGCGGCTAATGATTTTCCAACCAAGTCGGCGGGCAAAAATATTTTCCTTCGCCGAGCGCGGCTTCTGGCTCATTAAATCCTTCTCCGCCTGATCGACGCCAAGCGCCATCGCCGGCAGCCCGTCGGTCACCAAATTGACCCATAAAATTTGGATTGGCACGAGCGGCAGCGGCAAGCCAACCATCATAGCAAGCAGCATCGTCATAATTTCGCCGACATTCGATGCCAGCAAGTAGCGGATGAATTTGCGGATATTTTCATAAATATTCCGACCCTCTTCAATGGCTGAAACAATGGAAGCGAAATTGTCATCGCTCAAAATAAGGGCAGACGCTTCCTTGGAGACATCCGTTCCGGTAATGCCCATAGATATGCCGATATCAGCCGCTTTGATCGCTGGCGCATCATTTACCCCGTCGCCCGTCATTGCAACGACATGCCCTTGGCGCTGGAGCGATTTGACGATGCGCAGCTTATGCTCCGGAGATACGCGGGCATAAACGTATACATTGTCAACGAGTCGATCGAGCTGCTCATCGCTCATGCTTTCCAGCTGCTTGCCGCTCATCGCAATGCCTCCGCGGGGCATAATGCCCAGCTGCCCAGCGATGGCTTCCGCAGTCAACTGGTGATCGCCTGTAATCATCACCGTCTTGATGCCAGCGCGGCGGCATACGGCGATCGCTTCCCTCGCTTCGCGGCGCGGCGGGTCAATCATGCCCGTAAGCCCAACGAATACGAGCTGGCTTTCCGCCTCCGCTTCGCTATTGCATTTATCCGTCGCCCGCAGGTCGCGATAGGCGAGACCGAGCACGCGCAGCGCTGATTGGGCCATCTCTTCGCTCGCCTCGGCATATTTTTGCTTAAGCGTCCCTGTAAACGGCACAACCTTGCCATCCCACAGCACATAGCTGCACTGGTGCATGAGCACATCTGGCGCGCCCTTCGCATAAATGACGCGACCTCCTTGATGGGCTGCCAATACCGACATCAGCTTGCGCTCCGAATCGAACGGGAACTCCCGCTCCCGCTTGTACAGCCCTTCCAGCGATTTGGCCGTCAAGCCGAGCTTCGCTGCCAGCACGACGAGCGCTCCTTCGGTCGGATCGCCATTGAGCACCCACTCCTGCTTGGCTTCCCCTGCATTTTTGCTGCTGCGCTTGCGGCCATCCTCTGGCTCCACCTGATAAATCGAAGCATTATTGCACAGCGCGGCAATTTGCAGCAGCCGTTTAAGCGAGGCGTCATGCTTCATATCGACGGGCTCCCCGCCCTCCAAAATCGCTCCGACAGGCTCATAGCCCTGCCCGGTCACATCCAGGCGGCGACCGCCCATCCAAATGGTCGTGACGGTCATTTTATTTTGCGTCAGCGTGCCTGTTTTGTCTGAGCAAATAACCGAGGCACAGCCGAGCGTCTCTACCGACGGCAGCTTACGGACGATAGCCTTGCGCTTGATCATCCGCTGCACGCCAAGCGCGAGCGCTATCGTCACAATAGCGGGCAGCCCTTCGGGAATAGCGGCTACAGCAAGGCTGACGCCAGCCAGAAACATGCCATAAGCAGGCTGTCCATGCAAAATTCCTGCTACAACAACGATAATCGTCAGGCCAATGGCGACGGCGATCAATATTTTGCCCAGCTGCTCCAGCCTGTGCTGCAGCGGCGTTTCCATCGACTCCGTCTGCTGGATAAGCTCGGCAATCGTGCCCATCTCCGTCTTCATTCCGGTACGAATGACCATGCCCTTCGCAGTGCCCCGTGTGACCATCGTGCCCATAAACCCAATATTGCGCTGATCACCGAGCGGCAAATCCGCTTCGGAAATTGCCATCGCATGCTTGCCCACTGGCACGGACTCTCCCGTTAAGGCAGACTCCTCCGTATAGCAGCTGTTCGCCTCAAGCAGCCGCACATCGGCAGGAATCCGGTCCCCGCTCTCCAGCACAATGACATCACCAACGACCAGGTCCTTGGCTGGAATGTCCATCATTTGCCCGCCGCGCAGCACCTTGGCCGACGGGGCCGACATTTCTTTTAGCGCATGCAGCGACTTTTCCGCCCGAAACTCCTGTACGAAGCCGAGCACAGAATTAATGACGATAATGGCGATAATCGTTACCGCATCCAAATATTCGCCCAAAAGCCCTGATATAAGAGTAGCGCCCATGAGCACCAATACCATAAAATCCTTGAACTGATTGAGAAACAGCATGATCGGCGATACCCGCTTGCCCTCGGTCAGCTCATTGTGCCCATCCCGCTGCAACCTTTCCGCCGCTTCAGCGGCAGCCAGCCCCTGCTCCGGGATGCTGTTCAGCGCTTGCGTCAGCTCCCCTTTACCCAATTGATGCCATTTCAATTGTTCCATCGCTTCTTTTCCCTCCCGTATATGCCTCAGCGCCCCTCGGACAGCCTCTCAAGCCTAAATGTATTCGGACAACCCGCAAAATATCCCAACAAGGGGTTAAGTTTTTGCCTCAACTATGGCATGATAGAAAGATACGTACCGATTTCAGGAGCCCTTCAGTGACCTGAAACATAAAGGAGCTAGCGAATTATGGCCTTAGACGGCATCGTCATACATGCAATTACCGATGATTTGCAGCGCTGCATTGGCGCCCGCATTCATAAAATCCATCAGCCGACAGCAAACGACCTCATCTTCAGCATTCGTGGAGCCGGAATGAGCGGCAAGCTGCTGCTGTCCGCCAATCCCACCTATCCGCGGCTTCATTGGACGACGGGCACATACGTCAATCCAATGGAAGCCCCGATGTTCTGCATGCTGCTGCGCAAATACTGTGAGGGCGGCGTCATTGAAGCAATCAGCCAAATCGGACGGGAACGAATTATACATATCGATATCCGGCACCGCGACGAGCTCGGCGACTTATCGTTGAAACGCATTGTTATTGAAATTATGGGGCGGCACAGCAACATTATTTTGCTGGATCCGGCTACGGGCATCATCCATGACGGCATCCATCATGTCACGCCTTCCATCAGCAGCTTCCGCATCGTCATGCCGGGCAGCAGCTACGTCTCTCCCCCTGACCAAGGAAAGCTTGATCCATTTGCTATTGCCCGAGAGGACCAGTTCCGCGAAGCGCTTCGCAAGCCGGAGCCGGATCATACGGAGGCAGCTGGCGATGATGCGGACAGCACGCCAGCAGTAGAGAAGCAAGCTAGTGCAGATGCTCCCGTTTTTCAGCAGCTTGTAGAAGCTTTCAGCGGTTTGAGTCCGCTGCTTGCCAAGGAGATTGCGTACCGCGCTAATGATTCCGAAGCTGCCTTATGGCAAAGCTTTTCAGATTTAATCGACAAAGCAAAGCGGGGAGAATTTGAGCCTGCCATCGTAACGAACGCGAAAGGCAAAGCTTATTTTTCCATCACGGCGCTCACTCATTTGGAAGGGGAAACCGCAAGCTTCCCTAACGTCAGCGAAATGCTCGAAGCGTTCTATGGCGATAAAGCTCAGCGGGATACGGTGAAGCAGCGCGCCTCCGATTTAATCCGTTTTGTGCAAAACGAAAAAGCCAAAAACATTAAAAAAATCGACAAGCTGGAGGAAACGTTGGTTGACGCGCATGATGCCGATAAATACCGCGTCCTTGGCGAACTGCTTACCGCCTACATGCATCAAATCCAGCGCGGGGATAAAGTAGCAACATTGGTTAACTTTTATGATGAAAATCAAGCGACGGTCACGATAGAGCTGGATCCGCAGCTCACACCGTCTGACAATGCGCAGCGCTATTTCCGCCGCTATACGAAGCATAAGAACAGCATCGCTGTCGTTGGCGAGCAGATGGAGCTGGCGAAGGCAGAAATTGATTATTTGTCCTCCCTGCTTCAGCAGCTGGACAATGCGTCGCTTGCCGACACGGAAGAAATTCGCGAGGAGCTCGTTGCGCAGGGCTATCTGCGGGATCGCAGCAGCAAGCGCGGACCTAAACGCAAAAAGGCGGCCCAGCCTTCTCTGCTCTGTTACACCTCTTCGGAAAATATTGCGATTTACGTAGGCAAAAACAATACGCAAAACGAATATTTGACGAACCGTCTCGCCTCTTCCTCCGACACTTGGCTGCATACGAAGGACATCCCGGGCTCGCATGTCGTCATCCGCGGGGGCAGCTTTGGCGATGCTACACTTGAAGAGGCAGCTATGCTGGCGGCGCATTACAGTCAAGCAAGATCATCAAGCATGATTCCGGTGGACTACACGATGATTCGCCATGTGCATAAGCCAAGCGGCGCCAAGCCAGGCTTCGTCATCTATGATCATCAGAAGACGCTTTTCATTACGCCAGACGAACAGCGCATTAAAGCACTGCCTTCAAAAATCACCTAATTAAAGCAGTAGGCTTCAAAAGGCCAGCCTCATCTGTACAACTTGGCCTTGCCTACATGGCCTAAATTGCCTGCACACCATAAAAAAGGACGTTAACCCGCTGCTAAGCACAGCTGGTCACGTCCTTTTCATTTAAAAAGACCTATCTTTACGAACTCACATCGTTCAAGTTCAATCCAGATTTCAATAGCTCCAAGACGCCCGCATCCACTGTCCGGCTGCCAATTGCGCCGTGAAATACTTTGCCTTCCCGTTCACCGTGATAATCAGAGCCACCGGTTACAATCAAGCCGTATTGCTCCGCAAGCTGCAAATATCTCGCTTCCTCCTGGGGGCCATGATCGGAATGATAAACCTCAATGCCTTGAACGCCGCCACTGCGAATTAATTCCTCCACCAGCTCGTCGTTGCTGTATAAGCCAGGATGAGCCAGCACGCTCACGCCACCCGCTTCCTTGATCCAGCTAATCGCTTCATAAGGATTCACGCGAGGCGGATTGACATAGGCTGCGCTTCCCGAAGCCAGATAACGGTCGAACGCCTCCCGCATGGTGGCGACTGCCCCTTTACGAATGAGCAGCTCCGCTATATGCGGACGGCCTACCGTCTTCCCGCCCGCCGCATCGCCAGAGTGCTCCAGCGCGACCGCTGTAACCTCCTCCAGCGTTATGTCGATGCCCAGCTCTACGAGCTTGGCAACGATTAGCTCATTGCGTTTGTCACGAACTGAACGCAGCCCCGTAAGGCGCTGCTGCCATAATTGATCCCGCCAATTCGCATAATAGCCGAGCACATGAATGTCCTGACCATCTGCCACCGTGCTTAGCTCTACTCCTGGCACCACCGTGATGCCTAATCGCTCGCCTTCCGCCAGCGCCTCTTCCACCCCAGCCATCGTATCATGGTCGGTTATCGCAATCGCTGCCAGCCCTGCTGCCTTTGCTAGCTGCACATTGTAGCTTGGGGAGCCTGTACCGTCGGAAGCCGTCGTATGTGTATGCAAATCAGCTTGTCTCATCTCACTGCTCCTCATAGCCATTTTCTCAAATCATTTTCTCTAAGAAACGTTAAAAAAGTGACCGCAGAAATCGGCAGCAGCGCGGATTTCAAATAAATCGAATAAAACTGCCGTTTAAATTTCGTATCTACAATCGGCACGCTATGCAACAAGCCTAGCGCAATTTCATGCTTGGTCGATGAGGAGGACAGAAAAGAAATGCCTAAGCCCGCTTCTACCGCACATTTTACCGCGCCGGTGCTTCCAAGATCCATGACGACCTTAAGATCGGAAGGATCAATATTTTTGCGCTTCAGCTGCTCTTCCATCACAAGCCTCGTTCCAGAGCCTTGCTCACGCAGCACAAAGGGATAGCTTGCCGCCTCTGTCAGCGTCACATCCGTCCGCCCCGCTAGCGGGTGGCCCTGTGGCACTACGAGATGCAGCTCATCGCTCATGACGGCCTCCATCTGCATATCCGGATGATTGACAGGCGCTTCAATAAGCCCAAAATTCAGCTGATGATTAATGATGTCCTCCATAATTTGCGCTGTGTTCATCACCTTCATGCTGATGGCAATGTCCGGATAAGCTTGACCGAAAGGGCCGAGCAGCCGTGGAAGTATGTATTCTCCTATCGTCAGACTGCCTCCAAGCAGCAGCCGTCCCTTTAATTGCTTTGTAAACAAGCTCATCGCTTGATCTGTATCTCTAATTAGCTCAATACTGCGTCTCGCGTACGGCATCAGCTCCTGCCCGGCTTCCGTCAGCTCGATTCGCTTTGTCGAACGCAGCAGCAGCTTCGTGCCAAAATAATCCTCCAGCGACTGAACCTGCATGGTCACGGCCGGCTGGGTCATATGGAGCGCTTGCGCCGCAGCCGAAAAGCTGCCCCGTTCCGCGACGGTATAAAAAATATGCAGTTGATGAAAATTAAGCGCCATCTGGCCGACCACCCTTTCCTTTGCCCTATATTATACTATATGGCTAGGCCAAAACGCACGAAAAAGCGCAACTCTCGTTCATCGCACGGCTAGCTGCTGCTTCACCATGCTTGCGAATCGAAGATGCGCTTTCATTTTTAATTCCATATAAGGGCCGGTTTATTTCTTCTTGCGGCTATTTTTAACGAGCGTCATTCGCCGGGAATGGCGCAGCCAGGAATAATAGGATTTCAAATCTCTAAGCTCCATCGTCTCCGACATGCGGCCGAGAAAGGTCACGATAATCATTTTGTGCAGCGGGTTCCCCAAGATGTCCGTATCTGTCAGGGAAGGCGAAAATTCAGCTACGAAAACCAAATCATTGTCAATTAAATAGACATCCTGCTCATTGCGGTAATACGACTCGATTCTGCCCTGCTTCAAGCATTCCCACAAAAATTCTGCGATGTCCTCATAGCCAGTTTTCTCATGTTCAACTCGATCAATCCAGCGGCTACGGGCATGATTCGTAATGACAATATCAGAAACTTTCATATCGCCCAGATCGACATAGAACGTTTCATAGGTGCTCCATCGTTTCGTCAACTTGTCCTTCATCACGAACCCTCCTCCTAAAGAACCAGGCCTTTATGACTAATATATCAAGTATTTTACCATGATTGACCGATTTTACAACAGAAAAAATGCTGAATCTCAAAAATAACAGTTGACGTGACGCCGCCGCGACCGCGGTTCTGATTATGATCCCGCCACAGGCTTGCTAACTCAGCGTTTCGCTTCCTTTTCCGAAATCGATTTTAGCTTCTCTCTTACGGAGGCTACTTTCATTATATTGCTAGGCATAAAAAAATAGCCCGGGTGGTTGTACCCCACCCGGGCTATTGCGCACAGCCTGTTCGCTGCCAACAGCTACATGCTGTAAAATCTTGTTTTGTCTTCACTGTCTTTCGTATATTCCGTTCGCAGCTCATTCCGGAAGGAACGTTCAATTCTGCGAACGAATGGCAAACGTCCAATATTGCGCAGCACTTCTTCGGCACGTTCGGCATTTACGTAGATGACGACATAGTGCATTTTGCGCGACATGTAATGAACGGTGCCGTGTTTTTCTAGCGATCTGGCCGCCTTTAGGTCACTGACCCATATAATATAACCCGTCCGTTCCGGTAACAATACGATTCCCTCCACCTGTGTAAAATTCACACCGAGCAGAGCCGCCTAGCCGCAACCGCCGCTTCCACAGCCACATGATCCGCCGCTTCCGCAACCGCCGCCGCTTGCTTCATTGCTCGGCACTTTAATCGTGTCCGATACTGATTCAGCAATGGTCCGTGATACCTCAAACAGCATCGTATCAACAGCCTGCTCCGCTGATTTGAATCGAACGACCGCCTCGATTTGGGCGAGCTCAGCTTCAACCAGCTTAATTTTATCTTTGGCTGCATGAAAATCCGGATGAAAACGCCCAAAACGCTGGCATTCCTCAAACAGCTCTTTCGCCTTTTCAAACTTCCTGGTCAGCGCCTTAACATCAGCATCCTCGCTGACTGCGTCTTTCCAATATAAATATTCGGCAACTTCAGCCGACTGATTAATCCAATCACCCAGCTCGTAAGCACAAAGCAGCAGCGACGCCATATCGAGCGAAGAAACACCGCTTGCACCTTCAGGGTGTATGGGTAGAACAGCCGAGAGCTCCTTAGTAGCAGGCATTTTTCCACCTCATCTCATTCGCTTACTTCCTTATCTATCATAGCATACTAGCTTAAATAGTACATACCATTTTATGTATAAAAATTAATTCCTGGAACAAGCAGCCGCATCGCCTGCCAGCTTTCAGGCGACAACCTCACGCTGGCTCCATATTGCGCGCCTGAGAAGCTGCCCGTTACAGACCAACTATTGGATTCGGCATGCAGCTCCCAAGGTACAAAAGCAGCCAGTCCTTCCTCCAAATGCAGCTCGACAGGTGTTTGCCACTGCAGCGCACGCTCCATCATCTCCCGGCTTGTGGAATGATGGTAGGCGCGGCGCTGGTTCAGCCAGCTTGCGGGAATTTGCTTTAGCCCCGCATAGCTTCCTTGCTTGTCCTCTTCATCATGCTGAATCAGCTCATAATGGCCCAGCCAGTCCTCATGCTCTGCTCTGGGTGTAGCCATTCCATAGTCGGGATACAGCCGGAAACCAGCGACAAGCTGCTGCTGGGAGCTATCCTGAAAGGAAGGATATTCTCTGCCGTCTCCGAAGCTCCCTGCACCCGCAACTGGCTTGTCCAGCTGGCCCAACTTGCTTCCCCAGTCCCGCAGCAGCGGAGCTGCTTCTGCTGCTGCGTCCTTGCTCCCGGAAGCCCATTCGAGAAATGCGAGCATCGCTGCTTCCGTTCGGCCAAAAGCCATTGCCCGTTCGATCGACTTGCGGCTAAGCCGGTACAGCCCTTGCTGCACCTCGTTCACACGCTCGGCCATAAGCTCCAGCTCCCAGCGAATACGCCCGTCGCATTCCGTTAGGACGATAATTTCCCCATTTGGCTGCACGATGACAGCTTCGCTTTCACTTGAAAGCGGTGCTGATGAACGATCTGTTCCGGGCTGGGGATCTATCATCCAGCGAAACCAGCTGCGCTCCCCGGGTCCTTCGATCCGCTCAAGCCAGCCGAAAGCATGCAGCGTGTCCAACCACCCCAGCAGCTGCTGCTTATCGCTCAAAGGCAATTGTCTAGCCGCAACTGCAACAGCCTCGCCCTGCACCTGATACAGCCACGCCTCAGCCTCATACCAAGGCCCCATGGTTAGCGCAGACAATGCCGATGCGCCATGCGCCAAAAGCGGCTTTCTATATAAATAATGCTCCACAATCAGGCTGTGCAGACAAGCCTCTCGGGCAAAGCTGTTTAAAATCAGCCACTGCTCCAGCTTATCCTTTACCCATATGAGCCGCCCCTCTTCCTCCTCCAGCACGCCTAATCTTACAGCCGTTTCCAAAATAAAGGCAGGTATGCGTCCGTATTGGCGTACCCGATCGTCCGATACATTCAAGCAAGCGATATTTTCCTCCGTAAGCGTAACGGAGATCCCCAGTCGGGCAATTATTTTTTTAGGCAAAATTCCTTTATTCGTCAGCGTAAGCCCGCTTCGCGCGAGCTCCGTCCACGCATCAAGCAATTGAAGTCCCAGCAGTCTACCAGAGGCTCGAAACTGCAACTCGCCTTCCGCCAAAGCATCCATCGCCTTCGCCTCCATATGGCAGGGAAACACCAGCTGCCGCCATAGCGCAAAGCTGTCGCGAGGCACAAAATAAATGCGCTCGCCCCAATTGCGGCTTACCGAAAATACGAGTCCGCCGCGCTGCAGCTCTGCCAAAGCCCAGCGAAACTCCGCGCCTGACATGCACGCCTGCTTCGGGCCGAGGCGAAAAAGCCTCTCCTCAGGAGCTGGATCAGCGCCAGCAAGCTTTATGACCGCTTTCAGCGCCGCAAGCGTCGTAGAAGAGAGCGATTGAATCGCCTCAAGCATGGAGCGGCGATCTTTAACCGCATCGCTCCACTGCTTATTTTCTTTAGCTGCATACCACCACATCGGCGCTTCCATAAATGTTTGCTGCCGATAATCCGTCAGCTTGTCGGCGAGCTCGTGGACGTACATTTTTTTCTCCCCCTACATCGTTTGCCTCGGCTTGCTGCCTTTATTCAAGCAGAGCTGCTTCCCGCGATTCCAGCGCATAGCGATACCCCTGCTCCACCATGAACAGCTGGCGCCGCAAGGCAAAATCCAGCTCCTTGGTGCCGTCGCTGACAACGGTATAAAACCACGCTTCGTTTCTTCCTTGCTTTGGCCTGAGAATGCGCCCAATGCGCTGAGCCTCCTCTTGCCTTGAGCCATAGCTGCCCGATATTTGAATAGCTACTGCCGCATCCGGCAAATCAACAGCGAAATTGGCAACCCTTGAAACCGCCAGCACCGGAATTTCGCCCGAGCGGAAACGATCATACAGCAGCTGGCGCTTATCCTGCTCCAGCTCTCCGGTTATAACGGGAATCGCGAGCGCTTCGGCAACCGCATGCAGCTGATCTAAATATTGCCCGATAATGAGCGTAGGCACGCCTTCATGACGCTTCAGCAGTTCCGTAATTACATCTGCCTTCGACGGATTTTCTGCCGCAAGCCGCAATTGGGAACGGGGAGCGGCAGCCGCATAACGCGTGCGGACATCCTCACCAAGCGGTATACGAATTTCGGTGCAATGAACAGCCGCAATATGCCCCTCTGCTTCAACCGCCTTCCACAGCCATTCATACTGCTTCGGACCAATGAGCGAAAAGACGTCCTCCGCGCAGCCATCCTCGCGGACGAGCGTTGCCGTTAGCCCAAGCCGCCTCGTCGCTTGAATATCTGCCGTCATTCGAAATACAGGTGCAGGCAGCAAATGCACCTCATCATAAATAATGAGCCCCCAGTCGCGCTCTGAAAATAAATTCATATGCTGGTAAGCTGCCGACTTCGCCTTGCGGCTCGTCAATATTTGATAGGTGGCAATGGTTACCGGGCGTACCTGCTTGAGCCCGCCGGCATATTCTCCGATGTGCTCTTCCAACAGTGTTGTTTTGTCCAGCAGCTCGCGCTTCCACTGCTGGACCGAGGTGGTGCTGGAGGTCAAAATCAGGGTCGCGCTGCTTAGCTTAGCAAGAGCAGCCAGTCCCACAACCGTCTTGCCTGCCCCGCATGGCAGCACGACGACCCCGCTGCCGCCATGCACGGAGCCTTCAGCGCAGAAAACATCTACCGCCTGCTGCTGATAGGCTCGCAGCTCAAACGGCTTGCCTTGGCGCGTTACTTCACGCAGCTGCACCTTCAGCGCCTCGCCGGCGTGATAGCCCGCCTGATCGATGACGGGATAACCGAGCCGAGCCAGCTCCTGCTTGAGCAGCCCCCGCTCCTCCCCGCGAACTTCTACACCTAGCCCGCTGAGGCATGCTGCCAAATCCGGGCTAGCTAATTTCGGCCCGATTTCCGGATGGAGAGCAAGCTCCGCCAGCAGCTCCGCGCTGCCACTGAGCATGAGCTTGTCTTCTGCCTGCTCAAGGTGCAGCTTGCCATAGCGGCCCATCCATTTGCGTATGCTCATTTCCGTATAGCCCGGGATGCTCGATGAAGCATACTTCATCAGCAGCGCTATGACGTCCTCCGCTGCCATTCCCGACGCGCAGGCTTGCCACAGCGTCATGGCTGTCATCCGGTACGTATGCCAACCGCCTGGGCGTTTGACGAGCTCTGCGAAAGCAAGCAGCCTGCCAGCAGCTTCCTCTGCCCCGGCCTGCTTCATATTGAGCAGCAGCGTCATATCGCTTTGAACAATGAGCGGCTTGCTGCTTGGTTCCAGCATATTATCCCCTCCTTATGTATCTGTGTGCAGCCTGCCATTAGCACAACGGCGAAGCCAACCCACCCGGCCATAATGGCCTCCTATAGGAGCAGTATGCGGAAATAGGCCCTATTTTATGCAAGCATAAAAGTCGTTGTTATCTTTAGCTGGTCATAAAAAAAGAGAGCATGCCACCGTATTCTGTGACATACTCTCCATTTATCGTACTGCTGCTGCCATGCTCGTCCAGCACGCCGTTTAATGCTCTAACCTTCTAATGCTCTGACACATAATCCTCAGCCAGCCGTATGAGCAGCTCTGCGGATTTAAGCATGGCGCCTTCTTCGAAATCGAACTTAGGATGATGATGGGAATAGCTGGTGGACGTATCACCATTGCCCGCGCCTACCATCATAAAGCAGCCGGGAACCTCGTCCAAATAGTAGGAAAAATCTTCTGCTACCATCATTTCATCGCCCCGCACCGCATTGCCTTCTCCGAGCATCGGCTCCGCTACGCGGAAAAAACGCTCCGCTTCATGCTCATTATTAATGACGGCAGGATAGCCGACGCGAAGCTGAAAATCGTATTTGGCGCCATACATTTGGCACGTATGCTCAATAACCTGCTTCAAACGCTCATGAATAAAATAACGGCTTTCCTCATCGAAGGAACGAACCGTGCCTTTCATCAAACACCGCTCGGCAATGACGTTATTCGTCGTTCCCGCTTGAAAAGAACCTATAGAAATAACCGACGGATGCAGCGGATTGATGCTCCGGCTAACAATCGATTGAATCGACTGCACGAGCGACGCCCCAACCACAATCGTATCAATTCCTTTATGCGGCATGCCGCCATGTCCGCCCAGCCCGATAATTTCAATTGTGAATTCATCGGCTGCGGCCATGAATGCGCCTGCTCTTGTCGATACTTGCCCAAATGGGAGCGGTGCCCACAGATGAATGCCATAGATAACATCTACGCCTGCAAGCGCTCCGTCCTTAATCATATGAATGGCACCGCCCGGCGTCACTTCCTCAGCAGGCTGGAACAGCAGTCTCCGCTCGCCTTTAATGTCACTGCGATGCTCCTGATAGAACTTTGCTATGGCCAGCATCGACGACGTATGACCATCGTGCCCGCAGGCATGCATAATTCCGGGTACTGTCGACGCATAATCACACTGCTTCTCATCTTGAATCGGCAACGCATCGATATCGGCGCGCAGAGCCACGACTGGCCCAGGCTGTTCGCCTTTTATCGTCACAACGATTCCATATCCGCCTACACCTTCCTCAAACTCGCAGCCGAATTCCACCAGCTTCCCTGCGATCCATCTTGAGGTTTTCTCCTCTTGGAAGGATAGTTCAGGATGCTGATGGAGGTATCTCCGCCACTGCACCATCTCTGGATAAAGATGTTGCAGCTTTTCTAACGCATAGACACTGGTCAACATAACAGCAAACCTCCTTCACCTTTTACACATTTGACAGACCTATCGTCTTAATCGTATTAACTTACTCTATTTTAACAGAACGAAGCTCACATAAGGAAGCTTAATTGCAGGAATGTTTATTCGGATTGCTTTGTCGCCGTGGGTAAGGCTTGCACTGGCTGGGGAAACATACTATCATGAGAAATGAATGTTCAACAATTGGTTTTTGAATAATGAGGAGGAAACATCATGATTATTGAGAATACCGGTTTGAACGGTGTTCAGAGCGAGCTGTTCCATCTGGATGAATCGGCAGAAAAGCTCGGCTTCGTTCGCTGGCAGTGGGAATACTACCGTGCTACATATGATTTGAAGCTGGAAGATAAGGCTACGAACTCTGAATACTTTTTGCGCATCAACACGCGTGCTGTTGAAGGAAAGCTTGAATCTCCGCATGCTGTACTTGCAATTGAAGCCGTATACATTGGCAGAGCAACGTTCCCGCATGGCATGGAGTATGAATCCCCAGTGCCACAGCCTATTTTGAACACAGCTACGCAGCGATTGCAGCAACTCAAGCAATTGCTTGACTAGTATGAGCAAAACGCAAAACGGCAGCCGTGGCAGGCCAGATTTTCTGCTTTTAATTTTCACGCTTCTGCTCGTCGGTTTTGGGCTCGTGATGGTATTCAGCGCGAGCTCAAGCATTGCTTTATATTCACCAAAATATTTGAATGATCCGCTTTATTTTGTTAAGAAACAGGCGGTTTTTGCAGCAGCAGGCATATTTTTCATGTTTTTACTGATGAATATTCGTTATGAGTTTTACAAAAAATCTTTTCTGCTTTTCTTTTTTCCTGTCGTCATTTTACTTGCTATCGTTCCCTTTGCTAGTGATAACATTAACGGCGCGCACAGTTGGCTGGAAATAGGGCCCCTAACTATACAACCGACGGAGCCCGCAAAGCTCGCGCTTATTTTGTACTTGGGAGCACTTATCTCCAAAAAAGGCGAAAAATTCCGCGACTTCAAAAAAGGTCTCATTCCCGTCATTCTTGTTACAGGTTTTATCTGCTTTCTCATTATGCTGCAGCCGGATTTGGGCTCTTGCATGGTGCTGGCAGGATGCGCTACCGTTATGATTATGGCTGGCGGGGCAAACCTGAAGCAGGTATTCGTAACGGGCGGACTAATGGGACTCGTGCTTACCGTTGGCGTTAGCATATCTATGGCGATCAGCCCGACAAAGTGGTCTTATCGTATTGCCCGCTTTACTGCCTTTTTGGATCCTGTGGCAGACAAGCAGGATACGGGGCTTCAGCTCGTTTCCTCTTTACAGGCTTTAGGGCATGGCGGCTTGACCGGAGCAGGCTTCGGTGAAAGTGTACAAAAGCTGCATTATTTGACCTATGCGTATAATGATTTTATTTTTGCCATTATCGCGGAGGAATTTGGCTTTATTGGCGCCTCGCTTTTTATTTTATTTTTTCTGGCTTTTTTATGGCGCTGCTTGATCGTCGCTTTGCGCTGCTCGGATCAATACGGCACCATTATTGGCGTCGGCATTGTTGGACTGTTCAGCATTCAGGGATTCATTAACATTGGCGGAGTAACAGGCGCTATACCGCTGACTGGGGTAACGCTCCCTTTCATCAGCTACGGCGGTTCATCGCTTATGGCCTGCCTCATGTGCATTGGCGTATTGCTCAGCATTTCCCGAGAAGCGAATCGCAATGCAAAGCCAAAAAACAAACGTCAAAACTAAAACAAGCTTCCCACCTGCTATGAGGCGCGGAAGCTTGTTTATTGTTGTGTCGTTATATCAGAATGAACAGCTTTATCCGCCGGAGCGGAACATGCCATCACCGATTATTTAATACGCGGGGTAGCTGTTTCCTCAAACACTTCTTCTTCCTTGAATACAACGCCTTCTACTTTCACATTGACTTCAACGACTTGAAGACCGGTCATATTCGATACCGACTCCCTTACATTGAGCTGCAGTTGGCGGCATACTTCCTGAATAGGAATGCCATAATGAACGATAATACGCAAATCAATTGCGGCTTCGAGCTGTCCGACTTCCACGGAAACACCCTTCTGCACGTTTTTCCCGCTTAGGCGTTTAGCAAGCCCTTCAGAAATCCCGCCAGACATGGCTGCTATACCTGGAGTCTCAAGTGCGGCGAGTCCCGCGATTGTTGCTACTACGTCATCAGAAATACGAATAATGCCTGTTTTAAGGTCCTCGGTCATCTTCTTCACTCCTCCATTTGCTATATATGTATATTGTACTGGATGGATTAACCGGAAGCAACTTTTGTCGATTAAAATAACGGTTATCTGTCGAATAGAATTGGATATATTATATAACAGGTTTGCAGACTTTAACAAAGGGGTGCCCATGTGAGACAGAAGCTGTTTTTCACCGGATTAATCGTCATGTTCGTCTTTAGTGCAATCGCACATTTCGCCCATCTGGACATGACGCTGCAATTTGCTGTTTCCGCTGTAGCGATTGTTTTCGCAGCAGGCTTTCTCGGGCAAGCAACAGAGAGCGTCGCCCATTATGCCGGACAGCGGCTTGGCGGCTTCCTCAATGCGACCTTCGGCAATGCCGCGGAGCTGATTATCGCGTTTTTCCTCGTCAAGGAAGGCTTGTTCGACATGGTCAAAGCGAGCATTACCGGGTCCATCATCGGCAACTTGCTGCTCGTGCTGGGGCTCAGCCTGCTGGCAGGCGGCCTTAAATTCAAGCAGCAGCATTTCAATCAGCAGCTGGCCCAGCATAACTCGACTCTCATGCTGCTTGCCGTCATCGGCTTGTTCGTGCCGGCCATCTTCGTTGGAGCCGAACATTTCACCATGGAGAAAGATCATTTTCTCAGCCTAGCCGTTGCGGTCATTTTGATTTTGGCTTACGTGCTGTGGCTGCTGTTTTCCATGGTGACACATAAACAAATGCTGGCAGACAGCGAAATGAGCGCTGATCACGGCGAGGCGCCTGCATGGTCTAAGGGCCGCTCCGTCCTTATGCTCGTTGTAGCTACCATTATGGTCGCTTTTATTAGCGAATGGCTTGTGCACACGCTGGATACGTTTACAACGCGTTTTGGGCTGTCTGAGCTGTTTGTAGGGGCATTCATCATTGCCATTGTCGGCAATGCCGCTGAGCACAGCGCTGCGGTTTTGCTGGCACTGCGCAACAAAATCGGGGCAGCTGTGGAAATTGCGGTCGGCAGCAGCCTGCAAATCGCCCTGTTCGTCGCTCCCGTGCTCATTATTGCCAGCGCATTAATGGGCAAAACGATGGACATTATTTTTACACCGATTGAGCTGACCGCTATCGCAGTATCCGTCTTTATCGCGAAATCGGTATCGGGCGATGGACAGACCAATTGGTACGAAGGGGCGCTGCTGCTCATGGTTTATTGTATTTTGGGCATTGCTTTTTATTTGGTCTAAAGGACGGGAGTATGCTGAAACAGGATCTGGACTGCGCAAAAGGCTTGGAGTTCATAGACACAAAGAGAGACAGACAAAAAAAAAGGAGCAGGCCGCATGGTACGCCTACTCCTTTCTATTCAACGCTTCGTAAAGCTGAGCCAGATTGCGCTCCAAGCGACTTAGCAGCTCCTTGCCGCTATGCTCAGCGATCAATCCTGCGCGTACTGCAAAATCAATTTCCCGCGAGAATCCATACATCTGCGTGTCCAATACTTCCTCGTACAGCGGACATTGACGGGTCGTCAAGTTCTCCATCTGAACCTCAATCAATTTCTCTATTTTAGCCGCATCCTCCATAAGGAGACGAAGAGCTTTCTCATGCAATTGAACCGTGACTTCCGGTGAAGACATCGTTTTCCCCCCTAATGCGTGTACCCGCCGTCGTCTATACCCTTTATATTAGACGAAAAAGAGCCAATACACAAGGACAAAACAGAAAAGCGCCCCTTCGGCTAGCGAAGAGGCGCATGTACTGGTGTAACCTGTTTATTCAGAAACAACCGCAATATTCAGGTTATGCTTAGCGAAAACAGCTGCCATTGCGGCTTTTGCTTCCTCAGCATCTGGTCCGTGGACGTGAAGCTCGTAGGAGTGACCGCCTACCAGCGTAGTAAACAATCCCAAAATACTTTTAACATCAATATATTTGTTATCTGCTTGCAGAACGATTGATGAGCGGAATTGACCTGCTGCTTGGGATATTTCTACAATAGCTGCGTTGTTAGACATGGGGAACCCCTCCAATTAAATTAGTAAAGCTTACCTTCGAAATCATGATAACCTGAAATTAAAGATCGGGCAAGAGGCAAATTGTAAAACGCTTCTTTTTCATTTATTTCAAATTTTCGGAATTTAATGCCTCTAGCTCCGGAATAACGAAGTGCCCATCCTTGCGGATTAGCACATCATCGAAATAAATTTCCCCTCCGCCATACTCTGGACGCTGAATGAGCACAAGGTCCCAGTGAACGGACGATCGATTTCCATTGTCTGTTTCATCATAAGCGCGGCCCGGTGTAAAGTGCAGGCTTCCGGCAATTTTCTCATCAAATAAAGTGTCATTCATCGGGTGCAAAATATGCGGATTAAAGCCAATTGCAAATTCGCCAATATAGCGAGCGCCCTCATCCATGTCCAAAATCTCATTCAAGCGAGCCGTATCGCTGCTGGTCGCTTTGACGATTTTGCCATTTTCAAACGTGAAGCAAATGTCCGAGAAGGTTACGCCTGAATATACGCTGGGTGCATTGTAGGAAATGATGCCTTGTACCGAGTCGCGAACAGGGGCCGAAAATACTTCTCCATCCGGGATGTTGCGGTGGCCGGAGCATTTTTTGGAACCGATATTTTTAATGGAAAAAGTAAGATCTGTGCCTGGCGATACGATTCTGACGCGATCGGTTTTGTTCATCAAAGCCTGAAGCGGGTCCATCGCTTTGTCCATTTTGGCATAATCCAAATTACATACATTAAAATAAAAATCTTCAAACGATTCCGTGCTCATCTTCGCCAGCTGCGCCATGGATTCGTTCGGATAACGCATGACAACCCAGCGAGTGCGTTTTACCCGCTGATCCATATGTACAGCATCGCGATAAATTTGCTCATAAAGCCGCATTTTATCTTCTGGAACGTCGCTCATTTCATTGACATTGCCGCCAGCGCGAATGCCGATGTAAGCATCCATTTGCTTCATGCGCTGCAAATCATATTTCGTCCATTCTTCGATTTGCTCTTTGCTTCCGCTTCGCAGCAGCGTGCGCGTCACCGCAGGGTCTGTAATTTCTACAAAAGGTCTGCCGCCAAGCTTCGCTACCTCTTCAATTAAAGCTTTCGTCAGCTCGCGCTCCGAGCCGATCACTTCAATAAGTACATTTTCTCCTGGCTGAACACCGATGGAATAGCCTGCCAAATTGGCAGCTAGCTGCTGAATTCTTGGGTCACGCATGTTAAACTCTCCTCCAAATCATTGCTTCTCTATCGTTGATAAATACTACCAACTCCATCGTAACATGTTTAACAGGTGCGTGCATCCTTCATGGCGAAGTGGTGCCGTCAAAAGCGCTGAGCGAGATGTTCGTCGTCCGCTTCTCTGTAATCCGCTTTCCCTGCTTTTGATAAGCAAATGTCGTTTGCTCCTGCAACTGGAGCGGCACTAGCTTGCTGCGGTCGATCGTCAGCTCGTATTGCCCATCCACCTCTAAGGTGGACAGCATTTGCTTCAGCTCCTTATTGGACTTCTCATATGTGCGCAGCCATTCCTGCCGGAGAGCTCCTTCCTTAGCGGGAGCCTGGCTCGCGAGCGCCGCCATTTCTGCCGTCAAGCGCTTCTCCCACCGTTTCTTCGCTTTCCCCTTGTCTACGGCTGCATGAAGCACGAGATGCCCTTCTGCGGTTGCCGTCGTTTGAATACTTACCTTATTTGTCGCTTGCTGAATCTCCTTAAGCAGCTCAGCTGGCACGGCGTATTCGCTCTGGTCCGCAGCTGTTGCTGCATACGATTTGACCTGCTCATGGTCCACTACCTCTCCCGAGAAGCGCAGCGGCGAATAGCTCCAGCCATCTGCCCCAATAATGGAAGTAGTGCCGCTGAAGCTGTATTTATCCGTTGCCGCAAGTCCTGCTGCTGATAAAGAAAGCCATTGCTCCGGCGTTCGTTTGTCTGCCACATCCATGCAGCCGCTCAGCCATGCCGTGCATGCGAATAAAGCTAATAGAACAGCTAGCTTAATGGTTTTCATTTTTTCTTCCCTCCATAAGGTTGCTTTTGCTTTCTCTAGCTTCCCCGAAGCAGCAGGCTCCTTATTCCTTTCTGGGCTTCTATTATCTAATGAAGCAGGGCTGCAAAAAAAGAAAAAACGCCTGAGCAAAATGCCCAGACGCTTCTCCTATTTTTTTTCAAACAAAAATCTTATGTCTAATGCCTGCTTTTACCCCACGCCAAGACGAATACAGTTTCTTCCATTATTTTTTGCATCATATAAGGCCATATCTGCACGATAAAATAGCGATTCCACGCTGATTTTATCATTTTCAAACGTCCATTCCGACACGCCGCATGACACCGTCACTTTAGGATCCGTCTCCGCTTCCACAAGCAGACGAATACGTTCAGCAATTCGAAAAGCTTGTTCAGAACGAATGCCTGGCAAATATACGGCCAGCTCCTCCCCGCCCCATCGTGCAGCGATGTCTCCCTGCCTAATCGTAGTCCGTATAATTTCGCTCACTTGGATTAAAATACGATCCCCAACCTGATGGCCGAATGTGTCATTAATGCGTTTGAAATGGTCGACGTCGACGAGCACGAGTGAGCCTAACGGATCTTTGCGCTGACGGCTCTGGATTTGCTCGTTCAAGTAGTGGCGGGCATGCAGCCCCGTTAAATTGTCCGTAATAACCATGCGGCGAACCTCTGCATGCAGCGAAGCGTTCGTCACCGCCAAGGCAATATGTGTGGACATAATTTGGAGCAGCTTATAATTGTCGTAGGAGAAATAATGAGGGTTTTTATGCGTAACCATGATCACGCCCACTACTTCATCCTCAACCATAATAGGGGCAGCGATCAGCGAGCGGGAGCCAGTGTAATCCATCATTTTAGACGTTACGACACGGGTTTGCCAATAATCTGACAAAATAAGCGGTTCTTTCGTTCGGTTAATAATGCCGCTAAAGCCGTAATCCGGCACGAATTGCTCGCGTGCAAGCGTAGGAATGTTGCTGGACATGACATTAAATTGGTTGCGGTCTTTATCCAATTGGAGAATCGAGCAATAATCCGCTTCAAAAATATTAAGCAACTCATTCGTCGCAAACTTGAATATATCCTTAAGCTTCAGCGATTGATTCAGCCGTTTCGCCAGCTCATTAATGACGCGAAGCTCGTTAATGAGCAAATTGGACTGCTCGTACAGCTTGGCATTCTCAAATGCAGATCCCGCTGTATCCGCCAGCAGCACGAAGGCCGGCATATTCGCAATATCCCAGCGCTCAGCGTCAATCGAGATGCAGAGCACGCCGTAAGCCGCCTGCTTGCCGCTCATTGGAACTGCTAGGCGTATCGTGCCATCCCGCTCCTTCTGCGTCATCGGCTTGCCTTCCATGAAAGCTTTCGCAACAATGTCATGCGCTGTATTTTTAAAAATAAGCGGCTTGACGCGCGCGTCGCCATTCAAATGGTCTTGGGACAAATATAGATTGACTTCGGAGCTCGGGTAAAGCTGACCTAAACTGCTTAGCATTTCGGACAGTACGGCTGTAACGTCGAACTGATCATACAATCGCTTAGCTGCCAGAAACAGGGCATCGCGCCTATTGGCATCCTTCTCCGTTCGTTTTTGCTGGAGCATCAAATCCCGGACATATATATGTTCGAAAGAGCGGTAGAAGCAGCTGCGGAAATGAAGGGCACTAAGCCTTGCCTGCTGCTCAGCTTCGGCGGTACTGCTTGGGGCAATATGTATAAATATGCTGAATGGCTCGCCACTCGAGCGTTTGCGGACAGGAACAGCAGCAGCATGAGCAGGCGGCTCTCCAAACGTCACTGAAGCTGCGCAGCCAGACTCAGCTACTTGTGCAGCAAGCATTCGCAGCTCATCGCGCCACAACTCCGCCTGCCCTTTAACAGCACCCGCGCTATCAATTAAACGCAGCTCCCAGTCAAATAATAATGAGGCGCCCTGCACCGCTTCCGCTTCTTCGCTTGCCTCCCTGAACCATAGCTCGAAGCTGTCCTGAAGCAGCGGCATCATATATGGCCTGTCCGCATCGTTAATATCTTCGTGCATAAACCATATTTCAGGATGCAATTGCTCTACAGGAGCTGCAGCCTGAGCAAAGTGATCGTTATTATTCCCATCTCGGTTTCGATTGTTCATCTGCAACACCCAACCCTTCTGTCGGTCTAAACAAGGAGATGAGCAGTCATCTATGTATGAAGAAGATACCATCATCATACTTTATTTTTAAGAATATTGCACTAATTAACAGTTGGTTTATAGGCCTAAAGACTCTATATCATTCCCGATTAGCATAACAGGCTATTTTTCTTGACTTTCTGCTTGAATTTCATATAATATTAATTGTTGAATACATGGGCGTACGGTTTTGTGTCACCCTCGAGAATAAGTTCACTGACAGGCCTGCGGCTGAGGTGCTTGTTAGGCTCTAAGTTTTGACTTGAGCATTTGAGCTTGTTCCGCGAAACACAACCCCATCTTCAAAAATCCCATTTGTTGAAGGAGTTAACACGACGCATGTCACGTTATACAGGACCTAAATTTAAATTAAGCCGCCGCCTTGGTATTTCCCTGAGCGGAACTGGCAAAGATCTCAAACGTCCATTTCCACCAGGCCAACACGGCCCGAACCAACGCAAGAAATTGAGCGGCTATGGCGTTCAATTGCAAGAAAAACAAAAGCTGCGCCATATGTATGGTTTGAACGAGAAGCAATTCCGCAACTTGTTCGACAAAGCAGCTAAAATGAAAGGTATTTCCGGCGACAACTTCCTCGTGCTTTTGGAAAGCCGTCTGGATAACCTCGTTTACCGTCTTGGCCTGTCCAACTCGCGTGCTGGTGCGCGCCAATTGGTTTCTCACGGTCATATAACAGTTAACGGCAAAAAAGTCGACATCGCTTCTTACACTGTATCGCTTAACGACGTAATCGGCCTGCGCGAGCGCAGCCGTGGTCTGAAAACGATCAAAGAAGCTATGGAAGGCCGTCATCACCTGCCTAACTACCTTGAGTTTAACGACCAAGCGCTTGAAGGCAAGTACGTTCGTTTCCCAGAGCGTGCTGAGTTGACGCAAGAAATCGACGTTAAACAAATCGTCGAGTTCTACAGCCGTTAATAAGCTGAAACGCGCCGTCCTTTGGCGGCGCGTTTCATTCCGAGAAATATAGAGATAGGATAGTGTTAGAATATTCTTTCCTATATTTTAAAGGAAATCCCCGGTCATCTTATGATGGCCGGGGATTTTTTTGTTCACTTATTTAGGATGGGGTGTTCTCGTCTTGGCCCGATTCCTTAGAGGACAGCAATTGCATTAATGCCTCGCTCGTTGAGGAAGCTTTCGCCGGAACCGCGACAGCGGGCACTGGGGCAGGGACTGATGTATTTTTCGTCGTTAATCCCTTCATTAAAGCAAACACATCAATGCCCGCTACACTTTTCAGCATTTCTGGCGCTGTAGCCATCAAGGAAGTGACGTAATTGCTTAGACGCATCGCCCCTTCGCCATTGCCCGTATCCACAACGGTCAGCTTATCAATGCCTTTAATTGGCTCAGCGACCTTGCCTGCCAGCTCAGGCAGCATTTTCACAATAATGTCGAGGATCGCTGCCTCTCCAAACTTCTCGAACGCCTCTGCCAGCTTTTCTTTTGCCTTGGCTTCCGCTAGACCGCGCAGCCTGATCACTTCGGCTTCCGCTGTACCTTTGGCCCGCTCAGCATCCGCTACGGCCAAGCCATCCAGCCGCTTCTGCTCGGCCATCGCCTTCGCTTCCGCTTCGATGCTGTACTGCAGCGCATCCGCCTCACGCAGCCGTTTGGATTTCTCCCCTTCTGCCGCCTGCTCGACTGCATAACGATCGGCATCCGCTTTTTTCTTCACCTCAGCGTCGTATTGCTTCTCTCTACGCAAAATTTCTTTTGCTTCAAGGTCAATCTCCCGTTCTTTACGCACCAGCTCAACTTTCATTTGCTCTTCGACCACGCTCTGCTTCGCCCGAGCTTCTTGAATGGCGTAGGCCTGATCCGCTTCCGCTTTCGCGGTATCCTGGTCTTTTTTGAAGGAAGCGACTTTGAGCTCTTTCATTTTCTCTGCCTCCGCGATATTCGTATCCCGCAGCAGCTCGGCCTTCTGTCCTTCCTCTTCGGCACTCGCCTTCTTAATTCTTGCATCCCGCACCGCCTCAGCTTGTGCAATGTCTGCATCCCGCTTCACTGCCGCTATACGAGGCTTGCCGAGCGCATCCAGATAACCATGCTTGTCGCGCAAATCTTTAATCGTAAAGGAGACAATTTGCAGCCCCATCTTTTTAAGATCTTTGGCCGCCACGCTTTGTACCTCTTGGGCAAACCGATCGCGGTTGCGATATACTTCCTCTACCGTCATGGAACCTAGAATCGCCCGCAAATGCCCTTCCAGCACTTCCTGTGCCTCGCTCTTCAGCTCTTCTGTCGGCTTGCCCATGAACTGCTCGGCAGCTGTTGCGACATCCTCTACGATACCGCCGATTTTAATGATCGCGACGCCATCGGCCATAACCGGAACACCTTGCTCCGTATACACCTCTGGAGTAGACACATCAAGCTTATGGGAAAGCAAAGAAAGAAATTCAGCCTTCTGGAAGATTGGCAGTATAAAAGCGCCTCCTCCTCTGACGATTTTAATGCGGCGGCCGCTGTCATCTGTCATAACATTGCGGGTTCCAAGAAATGAGCCGGTTACAATCATCGCCTCATCTGGGCTAACGGTTTTGTAGCGAGCCCAGAACGCGAGTCCTAGTACGACGAATACAGCAACAACAATAATGGGAATAAGCAAAAATTCAGGCATAGTATCAAGCTCCTCTCTATTTGTCAAATAGCCAGTTATAACAGTGGATCAAGGTGAAGGTGAAACGGCCGAAAACCGTCCTCTGGCGGCGCGGCGCGTTTCATTCCGAGAAATATAGAGAAAGGATGGCGAAATCATATCCTTTCCTATATTTCAAGCTGAGACACATACAGCGTATGCTCCTTCACTTCAATTACGACAACGCGGACGCCGCTTGGAATCGGTTCGCCGTCAAAGCTTGCGGCAATTTGATTGGAAAATCCCGCTCCTGCCGGCATCAGCACCTCGCCGCATCCAATCGCCGGAATCGGTACCAATACTTCTCCAAGCCGCCCCGTGAAATCATGAATGGAGACGGCTGTTGAATTTTCGCTTTCGCTCATCGGCTTCACATATAGGAAATATACGCCTCCGCCTGCGACGATCGCGACTAATCCAGCAATGACAAGGACTATTCCAGCTGTCAGCGGTGAATATTGTTGCAGCAGCAGCCCTGCGCCGCCAAAGGCGGTAATACCGCCTACGAGCGAGGTTGGCTGAAGCCAGCCATACCCCTCGCTGGCGAGGAAATCGAGCGCTCCGTCAAAAGCAGAGCTTAGAAAATCGCCAAATATAACGCTTACAATTGCATAAAGCACGCCGCCAAACAGACAGCCCCAGAACAACGCCTCCACTTTGTCCTCCCCTTTCTGCAACCAAATGCTGTTATAACTGTTTTTATTTATTACGATAATTCCTTGGGATTTGTTTCAAAAAAATAAATAAGTCTACACAATTTGTCCCAAATGCTTTGCTATATTTCTTTTTTTCATACTAATTATTCCTTAGTTTTATGGGTATCACATATTTCGCGTATCCATAACATAGCAAATGAGTGAAGTCAATCATCTTCCCTCTTTTCGAAATGGTGTTTTATGCTATAATAGTTGGGTGTATTGGAGGAGGAGTTAATTCATATGCAGGAAGATCAACAACCATCATCATCCCGCAGAAGCGGCTGGCGCACATTTGGACTCGTTACATGGCTAACAGTAAAGTGGCTCTGTTACCTTGTCATATTCGTCGGTTTGCTAACGGGAGGAGCCGTAACGGGCTATGTGGCCTCTTTGGTTAAAGGAGAAGAAGTACGACCGCGAACCTTAATTGAAGAGAAAATAAACGAAAACTCAGTTACCGGCTTTGTCTTCTTTAATGATGATACCCTTATTGGACAGCTTCGTACGGAAGAAGATCGTATTCTAGTGGATTACGATGAGCTTCCCCCGCAAGTCATTAACGCCGTGCTTGCGATTGAAGACAATAATTTTGAAACCCATTATGGCGTCGATTTGAACGGTTTGGGACGGGCAGTCAAGCAAAAGCTGCTTAATGAAGATACGCAGACGGGCGGCAGTACGCTTACCCAGCAATTGGCACGACGCGTATTTTTAAGTCTGGACGTAACCGACAGCCGTAAAGTGAAGGAAATTTTTCTCGCTCTGCGGATGGAGCGCTACTTGACGAAGGAAGAAATTCTTGCAGCATATTTGAATAAAGTACCATTCGGAAATGGCTCAAGCGGCTACAATTTATATGGAATCAAGGCGGCCGCCAAAGGTGTTTTCGGCATTACCGATTTGAGCAAGCTGAACATTGCGCAATCGGCTTATTTGGCCGGACTGCCGCAGCGTCCTTCCGCTTATACCGCGTTTAACGGCAAAGGCCAGTTCAATGAAGGCGGCTTTGACCTCGCCATTGAGCGTCAGGCGACCGTGCTGATGCGGATGCTCCAAACCGGACGCATTACCCAGCAGGAATATGATGAGGCGAAAAAATTCGATATTCGCGGATCGCTCGCAAAGCCAGTAGCGAAAGCCTATACGACGTATCCTTATCTCATGCTGGAGGCAGAGCGCCAAGCGGCGGAAGTTATGCTCATGCAGCAGGACCCGACGCTAACCGTAGCCGATCTTCGCAAGAAGGAAAACGCCGATCTCATAGAAGAAGCGCGCGAGCATTTGCTCCGTGGCGGCTATCAGGTGCATACAACGATTGACAAAGACATTTATAAAATGATGCGTGATATCGGCAATGATCCGAGCAACTTCACTCCGGACAGCAAGGAGAAAGGCATTGAACAAATTGCTGCCGTTCTCGTCGATCACAAAACCGGAGCGATACTTAGCATGCTGGAGGGCCGTGATTTTTACGAGGAGCAAATGAACTTTGCCACTCAGATGACGCGGCAGCCGGGCTCAACGATGAAACCTATCGCCGCCTATTTGCCAGCCATTGATAAAGGGCTGATCCAACCAGCAAGCATTTTGGATGATGCACCGATTATTTTGAAAAACAGTGGTTCCAGCTATCATATTCCAAAAAATGCAAATAACCGTTACAGCGGCCTTGTTACCGCTCGCGAAGCGCTCAACCGCTCGCTTAACTTGCCAGCGCTGAAAATTTTCCTCGATGAGGTTACGATTAAGGAAGCCTGGAAGTTTACTAGAAAGCTCGGCATTACAACGCTGCAGCCAGAAGATGATGCCGCACAGACCGGCGTTCTTGGCGGACTCAGCATCGGGGTGTCTGTTGAAGAATTGACCAGCGCCTATGGCTCGATTCCGAATCAAGGTCTGTACAATGATTCTTACATGATCGCCAAAATTACGGATGCTAATGGAAAAATCGTCTATGAGCATCAGCACGAGCCAACTCGCGTCTTTTCCGAGCAGACCGCTTTCCTGATGACGGATATGCTTCGCACCGTTATTTCCAGCCCAAGCGGCACAGCGAATTCCTTGACTTCACGGCTTAAAAATTACGGTAAAATTCCGTACGCGGGCAAAACGGGCTCCACGCAAAACTACGGCGACGTCTGGTTTATGGGCTTCACCCCAGATGTCACGCTTGGCGTATGGGCCGGCTATGAGAAGCCGATCTACACGCTCGAAGGCGACAGCCGCAAGCGCGCCCGCGAAATTTGGGCGAAGATGATGAATCAGCTGGCCGATCAGAAGCCGGAGATGTTTGCAACCAAAGCGTTCAATCAGCCGGATGGCGTTGTTAAAGCAACTGTATCCAGTGCCAGCGGCAAGCTGCCGACTTCATTAACTAGATCAGCAGGCATGCTGGTAACCGACTGGTTCAACAAAAAATATATTCCTAAGCAAGCGGATGATGCCCTTGTGAATATGTCATTCATACGCTATAACGGCGTCAATTATGTCGCTCATGATGCAACACCATCTGATTTCATTTCGCAGCAGACGGTTATTAAGCGCAAGAAGCCGCTTGATGAGCTTATGGATGAAATCAGCAAAGTGCTTTCCCGCGTTCCGGCAAGCAGCCGCAGAGCGCTCAGCTATTACTTGCCTACGGATGCAGGCAAAAACGCGCCTTCCAAGGTCGATCCACGCAAGGATGACGGAAGTGCGCCAAGTGCACCGGGAAATGTGTCACTCACATCGATTGGCCAGGGCGTAGTCAGCCTTTCCTTCTCCGCTCCGGGCCAGAATGATGTCGTTGGCTTCCGGTTATATCAGGCTGTTAACGAAGGCTCCTTTAACAAAGTAGGAAATTCCATCCTGCTGGGAGATACTTACAGCGCGAGCTTTACCGTCAGTGCCAGCAATGGCTACAGCTTCTATGTAACAGCCGTGGATGTTGCCGGCAAGGAATCGGCACCAAGCCAAATTGTCCGCTTCGGCAAGGCGCCTGTCGCACCTGAAATCCCTGATCCGCTTAATCCGGGCCAGCCTCCTGAAGAAGGCGGCGATCCAGGACAAGGTCAAGGTCAAGGACCTGATGTTCGGCCAACGCCGGAAATCGGCTTGACTGCTCCAGCAGCTCCTGCTGGCCTTTCCGCGCAGGGCAATGAAACAGGGATTACCTTGTCTTGGCAGGCAAGCGCAGCTGGCGAGCAGGTCACGGTGTATCATGTGTATTTCGCCGCAGGCAACGATGGCAAATATGTGGAAGTAGGCTCTACCGCAGAGACGAGCTTCGTCTACGCCTCGCCGCTTTCGTCAGGAACGTTCTACGTGACAGCGGAGAACGCGGTCGGGCAGTCGGCTCCTTCCTCGAAAGCAAGCATTGGCGGTTAAACGTTATTTTTCACAGATAAATCGTTCTAAAGCAAAAGCTCCGGTTCCGCAACTAACGTTGCAGGAACCGGAGCTTTTTTAACTTAACACACAGCCTAATCCTCAATCGTAGATAAATCGCCTGTTGGCAAATTCAGCTCCCATGCCTTCAGCACACGACGCATAATTTTGCCGCTGCGCGTCTTCGGCAGCTTATCCTTGAATTCAATTTCCCGGGGAGCCGCATGTGCAGACAGGCCCACTTTCACAAACTGGGAAATTTCCGCCTTCAGCTCATCGGATGCTGTGTAGCCTTCACGCAGGGCGATAAAAGCTTTAATGATCTCGCCGCGCATCGGATCAGGCTTGCCAATGACGCCTGCTTCGGCAACCGCTGGATGCTCAACAAGCTTGCTCTCCACCTCAAACGGCCCTACTCGCTCGCCCGCTGTATTAATTACATCATCAATGCGGCCCTGGAACCAGAAGTAGCCATCCTCATCGATATAGGCGGAGTCGCCCGATACATACCAGCCCTCCAGATGAAAATATTCTGCGTATTTGGCTGGGTTATTATAAATTTTGCGCATCATCGAAGGCCATGGCGTGCGAATCGCCAAATTGCCCATTCGGAATGGCGGCAGCACATTGCCTTGATTATCAATAATCGCCGCTTCCACCCCCGGCAGCGGCTTGCCCATTGAGCCTGGCTTAATCGTCATCGACGGGTAATTGCAGATCAGCTGTCCACCCGTTTCCGTCATCCACCACGTATCGTGAATGCGCTGCTGATAAACCTTCATCCCCCAGCGAACGACTTCTGGATTGAGTGGTTCGCCCACGCTGAGCACATGACGCAAGCTCGACAAATCGTAGTTCAATACGACGTCATCGCCTGCTCCCATCAGCATGCGGAACGCTGTTGGCGCACTGTACCAGACGGTGACGCCGTATTTTTGAATGGTGCCATACCAATCCGCCGGGCTGAACCTGCCTCCTCTTACAACAATCGTAGCCGCATTCAGCCATGGGGCAAAAATGCCATAGGACGTTCCCGTTACCCAGCCCGGGTCGGCGGTGCACCAGTAAATATCATCCTCTTTCAGATCGAGGACAATCTGGCCTGTATATTTATGCTGAATCATTGCATTTTGTACATGATAGACGCCCTTAGGCTTGCCGGTCGAACCGGACGTATAATGCAAAATAAGGCCATCCTCGCGTCCGAGCCATTCGATCTCGCTATCGGTCGATGCCTGCTGCATCTCGGCGGCATAATCGACGATTACGTCATCCGTCTGCACCTCATCGCCGTAAACGATAATATGCCGCAGCGATGGAATTTCATCGCGCTTAATCCGGCTAAGCAGCGCTGGCGTTGTGATAATCGCAGACGCTTCACTGTCTTGCAGGCGGTCCTTGACTGCTGTTTCCATGAACGCTTCAAATAACGGGCCGATGACGGCGCCGAGCTTGAGCGCTCCGAGCACGCTGATATACAGCTCAGGCGTTCGCGGCATAAACACGAATACACGCTCGCCCTTCGTTATGCCGAGCCCCCGCAGCACATTCGCAAATTGATTCGATTGCGCTTGCAGCTGTCCAAACGTATAAGCCTCGTCGCGCGAGCTGTCGCTGTAATAAAGCGCAACCTTATCTCCTTTGCCTTCAGAAACGTGGCGATCTATCGCTTCATAAGCCATATTCACCTTTCCGGTCTGGTGCCAGCTGAACTGCTGCTCGATCGTTTCCCATCGGAAGGTTTTTACAGCTTCATCATAATCAACCAGGTTAGAATTATTGGCTATTGCTGGAATTCGCTCTTGATGTAGATCAGACATTCTATCACTCTCCCATCAAATCTATTACACCTTTACCGAGTGGAATACGCTTACATGGACGATTATAACATATCTGCTTTATTTTCGACCATGCTTTTCATTTGGCTGAATGTTTGCTATAACCATTAGTAGAACAAGCTTTACCATTTAGGCAGCACCACAGAGAGGGGAGTATGCCTTGCAGCATCGCAAACATTATCAGCAAGACAAAATCATACTCGAAGACGGCCGGGAGCTTGTGCTGGAAGGGCCTGTTCCCGCTGAGCAGCTATCACAGCTTATCATGCATCCAGACCTTGATGCGTTTCGCAGGCCTACCGAGCAGCATGAGGCGCTTGTGGAAATCGCCGCCTTGGAAGAAGGCCGCATTATTTTGACACGGGAAGCTGATTGCATCGTCGGTTATGTCACCTTCCATTACCCCGATGAGCTAGAGCGGTGGTCCGAAGGAAATATGATCGATTTGGTCGAGCTTGGCGCTGTCGAAGTAGCCAATGACTACCGCTCCTATGGGCTCGGCAAAAAAATGATCCAGCTCGCCTTCGCGGAGCAGCAGATGGAAAACCTGATTGTTTTCACAACGGAATATTATTGGCACTGGGATTTGAAAAGCACGGGTTTAAGCGTCTGGGAATATCGCACGATGATGGAAAAGCTCATGAAGTCTGTCGATATGATTTGGTACGCAACGGATGATCCGGAAATATGCTCTCATCCCGCCAACTGCCTGATGGTGCGGATCGGCAGCGAGGTGCCGCTGGCATCGATCGAACAGTTTGACCGCGTTCGGTTTCGGCAGCGGTTTATGTATTAAGGATAGATCGGCGTTATAGGCCGGAGGAGGACGTGATTCGTTTATGCCGTCAAATGCTATTTTTGTGCATCAGCCAGGCTGCTCGCTTTATAAATTTGGCGAGGAGCATCCTTTTAATCCGATCAGGCTGACGCTTACGGTTGACCTGCTTCAAGCACTGGGTGCGCTCCCCCAGAAGCATTGGCATGAGACGGACCGCCAAGCAAGCAGCCAAATGCTCGCGCTGGCGCATCGCCAGGACTACATAGAAGCGGTTAAACAGCTCAGTACGCAGACGCCAGCAGCGGAAGAACAAGACAGCTCCGGGCAATTTGGGCTTAATACGGAGGATACGCCTTTTTTCCCGGGCATGCATGACGCAGCGGCGGCTATCGTCGCTGGTTCCGTAGAAGCGGCGGAGCAGGTGATGAGCGGCAAGACGCTGCATGCTTATCATATGGCAGGCGGGCTGCATCACGCTTTTCCAGAGCGCGGTTCCGGCTTCTGCGTCTACAATGACGCGGCCGTAGCGATTAAGCATTTGCGGGAAACGTATAATGCGAGGGTGCTTTATATCGATACCGATGTCCATCATGGCGACGGGGTGCAGTGGATTTTTTACAATGATCCCGATGTGTGCACCTACTCTATCCATGAGACGGGCAAGTTTCTTTTTCCCGGTACCGGCTATGTGTATGAAAAAGGAACCGATGCGGGCATTGGCACGTGCTTTAATCTGCCAATGGAGCCTTATACGGAGGACGATTCGTGGCTGGAATGCTTCCGCTCCTCCATTACGAAGGTCGCGGCCGCTTTTAAGCCCGACATTATTATTAGCCAGCATGGCTGCGATGCCCACGCCTATGATCCGCTGTCGCATATTCATTGCAGCATGCGCATTTATAGCGAAATGCCTGCCATTATCCATGAGCTGGCCCATACGTTTGCGGGAGGCAAATGGGTCGCGCTAGGCGGTGGCGGCTATGACCTGTGGCGCGTCGTTCCGCGTGCTTGGGCACTCGTATGGCTGACGATGACCGATCACCCAATCGCCTTGGCGCTTGCCGGCAAAACGGGTGCGGGGCTCAAGGAAGCCGGGTTCACCCCTGAGAGCAATCTGCGACTGCCGCAGCAGTGGCTCGATAAATGGCAAGAAAGCAGCCCTAGCGGGCTGCCCGAATGGTGGCTGGATGATTTGGCGCAAATTCCGCCTATTCCCCGCCGTAGTGAAATTGAAGCCAAAAATCGTGCTATTTGTGAAATCGCAATACAGGATTTATAAGCTGGCGTGGCCGAACAGAGCGGGCTATCTATGAAAAACTGCGGGGTGAGAAGCTTTGAGGGAAAACTTAAGGGAAGCTTTCCGAGAAACGTTTAAGAGGCTTTCAAGGAAGCCTTCAAAAAAAACCTCCAAGCTTCCCCCGCTCGCTCTGCCTCAAAGCTCGAATGTCTTTTTCAAATGAGCCTCAAGCTTCGCTAAGCCATCATCCACATCAGGCTCGCGCATCGAAGAATAAAGCGAGAATGTAGGCAGCGGCTTCAGCCCGCAATACTCTTGGGTTTTATGTACGCTGAACAGCACCTCGTCCTCGCTTTTTCCTTCCAGGAAGCCCGCTGGATCGGAGAAAGCGCCAGCGGACGATCCCCAGGTGAGCGACAGCATATATTTTTTATCGGTGAGCAGCCCGCCCCGGCCAAACTTCGTCGCTTTGCCGAAAAAGATATTCGGCAGATAAATGTCGTCGATATATTTTTTAAGCAGGCCCGTAATGCTGAACCAATAAATCGGCGTCTGAAAAATAATGACATCGGCCCATTGGAATTTTCGAATCTCCTGCTCCACCTCATAGCCCTCTGCAACCGTTGTTGTCTGAACCGTATGCTGCGCAGAAAGCTGTGAAACCGCCGCGGCAACGAGTGTCTGGGTCAGCTTACCTTGCGCTCTGTCATAATAATCATGTCCGTTCACAATCAGAATGTTCGTCATCTGCTTGCAGTCCCCCTGTAGGTGTTTAAAATGGCAAGCTTGCTTAGGCTACTGATAGACCAGTTCTACCTTGCTTATTAAATCAAGTGCAGCCTGCTTCGCCTCCTGCGGCGTATCGGCCACGGTAATGACATAACCGAGCCTGTCATCCGAGCTTTTGGCTACGGAAATCTGGTCGCCTTGCTGAACCGATATATGCGAACGGACAATAGCGTCTCCCGGCTGCAAATGCTCAAGCCCTTCTACAGAGGCAACGGTGCCGTCCTTCTCGGCCAGCAAATAAGCGATCGCCGCCGCTCGGCTGCGGCTGGCATGAACATTGACAGGTTCTGCTAAATAATAATGCACAGTCGCTTCAAAAAAATCAACACCGAGCGCTTGAACGAGCAAATCGGAGGAAATATTGTCCCCACCAGGCCGGCCGTTCACCTCAATGATGCGCGGTCCTTGCTCCGAAAGCTTCACCTCGACATGGCTAGGGCCATCCGTAATGCCTATTGCCCGCAGCGCGCTTACCGCTGTTTCAATAATTTCCGCTTGCTTATCCTTATGCACGGAGGTAGGCAGCGTATGCGCCACCTCGACGAAATAAGGCAGCGGCGACGTTATTTTTTCAGTAACGACTGCAAATGCAGGCTCGCTATTTTCAAGGAAAATTTCCACGCTGAACTCCTGGCCATCCAAATATTCTTCAACCAAATATTCCTCTCTCACTTTGAAATCCATATACGTTACTTTAAAATCCGAGATGATCGCCATCGCGTCCTTCAGCTCATCCTGTCCGGAAATAAAATAAACGTTTTGGCTGCTTGCACAATTGGTCGGCTTAAGTACAATAGGATAGCCAATTTCACGAGCCGCAGCCTCCGCTTCCTCATAGGTTCTCACCTTCCTGTATTTTGCGCTGGGCACCCCAAACGCCTCATAGGCTTCACGGGCCAAATCTTTATTTCTTGATTTTAACGCCGCTTCATATGGCACGCTTCTAAGCCCCAGCCGCTCTGCCACCTTTGCCGTCAAATGCGAGGCATAATCTGTTGCCGGAATTAAAGCATCCAGTTTCCCGAAATACGCTGAGCTGCGGATCGCCTCGTAAACAGACTCTTCATCTCGAATATCCGCGACAATTAAATCATGGTAAATGCCCTCATAGCCATACGTACGCGGGTTATCCACAGAGGATACTATCGAAATCACGGTGCAGCCCTGCTGAAAGGCAGCTCTTGCGAAGCTCACCCCGTAGAAGCTCGGCTCAACAAAAGCGACGATTTTAGTTTCGGTCATATAACCATTCTCCTTTAGTTCATGAATTTATACTTCCAGCGTTTTTTTCGCCTTCACGCCGCTGCTTGCTACTAGCATCCGGTGCAAAATCAGCCCGACGAGCATCAGCACGCCCATGCAGAGAAAGCCGACAGCTGCGGAATAACGATCGATGAGCAAGCCCAGCGCCGAAGCGGATACCGTCTGCAGCAGCAGCGAAATGGCCATCCACACCGACATCGCCCGGCCCATGTACGACTTCGACACCGTCTCCATCAGCGTCGTCGTCATGACGATTCGCAGCGAAGAATTGCTGAGGCCGATGAGCACGCTGCCCAAGTAAAGGACAAACGCAAATGTGTTGAATGCGACGGCGATTAATACACCGAACGCTAGAGCGAAAAATAAAGCAATCGTCGTATTTTTCGATAATTTCGCGGCCAGCGGAGCGGCAATGAAGCCCGATAGCAGCCCGCCAATGCCATAAAACATATCCGACAGGCCAAACACGACCGAGTCGCCCTTTACGGCATCGCTCACATAACCCGGCAGCACGACATTATAAATCATCGTGGATACTAACGGAATAATAGCGATGACGCCGAGGAAAAAAATAAACGGGCGCTCAGCCAAATAGCTGAGTCCATTTTTAAAGCTGGAAACAAACGATTCTTCTTTATTTTCAACCGCAATCGCTTCATAGCTGACCCGGAACAGCAGCAGGCTGCTGACGATAAACACAAGGGCATTAATAAGCAGAATCACTTCGAAGCCCGAATATTTATACAGCACGCCCGATGCTGCGCCAGCCATAAACATGCCGACCTGCAGGCTGATTTCGATTAAGGAATTGCCCTTAATCAAGTCCTTCTCAGGCAGCAGCTCCTGCACCAGGCTGCGGGAAGCCGACATATAGATGGTCCAGCCCATCCCATTTACGATCGTAAATAAATACAAATATTCAATGCGAAATCCAGTCCATAAAAACAAGCCCATAATAGCCAGCACAGCTGCCGCCCGGATAAAATACGTCCACTGAATAATCGCTTTGCGATTAAACTTGTCAGTCAAGCTGCCCACAAAAGGCGAAATCAGAAAGCCGGCGATCACATTCAGAGACAGCATAAACCCGATTGCGCTGATGGAGCCCGTCTCGTCCATTAGAAACCAGTTGGCGCCAATGGTGCTCATTCCTACTCCAAAGCCGGATATAATGTCCGAGAGAAAAAAATAACGGAATTTCGCTGGCCGCAGCACACTAAAAATCATCGGCATCTCCTCCGAGCTCTGCGATCTGCCTTGTCAGCGCTTCATAGCCAAAGCCTAAATAATGCAGCACATCAGCATGGCTGCCGCCATACATCGGCCATTCCTCGCCGCAATCATGCGAGTAGACCTGGCTCTCCGGCAGCAGCAGGGCGAGACTTGACGCTGTACCGCCAGCAGCCCGGTGCTCCTCTACAACGAGGAACGTTCCCGCTGCCGCTTGCAGCTCCGCTTTGTAGCGCTTCAAGCTGTCGCGGTCGACATAGCAAAGATGCGCATGATTGACCCGCTCATTTTCCTGATAAATCCGGCTGCATATTTCAGTAGCCTGCTCGCCAATCGACACCAGGCACAGCGGCGCATCGCTGCGGACAGCGCCTTCGAACAGCAGCTCGCGGCAGCTGCTTGACTCATCACGGGCGAGGCTGTCGAACTTGTCATTGCGCGACAGGCGGATGTAATAGGGCTCCTTCGCCGCTGCGGCCTCCTGTACGACCCGCCGCGTCTCCGCTTCCCCATGAGGACAGGCGATACGGATGTTCTGGAACGTCTGGATAACTGCAATGTCCTCCAGACAATGATGCGTTGTCCCGAACCAGCCGCCCGATACACCGCCGTAAGCGGCGACGATTTTAATATTTTCACCCATATACCCTAGCGCCAGCTTCACGCCCTCTGCTGCCCGCAGAGCAGCAAATGACGCAAAGGTCGAGAAAAACGGCACGAAGCCTGCCTTCGACAGCCCCGCAGCAATATCTACGCTGGCGAGCTCTGCTATGCCTAGATTGAAGAAACGATCCGGAAAGCTTTGCTGAAAAGGATGCTCTTTACCACCCAAGTCCGCCTCCAAGCAAATAATGTTCCCATTATCCGCTGCCAGCTTCGTTAATTCATCTTTGTAGGCCTCTCTTGCTGCCAAGCTGCTCATTGCAAGCCCCTCTTCCATTTCAGCGCTATTTTCTCGGAAATTTTGGCATAATGGGCATGCGGATTGCCTTCAATGGCAGCTACGCCCTTGCCCTTCACCGTGTGGGCCAAAATCGCCAGCGGCTTCTCCCCGTCCGGCTCCAGCGCTGCAATAATTTGCCCCAGATCATGGCCGTCGATCTCCTTCACCTGAAAGCCAAACGCTTCAAAGCGCTCCCGCAAATTCGGCAGCGGCGATATGTCGGCTAGCAAGCCGTCGTTCTGACCTCCGTTGCAATCGACGACATAAATAAAATTCGTAATGCCCTTCGCCTGCACGAGCTGTGCCGTTTCCCAGCACAGCCCTTCCTGAAGCTCGCCATCGCCGCCAATGGCAATGCCGAGCCCACTCGTACGCCGCAGCTTTTGTCCGAGCGCCCAGCCAGCTGCATAGGCTACCCCGTGACCGAGACTGCCCGTCGCAAATGGGATGCCAGGCAGCTTCGGGTTGGGATGCCCGGTGAATAGCGAATCTGCCCCGCCGTAGGAGGCTGCTGGATCATCCGATAAAATTCCGTACTGGTAGAGCGCTGCATATAATGCCGCTGCGGAATGACCTTTGCTCAGCACGATGGCCGTATTCTCGTCCTGATGATATTTTGCATAGGCGCCTATGAGCAAATCGATGACCGACAAGCTGCCGCCGATATGGCAGCCTGTCTCACGAGCCGCCATATCGATAATAGAGCTGCGCGCAGCCTGCGCCTTTGCTAGCAATTGTTCAAACTCAGCTGAATGACTTGCCGACTGTACCAACGTACCCATAGGAACCCTCCTCCGATCGCAGGCGATACCATTCCTCAATTGCTCCCCGCAAAATCGCTCGCGCGCCATGCACCTCGCTGAGCTGCAAATACTCCTCATTCGTATGGTCGAGGCTCGCATCACCTGGGCCGTAAGCGACCATTGGTACGCCCTCCCAAGTCGTAGCCAGCGTATTCATATCGCTTGTTCCACGCTTTTTAATATAATGAATCGCTTTCCCCTTACTCGCAAAGCTGCGTACAAAGGCTTTCACTAATGGGCTGTTTCGCGGATTTGCGAAGCCCGGCGTAGCCCGCAGCACCGTTACAGAAACCCCATCGCCATAATCAAGCTGGATCTGCTTCGCATACTCCTTGCCCGCATCAGGGGAAATCCGAAAATTTAAAATGCCCACAGCACTAAGTATTCCATTATGATTACTATGTTTTATATCAATAAGAGATGACAGATGGTTCGGGTCAACGCCCCCTACCTGCTGCCGGATATCCGCCACAATCGTATAAAGCTGATCCAGCACGCTAATGCTGTCCTTGCCGGCGGAATGCTCCTGCGGCTTGCTTATGGCGATACTCAGCTTATATAGTCCGTAGTAGCCTAAGGTCAAGCTGTCCTCCCCGCTCGGCTCGCCGATAATGACCGCATCCGCCCGGTAATGATCCCTGACATAGAAGGCCCCCTTGGACGAAGATACTTCCTCCTCCACCGCTCCAATGACGAGCAGCGAGCCATCCTCTGGCACCTTGGCCTCATAAAGCATTTGAATGAAGCTGAGCAGGCTGCCCTTGGCATCGACCGTTCCCCGGCCAGAAATTCGCTCCTCATCGCATGTAACAGGCCAATTATAGGGCACGGTATCCAGATGGCCGAGCAGCAGCAGCTGATTAGGCCCGTTGCCTTTGCGGAACACCACATTGCCCGCCTCATCGACAAAGCCGTTTACCTCTGGCAGTTGAACCGCATTCAGCAAATAGTCGGCAAGCTCGGACTCGTCGCCGGACACCGATGGAATTCGAATTGCTTTTCTAAGCAAATCCGTTCCGTTTGCATCCCGCTGCATATTCCAAAACCATGTTTTGCCTGTGCCCGGCCGATTCAGCGAATGGGGGCCCGTTATGCTTACGTCGCAAATGCCTTTGCTGATGGCATGATTCGCCGCCCGTACCTTTTGCTTCATCCGTCCTTTGATGGAATGAATGTCATCGCCCAAGTAGACGTCGGATATCGTAGAAGCTGGTTCATCCACATTTTCCAAAAGCCCTGCCGTGCCTGTCACAAATCGCAAATGCTCGGCTGCAAGCTCGGTTGCAAGATGAGCGGCCAGCATGTCCGCATCGATGTTAATATATTCGCTTAGCTCACGGTCATAAATAGGCGGTGTCAAGCATACGACATCAAATACCTGCAGGGCGCCCTGTAGAAAATCGACGTTGCAGCCTGTAAAAGAGCCGAACAGGGAATCGCGAACGATAACCGTTTTGCCATCCTTGACCGCTTTAACCGGCTTCGATTTTTGTCCAAATACAACCTCGTTGTCGCCGCCAATTTGGGCGAATACTTTAAGCTGGTAGCTTTTTAATTGCTCATGGACCTTCGCCAAAATAAACTCCTGATACGCCGCCCGAATGAGCGGCATCTCCGATGGAGAGCAGTACCGCGCCTCATCTCCATTCGCTAAAGCGAGAACCGGAATGCTCCGGTTCAGCTGCTCGTATTTTTGCCGGATGCCTTCAGCTCCACCCGCTACGAGCAGAACCTTTTTCCCTTTTTGCACCAGATCATTGAGCTCGGCAAACACTTCGGGATGGTGCATAATGGTGCTGCTCCCGAGCTTAATGACGTACAAGCTCTGGCTTGACATTAAGGCCACGCCCCCTCTAGCTCAAATTGTAAGCCTGCCTCCTCCGCAATGCCGCTGTACAGGTTCGCCGCCTGAATCGCCTGTCCCGCCGCTCCTTTAATCAAGTTGTCGATCGAGGCAATCGAGACGCAATTGCGCCCCTCTACATAAGCGCCGACTTCAGCGTAATTCGTCCCGGCTGTCGTTTTGATCATCGGATACGAATAGGAGCCGTTTTTGGAATTGAAATAATGGACAAACGGCTTTGCCGCGTAAGCGCCATAAAATGCTTTTTTCACATCGATTTCGCTCGCATGCTCTTTCAGCAAGGAGTAGGAGGTAACGAGAATGCCCCGCGGCAAATCCAGGCTGTGTACGGAAAATTGCAGCTCCACGGAACGTTCCAGATGCTCCTCCAGCGCAAATTCGATTTCCGGCCTGTGGCGATGCCCATGCACTTTATAAGGACGGAAGTTATGGGCGCGCTCCGCGTGATGCTCCGTGCTCGCCTTGCCGCCGCCGCTGGAGCCCGTCTTGGCGTCCGAGATGACGCGCGGCTCAATCAGATTAGCTGCCAGCAGCGGAAACAGCGTATAAATCGTTGCGACCGCCATGCAGCCAGGCAAATTGACGACCTTCGCCTCCAAATTAATATCGCTGAACTCTGGAATAAAATAATGGCTGCCCCCTTGCGCCGGATGGCTGAGGCTCTCTGGATAATACTGCCGCAGCAGCTCCTGATCGTTCAGGCGATAATCGCCGCTGACATTAATCACATATTCGGCATGCTCGGCAATATGGTCGATATGTCGGGGCAATACCCCGGTCGGCAGACAGGAAAAGATGAAATCATAATGTCCAGAAAGCGAAGCCAGCTTTTGAAACTTTCCGCCATCCGCCCGTTTCTGGCGCGCCGACGAAACAAAAAATTTATCCAGCGGCAGCCCCGCCTTCGATTCCGAAGATACAAAATCAACTTTGAAATAAGGATGGCGTTTCAACAGGCGATAAAGCTCCCCGCCTGTAAAGCCATTGCCGCCCAAAATGGCGACGCGCTTCACGCTGCTCCTAGTTACACTCATCCGAGCCTCGCATCCCTCTCATATGATTTTTTGGCCGCCGTGTTCTGAAGCACGAGTTCACGAATAATCGCCGGGTTCGCATCAATTTTCTGAAACGCCAGCGCATAGGCGGCTATGCGCTCATATTCAATGGGTGAGCGAAGCTCTCGGCAAATAGTCAGCGTTGAGCGCAGCATGCCCAGCGTCTCGGGGAAGCGGTCGATATGATAACCAAAGTCTTTGCGCTCGGACAGCGTAAAGGGATACCCTCTGCCGAACCCTTTGCGATTTTGAAACGGCAGATGGCCCGGTATCGGCACGTTTTGCCATTCCCGTGCAAAGACGCCTTCGCTCGATGCCAGCTCTTGAATGGCCTCTTTCACCTGATAATCCGGCAAATCTCCCAGTCCCGCCGCTTCCGGGTCCAGCTTTATTCGGTACATATTGTAGCTATGCTTATGTCCCTCAGGCACATGCGGACCTTTAAACAGCTTCGTTTGCGTTAAAATATTCGTTAAATAGCTCGCATTTCTCGCCCGGATCGCATCGTAATACGGCAAACGATCCAGTTGGCTAATGCCAAATGCCGCAGCGATCCAAGACATGCGGTAATCAATGCCTGTCTCCTGCAAAAAACTCAAAGCCCGCTCATAATCCTCCCGGTCCTTGAAGAAGGCGATGCCCCCCTCTCCGCCTACAGGAAAGTTTTTGTCCGCCATTAGACTCTGCCCCGCTCCATCGCCGATAGATCCGCACAGCTGGCCGCCAATGGAGGCCGAATGCGCATGGGAGGCATCCTCCACCAGCCGCAGCTCATGCTTGTCAGCGAGTGCCCTGAGCTGCGCCAAATCAGCTGGCAATCCATGGACATGGACAGGCATAATAACCTTCGTCCTCGCCGTGATCGCCTGTTCCACCAGCGCAGGATTCAAGTTATAGGTCAGTGGATCAATATCCACAAATACAGGGATCGCTTTTGCCGCCACAACGGCCTGTGCGGTCGCAATAAACGTAAACGCCGGAATGATGACCTCATCCCCGGGCTGTACGCCAACACCAACGAGCGCCAGATGCAGGCTTGACGTCCCGCTTGCCGTAGCGATCGCATAATTCGCCCCAACGTAGCTGCGGTATTTTTCCGTAAACTCATGAATCACTTCTTCCGGGCTTTGCTGAATGGACACTAGCATTTGAACGATATCTTCTTTCGTAATGGAAGGAAAGGTCGTCTTCCGGCTATCCTCGGGAATGACGGCTGGGCCTCCATAATAAGCAAGCTGCTCGTTAATCCAGGCTTCCGATGGCAAGCTCAGCGGCTTGCGGATAAAATCAGTTTTCATAGCCGCTATTCCTCCTTAGAAGCGATAATTTGACGCATGCCGCCACAAGCGGGCTGAGCCTGTAGTTAAACTGTGCGCCTGGCTGAATGTCCGGCTCCGCCTCCTCCTGCGTCCACATCGTCTTCAAATCGAAGGCGCCGAATATTTTCAGACGCTCCGCCTTGGTCCATACGCTCTCGTCATTTACCGAAATTGAGGCGCAGGGGCCGAAGCCAAGCTCCGTGAAATCCAGCACCATCACGGGTGCTTTGTGCAGCTTAGGCTGTAGCTCTTGCTCAATGCGGGGCAAGTTATCCCACGTCACCGTTACCTTCTCGAAGCCTTGCTGCACATCAGAGTCCGTGACCAGCCCTACTCCGAGCCAGCTTGCAAAACGCTGATCCTGCTCGCTTGCTTCCTCCAGGCGCGTCAGCGAGCCATGGACGATATCCTGTCCCCAAAGCGCGGCATGCACCGCGCCCGTGTAGCTGTTGAACAAGGAAACATATTTGCTTTGTGTCAGCTTGCCGATGCTTTTTTCTAGCCCCTTGAGCTCACTCTCATTTTTTTCAATACTCATGATGACGCCCGAATTCAGCACACGGGATAAAACAAAGGAAAGAGAAAAATATTGCTCCTTTTTGATTACTGGTGTCACCTTCTCTGGAGCTGTAATAATTGTCGTATGGGCCATCGCCGATTCTCCTTTATCCGTAGCTTGTTTTCGTGGTTCATGGTTCATGGTTCGTCGTTTAACTGGAACTCGATCATCTAAACTGCGTTAGGCGTTAACCTCCTGCCTCGTTCTGGAGGCCAATTTCCCCTGCAAATAAAGCGCGATATGAGCGGCTACATCGACGCCATGAATTTTCCAGGACTTCGAAAACTCTGGGTTTTGATTAACCTCGCATACGAGATATCGTTTATTTTGATAGTCATAAAATAAATCCAGACCGTAGATGCCTTCACCGAGCACCTCGGTCAGCTTGCTGCAAATCGATTCTATTTCCTTATTGACAGCAATAGGTTCAACCTCAGCTCCCAAATGCGTATTCGTCTTCCAGTTGTCGACCGACACCCGGCGAAACGCTACGATTGGCTTGCGGCCGACAATGACAACGCGAATATCATAATCCCCCTTGTCCACGTATTCCTGTACGAGTACTGGAAAGGACTGCTGGGTCGGATCAAGCGATTCCCGTGCTGCAATCCAGCCATCTAGGCATTCCTTGCCGACAATGCGGGCAATGCCCCTTCCCCAGGAGGAGCTGGGTGGCTTGATTACAAATATGTTGCCAAAATCCTCGAACGATTCGAGGATTTTGTCTGCTGTAAAAGCGACCTTGAAGCGGGGCTGTGGAATGTTATGCTTTTGGAACACGATTGCTTGATGAATTTTATTTGTGCAAATGTTAATCGCTTTAACGGAATTAATCGTTTCAATGCCGGATAACTCCAGCATCGTTGAGCGGCTTAACGCTTTTTTCTGGGAGAGGCAGCGAATGAGCGCGACACCATACTGATCCGCCCAGCCCTGCTCAAGCGGCAGCTCCATCGAATCCAGATTTACTTGGACATGATGTCCAGCCTGCTGGAGCAGCTCATAGATTCGCTTCTCTTCCTCACGCAGCTTCGTCACACATAGCAAAATATCCGTGTTTGTCTGCTTCATCCCCTGGCTCCTTTACTCGCCCCAAGTTTCTTCAATCTCGGGAGCTAATGCAACTGAAATGCTATTATTTACGGCATGCACCTCATGCTCTTGTCCGCATGACGAGCACTCTACGATTTCTCCGCTTATTGCATCAGACTCAACACTAATTTCCGATTTGCATACGACACAGCTAACGTCTGCCATTACCTATCTCCACCTATCCTAAAGTTTAATTTGCGCCAACAGCCTTATTTTCAGAATATTCGGTCTTTTAAATCGTTTCCGCGCTGCTCTACGCTCTCTTTTTTCTTCTCTCCTCCTCATTTAACCAAAAATAGTAAAATGCTGGTGGCAAGATGAATCGTACAATGGTTTTCCTATCGCTGTCAATTAAAATAGATAATTCCTATCGGAATATAATTATTTCTATCTATTTCCTATTTTGAATACTGATTTCCAACGACAAAAACCGCCATCCCGTGTGCCCGGATGGCGGTCTGATACCTTCTTATGAACTAAATATGTCGAAGCATGTCGTCAATAATGGCGTAGGAATTGTTAGCTGCTTTCACCGTGAACTCTGGGAAATTGACATGCGCAGATCCGTCAGCCTTGTCCGACATGGAGCGGATGACCACGAATGGCACCTCATTCATGTCGCATACATGGGCTACTGAAGCGCCTTCCATTTCGGCGCAAGCGCCATTCATCGTCTCACGCAACAGCCCAACCGTCTCGCGGCTCGCAATAAATTGGTCACCGGATAACACGATGCCTTTCAAGCTGCGCCCTTCGAACAAGCGATTGCTAGAATCAACGGCCAGCTGGACTAGCCGCTCATCCGCCACAAACTCCGAACGCGCATGGAATGGAATTTCACCGCGGGCGAAGCCTAGCGGCGTGCAATCCATATCATGCTGAACACAGCTCGTAGATACGACAATATCACCAATATTCAGGCTTGGATCAACGGCTCCGGCTACGCCAGTAAACAGCACGCAGTCCGCACCCAAATCGATTAAAATTTGCGTACATACAGCAGCGTTCACTTTGCCAACACCGGATTTGCAATAAATAACGGTCTTGCCATGAAACTGGCCTTCGTAATAAGTGATGCCAGCCTTAATGGTTTCTTTCGTTACTTGGACGTGCTGGCCGAGAAGTTCTATCTCTTCCACCATCGCCCCAATGATGCCGATTTTGTTAAAAGTCATGCTTCCTATACCCCTCCAACAGACTGGCGCACAATCATCTCATGCGGCAAAATGACTTTGGAGTGATCCACATTTTCTTTATTCATCAGCTTTGTGAGCAGACGCATCGATACAGCTCCGATATCATACATAGGCTGGGCAACGGCTGTCAATTGCGGACGAACCATCGAAGCCATGCGGCTGTTATCTACGCTAATAACTGAAATATCGCCTGGCACGCTCAGACCAGAGTCTTGAATCATATGAATGGCACCAATCGCCATCTCATCTGTCGCTGAGAATACCGCAGTTGGACGCTCGTCCAGCTCAATAAAATATTTCATGGCATCGATACCAGATTCATAACGGTAGTTGCCGATACGGACAAGCGTGTCATCATAAGCAATGCCAGCTGTCTCCAGCGCGCGCTTATACCCTTGGAAACGGGCATAGCCATTCGCAGGGTCCTGCAACGTGCCACTGATCATCGCAATGCGGCGGTGGCCCTGCTCCAGCAATTTGTTGACCGCATCAAAAGCCGCTTCCTCATGATTAATATCAACGGAAGGAATTTCGCCGTTCTCATCAGTCGTTGCGCATAATACGATCGGGACATTCGTTGTTTTGAACGCCTGCATATGCTCTTCCGTTACTGCTCCGCCCATAAAGAGCAATCCGTCAACCTGCTTCTCCAGCAGCGTGTTAATAACGCGAATTTCTTTATCCTTCTTCTTATCCGCATTACACAAAATAATATTATAGTGATACATATTCGCAATGTCTTCAATGCCCCGTGCCACTTCCGCAAAAATAGCGTTGGAAATATCGGGAATTACGACACCAACAGTCGTTGTTTTCTTGCTGGCAAGGCCCCTAGCTACCGCATTAGGACGGTATCCCAGACGCTCAATGGCCTCGTAAACCTTCTTGCGGGTTGCGGGTTTCACATTCGGATTGTTATTGACAACCCGGGAAACCGTAGCCATAGATACTCCTGCTTCTCTTGCTACATCATAAATGGTTACCGTCAAGGTCCTTCTCTCCATTATCTCAGATTTTTTACTTTCGCCCACTGCACAATAGAATAATCATACGACAAAATATTACTTTTCGCAATGTCAGCGCCGGGGCGCTTTCATTTCCGCTCAAGCAACTGCTTGCATTCTCATCGTTTTATTGCGTTATGTATGCCTTGTCGGCCGGCTGATTTGGCCCAGCCGCTTCGTAATATCCGCTATCCATACTTGGTCCTCAAGCGCTTGAGCAAGCAGCAGCAGGTCCAGCAGCGCATCGATGCGCTCCTGAATAAGCCGTTCCACCGCAGCAGGATCGGATTGCTTCTTCGTGTTTCTAGCAATGACGAGCAGGCTCGCCCATTCATTGCACTCATCGAAAAAAAAGGTCTGCTTCGATGGCTCTGCACCAAGCTGAGCAATCAGACCAGTCAAATCGGGCTTCACTTCCGGAAACACTTCGCTTCGACTGCAGGCCACGCAGGAATAAATAGGCACATTGTCTATTTCCACTTTCCCAGAATAAATGACGGTACGCAGCTTCATCTTCATGATGTCACCACAATGACACCGCTTTTCCAAGTTGGTCCACTCCTTCACGCGGACGGCTGTACCGCCCTTCATCTCCGTTTATGCTCATAATTTGAGATGCGTAAAATATTCGACCTTTTTCGCAAAAACTCCTGCTTGCAGACTTATGTAATTTTTACTATTAAAAATGAACGATAAATGCAGGCTCCGAGCGTCGTCCGCCATTGGTGAAAGCCTGGAATACTGACAGCCGCTGTTTTCTGATTGATGTCCTTTGAATAAACTGGACTACCGGGCGATACGCCGCCATAATCGGCGTACTGGCGGCAGCGCCACCAGAACAGCCCACACTGCAGCCCCAATCATGTCATTGCGGACATCGGCCGCATCCGGCATTCTGCCCCCTACGAAGGACTGATGAAATTCATCAGTGATGCCATACAGGCCGCACAGCAGCACAATCAACACTTTGATTACGATACGGTCGGCTCTCGCACCGATAGCGAAATCGATGGTGGCGGCGAGCATAAAATAAGCGACAAAATGTCCCCAATCAAAGCTCGCCATTTGCGGGAACAGCTTTTGAAAAAACGGCAGCAGCGTATTCATCTCTTCGCCCGTCGTCGCTGATGCAGCAAAAATCGCTGTCATGACTAGCACGGCTGGAATACAGCGAAGCACCCGCACCGAACGCTTTGCTATTGTTTGCTTCATAAGTTCTCCTTCGATACAATAGGTAAGACAATATGAATTGGAGGGGAAATCCTTGTCATTACACAATAAAACCGTTATTTGCTTACTTGATGATGAATTCGAAGATTTGGAGCTGTGGTATCCGGTATATCGCGCCCGCGAAGCGGGAGCTACCGTACTATATGCAGGTCCTGAGAAGGGCAAGAAGCATATTGGAAAATATGGCGTGCCCGCCGTTGCCGACCTCAGCTTTGATGAAGTGAACAGCAGCGACATTATTGGCCTGCTCGTTCCCGGAGGCTGGGCGCCGGACAAGCTCCGCCGCTACCCTAAAGTGCTTGAGCTTGTGCAGGAGCTTGATGCAGCTGGCAAGCCGATTGGCCAAATTTGCCACGCTGGCTGGGTGCTCATTTCTGCAAAAATATTGCAAGGACGGAAAGTCACTTCTACGCCAGGCATTCGCGACGATATGGAAAACGCTGGTGCCGAATGGTTTGACGAGGCGGTTGTCGTAGACGGAAACCTCATCTCTGCGAGACGTCCGCCCGATCTTCCGCCATACGCCAAAGCTTTCGTTGACGCTTTAGAGCAATACAAAGGCCAAGCGTAAACGGCTGAAGCCGTCCTTTGGCGGCAAAACAACCGTTTCGCGATGAAATATAAGTCTATTTATAAATGTAATACTTATAAATTCTTATATTTTAAGAAATAGAGGCGCTTTGCCTTCTGGCATCATTTTCATCCATAAACTGTCCTAGCAGCTCATGAATGTCCGCACTCGTGCGGCATTCCAGCAGCTTAGGCAGCAGCAAGCGGCTGTCTTCCTGCCTTGTGCGGAGCAGCCGCTCTTTCACCTGCAGCAAAGAATGCGAAGAAATACTAAGCTCATCAACATCGAGGCTTAGCCATATCGGCAGCGCCTTGGCATCCCCTGCCAGCTCTCCGCAAACGCCCACCTTAATGCCGCTGCGGCGCGCCGCATCAATCGTCAGCTTAAGCATCCGCAGCACTGCGGGATGGAAGGGCTCGTACAAATGCGATATCTCCTCATTCATCCGGTCTACAGCAAGGGTAAACTGCACTAAATCATTCGTCCCAATACTGAAAAAATCAACCTCTCCTGCAAGCAGATCGGCAATGATTACCGCAGCCGGAACCTCGATCATGACACCTACCTGCAAATTCCGGTTATACGGCTGGCCTTCCTGCTCCAGCTCCTGCTTCGCCTCCGCTAATACCGCATTGGCTGCACGAACCTCCTCAACCGAAGAAATGAGCGGGTACATTAGCTTGACCTGTCCAAAATGGCTTGCCCGCAATATGGCTCTAAGCTGCACTTTAAACAAATCTTTGCGATCCAGTGATATACGGATAGCCCGGTAGCCTAGAAACGGATTGTCTTCCTCGGCAATATTGAAATAATCAAGCTGCTTGTCACCGCCAATATCAAGCGTCCTAATGATGAGCGGCTTGCCTTCCAGCTTTTCCGCTACGCTGCGGTATACTTCAAACTGCTCCTCCTCCAGCGGGAAGCGATTGCGGTCCATATATAAAAACTCGGTGCGGAACAAGCCGACGCCATGCGCTCCGCTGGACAAAGCAATTTCCAGCTCCTTGAAGGAGCTGATATTAGCGGCCAACTCCAGCCGCTTGCCATCCGGCGTCATCGACTTATGATCGACGATATCGCGCAGACGGGTTTTCGCCTCCTGCTGCTGCCGCTGCTTCGCCGAATACAGCGCGATAACTTCCTGCTCCGGCTGCACATACATGACACCGTCTCCGCCATCGAGCACGATCATCTGGCCCGTCTGAATCGGTTCCTCCAGCTTCGCTTCCACGCCAACAACGAGCGGTACGCCGAGCGCCCTCGCCATAATAGCGGAATGGGAAGTCGTGCTTCCTGCCAGCGTTACGATGCCAAGCACATTTTGCGGATTAATATGGGCAAGCTGCGAAGGAGAAAGCTCCTTGGCGACGAGAATAAACGGCTTCGTGTTGGATGGAAGCTTAATTTCCGGCACGCCTAGCAAATGCTTAAGCAGCCGATTGCCGACATCCTTTATATCCAGCGCGCGCTCCTTCATATATTCATCATCCAGCAAATCAAACATCGTCACAAAATGATCGATCGCTTCCTTGACCGCTACTTCTGCTGCCTTGTATTGCCGGCTAATAATGCCTTGAATTTCATTCATAAACACCGGGTCGTCCAAAATCGCAAGATGCGCGTCAAAAATATGGGTTTCCGAAGGACCAACCACTTCCCGCAGCTCGTCCTTCATTTGCTCGATTTCGAATTTTGACGTTCGGATGCCTTCATATACTCGCTCGAACTCACGGGCAAAATCAGCAACATCGATGCGCTGCTCCGGCAGCTCCCACTCCCAGCTGGGCAATACGAATGATTTTCCGATCGCTATGCCTGCTGACGCTCCAATACCTTGTATCATGGCCTTTCCCCTCCAACTTGTATCTCTTTAAGCACGACCGACATCACGGAAGATTGTCCTTTTTTAACGGTTTTATATGGCGCAAATCGCCATGAACGCACCATATCCGAATTGGTAATCACCATCGGAGTAGCCAGCGATTTGCTCTCCTTGCGCACCTGCTGCAAATTAAAGCGGATGAGCAGGTCGCCGGGAAGCACCTTGTCCCCTTCTTTGACAGCAGCCTTGAAATAGCCTTTGCCGCCAAGCAGGGACGTGTCAATGCCGATATGAAGCAGCACTTCAAGCCCTTCCGGCGTTCGAATGCCAATCGCATGCATCGTCGGATAAATATGAATAACTTCACCTTTGACAGGCGAGACAAGCTCCCCTTTATCCGGTATGAACGCAACCCCATCGCCAACAAGCTTGCCGGAAAAAATCGGATCGGGCACATCGCTGAGCGCGATCATTTTCCCCTGCATCGGGGAGCTGAACAGTACCTGCTCCTGATCCCGCTGAATGGTATTCAAAATTTCCCCGCGAATCAGCTCCGAATATGTGCCGAAGACGACCTGCACATTTCCGCCGCCGAGGCGAATGACACCGGCTGCCCCCAAATTGCGCAGCGCTGCGATATCAAGCTGCTTCTCATTGGCTACCTTCAATCGCAGCCGCGTAATGCAGGACTCCATTTTCACAATATTGTCCTTGCCGCCAATCGCCTGTAAAATAAGCGGCGCACGCTGCGGAATATCGCCAGCCCACTCATCGAGATGCGAGCCTTCCTCGCGCCCAGGGGTCGGAATTTGAAAACGGTCGATCGCCCAGCGGAACAAAAAATAATAAATGAGCCCGACTACGATACCTATTGGAATGAGCAGCCAGCCGCGCGTAGCCAAGTGCTCGTTGACGATAAAATCAATCGCTCCGCCCGAGAAAGAAAAGCCATGGCGAATGCCCAGTTCATACGTCACCCACATAATGACGCCCGACAACAGCGCATGCACGACGAACAAATAAGGCGCAACGAATAGAAAGGCAAATTCTACAGGCTCGGTCACACCAGTCAAAAAGGAGGCCAGAGCCGCGTACATAAACGTTTTGCGGATTTTAGGCTTAAGATCCTCCCTCGCCTCATGGATAATGGCAAGCGCGATTGCAGGCAGTGCAAACATCATCGTCGGGTACATTCCCGCCATGAACACGCCTGCTGTGGGATCGCCAGCGAAAAACCGCGGCAAATCGCCATATACGGTTGTCCCATCCGCCATCGTATAACTGCCAATCTGGAACCAGAACACATGGCTGACGAGATGATGCAGCCCAAACACGACCAAAATTCGATGGACGAAGCCATAAAGAAAAACACCGAACCCGCCTCCTGAAGCTACGATGTTGCCAAGCTCTTCAAGCATGCGTTCAATATATGGCGTTAGTCCAATCATAAATATGGAAAATAAGACCGATATAAAGCTGACAAACAGCGGTACAAACCGCGGCCCTCCGAAAAATTGTATGTATTCAGGCAAACGCAAATTCTTAAATCGTTCATAACTAAAGCCTGAGATGATGCCCATCAACGTTCCGATAAACACCGTCGGCTCAATTTCCGGCACAGCCGTCTGGGTAATGCCCACATAAATGAACATCCCGCCAAGTGCCGCTAAAGCAGCTGCAAGCGCATTTCCCGTCATTCCAAGCGCAATGCCTACCGCAAACAAATAAGGAAGGTAAGTAAAAATGGCGTGACTTGCGGCCTGCAAATAAAGCGTAAGCTGCGGCAGTCCAATATAATCCCACGGCAATTGACTGAGGCTCGAAAATATGGCTGCTGCTGGAAGCACAATCATTGGCAGCATAAATGCTCTTCCGAGCTGCTGCAGGCTTCCTAATATATTCACTTTCGTACCCCCTTTGCGGATTAAAATGTCTTTTTCTCGATGGTAAGGCTTTCCGCACGTTTTGTCAAAGTGAAGAGCGGGCCTCTCGGCCCGCTCCTGTTGATGATTCTTCCTATAAAACGATACAGGGGAGGGCTTAGCTTAAGCCCTTGCGTATATAGCTTAGCGGTTTTGTCCAGCTTGCCATCCCAAATGCGAAATGACCGGACCGGATTGTGCATAAGCGTTCGTTGCGTGGTACACCGGATTTTGTCCTGTCGCCGATTGTACGGGCATGCCGCCATGCGTTTGGTGTTGGTTATTGGTGTTATTGGACATGCCTGCATAGCCGCCGCTTGAGAAGTTTTGGTTAGCGTAGCCTGTGTGGGACTGAACATAATGCTGCTGCGGGCTCGATTGATAGCCTAAATGCGAGATCACCGGATTCGCTCCATAATTAGCCGAGCTTTGGTGCGAAGTATAGCTTGGAACTTGGTAATGCGACGTGTGCGATTGGTAGCCGCTATTCGGCTGATATTGATGCTGCATCATTCCCGCATTTTGTTGATGGCTTGGCAAATATGCAGCAGAGCTGTAGCTGTGCTGATTCGTCGCCTGATAACCGCCAATTGGAGATTGCACAATGCTGCTTGGGTTCTGGTTAAAGGTTGGCTCGCTCAGTTGGCCTTGATAATGCGACTGTACGAAGCCCGATGGCTGATAGTTGTTCGAAAATTGACCTTGTTGACCCAGTTGACCTTGCTGCCCTTGGAAATATCCTGGCTGTTGCGACATTTGATTCACGTGTTGTCCTCCTCGACATTAAAAAAGAAAGTCTTCATGAACGACATGCTGCATCGCCCCTTGAAGCCTTTCTTATTGTGTTAAATCGATCGGTTTTTTATTACAGTCAGGTTTTGGATTTTCCTTGCGGCAGCAAAATCGAATCCTCTACCTTAATGCAGCGGTCCATAATCACTTGCAATCCACCAGCTTCAGCGATGTTCGCTGCTTCATCATTAGCGATGCCAAGCTGGAGCCACAAAATTTTCGCACCAATTGCAACGGCTTCCTCCGCTACTTGCGGGGTATGCTCGCTGCGTCTGAACACATTAACGATGTCCACTTTAAATGGAATATCACTTAACGTTTCGTATCGGGTTTCACCCAAAATTTCTGCCGCCTTCACAGCCGGATTAACCGGAATGATGCGATAGCCTTTAGCCTGCATCGCCTGCGATACCATATAAGAGACGCGGTCAGGCTTGTCCGACAAGCCGACCACCGCTACAGTAGCACTTTGCTCAAGCAGCTGCTTAATTTTCTCGCGTGATGGATTTTCAAATGCCATATGAACCGCTCCTCCCTTATTCAACCTGTTTATTTCTCGTTCCGCAAGCTTATTCTACCCACTCTACGTTCGCACCAAGCGCCTTCAAATGGTCAAAATAAATCGGGTAGGACTTCGCTACATGGTGCGCGTCGCGAATACGGATCGGCTGCTTCGAGCGCAGTCCGACAATCGTCAAAGCCATAATGACGCGGTGGTCATAATGCGCATTAATTTCGACGCCGCCTTCAACGCCTTCCGGACGTCCGTGGACAATAATTTCGCTTTGACGCTCTTCTACATTTGCTCCCGCTTTGCGAAGCTCGTTCAAATAGTCGGTAATCCGGTCGCATTCCTTGTACCGCAAATTTTCAACATCATAGAAACGCGAGGTACCCTCAGCAAATACAGCTGCCGCTACCATCGCCAGCACCGCATCCGTCGCTTGGTCGCCGTCGAACTCAACAGCTTTCAGCTTGCCATTGCCCTTGACATGAACGATATCATTGTCATGAGTGAGCGGCACTTCCATCATGCGCAGCACATCTACGATCGCACGCTCGCCCTGCTTGCTTTTCTCAGCGAGACGGTGCACGATAACATCCGATTGCGTCACTGCCGCAGCCGCAAGAATCGCTGCCGAGCCTGGATAATCTCCTTGTACGATATAGGTTTTCGCTTCGTAGCTTTGGCCGCCTGGAATGCGGTAGCTCATCAAATCCTCGCTTGCATGAATGACGATGCCCGCTTGCTCCAGCACCTCCAGCGTTTGTCCAACGACAACCTTGGACTTCAAATCATTCAGCACTTCGATTTCGCTATCTTCTGCAAGCAGCGGAGTCAGGAACAGCAAGGCGCTCAAAAATTGCGAGCTGACAGCGCCGGACACTTGAATTTTGCCGCCTTTCGCTTGTCCGCCCTTAATCGTAATCGGCAGCTTGCCTTCATTATGGGTGACTTGTACGCCAATTTGCCCGAGCGCATCAATTAAATCACTGTGCGGGCGTTTGCCAAGCGAATCCGGATAACGGTTTACAAACGTCACTTCCGGGCACAGCGATGCGATGGCCATCAGGAAACGCAGCACAGCTCCTGCATTGCCTACGTCCAGTTCCTTGACATCCTTCGGGTTACGGCCAAAACCGGTAATGACGATTTTCTCTTCATCTTCTTCTACCGTAGCGCCCAAATCGCGAATACAGCGGCGCATCGCATCGCTGTCTTCACTGTGAGCTGGATAATAAATCGTGCTCGTGCCTTCAGCAAGCGCAGCGACCAGCAAGTAGCGCGTCGTATAATTTTTAGAGGAAAGCGCTTGAATTTCCCCGTTTAGCCTAGGTGTGGGCGTAACTAAAACATCTGTCATTTATTTTGTCTCCCTTGTTTGTATAATAGTTGCGCATACGGCATGCACATTGAGCGATGTCGTATCCAGCACCAGATGTGCAAAATCGTAAGCGTGCTTGCGCTGCTCCATAATCCGGTTCACATTCGCGGCAACGTCGCCTTGCAGCAGCGGCCTAGACGAATCGGACTGTACCCTCGCAATAATCTGCTCGGCGCTTGCCTTGAGTGCGACTACGAGACTTCCGCCCAGCATCGCCTCCCGGTTGGCTTCACGCAAAACAGCGCCTCCACCCGTCGCAATAATGGCCGGCTCCTTGCGGCTTAGCAGCTCTTGAATGATGCCGCTCTCCAAATCACGAAAGCCCGCTTCCCCAATTTCCGCAAACAGCTCTGCGACCCGCTTGCCCTGCGAGCGTTCGATTTCCTCATCGGTATCGAATCTTGCATAGCCGAGCTGCTCGGCGAGCAGGCGGCTGACGGTCGATTTCCCTGTTCCCATAAAGCCTACCAGCACAATTTTGCTGTGGCGGCCTGCTTCCTGATTCATTCTCTAGTGCCCCCATCAAATTAATGTATCCTATTAATTTCTTCAACCATCATATCATTTTTCACAGCAAATCGGGTATAAAAAAGTTCATTTTGCCGTATCGTTGATAATGATGCTTATATCAAACGGTAGGAGGGTTGCCGTAATGACCAATGATCGTGAATGCTCAGCCGCACAGAAGGCGGAATTGCGTATTAGCCGTATTTTAAACCCCACTCATCCGCTTTCCCGCGAAGATGTTATCTGGATGCTCGAATATATTAAAAAAAAGGTGGCTGACGATGATCCTGCTTTAACAGGTTTGTCGCAGCCACGATTGTTGCGTAATTTTCATTGCTTTGCAGAAGCGGCCATGAGCCTCATTCACCGCGGACGCGCTTCCGAACAGGAAGCCGATCGTTTGCGGAGCTGGCTCAAAGAAGCGTCTTACGGTTTAACCGCAGCAAAAAGGAGCGAGCCGCACGAATAATGCCGCTCGCTCCTCTGCAAAGGCTCGATTAAGATTGAATCCAGTTGTAGTGGAATGTGCCTTCTTTGTCCAGACGTTTGAACGTATGAGCACCGAAGTAGTCGCGTTGTGCTTGAAGCAGGTTCGCAGGAAGACGCTCTGTACGGTAGCTGTCGAAGTAAGCAAGCGCGCTTGCGAATGCAGGTACCGGCGTACCGTTCGATACAGCCACGGAAACCACTTCACGCCATGCGCCTTGGTACGATTCAACGATTTCCTTGAAGTAAGGATCAAGCAGCAGGTTGCGCAAATCCGCATCGCGGTTGTAAGCATCCGTAATGTTTTGCAGGAAGCGGGCACGGATAATGCAGCCGCCGCGGAAAATTTTCGCAATTTCGCCGTATTGCAGGTTCCAGTTGTACTCATCGGAAGCTGCACGCATTTGAGCAAAACCTTGTGCGTACGAGCAAATTTTACTTGCAAACAAAGCTTTGCGTACGGATTCGATGAATGCCGCTCTGTCGCCTTGGAATGGTTGTTTTGCAGGACCGCTCAGCACTTTGCTAGCTGCTACGCGCTCTTCCTTCATAGCAGACAAGAAGCGAGTAAATACGGATTCTGTAATGATGGAAAGTGGAACGCCCAAATCAAGCGAGCTTTGGCTTGTCCATTTGCCAGTACCTTTTTGACCAGCGGAGTCCAAAATCACGTCAACCATCGGCTTGCCTGTTTCTTCATCGTATTTCGAGAAGATGTCAGTTGTAATTTCGATCAGGTAGCTGTCCAGCTCGCCTTTGTTCCACTCGCTGAAAATGCTGTGAAGCTCTTCAACGCTAACGTCAAGCACGTTTTTGAGCAGGTCGTAAGCTTCGCAGATCAGCTGCATGTCGCCATACTCAATGCCGTTGTGCACCATTTTTACATAGTGGCCTGCGCCGTCTGGTCCGATGTATGTGCAGCAAGCGTCGTCGCCGACTTTTGCCGAAATAGCTGTAAGGATTGGCTCAACCAGCTTGTAAGCTGACTCTTGTCCGCCTGGCATGATGGAAGGGCCTTTCAATGCGCCCTCTTCGCCGCCGGATACGCCCGTGCCGATGAAGCGGATGCCTTTATCTTCAAGCGCTTTGGAGCGGCGCTGTGTATCAGGGAAATAAGCGTTGCCGCCGTCGATAATGATGTCGCCTTTGTCCAGATGCGGCAACAGGGAGTCAATTGTAGCATCAGTACCCGCGCCTGCTTGTACCATGATCAGGATTTTGCGCGGAACTTCAAGCGATTGTACGAACTCTTCAACTGTATAAGCAGCAACGAGGTTTTTGCCTGCTGCTTCCTGGATCAGGTCATCCGTTTTCTCGCGGGAGCGGTTAAATACCGACACCGTAAAGCCTCTGCTTTCAATATTAAGGGCCAAGTTTTTGCCCATGACTGCCAAGCCAATTACACCGATTTGCTGTTTAGACATCTGGTTCTTCCATCCTTTGTTATTGTATTTGGGTCAACAATAGCTCTATTTTACTCCTTTTGTGCAGAGAAGAAAACTAGTAGGGTTTAAAAATATAATCAAAACACCATCAGTTTTATTGACCGCTTTAGAAAGTTTACCTTATATTGCGCCAGAATGCGACCTTCCACTAGCAAACATTGCCTCCATCCGGGCTATATTAAAAAAAAAACGGGAATAACCGCAATGGCTACACCCGCTTTATCTATTTTGTACAACCTTTGTTCTCAAATAGACGGCGTTTACAATTCGAGTTGCAGCATTTCCAGCCGCAGCTCGCCAAGCTTTGCTTTTGACGAAAGGACAGCAGCCTCATCTACAGCTTCCAGCGCTTCATACAGAACGGACAGCTCGTAATCAAGTTCATAGCGCAGCACCTGGGCGCGCTCCTCTGCTCGTTTGGATTGAAAAGCTTTGATCATTTCTTCCATGGTCACAAGCGGCTTCTTCTGATAAATAATCCGATGTTCCATACCGGACACCTCCACAAGTCGTATAATCTCACCGAACATAATGCTCTCAATGACGATTTGACGATCCTTCATTCGCTTGACCACCGCATGACCTCTGGAATCATTAATGAGCTTTTCCAGCAGCTCCGACAACCTCTCGTCCCGGATTAAATAGTCTCCCACCATCTTGTAGCTATCCTTCATCCGCTGAAACTTAAGCTTCACCAGCTTGCGGCCTGTTCGAATCGAGATGAGAAACTGTACCTCCGTTTCGCTCCAATACAAGGAGTACCCTTCCTGAATGAGATCGCGGATGAGATTTTGGATTTGCCGCCGTTCAAATCGCAGCTCCAAATTGCAATACTCGACTTCGTGGCTCTTATTCACGGCAATCCCTCCTTCAAAACAGTGTCGTAACACCTTTCACAAATTTGACTAAATGTTCTGACAATTTTGTCTTATTTCTATCTTATACTCCATCTTATGTTCTGGCAACTTGGATTATTGACTAATTTTAAAGCGAAAGTGGATTTTGGGTAAAAAAATAATACAAGCCGCCCCTAAACCGGGGCGGCTGTCAGCGTGAGCAGCAGCTTCTACGCGCTTACTGCGGCAATATAGACGTACGGAGTTCCTTGTCTGGCGCATCCGTCGTATAGTAATACATGTGCAAATCAAGATTGTCTCCATCGTAGTTCCGGAAAACCTCCGTCGAGCTGTTAATGCCATCGCCAGAGAAATTCGCGGTCAATATCTCGCTAGGGAAGCTTTTCTTACCTTCCAGTCGGTACGTCTGGTTGACGCCGCCGAACGTCTTGTCATCGCTTTCGTTTTGGACGAACACATCCGCCCCTTTGCGGTAATAGGTCCACTTAACCTCGTAGCCGCCTACTTCCGTTGTCATGTGCTGCTTCTCTTCGGTTATGCTGCTCAGGTGAATGACAGCATCCTTGTCCGTATGCTCTGTTACCTCATAGCTTTGAATGAGCGTAATCGGCGTCTGCTCTGTAACAGTAAGCCCCTGTGGACGCTCAAACCGGATAGAATTGGTATACGGGTCGTCGCTCCCCCAAAAATGGCCTTCCAGTATGGTTCCTCCCACATCAAGCTCATAATTTTTGAAGGAATACTGCATATATTTTTGCTCATGGCTAGTAGCAAGCCTAATTTGAGTTGGTGTAATGACAACCTGATCAATATTAAAACTGCCTTGCGGCAAATCAATCGGCAAATGAACATCACGTTTAATCGTACCGGCTAGCATTGCCTGTTTATCGAGCTGAAGCGGGAGATTCCATTCCCCCTCAATACGATTCTCTTCACGTGCGTAGCTTAGGCTATACGTTATATTGCCACTCTTTAATTCGCTTTGTTTAAAATATTGCTGCATCGTATATTCACCATTAGGCCCCGGTTTCCCAAATGTACCGCTGCGGCTTGTTTTAATCGGCGTGTCCCCGCTCTTGACGGTCAGCTCTGGGTAAGCATAGCCCGACACGGTTTTATCTGTAAAGCTGAGCGCGGAAGATAGCAAAACCTCGTCTCCATTTTGCTTGAAAAGCTGGACTTCCAGCTTGCCCATTCCATCCTTATCCAAATTAAAAACTTGTATGCCATCGCTTGCTAAGTCCAGTTCAATGGGAAGAGACGCGTTTGAGATGAAGCTTGCCTCCGACGCCGTAAAATCCACCTTATCAACTAACTGCTCTGGCGTCCATTCCGTCTCGAAATAACCGCGGTACGATTGGCTGGCCTCATCCCAGCCTCTCATTGAGTAGTTGCCATCAATCGTTTTACCGTTTGAGTCCGTCAAATGCATATTTGTGAAGGATAAATAACCGTCCTCCCCATCTGGTGGAACGAGGCTGTACAGCAGCACGGTACGATTGTCATCAACAACCGCTGTATGAATCGTAAACGTTGCATCGTCCTGTACTGCCGACTTTTCAATATTTTGTCCCATCCCTTGAGCTAATGCCGATTGAATGCCGCTTCTGCCATTCAGCAGCTGAATCCAGTCCATTTGATAGGCAAAAACCGGAGTCGCCGCAACTAAAGCAACGGCTGCTGCTATAAATAGACCGCGCTTCAGGCTGCGCGGCTTCCGCAAAACGCGCACAGATTCGTGCCCGGATGCTGCTGCACTAGATTTTCCTTGCTGCAAGCCTGCTCCGTTCAGCTGAGAACCCTCTGTTAGGGCAGCCCCTTTGCTGCCAATGGCTCCTTCAACGCCTGCTTGCTCAATCCGCTGCCACATCGCCTCAAAATCCGGATAGGCTGGCGGTTTAACTTCTTTTAAACGCTGAATCATTTCGTTCTCTGATGGCTTCATAGGACAGGCCTCCTTGTTTATTATGGGTCGAACTGCTTTCCAGCGACTGCTTCATCAGCTTCAGTCCTTTGTGCAGCCGCGATTTCACCGTGCCTACTGGAATACCTAGAATGTCTGCTATTTCTGGCAGCGTCTGCTCCTGCATATAGCGCAGCGCTATTACTGAGCGAATTTTCAGCGGCAGTTGCTGCACAAGCCTGCTGTATTCTTGATCCGTTTCCCGCTTCTCGACTACCTGCTCCACCGTTTCCGGCTGTCTGCGAGACAGCCATTCGCTTAAGCTTTCTTTAAGCCTCCCATTTTTGGAGCGGCGGATTGCATTCAGGCAGCAATTGACTGTCAAGCGCAGCAGCCAAGCTTTAAGCTGCTCCACCTGCCGCCATTCCTTGCGGAATGCTGTCACGAATACTTCCTGGCATATATCTTCCGCATCCGCTGCATTTCTGAGCATGTAGTAGCATGTTTTATAGACGTCCTTGTTATATTGCTCAAACAGCTCTCTTTCCGTCATAACCCGCTTTCCCTCCTCTCGCTCTCGCCGTGTACACCCTATTAACAATTAACGGAGTCAAAAGGTTCACTTTTCGCTCTCTAAATAATTCCACGCAAAAATAGTGCAGGCCCTCCCCACCAGCAAGCTGCGCCAGTGAGCAAGTACATGCACTATTGTAAATGATTCAATAGAGAAGCTGAATCCCCGTTATTGCTGGCTTGGGCGTAGTACAGCCGCGCCGAAAATAAGCAGTACGACAGCGAACAGCATTAAAATCAATATCGGCTGCGCAATGTCTAAGAGCCCGGCGCCTGTGCTCAGCCGGTCAATGGCTTGCAGCGCCCATTTTTGCGGCATGAAATTGGCCAGCTTCTGCAAAAATTCCGGCATCATCGACAGCGGAAAAAAACAGCCGCTGATCATCGAGGTAGGCGAGACAATGAGCAAATTGATTTGGCTGAGCTGATGGGCATTTCGCACGAGCCCCGCCACAGCCGTCATCACGCCTATTGCCGCCAGCATAAAGCATTCCAATACTAAAAGCATCGCACCGAAGGAAACGCCTGGCGAATAGCCAAATACAAAATAAGTGAGCGAGAGCACCAGCACAAGCTGAATGGTGCCGACCAATATGCTGCCCAAATAATTGCCTAGAGCAATATCGAAGGCGCGAAGCGGCGCCGTGTACATGCGCTGCATCGTCCGCATTTCCCGATCCTCCATTATAAAGCCGACAGACTGGCTGACCAGCAGCATGAGAAAAAGCAAAATCGATCCAATCATAATCGGATTGGCAGCCACTACCCCTAGCTTCATCGGAGTATGCTCTACGCTGACCGCAGGCTTCGCCTGCTGCTCCAGCAGCTCGCTCAGCTTCCCCGCATCAGGAGCAGCACCGCCAGAGGCTGCTAGCAGCAATTGTACGGAAGCCGCCATGCTGCTAGCCTCAGCCTCAAGCGAGGCTAGCAGCGAGGCATTCCACAGCTGCTCTGTCCAGCGATACAGCACCGGCTGTGGCTGCTCGCCGGCAAGCAGCCGCTCCGTGAAATCGGCAGGAATAAAAATGGCCGCATCCGCGTCACCAGCAGCAACGGCTTCCCTGAGCTGCTTGCCCGTCAAATCCGTCTGTATGCGCACCTCATAAAGCGAGTCCTGATTCACAATGTTCAGCATATAAGCGCCGAAAGCTCCTCGATCCGCATTGCTGACCGCAATAATTTCTTTATCCGCTTGCAGGCTGCTGAACAAGCCAGCGATAACCGACAAGGCAATTGCAGGAAGCAGCACATTTAGAAAAAAGCCCCGGCGCGTCCCCATCGTTCTGCGAATGAGCTGCATCGCAATTGGCAAGCTACGCATGCTGCTTCACCACCTTAGGCAAACGAATAATTGCAAAAATAGCAAGAACGGCGGCTATAGCAGCCAATATACCGATATTTTGCCAAACGAGAACGCGGCTCGAACCATCCATTAAGCCGCGCAGAGCAGCATTCGCCCAAAAATTAATATTCAGCTTGCTGATAAGGCCGAGCTTGTTCTGAATCATCGCAACCATGCCCCCGCTTAAAAAAGTCATGCTGAAAATAATCGTGTTAAACAGCGTCTGCATCGTTTTGACGGTTTTGGCAAAAGAAGCTATCGTCAGTGCTAGTCCAGAGCCCGCGATAATGGTCAGCAGTGAGATAAGGGCGATTCCCCAGTAAGCCCCTCCCCAATCGACGCCGTAAACATACTTGGTAAAAACAATAATAATAATCGTCTGCATCACGCCGAGCAGCGCCGCACCGCTAATGATGCCCGCTACAACTCTATTAAACGACGCAGGGATGCCATATAAGCGCTGCAAGGTTCCTTCTCTTTTTTGCCGCAGCAGTGAAACCGCTCCCGTCATGCCGCCATACTGCAAAAACATGACCAAATAAGCGACAGAATAATATTGGATAGCCGATACAGAGCCGAAGGATTGGTCTGACCCGCCGCCCAGCGTCTGCACTTTAACGAGTGCAGCTGCATCCGTCTGGCGGCTCTCCAGCCCGGATAAGCTTTCAGGCCCAAGCACCTTGAAGGCCGCCACCTCCATGTTCACCTGAGACAGGTACGAACGAACGATAGAATGGGCCGCAATATTTTTACTCCCGTCATGACCGTCGAGGGTGTGCCAGCTTACGCTTTCTCCCGCTGCAAGCTTGGCGGAATAATTAGCAGGAATGATAACGCCGTAATCGGCTGCTCCATCCTGCACCGCCTCCCGCACCTCAGCCTCTGAGGAGAGCGCTGCGGGACGAACGTATGGGAGGATGTCAGCTCCTTGCCAGAAAGCATCTACACCTTCGCGCATCGCCCCTTGATCGGCATTGTATACCGCCACCTTCGCTGGTTTGATTTCGCTGTCAAAAGCGCTGCCAAGCAAATAGATGAGCAGCAGCGGGAGACCAGCCAGCACAACAAGCAGCGCGTGCATTCGGATCAATTTTATCCATTCATAGGTTAATGTAATCCACCAAGTCCGCATGTTCCGCCCCCTATTCATCGCGCAGCGAGCGGCCGGTTAACTGGAGGAACAAAGACTCCAAATTCGGTTCGACGCGGGTCAGCTGGCGCAGCGAAATGCCGTGCTTTTGCAAAATAAACAGCAAATCCTGAAGGACAGATGGCGAATCCTTCACGGTAACCTCAAGCCTTCTCTGGCCGTCCTGCTCGTCTATCTGCTTGACGGCCGGATGCTCGCTCATCTCCTTCGCCGCAGCTGGATGGGCCTGATCGACTTCAAAAATAATGCGCTCCTCCTGCCCGACCTGCTGTCTGAGCTGCTCCTTGCTGCCGCAGGCAATAAGCTTGCCTTTATCGACAATGCCAATTCGCGAGCAAATCGCATCCACTTCCTCCATGTAATGGCTCGTGTATATAATGGCCGAACCCAGACGGTTAAGCTCGCGCACCGACTCCAATATATGATTGCGGGACTGCGGGTCGATGCCGACCGTCGGCTCATCCATAATAATAAGCTTCGGGCGATGGGTAATCGCGCAAGCAATGTTCAGTCTCCGCTTCATGCCGCCTGAAAACGTTGACGGCTTGTCTTTTGCCCGCTCCAGCAGCCCGACAAACTGCAGCGACTCCTCCACCCGCTGCTTCAGCAGCTTGCCTCTGAGTCCATACAATTTTGCGAAAAAAGCTACATTTTCCCAAGCGGTCAGCATGTCGTAAATCGCCAGCTCCTGCGGCACCAAGCCAATGAGGCGCTTAACGTCCAGCGGCTGCTTGCGGATGGAATATCCGCCAACGGTAATTTCCCCGCTACTCAATGGCAGCAGCCCCGACAGCATATGGATGGAGGTGCTTTTCCCCGCTCCATTAGGCCCAAGCAGTCCAAATATTTCGCCTTCGCCAATATCAAAAGTCAAATGGTTGACGGTAATGGTGCTGTCATATTTTTTAACGACATCTTTAAATGTTACTAGGCTCATCAAGCGCTCATCCTCCACGTTTATCATCTTGTGTCCATTATAAAACGCCGCCTCACGAGCATACAGCTCTACAAAGTCACAAAATGAAGGTGACGAAAGTCATATCATTGGCTCCGGCTGTATACAGCCGGTTTTTGGCGGATTATGCTATAATGAAACGATATAAATTAAAATGAAAAAACGCCTTAGGACGATAAAAGCCTAATGCGCTGCGGGAGCTAATCCGATATGAACGTACCGTTTCACTGGTTTCGAGGCCTATTAATTGCTGGACCCGCAGTCATCAGCGTATTCTCGATTTCAGCTGCAAGCTATGCCTTTTATACAATAGGCGTACTGATAGCTTTGTCCCTCATTAAACTAGGTTCGCTGTTTCCGAAATACACGGCGTTGATTTTGTTGATAGAGCTGCTTGGCTTCGGATCGTTCGCCTATCATTTTGGCGGCGTCTTGTTTCTGCTCCCCTTCTCTACTTTAATAGCAGCCTTAAGCACGAAGCCCTCAGCTGGCATGGCCGCATTATGGACCCTGGCTGGAGGGGCATGCCTCTGGATCGCCATGCACGAACAAGCGCCGGGCATGATGGCTGCTATGCTGCTGCTGTGGCTGACGATTGCGGCGGTGCTGCAGGCTGCCCAGCAGGTAGAGGACAAGCGCAGCCAAGTGGAGACGCTGTATGCAGCACTTGCGCAAAGCCATGAGGAACTGGAAGCCGCAAGGCGCCGCATGCAGAGCTACGCCTCGCAGATTGAGCAGTACGCGCAGACTGAAGAGCGCAATCGCATTGCGCGGGACATTCATGACGATCTCGGGCATCGCTTGATTCGGGTGAAAATGATGTCCGAGGCCGCGCTGCATCTGTTCCAGGCAGACCCTGCCCGCGCGCAGGCGACGGTCGGGCAAATTCGCGACCAGCTGCAGGACAGCATGGAGCGGATGCGCCAAACGGTGCGCAGGCTCGCAGTGCCTAGCGAAGGAGACTCGAGGCAATATGCGCTGGACCGACTCGTTACAGATTCCGGCGAAGCGCTCGGCATCGCAGTCGCCTTTGAGGTGCAGGGAAATCCGCGCCCCCTCTATCCAAGCATGGAATTTATTTTGTTCAAAAATGCGCAGGAAGCCATTACGAATGCGGTTCGCCATGGCGGCGCTACAAGGGTAAAGGTAACGCTGCTTTTTCAGCCGAACACCGTAGCCCTAACGATAGCCAACAATGGGGCTGTGCCCGAAGGGGCCATAACAGCAGGGCTTGGCATGCGCGGCATGCGGGAGCGCATTTCATTAATCGGCGGAAAGCTGTCCTGGCAGTCGGAGGTTGGCTTCAGCGTGACGACTGAGCTCCCGCTGCTAGGCGGCAGTGCTGCTAATGATGCAGGCGAGCGACAAGCATTTGTGAAAGGATAGGAGGAAGCCGCTGCCATGATTACGGTATTGATTGTAGATGACGACCCGTTCATTCGGGAAAGCATGCAGGTTATTTTGCAGCTTGACCCGGAGCTCCACGTTGCGGGGGTATGCGCCGACGGCAAGGCGGCCGCTGAATTCGTGCAATCAACGAAGGTTGACGTCGTGCTGATGGATATTCGCATGCCTGGCTGTGATGGCGTCGAAGGCACACGGCTCATTCGGGCACAGGAGCAGCCTCCTGCCGTCCTCATCCTGACCACCTTCGATGATGACGATTATATTGTGCAGGCGATCCGCTGCGGCGCTGGCGGCTATTTGCTGAAGAACGTACCGCCAAGCCGCATTATTAACGGCATTAAAACCGTACATGAAGGCTCGCTGCTCATTCATCCCGATATCGCCCGCAAGCTGGCGGGCATGATTACGATGCCAGAAACAGAAGAAGCTGCAATAACTGAGCTTTCTTCAGAAGAGCAGACCAGCAGCGAGCTTGCGGCACGTTACAGCTTGACGCAGGCCGAGCAGCAAATTATTCGACTCGTGGCCGAGGGGCAATCCAATAAGGAAATTGCCGCATCGCTTTTTTTAAGTGAAGGCACGATCAAAAACTATATTTCCGATATGCTTCACAAGCTGGGGCTGCGGGATCGCACGCAAATGGCGATTTTTTATTTGAAATTATCATTCATTCCAAGCAAGGAGAGATAACCATATGACCATAAATACAGTAGCAAACAGCACGACCGAATTTACAGGATTTACACAAGAGGACTTCGATGTGTTTCAGCTTCAGGGATTAGCGGAGCGCATGGCGGGAATCCAGGAAAAAATCCAGCCTAAGTTCCACGCCATTGGCGAGCGCTTGCGCACCGAGCTTTCCATGCAGGCAGGCGACGAAATGTTTCTGCATGTAGCAAAGCATGCCCGCCGTTCCGTAAATCCGCCTAAGGATACTTGGCTCGCCATTTGCAATAATAAGCGCGGCTATAAGGCGCATCCTCATTTTCAACTGGGCCTTTTTGACGATCATCTATTTATATGGTTTGCGCTCATTTACGAGACGCCGAATAAATCCCGCATCGCTTCCGCTTACTTGAATCAGCTTGATGAGGTAATCGCGCAGGTTCCTTCCTCTTATGTCATTTCGCTTGATCATACGAAAAAGGAATCCGCTGCCGTCAGCGAAATGTCGGATGAGCAATGGAAGCATGCCCTCATCCGCTTCCGCGACGTGAAGAAGTCAGAGCTGCTCATCGGTCAGCATATTGCGGCTGACGACCCGATTTTGCGTGATGGCGAAGCACTTATGAAGCTTGCTTCCTCAACCTATGAATCGCTGCTGCCGCTGTATCGCCGCTCGCTCGTGCAGGAATAAGACGCATAAAAGTATCGCACATGCTAAAAGCCGCTGCCCTTGTCTATTGCAAGGTGCAGCGGTTTTTTGTTGATCAGCAAATATTTCGGACATGGGAGTTGATGGCCTGAAAAGTAAGTGTTAGCCTATCGCTGATCATTTCGATAGCTTGCTTTTCAGCAGCCTTGCCGAGTAGTATGCAGCTACTCCAAACAGCATGACAGGCAATACCTGCAGCCACGCCCAAATAGGAGTGTTGTCCACCCAGCCTACGGTTACGTTTTTCTGCAAGTAGTCTACAGATGCATATTGTTCCATGATGTCGGGGACGTAATGTTTTGTCATATATATGCCTCCGAGTATTTGCACACCATAAAAAACAATGACAAAGGCAGCTCCCGTAAGCAATGCGCGAAAAATCGGTTTCTTCATTACCTTCTCCTCTCCTTGTAATCATATCCTCATATTACCATATATTTATTTTTAAAAAATAAAACTCTGTCCCTTTATCCTCAAAAAAAAGCAGCTCTAAGTATTCATTGCGGATGCCCAAAACGACCGAGACAAGCCTTTCCACTCCATCACGTTTATAGTACTATCACTATATAAGGGAGGAGAGTTAATTTATGGTGAAACAACTGATCATCGGAGACGCCATGCATGAGCTGGCCAATACACGCCGAATACTGGAGCGCTTGCCCGAGGAGCATATGGCGTGGAAACCGCACGAGAAATCGATGACACTCGGAGGGCTCGTCACGCACCTGGTCAACCTGCTGAACTGGCAATTAGCTATGCGGGCGATCGCGCTCCGCACCTTTGGACTCAGCCATATGGTTCACCACCGGGCTCAGCTTGGGGTTTATTACCGCCTTCTCGATATTCCGGTGCCTGGCCTCTACGGTACTTCAGCCGACGAAGAAGGCAAATAAATGAAGCTGCACCGAACAGTCGCGGGGCATCGGCATGATCGCCTGTACTCTGCGACTATTTTATTCGGGACGATTTTCGGGCTAATCGTTTTTTTGTCACATATGAGTGCCCCTTTTTCTCCCGCCAGACCGCCCAGATATAGAGATTCCCCATTTCTTCTGCCCCCAGAAAAGAAAATAGAGCTGCCCGAAGGCAGCCCCAAAGAAAGTGATGATATTTGAAGCACACGAGAAATATTAAGCTTGCGCTACAGCTTTCTTTTTATCCAATTGACGGAATTGCGCGAGCAGCAGCAGCGCTGCCAGACACAGAATGCCTCCGGATACATAAGGAAGCCTCAAATCCAGTGTAAACAGGAACGTTCCCGCCAGCGGCCCAGCAATACGCCCCAAGCTGTCCATCGACGAGCTTAGGCCAGAGGCAACGCCCTGCCCAACTGTCGTCTTCTGAGTAATTAATGACGTTACACAAGGGCGAATGAGCGCATTGCCGATGCCGAACACGGCCAAGGAAAGGGTTGCCCACCAAAGCGAATGCGCAGCGAGCAGCATGAAAAAGCCGATGCTCGATATAACTAGCCCGATGGCAATGTATTTGCCCTCTTCGCCAGCTTTGATCCTTCTGCGCACGACACCACCTTGAATTAAAGCCCCGACAAAGCCGCAGACGAAAAATAAAATCCCAACCTGCAGCGGCGTTACATCAAAGCGCCTCATGCCGAAAAACTGCAAGGTCGCTTCTAATCCCGCCAGTGTAAAGGTAACGAAAAACGCAAGTATGTACAAATATTTAAGCGGCCCGGTAAATGCTTTCCAGCGCGACTCTCGGCGGCTCGCCCCGCTGCGGCGCTGCTCCGGTGTCAGCGATTCCTTGAGCTTGGCCCATGCAAGAATGAAAGTAATCAGCGCAAGGATGGAAGCTGCATAAAACGGCATCTCCAGCGACACGAGGCTCAGCAGACCGCCAAATCCCGGCCCAATCGTAAAACCGAGGCCGATTGACATGCCAACCAGTCCCATGCCCTTGGTGCGCTCCTCGGGCGTTGTAATATCCGCTACGTAAGCAACAATAACCGAAGTCACTGCACCGGAAAATAACCCTCCCAGCACACGGGACAAATACATCAGCGTCAAATTGCCCGACGACAAGCCGAATAATACAAAGCTTAAAGCGAAGCCAAGTACGCCAATGAGAATGATAGGCCGTCTGCCGATTCGGTCAGACAAGCTTCCCCAAACTGGCGACAGCACAAACGATACGGCCGAATACACCGCGAGCATCAAACCCGTATGCGCCTCAGCGCCAAGCGGATCTGCTGCTTTAATAATTTCGGGCATGACCGGGATAATAATCCCGAAGCCAATAAATGTTGTCATTAAGGTAGCCATTACAATTAACAAGCGTCTGTCCATTAAGCTCATCCCCTCCACACGTTATGTTATCATAACTGGCTGTTTTCTGGTAATGAACAAATGGAGAACAAATAGGACGAGCAGCATTGCACCGCTTACTAAAAATGGTGCCTGATGCCCGAATGTATCCCACAGCTTGCCGGACAAAATCGTGCCCAGCACCATGCCGGAGCCTTCGATCGTCAGGAAAAAGCCCCATACTGCACCTCGCTCTTCTTTCGGAATCGCTTGAGCAATTAAAGCATTCCATGCCGGGATGATGCAGGCATAGCCAAGTCCTACAATCGCCACAATAACCAGCACCAGCGGCAGTGAACGAGTCATGCCTAGCAGCGGCAGCGAGATCGCGGCGAGGAGAAAGCCGACATGCAAAAACCATTTTGTCCCGAGCCGGTCGACAAACTTCCCGACTGGGATTAGCCCCAGCACTGTAATGGCGCCGCCCGCGATAAGAAACCAGCTGTACTGGGCAGGCGTCAGATGGAGCACTGAACGCGCGAACAGCGTTAAGATCGGCGTCAACAGCCCCAGCGAGAAGTTCTGCACAAACATTGCCGGATAAAGCAGCTTGCTGGCATGAAGCGACTTGCCCACCTTGGCAAAATAACGGCTGGCCCGAACTTTGAGCGGCTCTCTTGCAGCATCACTTGTGTTCGCTGCATGCGAATCCGTCTGCGCCGCAGCCTCTTCCGCTGCGCCTGAACGCTGCTTCATGCGCCCGCGACCGGGCAGAAACATCGTCGTCAGGACAACGACGATCATGCCGCCAATAATGAGGCGGAACGCTGCCGTATACGAGCTGGACAGCAGAAAATTAATCGCAATCGGCCCCGCGCCCACGCCAACCAGCCAAGCGACATAGACGACACTCATCGCCCGGCCGCTCGCTTCCTCTCCAGCCTCCTCTGTTGCTCCTGTAATGACGCAAGGCCATAGCGGGGACGACCCGATGCCAAGCAGCAGGCAAGCGACTACAATCCAGCTCGTATGATGCACGAAAGCGACAAGCAAAACAGAGGTGAACGTCAGCACAATACCCGCAAGCATTACGGAGCGGTAGCCCAAACGGTCAATAAGCCAGCCAATCGGGCTGCGGAACAAATTATCGCCAATATATTGCAGCGCCAGCGCCCAGCCAATCGCATAGGCAGATAAACCCAGCACCGTACCCATGTACACTGGCAAAATGGAGATGAGCAGCGCGCCCTTTACAAATTCAATAATAAACATAATAATCAGCAGCTGAATAATAAAAGGAGAGCGCCAAATAACGACGCCGGATGGCTTTATGCCCCTATGTTCTTTCATTAAATATCGAGCCTCCGTTTCTGCTGCAAGCAAGCGATCCAGGTGAAACGGCTCGCGCTGTCCTTTGGCAGCGCGGCGCGTTTCATTCCGAGAAATATAGAGAAAGGATTGCGCAATGCTATACTTTCCTATATTTCAAGCGCAAACGGCTGTCGCCGTCCTTTGGCGGCAAAGCACCGTTTCGCGTAGAAATATAGAGAAAGTACCGCGTAATGCTATACTTTCCTATATTTTTAAAAAAAGCTTCTTGCATTCCGACTTGTTTTTGCTATACTCAACCTTGTTTGTATTTTAACTAGAGAGGCAGGGATGAAAGCGATGGATCATAACAAAACCCCGCTCTTCAGCGCATTACGCCGCCATGCGGAACAGAATCCAACCCAATTTCATATTCCAGGACATAAGAAAGGGTTAGGCAGCGATGCCGAATTTCGTGCATTTATCGGCGATAACGCGTTATCGATCGATTTAATAAATATAGCTCCGCTGGATGACTTGCATCAGCCAACCGGCGTTATTGAGGAAGCCCAGAAGCTTGCAGCCGATGCTTTCGGCGCAGATTATACTTATTTTTCCGTGCAAGGAACGAGCGGTGCCATTATTACGATGATTATGAGCGTCTGTCTTCCCGGCGATAAAATCATCGTTCCGCGCAATGTGCATAAGTCCATTATGGCAGCGATTATTTTTGCAGGTGCCCGTCCGATCTTTATCTCACCCGTGCGTGACGAAAATCTCGGCATTGATCACGGCATTACGACACGCGCTGTCAAACGCGCGCTGGACAAGCACCCCGATGCGAAAGCAGTGCTTGTTATCAACCCGACGTATTATGGCGTATGCGCCGACCTGAAGGAGATCGTCGATCTCGTGCATACGTTCGATATTCCGGTTCTCGTAGATGAGGCGCACGGCGTACTCATTCATTTCAATGAAAAGCTTCCGATGTCTGCGATGCAGGCTGGCGCAGATATGGCAGCGACGAGCGTTCATAAGCTGGGCGGCTCGATGACGCAAAGCTCCGTGCTGAACGTGCGCGGCGGGCGGGTTAATCCCCACCGCATTCAGACGATTATCAGCATGCTGACGACAACGTCGACATCCTATATTTTGCTGTCATCGCTCGATACGTCGCGCCGCAATTTGGCTTTGAACGGTCACAAGCTGGCTGAACAAGCGATTGAGCTTGCCCAATATGCGCGCAAGACCATTAATGAAATCCCAGGCTTGTACTGCTTTGGACGGGAAATTTTAGGTGGCGAAGCTACCTTTGATCTCGACCCAACCAAGGTCGCTATTCATGTCCGTCATCTCGGCATTACCGGCTATGAGACGGAAAACTGGCTTCGTGACCATTTCAACCTCGAAATTGAAATGAGCGATATGTATAACATTCTTTGCCTTGTTACGCCTGGTGATACATCCGATTCGATAGAAAAATTGCTGGAGGCGCTGCGTGCGCTGTCGGACAGCTTCCATGAAGGCGCCGAGGCTCGTGAACTCGTTGTCAAAATCCCGGATATTCCCCAGCTGTCGCTCTCGCCGCGCGATGCTTTCTACGGACAGACCGAGGTCGTTCCGTTCAAAGAGTCAGCTGGCCGAATTATCGCCGAGTTTATTTATGTTTACCCACCTGGCATCCCTATTCTACTTCCAGGCGAGGTTATTTCCCAGAAAAATATCGACTACATTGTCGAGCATGTTGAAGTTGGCCTCCCCGTTAAAGGTCCGGAGGACCGCAACGTAGAATTCGTTAAAGTCATTTTCGAGGAAACGGCTATTTCCTAGACATCGTTATATTTCAAGGTGAAACAGCTGACGCCGTCCTTTGGCGGCGCGGAGCGTTTCACTCCGAGAAATATCCTTTCCTATATTTGAACAAAAGACACCTGCTGTCCCAGGAGCATTCGCCCTTGGTGACGCAGGTGTCTTTTGCATGCAAAGCTTAGCTGCATGATGGCTTGGTAGAGCAGCGTAAAGAGCGAGAAATCTACTCTTCTTTTGCTGCGTTTTCAGTAACGGCGATTTCTTCATAAATCTTCGTTACGCGATCCCATTCTTCATCGTCTTCGATACCAACGAGGAATGCCTCGTCGTTCTCTTCCTCGATGCGGAAAATAACGCCGTCTGCTTCAGGATCATTGCGATCCAACAATACCGCATAAGCGTTGTTTTCGGATTCAAACGTATAAACCATGACCATTTCGCGTTCTTGGCCCTCATCGTCCGTTACAATAAATACACTTTCTTCATGTTCATGGTCTTCTCCGCAACCGCAATCTGCGCCATGATTATGCTCAGTCATTGTTTTACCCCATTTCAGTCAATTATCCATACCTGTGTATCGTACCATGAGTCCTAGCAGCGGTCAAACAAGCGTAAACGGCTGTCGCCGTCATCCGGAGGCAAAGCTACCGTTTCGAGGGTGAAATATAAGAAATTATAAGCTTGAAACTAATAATTTCTTATATTTCGAAAAAGCCCGCGTTTCCTCCACTTGGAAGAAACGCGGGCCATTGCCGTTATTGCGAAGAAATCAGCTTCTCCGAGACGAGCGTCCAATCGTCGGACGAGCTCGTTTTCAGGAAAAATCTCACCGCATATTTTCCCGAATACTCGAAGTTATACTTCATGTCTTCCGTCCGATACCAGAAGTTATCCTTCGTAATCTTATCGGTCTGTGTCTGAATAACCTTCTCGCTGCCATACGGATCAAATATAGATACTTTAACCGCGGCAATATCCGTCTTCAAATTGTCGACCTGCGACAATACGCTGAACGTATATGAGTTGCCCTTCGTCACATTGCCAAACAGCTTGCTATCCTGCATAAGTACAATATGTACATTCGGTCTCGTTAAGGTTGCCTTCTTATTCTGCCCATCCCAATTGACGATGGTTTGCAGGCTATTGGCTATTTCCCGAATCGGCAGGTAAGTCTTGCCATCCACCATAATGCCGCCATCTTCAAGCTCGCTGCCATTCAGGAGAACCTTAACAGTCTGCGATGCTGCACTCGCAATCATTAAGGTACTGCTGCATAAAAAAAGCGCCAGCAGCAAAACCGCTACTTTTCTGAATTTCATAGATGAGTACCCTCCATCCGCTTTGTCTGGATATATGGTTATACTCTTCAAAATGAATAGAGTTGCGCTGTTACAGAAACTTTTTCTGCCCTGTACCAGCGCTATATTTTGTCTCCAGCATAGGCGGGTGCTCTCCCTTTTTTCAGACGATCATTTACAGGGATTTAAGCAGCATGCCCGTGCGAAAAAAATTGTAGAAATGTGCGGTTGCCTGGGAAATATTCGGGTTAATGATACGTACGGGTGAGCACGCAAGGAACCCCTTTTCCAACTGCGCCCGGCTCAGACATTCGGTCCAAATACGCGAGTCCCCTTGCACAAGGTGTCGGACACACTTCGCAGACTGGGGATAGCACCAATTTGTAGTGGTACTGTTTCCGTTCACCTGACGGTTGTTTCTTCTTAACGTTTTTGCCTTTTCCTTTGCTCATTGATGCTCTGTCCTCCCTGCCGGTTCTTGCTCATGCATTATATGTAGCTACCCAGCAAAGGGTATCTCTATTTGTCAGTTTGCCATTCATTTGATACATTGGATGTAGCGAGATGATTTCTATGACGGGGGTGTTCCAATGAATATACAAATGATCGGAACTGGGAGTGCTTTTGCCAAGAAATATGATAATAACAATGCGTTAATTGAGGTGCCTGGATACAAGCTGCTGGTCGATTGCGGCATTACGCTGCCTAAGGCGCTGCACGAGACGAATCGTTCGTTCGATGAGCTGGATGCTGTGCTGATCAGCCATATTCATGGCGACCATGTGGGCGGGCTGGAGGAATATGCTTTTCAGATGATGTTTCTCTATGGAAAAAAGCCGGTGCTGTACATCGCCTCCTCGCTAGTAGAGCCGCTGTGGGAGCAGACGCTGCGCGGCGGGCTGACGCAGGGACCGCTTCAATCCATTAATGACTTCTTTGAAGTGAGACGGCTCGAGGAAGGCGTACAGCATGAGCTGCATCCGGGCTTGAAGGTGAAGCTGCTTCAAACCGAGCATATTGTGGGGAAAGACAGCTATTCGTTTATTTTCAATCAGCAATTTTTTTATTCGGCAGATATGAAATTCAGTCAAGCGTTGCTGGAGCAGCTTGTTGAGGATGGCGTCGATACGATTTTTCACGACTGCCAGCTGATTGCGCCCGGTGTTGTACATGCCTGTCTCGACGAGCTGCTGACACTGCCAGAGCTGCTGCAGGAGAAGGTGTGGCTCATGCATTACGGGGATACGATGGAAAATTACATAGGCCATACGGGGAAAATGCGCTTCGTACAGCAGCGTGAGATTTATACGGTGTAGGTAGTCGCAGAAATGATCAGCAACCATAACAAAAAGAGCCTGACGTTTTTTCGCGTCAGGCTCTTCTTGCTGCTGGCTATGCTTAGCTCAGGCTTGCCGTTTAAAACATCGGAAGCTGGTCCAAATTGTTTGTAGGATCGCCGTCCGCGTCGCCACGGATATACGTTTCACCATCTCTGCCTTTGAAAGCATTCACGCCAGCGATCTGCCCTGCCTGCACCTCTTGCAGCGCCGTCTGGTAATCCAGTACACGGCCCGATGATGTTTTAAAACTCGTCAGGTCACCGTCGCCATTTTTCTGTACCGCTACAATATGTTCTCTTTCCCCGCCAGTCATTTCATTCGTGCTCATTCAAAGCTCGCCTCCTTCGGATTGTGAGCGGCAATTACCGCCCGCCACTCGGCATTCAATCGATAGGATGCGTAGCTTTTGAAAATTTTATACGGCATGATGCAAATATTAATCAGAAACAAAAAAAGACCGAAAACCCTTGTTATAAAAGGATTCTCGGACCTTCTTTACTGTATGATCTGTAGTGGGCTCGAACCACTGACCCCTACCCTGTCAAGATAGTGACAAGGTATTACCATAGCTTCCTTTGACCTCCTAGAGCTTGTTGGCATTGCATTTCCCTCATTTGTTAATAGTCTTTGTCTTCCTGTTCCCACCCCTACTTTTCACTATTGCGGCACCAACTTTCGCGCCAATTTTTTAATGGTGTGATGCCTTGATATTAAAGGGAAAATAGTGATTATTGGGGTGGGCCTCCTATATTAAAATTTAGCCTCTCCTTCCATCCATCTAAGGAATACACTTTTCGAAACTTTCTTCATTCTCCCGATCCTCAATACATGGTATTGTCCCGAGTTCATCAAATCGTAAGTTTGCCTCTCGCCAATCCCGAGTATCTTTTGTATGTCGGATGCCACTAGCACGGATGGATATTGTTCTGTGCTTGTATATTCTTCTGGCATAGTATAAACGCCCCTTTCAAAATAATGTACCTTCCCAGCCTTTTGACACTTTTTCATGAGCTCTCTTTATATAGGTTGAAACACTACTTTCGGAGAGTTTGAGCATCCGTGCAATCTGTTGATGCGGTATCACATGCCCATGAGCCATTACATAACATTCACTCTCCTGTGGGCTTAATCTCCAATACTTCCTCCAGCGCCTTTTTCTCATCCTCAGTGAGTGACGATCCGCTCCGACTATTAACCGGATTCGCAAAGCTCTGCATAATCATCGGGTCCAGCAGCACGGTATTTTGATACACGCTGCGCCGCTCAATGCCCCTGCGCGTACCTGGCTGCTCGCCTCCAGTAGCTCGGGATTGTCGTGTATGTTGCCGATGACCTCTATTGACTCTCTGTCGACCACATAAAACCCCAACCCAATTCGATGACATAATCTCTTTTACAATGCGGGCATGTGACGATATCGCCAATTCCAAACTCTTCTGGCACTGTCGTTCCCTCCCATGTATTTCTGTATTCTTCAATCCATTTCGGAAGGCTGATTCTATAGGCTTTTTTTCGCATCTAGATCATAATGATTTTTTATCGAGAACAGAATATTTATTTTCCCCGTAGGGAAACATATACTCGTGATAAATTCAAAACAAGGAGCGATTAATGTAATGAAAAAATTATTCCCGTTGCTATTCACCTTAGTAATTCTGTCATCTGCACTGTCTATTCCTGCCTTTGCGCAAGGAACGCCAAGCCTTTCCCATGCAACAAACAACAGCCAGATGAACAGCTATGGAACAAACAATAATACAGAAGGTAACACAAATCTTAACGCGAACAACTACCGAACAAATGCCACGACTGATGATAATGATTTTGATTGGGGCTGGCTCGGATTGCTTGGCTTGGCCGGACTGTTTGGTTTAAGAAGCCGTGATCGGGAACGCACCTAAATAATTAACCAAATAATTTTTCCAAAAACCCCTGCTTAAAACCAGGGGTTCTGTATGTTTGGCAGCCTCAGCTAGAAGTAATTTCAAAAATCAAAATATACGCAGAATTGCATATTTATCTGATCTCTGAGCAAATTAATTCAGTAAAAATCAAGGAATGAAAAGGAGCAAATTAAATGGGCATTTTAAGCGGTAATCCAAAAGACGAACCTATGCACTATGGTGAAATCTACGGTGTGTGGCAAGCTTCAATGGTAGCAAAAGGAATCGTGTCATGTTACCAAGCGTTCATGAACCATGCCGGCGACAAGGACCTCAAGAAAATCTTGGATGCACTTATCGACCAAGCGAAGCTTGAGATCAGAGAACTGGACGAATTACTTACTAACAATGGGATTGCGCCTGCTCCTTTATTAGCGGAAAGACCACCAGTTAAACTTGAGGATATCCCAGTTGGTGCGAGATTCACTGATCCCGAGATTGCTGCTGCTATCTCCGCAGACACGGCTGCAGGAATCGTTGCATGCAGCCAAGCTATGACGCAATCGTTAAGGGAAGATATTGGTGCATTATTCGCTAAATATCATCTCTCGAAGACAGGTATTGCTGTTCGTATTTTGGAAATGAATAAAGAAAAAGGTTGGCTAATTCCCCCTCCGCTCCAATTAAAAAGACCTGAGCCAGTAAATGCTTAATTTTATCGATCCTGCTTTCATAAAGCAGGATCTTTCTTTTCAGATAAATGGTCATTTCCGTCGACTTCATAGACCTGCGGGTATACTTTTTTCGCATATCCATGAACGTCATTCGTTTTAACCGTGCCCGACTTTACGTTTATATGCATGTGGGCTTTGCTCGCTACGTCTCTAATCCACGCCGCATTTTCTAATATTTCCTTGTCACTCATATCCGTGATGCGATCTAACTTTTTCAAAGTTTCCTGCCTGTTCATCTGTCGTTCCCTCCCATTTGTCACCTCACTTAGGGCGTTAACATACATTGTTATTGCCTACACACTTGAAAAGGATGGTAACGATTTGGATAATAGGATGGCATGGGAACATCATTTGAAATTAGCCTCTACGTATAAGATGCTTGCTGATAAATATGAATATATAGATCATCCGTTACACGTTTACTATGGAGGCGAATATAGAAAACATCTAAGTGAAGTTGAAAAGCATTTCCTTGCTATGCATCAGATGCACCCTTCTTGAGCGGCCAATAATGGCTGCTTTTCTTTTTTTACCCTCCTCTATGCACTTCATTATTCATTGTGTTGTATCGTTGAGTTGGCGGTAATTCTCGAATTCTCCGCCCTCACCTTCGCATACCGGACATTCAAATGCTGTATTGTCCAGTTCGTACAAAACGCCTGCTCCGTCGCATAAAAGGCAGTTCACAAATTTATTGCCTTCCGTCATGATCAGCCCTCCTAGTACCTGTTAGCCTGACTCTCGCCTGAACTGATTATAAAAATGACTCGCTGGCATCGTATGCTTGTCCGTGTCGTAATCGGTACGTCGGTAATGGATATCGCCGTCCACGTCCTCGTACATCGCGAATACCAGCTCGACGTCAGATATGCTCTCGAAAAAGTAATATAGCTTCTGTCGGATATAGATTTTACGGCCCATCAGTATCCTTTAGCTTGATCATCCCAATTCCAAAGCCCCTGCTGCCCCTTGGCTGCTATCGGCCCTGCAAGCCGCCGAACCTCTGTAAGCTCCCATGCGTAACGGCCTTCCTCATACCAACCAAAATTGACTTCTGGCTTCCAGCATGAATTGCTAGTGCCCCCCGATGTTTTGTCGGCCAACCGCGCGTTTCGTATTGCTTGGCACCAATCGCGATTAGTGTCGCCCATGGCTGTATGATTGTAATAGCTTTCATTTTGTGCTCCACCTCCACAGCTAAAACCCCAATTTTACCCAATATATCAAATGCACAATCGAATCAATTAAACTTTGAATATAATAGATTAATTGACGGAAAGGAGATGATTTGAATGGGATACGAATATGCCAAAAAGAAAAAGGTTAAAGTTATATTTGTTAAACCTGGTCAAAAAATTCTTATTATCGGAAAGAAGCATTGGAAAAAGAAACCTCATTGCTAAGCTTGTGGAGTGCTTGCTCATACAAGCGCTCTTACATACTCGATCCGGACTATCATTTTAAGCTTGCTCCTTTCCCCTCTATAGGGGGTTATAATTGCAGCATCTGCTGAACGTTAGCCGTCCGGCGTTCAGCTATTTCCACGTATTGCGGCCCGATCTCGATGATCGTACATTTTCGCCTGTGTTTATGCACCACTTCTAAACTCATGCCACTCCCGCCGAATGGATCAAATACCTTGTCGCTAACCGAGCTGCCTGTTCCACACGGAGCGTTTATTCCGGAAGCCAAAATACTTCACATCTACTCTATCTTCTCTATGCTGCTTGCTCTTACCAGGCACGTCTCCTTCATTAACCTTTCGAGCAAAACTGTATGCCGCACCTACTGCCTTCATGGTCCCGTTCGTTTTGGCGCCTCCGTTTGCGCGATTTGATCCAGCTTGCCCCTCGAAATCCTGTGACAATCCCACAATGCTAGATGCTGCCATTGGTTCCTTAATCGCTTCGGCGTTGTAGTAATATTTTTCCGATTTTGACATGAGGAACACGTATTCATGAGCCTTTGTAGGGCGATCCCTGACGCTCTCCGGCATGCAGTTAGGCTTATGCCAAATGTTGTCCATTCTGAGATACCAGCCGTCTGCTTGGAGCGCGAATGCCACACTTCACGGTATGCCTATTAAATCTTTTGGCTTAATACCCTTATTAACAGAAACTCGGCAGCGCGAGCCGCCCTTTTTGGGATTTGCTGGGTCTGGCCAATTCTGATCGGCGCTATTAGGCCTAGATGCATAACTATCACCGTAATTAAGCCACAGTGTCCCATCGTCCCGCAACAGGCGCCATACTTCCCGAAATACATGCACCGTATGAGCCACAAACATTTCCGGCGTAGGATCCAGCCCTAGACAACCGCGCCATGCTGGTACTGGTACCGTCACCGCAGGCAAGCCGGGCATGGGAGTATAAGTCACTTCCGGCCAATCGCTCGGCGGTATACCATAATCCCGCAGCCCCCAATACGGAGGCGACGTGACGCATACCTGAAACTGCCCTGCCTCCATAACAGGCACTACAATGATGTTGTCGCCCTGTATGATCATTGCTTGTCCTCCTCTCTGTATGGAGCTATAGCCCCGTGCTGCAGGTCGTTTTTACTACCCATGATGCAAAACACGCACGACAAACGCTCATTGCCAACAGCGTAAGCCCAGAAAGGCTTTTGTCCAGCATCCGCAATTGCTTGGAATACCTCTGCTGTCTTCCATTCGAAAATCGGCATCCAGTCCCACACGTCGCGGTGTCCACAGCTCTCAGCAGCGTTATAGCGGAACGGCTCCTTCTTCGCTCTGGCCGTTGATTCAGCAGCCCGAATACCCATGCAGTTGACGGCGATTTTAAGACCACGGTCCTTGAGATAGTGCCTGATAAACTTCATAATCGGCGCCCGTTTTAAATCGCTGGTACATTGCCTGTGTTTAGCTGACGGCCACATACCGCGGGCATCGACCATTTCAAGAAAATCTTTATTTGCTTTAACTACAAATACCTCATGGCTTGTGTTTTCAAGGATATGATCTTGAACCCCCTGCCACTCCACGCAGCCCAGATCAGCATGGACCACGACAATCTGATGGGCAGGAACTATGACCTTTAGGTGGTCGTACATGGCTTGACTATCCTTACCGCCGCTATGGCTGCAGAAGAATATTGCTCCTTCGTCGATTAAAGCCTGAATTACCAAAACTCTCACCTCGTTTCTATGCTGTATGGAGCTATAGGGCTTAAAACAATCTAGCTACACTTCTGGAGCGATGCCCCTTATATTGGTGTTTTGAACAAACACATTATTTTTTCAGGCTTGGTAAGAATAAGAAAGAACGACCAAATACAAGGAGTGATAAAATGCCAAAGGTAGACGTCGATGTACCAGGTGTACCTGGAGTTTATGTCGAATTTGAAGGTGACGTCGAAGAGGTTAAGGCTTCATTGTTCGTTTTAGGACAGGAGGTTGGTCATAGAACAATCAATGTTGATCCAACTCGTAGTGATGGATATAGCTATTACAGTGAAGAGTCGGGAGCACCCGGCGGTTTTAATTTAAAATTAGAAGTATGGGTGCATTGGGCAACACGCGTATTGACCCTTGTTGTTTTGTATAAAAGCCCTCTGGGAAAAGGAAAAACAGAAAATAGAACGACATGGTAAGCAATCCTAATCGTTTTAAACCCAATTTCCGAGTCTGTAAAATATTCTGTGTAAACTCTCAAACCCTATTACAATAGAAGAAAGGCTGGTTTGAGAGGATGGCACCGATGGCGAGATTCAATAAGGAACAAGTGAAGGCATTTGTGAAGGAAAACAACCTCAAAACGATGGAAGATGTGCAGTCGGCCTTGAAGGAGCTATTTGCAGAGACGCTGCAATCCATGCTAGAGGCTGAGCTCGACACGGAGCTGGGCTATGAGAAGCATGATGTGAAAAGCAAAGCGACACGTAATAGTTGTACCGGGAAAACGAAAAAGACGGTAACGAGCGAGTACGGCGAAATGGAGATAGCCGTGCCTCGTGATCGTCATGGTGAGTTTGAGCCCGTTATTGTAAAGAAGCATCAGTCCACCGTCACCGGTATTGAAGACCAAATCATCGCGATGTACGCGAAAGGTGTCAGTACGAGGGATATTCAAGATCACCTCCATCATTTGTACGGAATAGACGTCTCACCAACCATGATTTCAAACGTGACGAACAAAATCGTCCCCCTCATTAAAGAATGGCAGAATCGGCCGCTGCAAGGCATCTACGCAGTCGTATTTATGGATGCGATTCATTACAAAGTGAAGCAAGACGGCGCCATTGTGAATAAGGCAGCCTACATGGTCATTGGCATCGATTTAGATGACAACAAGGACGTATTAGGCATGTGGATTGGGGAGCACGAGTCCGCTAAATTTTGGCTCAGTGTATTAAACGAGCTTAAAAACCGTGGTGTACAGGACACTCTGATCACCTGTGTGGATAACCTCACAGGCTTCTCCCAGGCCATCTCCGCCTGCTATCCGAACACCGAGATTCAGAAATGCATCATTCACCAAATCCGTAACTCCATCCGTTACGTCTCCTACAAGGATCTAAAAAATGATGTCAGTTACAATATTTATATCAGTCTCCAATTTTGAAACTGATTCTTTTTTCGTTTCACTCATACATGCTTTTCTCCTCTCTCTTACATTCGTCCCATTACTACCTAGAAGACCAAGTATTTCGAGTATCAACACTTAAATCATCTGCCGCCGCTGCAACGGTGGCTTTTTCATTGCTATCTGACATAATGAATGTTCCTCCTCTTATGATTACTATGGTTTGTAGTTATCTTCTTGTTCCCGCTTCCAATCATCCTCTCTTAACGTCAATGTTTCAGCCGCTTTCATACTAAGACTTTCTCGGATTCTCCGTTCAGCTGCCGCCACTTCTTCCGAAATGATTGTTCTTATGGATAACTCAATTGAAATACCCAGCTTACAGCCCCCTAAATCGTATTTTAAATACATTTTATAGGCAAAAAAATAAGCACACCTTTACATCCTATTTTAAATACAGTATTATGAATTTGTCGTATTAATAATACTGTTTTATAGATCAGGAAATAAGACTCTCGGCTCGCCTTTTAGTCGGTCGCAAATTCTATTCATTAGTTTAACACTTGGATTTATACGACCGTATTCTAAGCTTCGGATATGATCAACATGTACTGATAACTCAGAAGCCAGTGCTTCTTGAGTCAACCCCTCATCAACCCTAGCTTTTTTGAGTTCGACTCTTTTCAATTTGTCACCACCTTGTTTATTCGTTGTGATCATCATGCATTGTATTTCAAATACAGTCAACAGTATTTTTAATACAATTTATTTCGGAAGGATGTAAAGTTATTATGTCACTAGGAAGCCGTATTAAAGTTTTAAGAAAATCCCTCAATCTTACACAAAAACAAATTGCGGATAAGTTAGGGATGGGCAATTCCAATTTCGGGCACATCGAAAATGACAGAGTAACGCCTACTAGCAAAGATTTAGACACCCTAGCGGAAATTCTCGGGACTTCTACGGATTACCTTTTAGGACGCGAGGAACAAATTCAAGCCCCTTCTTGGGCAACAGAAAACGACATTTTTGATTTAAAAAGGTTGTTAGAAGCTGATGGTGAAGTGCTATTTGATGGCGCGCCAATAAGTAAGGAAGACAAACTTAAAGCAAAAGAATTTCTAACAGTTCTTTTTTGGGAAAGTAAGAAGAAGTAAAATAAATAGCAAAAAAAATGCATAACACTCTATGATCTTGCGCTTCCACCGCTGCGAGGCGGTTTCTTATAGACAAAAAAGAACATACGTTCTGTTGAGGGGAATGAAATGGCAAAAGGTAGCATCGAAAAGAGAGGAGAAAACACTTGGAGATTACGAGTCGATTTATTAAATTTCACGGGCTACGACACAGTTCAGGTACTCTAATTTTAGAAGATGGCGAAGATGATGCAGCTAACTTTGATTCCCTTCTCATTGTGATTCAGCGTAGACTAGGGCATGCCAGGTTATCGACCTCAGCTGACACTTACATGCATATCACCAAAAAAGTTAGACAACGCACAGCGAATAAATTCGATAAATTTTCTAGAAAAAGTACACAAGATTGATCCTGAATAGTCTTATAAAATCAATTAGCAAAGAATCCGTCCCCAGATCGCTTTTCACTGACAGTAAGCAAAAAATTGAAAAAACCCAAGAAACCATATATAATGCGGCTTCTCAGGCTTTTTCTTTGTATGATCTGTAGTGGGCTCGAACCACTGACCCCTACCCTGTCAAGATAGTGCTCTCCCAGCTGAGCTAACAGATCGTATATTAGCGACGTTTATTAATATACCAAGCTTGAGCGGAAAAGTCAACCATTTTGCTATTATTTTTTTTGAGCTTCAAAAAAAGCTTCGTCCTCCAATCAACCGGAGAATGAAGCTTTTTGTTTTCAGCCTATGCTCCATTTCAGCTCGGGAATTGAACATTTCCCGGAACTATATAAGCGCCTGATGTACCGTTTGCTGGAAGTGCGGGAATCGTATCCAGAACCGCTTTCCCGCGAATATCGGTTATCCGAACCTGCAGCGGGCTTGTCCCCATGTTCGTGCCCAAGAAATGGTTATAGTCCATTTTCTCCAGATTGATCCACGCGCCAGCCTTCTTATATTCCATTTTCATGACCGGATAAAAATGATTGCGCACTTGAATCGCCGCCCACCACTGGCTGCTGCCTTCCTTCACCCGGTACGAAAAATTTCCGGTTATCGGCGCTTTCACGACTTTCCATGAAATATTGATTGTGCCTGCCGACATTTCCCCAATTTTAGCAAAAGCGTTTGGCGACAAGTCAAGCGCTCCCGGAGCGCCTTCCGGGTATAAATCGGTGACATAGACGACCGTTTTGCCCTTAGGCCCCGTAACCTCCAAGTAAGCGCCCGCAAGCGCCGCTTTGACCCCATTGTAATTCATATCAGTCGGATTTAAGGCCGTAATTTCCATATTCGGATTAATCGGATCAAGCAGTACTGCACCGCCCGAATATCCTGAGCCTGTATACGTCGCATAGCTTGTACGCACATCGTTCCAAGCTGCAAACGCCTGCACCGCCGGGTACAAAACGAACATCGCAAGACAAACGATTCCAAATTTGACTACACCGTGCTTTTTTTTCATAACAGAAACCTCCTCCACATTTTTGAAACCCTAAATCTACCAGTAGAGTCCATTCTAAGTGGTGAGGAGGAATATTTGCTAGCACTTTCGATACTTCTTTTCTAGCATTTTAATGACATTTCCCAACAAAACTAGACTTTATTCGTCAAAAACAAGGAGCATCTGCCGCTTCGGCTAGCTTGCGTTATTGTTCACCTTCATAATATCCATGAACGGAATTTTAGTAATTTCTTCACCTTTCGCTACGTGCACCAGCCTCGTCCGGGAATCCATTTTTACAATTAGCCCCGCAACGGGTTCTTCCCAGTTCCACACCTCAAAAAGCAGCTCAATACCCTCTTGATACGCTTCAACCAGGCGCTCTCCGAGCTCCTCCAATTCAAACTCATCCCTTGTCGGGCGCTTTGGTTTCTTTGCCATTACTTCCGTCTCCATTCTATGTTTTAGTACATGACCTTCATTTAACTCATGCCTTTTTCAACCCATCTTTAAATCATACCCTTTCTTCAAAGCATTTGTCATGGAGATTATGAAATTAGGCAAAAAAACATCCCCCTGCCATAACATGGCAAGGGGATGCTTCTTCTCTATTTTTAACTTAGAACGCATGGTTAAGGAAATACTGATTAGGTCAGGATGGAACTAAGCCGCTTCTATTACCACATACAGGAGCAAATGATGATAACCAATAGAATGAACAGTACAAGAATAGCGCCTGGGCTTGTGAAAGCACCGCCTACTTTATTTCCGCAGCCACCGTATCCTGGACCTACTCCTACATTTCCTACTTCATATCCCATTTCGTTGCTCATCTCCTTTTTTTAAGGTACACAGCATCATATGGTCAAAAGCCAAAAAGGGTTGGGCTTTCAGGCAAAATGGGTATTTGCCTCGATGGACGGGTGCCGCTGCTTCTTTTTTTAATTTTCCGTTTACATTACGTTCATTCCCAGATAATTAAACAGGTGCATACTGACTTTAAGCAGGAGGTGATTCACCCATGTATTATGAAGAAGATCGCGTACCGTTCGATGCGCCAGATGAAGTCATTGTCAAAGAGGAGAAAAAAGAATAAGGAAACGCCAAGGCTTCCCGGACACAATGGGAGCTTTTTTTATTTTATTTTCAGCTTCGTTTCAGTGCAGTTTCAGATGGTTAATCCATACTAGCAACATACTCCCTTTTAATATATTTTTGGGCCCGCTTGAATAGCGGGCTACTTTTTTGCCTATTTTCAAAAAAAATGATCAGATGGCCTTGAAATATAAATTTAATGTTGTTATCAGTTGGCATTCATTTTATTTTAAGGTTGGCTGCCTATACTAATCACATGACCCCCCACTATTTATATAGTTAATCCTTGACGACTCGCCTTCCGGCGGGTTCTTTTTTTTGCTTAAAGATGCGTGCGTGAATGGCCATTTATATCATAGAAAAAAAGCATTAAGCTAAAAATCAGCTTCGTTTCATTTCTATTTAAGGTGCGAGGCGCATACTGACTTTACTCTCTTTTCGACATATATGGTTGTGACCCGCAGCGATGCGGGTTATTTTTTTGCCTAATTGTATTCATCCCTCCGCCATGCTTGCCGATAATAAAGGTGGAGGTGGTGAATAATGGATATAGCAGCATTATCAACGTCACTTAGTCAAGCATCACTCGGCACGGCTGTATCGGTTCGCATGCTGGATATTGGCCAAGACCAAATGCAAGTGCAGGCACAAGGACTTATCAAAATGATGGAGCTCAGTGTAAATCCAAATGTCGGCAGCCTACTAGATATTAAAGTATAGGATAGGCAAGTGTGGAGCGGGAAGGTCAATCCTTCCCGTTTTTTCATGTTGGACAGAAAATAGTACGCTTGCTAATTAGCCTATAAGCGAACAAATGAATCGATTTTACTTCGTTCTGCAACAATAAAAGAAATAGCAACGTCTGGGATGATATAAGAAAGCGAAAAAAATAAAGAGGTGACTGGAAATGAAGAAAAAACCACTACTGTTAACCCTTATCTTGACCATGATGATGCTGACAATCGGACAAAGTGCCTGGGCCTTCAACGATGTCAAAAATGACCCGAATGCCAAAAAAATTGAAGCGCTCCAGCAGCAAGGCATTATTTCCGGGGACAAAGACGGCAATTTCCGCCCGCAGGGCAAACTGACTTATGCAGAAGGAATCTCCATGATTGTCAAAGGACTTGAGCTTAACTTCGATCATATTCGTTTCATTAAGCAGCCGCTGGCAGCCGACTATTATACGAATATTAAAGATGACAAATGGTACTCCCAAGCTTTCATCATCGCCCATTTCTACGATCTTGGTGTAGCTAAAGATGTGAAAGCAAATGACGTGATGACTCGCGAGCAATTCGCGCAGCATTTGTTCAAAGCGATTGACAATAAAGTGACTTATGCCATGATTGAAATGTATGTGATGCTTAATGATGAGGCCGATGTAAATCCAGATTTTATGGGCAATATCCAAAAGCTGCTCCTCAGCAAAATCGCAACGCTTGACGCAAAGCAAAATTTTTACCCAACGGCTTCCATTAAACGCAGTGATGCTGCGGCATGGCTGCATGATGGAATTGCATTTATGAAGGAAATGAAGGAAAATGAAGCACCTGCTACGGGAAATGAGCCAACGGATAACCCTTTCACAGATGCAAGATTGACCGTTACGCCAGTCAATGCTGAAGTCAATAAAGTGACGGTAACAGCAACGGTGCCTCATCCAGGCTATGGCATTCAAATTTCCGGCATCACGTTTGATGGCGACCAAGCCACTATTAAGTTAGAGCGCACGGAGCCTAAACCCGATCAAATGTATCCCCAAGTGATTACAGAAGTACAGGTTACAACTTATGTAGATGCTAAATTCAAGCCCGTTCTTCCAACAGCCGCTAATGCCGTTTCAGGCAGCTCCGCTGCTGCTCCTGCGGGCAGCAATACGTCTGTCGCTTCCTAATAATTGAAGCTGAAGAGCTTCAGCTAAAACCATTTTAAAAAGCCGCTGAACTACGCGTAAGCCATTACGCAAGTTCAGCGGCTTTTGGTTTGTGAATGAATGCGGTTATACAGCTTGAAAAATTATAATGCCGGTATACTCCAATCGATTTCTCGCTCTCCCAGCTCGTTCAGATAACCATTTGCTTGCGAGAACGGCTTGCTGCCGAAAAATCCGCCACGGGCAGACAATGGACTAGGATGTACGGACGTAATGATTTTATGCTTGTCCGTGTCAATGAGCTCCAGCTTCTTCTGGGCGGGATTTCCCCATAAAATGAATACGACCGGACGCTCGCGTTCATTAAGCGCAGTAATGATGCGGTCAGTGAAGGTTTCCCAGCCCTTCTTCTTATGCGAGTTGGCTGCGGCCGCTTCCACTGTCAGCACCGTATTTAGCAGCAGCACCCCCTGCTCTGCCCAAGCTCGCAGCGAGCCATGGGATGGAATCGGGCAGCCCAAGTCTGCATGAAGCTCCTTATATATGTTGCCCAGCGACCTTGGAACCGCAACTCCTGGCTGCACGGAGAAGCTCAGGCCATGCGCCTGGCCTTCTCCATGATAAGGATCCTGTCCTAAAATAACGACCCGCGTTCCTTCATAAGACGTGTAATTAAGCGCATTAAACACATCCTCCTGCTTCGGATAAACGGTTTTGGTGCTGTATTGCTCCGTCAAGAAAACTTCTAATTTCTTGAAGTAGGGCTGTTCAAATTCAAATTGCAGCTTAGCTGCCCAATCATTGTTCAACTGCTGAAACACCGCGTAGTCCCCTCTCTATGTATAACGTTATTTTCTCCCAAAATCTGCTTTAATTTCTCCCCATTCCTCAGTGTTCCATTTGAGCACTTTATTCGGATAGGTGTTCGTCTTGAGCCATCTCTCCGCTTCGTCTGTCAGCGCCCAAATTTTTGCTGTAGAGGCATCTCTTACGAGGGTCGATGCGACCTTCTTATTACGCAGCCAGCTGAGTGCCGTTCTGGAGTCGCTGTATACCGTTCTCTCGCTGCCCTTCTGCTTCAAATAGGCAAGTGCATGCACAACGGCGATAAATTCACCGAGATTGTTCGTACCATTCGGAATCGGCCCTACATAAAATAAAATTTCGCCTGTCTGCGTATCGACTCCCTTGTACTCCACTGGACCCGGATTGCCCCGCGTACCGACATCTACAGAGATGCTGTCATAATCGATTTCTCCGGACTCTTGCGGCTTGGAAGCCGTTTTCTTAAAACCGCCCGAGCTGCTGCTTGCGCCGCCTGCCGTGCTTTTCCCCTTGCCCCAGTGGCTGCGCCAGCCCTCCTTGAAAGCGGCCTCCGCCAGCGCCTTGGATTCAAAGGACTTATATTTCGCATCCTGAACGCCATTCACCTGCTCCTGGCATTCCTTCCATGTTGCGAATACGCCTGCTTGCTTGCCTACCCAAACGACATAATATTTTGATTTCGCCATTAGCTTGTTCTTACCACCTTTACCAAACGTCCATCCTTCTATTAAATCGAAAAATGCGGCTCCTGTCCACCCGGATGACAGAATCAAACAAGGTGAAACGGCTGTCGCCGTCCTTTGGCGGCGCGGTGCGTTTCAAAAAAAGCGACCAGCAGCGCTGATCGCTCTTCCTTGAAAATCACGTCCTTAGTCTCGGCTAGCACCAAGGAAACGCAGAATGAACAGAAACAGATTCACGAAGTCAAGATAAATGCTCACGACGATCATCGGAATGTCCTCATCGCTAAAGCCTTGACGAGTAAGACGCGAGAAGTCAAACAGCGTCCAACCGATGAAGATCAAAATACCGAAGCCGGATACCATCAGCTCTGTTGTACCCGAGAAGGGGAGGAACAAGCCGACGAGTGTCATCAGTACAAGTACAATAGTGGAAGCGAACAAGAAGCCGCCGAGGAATGAAAAATCCTGCTTCGACTTAATCGCGTAAAGCGCCGTACCGCCAAATGCAAGAATCGCAACGCCAAGACCTTGCAATACCAGTGAAGCGCCCAGCATGCTAATATAGCTCACAATGACGAAATACATCGTCAAGCCGGATACGAACATAAAGCTGTACATCAGCGTGTAGCCGATCGATTTCTTTTTTCGTAAAAAGAGCAGTGCAATCAGAAGTCCAATTTCCACTATATACAGCGGCATAGCCAGTACAGGCGGAACAACCTGACCGATTAAGAAGCCGACCAGCGATACGAGCAGTGAAAGAAATAAGACCCGAAAAACTTTCGGCAATAACAGTTGCGAAGAACGAATCGTATCCATAAAATAAGCTCCTTTACTATTAATTTAGTTTATTCTATTAGCTATTTTACACCAATTCCTTGAATAATAACACTATATGTAAGCATAGCTTTTCAAAAATCACAATGTTTATCACTTGAATATTTACAGATAAAAGAAATAAGCCGCCAGATCACAGCGATCGGCGGCTTATTGTTATTTTCAAGTAAAGATTAGGAATGCTGCCCGGGATACATCATGGGCTGAGTTTGCTGGCCGCCAACCGCCGTCTCCGAATATGTCTTTTGACACATCATATTAGAAATTCGCGGAATGTATACCATTTCCCCTGCTTTTAATTGAGCCGGGTTCACATGGGGATTGGCTTCCTCCATGATCGCATGAGGAACGTTGTATTTATGACAAACTGCCGCTAGCGTCTCCCCATGCTGGGCTTGGTGCTGAGCGTATATCATGTCGTCCGAGTTGCCTTCTCTGAAGAAAGGGAACAAAAATGGTGAAAAGAAGAAAAATGGGAACAAGAAACGGTTAGGGAAAAAAGGATGAGGGAACGGACGAAAGAAAGGACGGCCGAACCCACCACCAAAGCCACCACCAGGAACAAATGCACGATCTGTACGATCCATAACAAAACCTCCGTTTTTTTATATAGTCATTCGTCTATATAGAGTATTGTTTTGGGCGCCATTGGTGACAACTTTTTTGAAAATTTTCCAAATATGCACTAGCTCGACAGCTCCAGCCACTGCTCCAAACGCTGATCCAGCCTCGTTTGCAGCTCTTCCCGTTCCCTCCATTGCTTCTCAAGATTTTCCGTGTCGCCCATGCGATCCAATCGTTCCAGCTCGGCATCAGCTATTGCAATTTCGGCTTCAAGCTTAGCTATCTCCTGCTCCATATGCTCCAGTTTGCTTTCAGCAGGTGCCGGACTTCCATTTGAGCGTGGCTTTTCTATACCTGCACCTTTAGCTGTTCTCGCCTCTCCTTTGGCGGATGAATTTGCTTGAGCAAGCCGTTCCTCCCGCTTCGCCTTAAAATCATCATAGTTGCCCAGATAAGTGGCGACCTTTCCTTGTGCCAGCTCCCATACCCGCTTAGCCAAACGATTGATGAAATAGCGGTCATGCGAGATCGCAAGCACCGTGCCGGGGAAATCCTCCAGCGCCTCCTCCAATGCTTCGCGCGATGCGACATCCAGGTGGTTAGTTGGCTCATCAAGCAGCAGTAAATTTGGCTTGCGTCTTACAAGCAGCGCAAGCCGCAGCCGTGACCACTCTCCGCCAGATAGCGCTGCGAGCGGCTTAAATACATCCGCCCCATAAAATAAATATTTAGCAAGCACATTCCGTGCTTCGCCTTCCTCCAAGCCTCCCTCCAGCCGGAAATGCTCCAGTACCGTTTGCTTATTGCCCTTTAACGGCTCCTGCTGCGCCAAATATCCGATTTCCAATCGCGTTCCCTGCGCCACTTGCCCGCTATCCGCTTCCATCACCCCGAGCAGCAGCTTAAACAGCGTCGTTTTCCCGGAGCCGTTATCGCCTAGCAGCACGACTTTCTCGCCATATAGCAAGCCGCCCTCTGCCTCCCGTAAAATGACTCGTTCCCCGAACTGTTTCGTCAAACCTTCAAACGAAATGACGTTGCGTCCAGAACGGTCAAGCGGCGACAGCTCGAACTCCGCTGTATTCCGCTCCAAAACCGGGCGCTTCACCGTTTCTAATCGCTCTAACGCCTTGCGGATCGACGCCGCACGCTTGAAAAACTTCCCGTTGTCGCCGATGCGGCCCCATTCTTCCAGTTGGCGAATCGTTTCTTTCATTTTTCGAATGACTTTCTGCTGCTCTTGGAACTGGGCAAATTGCTGGAGCAGCCGTTCCTCCTTCTCTTTCAGATAACCGCTATAGTTGCAGTGATAGGTGTGGGCTTCGCCATCCTCCAGTTCAATCATTTTTGTGCCGACGGTATCGAGAAAATAACGGTCATGCGATACGATAACACAAGCGCCTTCATAGTGCTGAATAAACTGCTCCAGCCATTCAATCCCTTTGAGATCAAGATGGTTCGTCGGCTCATCCAGCAGCAGCAAATCCGGACGGACGACGAGCTGTGAAGCTAGAACGATGCGGGTTTTCTCGCCGCCCGACAAGCTGCTGAAGCTCCGCTGATCGTAGCTGCGGTCAATGCGCAGGCCGCTGGCAACCTGATCAATCGCCGTATCCATGTCGTAGCCGCCGCCCTGCTCGAATTTTTCCTGCGCAAGGGCGTATAGTTTCAATAGCCTCGCCATTTTTACAGCATCATTTGCCGCTTCTTCCCCCGCCATCTCGCGTTCCAGCTCCGACATTTCCTGCCTGCAGGCCATCAGCTCTCGAAATCCGTAGGCCATTACCTCATATACAGTAAGTGATTCGAACGCAGCAGGAATTTGCGGCAAGTAGCCGATTTGCAAATCCCTCTTTACAGTCAGCATCCCATCGTCAACCTGTTCATGTCCGGCAATCAGCCGGAGAAGCGTCGATTTGCCACAGCCATTGCGGCCTATGAGCCCTACTTTCTCTCCCTCCTGAAGCTGAAGCGTTACGCCATCCAGCACCAGATTTGCCGCGTGGTATTTTTTTATTTGTTGTACATTTACAATAATCATTTGAAGAGCCTCCTATTTGATGAGGAAGACCCTAGCTTGAAAACACAAGCAAAAACGACTTCGTCGTCCTTCTAGGACGAGCGAAGAGCTTTGTCGGAGAATTCTAAGTGAATATAAGGATAAAACTTATAAATGCTTAGAATTCAAGGTGAAACGGCTGTCGCCGTCCTCTGGCGGCGCAGCGCGTTTCATTCCGAAAAATATAGAGAAAGGATAGAAACATCATATACTTTCCTATAATTCAAAAAGAGCCGCAGCAACAAGCCCGCGACCCTTCGAATGGCAAAGCAATCCGTTGTGGTTAAGGTAGGCGTCTTCTCGCGAATGGTATATCCGTATCGTTAAAAATGGACAGACTGATCCCGTTCGCGGAAAATGCATGAACAATGCCAGCCATAGCAATCGGCAGCTGGCTAATACGGTTATTGACCAATTCGTGATTCACCTACCTCACCTCCCTTTATGTTAGTGTTTTTACTTTATCATAGATTGTGGTGCTGTGGCAATTTCAAAAATAGATGAAAACATTTATTTCACCGCAGAAATGTATGTTCGTAAACTCTCCTCTACACAATCAGCGATTAAGGCGATGAAGGGCTCCAACTGGTCATTGCTGCTGGCTTCTTCCAACGTCTCATAATATTTCAACCTTGCATCTGCGGCTGCTTTTACAATGGCAGGAGGAAATCCATGCTGCATTAAAACCAAATTCATCAATAAACGAGCCGTACGCCCGTTGCCATCTGCAAACGGATGGATAAAAACGAACTGAAAATGGAGCCTGGCTGCTAATTCAACAGGATGCAGACGGTTATGCTGCTCTTGATACCAATGCAGCAAACTTTCCATTTTTTCAGGTACAAATACATAAGTCGGTGGTATGTGCTGCGATCCAGATATTCGAACATTAATGAAGCGGTAACGTCCTGCATTCTCGTCGTCAATATTTTTCAATACTAAATGATGAATAGATTTAATTACTGATTCCGTTATAGTCATATTACGATGCACGATGTCTTGTACATAACTAATCGCTTCAGAATGATTAATGACTTCGAAATGCTCTCTAAGCTTTTTACCGCCAATGGTTAGACCTTCCTCCAGCACCAGCTTTGTTTCCAAGAGCGTTAACGTATTTCCCTCGATTGCATTTGAGTTGTAGGTCCACTCTACTCGGTAAACCTCCTCTAAATTCCGGACGGCCGCGGAGGGTAAGGGTCTTAGACTGTCGAGCTCTTGCTTTAATTCATTGATTTGTTGGAAATCCATCCTCTCACTCCTTTGAATAAACATAACCGTTATACCAAATTGATTTGAAAAAGCACCCTCTTTTCCATACGGCTAAATATATCCATACTATATCTGATTTGGATAGGGGTTTCAATTAACAAGGCCTAGCGCGGATACTAGTAAACATTCATCTTCAGCAAAAAAATACGCAATTCCCCGCCAAAATTCACATTGAAACTTCCTTTTTCAAGTGATACAATTTGTATCAAATAAAGAGGAGTGGGTGAGTCCGATTAAAAAGGAATTAGTTAATGAAATTTATTGGCTGCGAGCAATTGCCTGTTTATTTGTCATTTTAAACCACGCTTTGGGCAATAATTTGGCGTTGTATTTCAGCGGGCAGGAAGGGATCGCCTTCTATTTGCTCAAAATTTTTCAAATGGCCATTTTATTTGGCACCGGGACATTTGTATTTATATCTGAATTTCTGAATGCCAAAACGTATCATGGCAAACCGCCACAAGGCTTTTTTCAAAAAAGGGCGCTCTTTTTGCTTATTCCGTTTCTGTTCATGAGCTTCATTTTTGCTATTTTTGATACGGCTCAAAATGGTGCCTTTACGTTTGCCTCCTATTCCATCGAAGCGGTCAAAAATATTTTTCTAGGCGATTTCGTGCTTTGGTTCATCCTATTGCTATTCCAAATTCATATTCTCCACTTTCTCTTTAATCGATATGCCAGCAAGCTTAAACCGCTAACGGTTATACTCGCTTCATTTGTGCTGAACTTCGGTTATTTAGCTTATTTCAGCGCGACATCAGCCCCAGGCTCATCCGCTGTCACTACATACATTTGGGAAAGAGGCTACTGGCTGCTCGCCGTCGGCTGGATTTTTTATTTTACCTTGGCCTATTATGCTGGAAGGCATTTTGAACAGGTGAAGCAATATATTAGCAGACAAGGCGTCTGGCTGTTTGCGATCATCCCCGTCTGCTTCATTGCCGTGATGGGCTTTCAGCAGCAAGGCATTTTCACCATTATATCCTCGAAACGCCCCGATATGATGCTTTATACGATCGCCATGATTGGGCTGATCCTCTATCTATCAGGTAAAACCCGCTCCGTGCCGAGATTCATTATGCTCATCAGTAAATATTCGTTCAGCCTCTACTTATTGCACATGATCGTCATGAAGCTGCTGCTCCAGTTTTTGCCGAAAACAAATTTCGCCGTTTCGTTTGTTGTTTGTTATGTGGGGAGCATTGCCGTCAGCCTAGTTATCGCCAACCTGCTCAATCGTTTCTCATTCGGAAAATATTTAGTCGGCAACTTGTTGAAGACGCCAAAGCAAGGTGCTTCGGCGAAGCCGGCGCTGCAAGTGGGAGAACGTGCAGTTTAATCTTTCAAATAAAAGCCCCAACTACCAGAAAAAACATCTGGCGGTTAGGGCTTTATCTGCTGTGAACTGCTTTTAATAAGAAGAACCATTATTTGTCGATTTCCACTCCAATTCCGGAGTTTGCTGCTTTAGCTCTTACAGTTCATTCAACCGTTCAATGGTTATAAACTTGAAACCAACGGATTTGATGAAAGGTCGCCTGATTGCCATTTTGATTTTGTAAAATATCCGCATCTCGCTTGGGGGCGTAAGCCCTCGTTATATAAATGAAATGCGTGCGGCAGCCATCAGCCTCATAATTGCGCAAATGATCTGCATAACGCTTCAACTGCTGATCTCTCTCGCCGTGCCTAGCTTATTTTCGATAAAAATAATATGAGTTTGTTTGCCCTCTCCAAAACGTACCATCATGTCATGCCTGCTATCGGCTACATGGTCGATCTGCTTGCCATATGTTTTCTGAGTAGTGATTTCATGAATATTCTCCTGCAAAGGTTATTTCAATCATCTGTCAATAATATCAAGCAATTTTTATCTTCAATGTCGTTCAACTAAGTAGCTTTAATATATTTTGCGGAATCATCTTCGCTTGTACAAGCATAGCCTGACCTGCATCAGTCAAAATTCGAGATTTTGCAAGTTCCATTATTTCTCTTGCCATATCCGAATCTCTAATTCTTGACTCCGAAGCGGATAGGTTTTCCCCATAGTTAAGAATATTGCTTCCCGTATGTTCAAGACGGTTTTGATAAGCTCCAAGCTTGGCTCGTTCAGAGGATACTGTATTAATAGCATTTTTTATAGGAACAATAGCATTAGAAGCTCCTAAATGGGATGAGATATTTAAACCAGCCACCCCTATTGCAGATCCATTTACGTTTGGCATGCCTATATTCAAGTTCTCACCAGCAGCAGTGCCCGTCTGAATGGATATTCCACTTTCCCCACTAAGTGTTAGTGTTGCTGGGCTTCCCGTCAGGAGATCGGCTGGAATGCCTGCCGAGGATGATATAGTGATTTCTTTATCTGTTAGCAGAATTACGGTCGTACCCGAAATGTATAAACTTGTATTTTGTACTGATTCTTGCTCCGATGGAAAACCAATATTCCGGGCTTTTAAATTAGTATACTTACTCAACAAATTACTTAATGTTTCATTTATATTTACCCCAATTGGAACATCAACCCACGTATTATTTATATTATTGGGACTAACAAATTCAAAATCTGCAGCTAACATTAAGGTAAGATCACGTATGCCAATCCTATCCTCATCATTGGGATTTCCAGTAAAATTCCATTTCGCAATGTAGTTTGCTGAAAAAGTACGGTCACCAGATGCCTCTCCATTCAAAAGCTTGATTCCATTGAAATTAGTATGTTCAGCAATATTATCAATCTCAGCCTGCAGCTGGTTGAACTCATTCTGACTATTTTTTCTATCAGTGTCGCTATAAGTACCATTTGCTGTTTGCACAGCTAATTCATTCATACGCTGCAGAATAGCATGGATTTCCTGCATAGCGCCTTCAGCAGTTTGAATAAGTGAAATTCCATCTTGTATATTTCTTGATGCTTGCTGTAAACCACGTATCTGCCCACGCATTTTCTCTGATATTGACATCCCCGCTGCATCATCTGCCGCCCTATTAATATTAAGCCCAGATGAAAGTTTTTCCATAGACTTCGTTCTCTTATCATTGTTAATAGTTAAACTTCGATTTGCATTCACAGCCATTAAATTCGATCTTATATACATTTCACTTTACCTCTCGCTAGGGAAATAACTCCATCTTTATATCATTATCGGCATGTACCTCCAAAAAAATAATGTTTATTATAAATTTAAAATTAGATAACCAATCTAAAATCTCTTTCTATGAATTTCATAGTTAAACATTAGAAATATGTTTTCAATGGTTATACAAATATAATTTTACAATTCCTTATAGTTTGCGAGCCGTTAATGGCATTACATATGAGGGGCTCGTGTATCGTATCGCTTTAACGTTGCAAATAACGTTCATAGGCAGCTTGCTGAATTTCCAGCGCTCTTTCAATGCCCAGCTCCTTCATTTGCTGAACATATTTATCGTAGTTGTCGGCAGACTCATTGCCTAATATAATTTTCAGCTCCGCTTCTTTAACCAATGCGTTAATATCGTTCATAATGCTGCTCATTTCATCCGCTTCCTCAGCCGTTGGCGTCACTGGCGGCAGCAGGTGGCTCTCGTGATTCGTGTTTTTCCAGATGCCCAGCGCTTCCGTCGTCTGCTCATATTTCGCTGGTAAATTATTATCCTGCTGAATCATAGGAAAGTTGGTGCCATGTGAATATTGCAGCATCACTTGGTCGCTGCCTAGTCCATTCGGGTTGTTGACGACCAAATCCGTATAGACTGGCTTGCCGTTGCCGAGTTTATACGTGACCCCTTCCAGACCATAGGTGTTCAGCATGCTTCCTTCAGTGGAATAGGCGTAATCCAGCCAACGGATGGCTGCTTCTACATTTTCAGCAGTAGCGGAAATCGCTGCGGAGCTTGTCCCTGCATATGCATTGTCCAACTGACCGAACTCTGGAAGCTCGCCTTTTACCGCTGCTGGGTAAGGGACGGCCACGAAGTTCGCCTTCGGATCGGTTTCCTGAGCTGCAGCATTGTATTTTTCAATGTAAAACTGCCAGCCAATCGTTGCGCCGCTGCTGCCGGAGGACATTTTTTTATCAACAGTTGCCGCATCGATGGAAGCAAAGTCCTTGTCAATTAGCCCCTCCTTGTACCACTGGCTCATCGCTCTTAAATATTCTTTATATTGCGGCTCGACATAGCCGTACGTCACTTTTCCATCAATGACATAGAAATTGCCCATTACGCCAAACGCGCCGGCAAAACCACTCGTACGCTCGCCCAAAAACATCGTCCGGAACGTGACTGGTGAGCTGGCGTTTTTCTTCTCTTTAAACGCTGTTAATACGGTATGCCATTCCTCAATCGTTTCGGGAATGTCCAAATTCAGCTCGTCGAGCCAATCTTTACGGATAATAGGTCCGCCATATACACGGCCAGCATCTGAACGAATGAACGGGAAAGCATAATACGTGCCGTCATCCGTTTTGATCATTTTGTCGATGTCGGGATTTTCCTGAAGCACTTTCTTTAAATTCGGCGCATACTGGTCAATTAAATCATTCAGCTTTAATATATACCCCTGCTCCACAGCCCGATCTGGCCCGCCGGGATATTGAAGCCACGTATTTAGAAAAATATCAGGAAGCTCTCCCGAGGCGAGCAGCAGGCTGAACTTTTGATCCGTCATCGGCGTTCCACCCAAATGCCTGATTTTAACACCGGTCCGCTGCTCGTATTCTTCATCAATCGGCATCACTTCTGGCGTACTGCCAAGCTGCTCATCCATAAAAGAAAGCTCGACATTGCCCTGCATAGGATAAGAAAACACGCCTCCTGTTTGATTATTGACATTAGTATTAACAATGCCTTCCATATTGCTGTTTGAATTCGAATGACTGCAGCCAGCAGCCAGCATAATGAAACTCAGTAGAAAAAGGACAGGCTTGCCCACCGTTTTTTTGCTGAACCCTTTTGCCAACATCAAGACCTCCGTTTGCATGCATATATGTGTGTTTTAGCTCCGCTCAACTTGTAGATTCTTATATTTGCCCGGTGTAATCCCCTCATACTTCTTGAATACTCGAATGAAGGCACTGCTGCTGGAGAAGCCCGTTTTTGATGAAGTCTCTTCTATGCTTGCGCCTTGCTGAAGCAGCAACTTCGCCTTAGAAGTGCGCGTTTGACTAATGAAGTCATGCAGGCCGAGCTCCTTCTGCTCTTTAAATAATCGCGATACGTATTGCGGGGTAATGCCGAATTCGGCCCCAATCATCGATACGCTGAGATTAATATCGTCATAGTTTTTCTCTACGTACTCCGCCACCTGTTCTCCAATTCCCGTATTGGACAGCAAGGACAGCTTTTCATTGATTTTGTGGCACACCATTTGTAAAATTTGCAGCAGCTCCTGCCGGAACTCCCCCCTAGTTGTACAGGCGAGCAGACGCTTCATCGGTCGCGATTCTTCCCATATTTGAGCCTGCTGGGCTTCCAGCGGAACAGATTTCATCATGGAGCTTGCCAAATCGATCATCGCGCATTTGAGCATTTCAACGGAGGATTGGCTGCTGAACACCTGATTCAAAATATCATCTACCTTCTCGGTCGCTTTTTCCAGGTCTCCTGTCTTAATGATGTTGATAAAAGCAAGCTCATCATTGATCGACAAATAATATTCAGCTTCCACAGGCTCAATATCTCCATACCAAATCGACACATTTTCTTCTGAAAATAAGCGGTATTCTTGGGCCTCCAGCGCCTGCAAATAAGCATGATGTATGCCCGCTACCCCGACCTCATGCTCGCTCCCGGCCATCACAATTTGCAAGCGGTAGCGCTGATCGGTAAATTCTAGCGTTTTCACCAAAGCCTGCTCCATGTCCTCTTTCCAGACGGAAATGCGATCGGGGTGGATGTTAATAACCGCAGCAAGCATGCCGTCCATATCGGTAAAGCTTAAGCTATGAAACTCCTGAGCCACATCAAGCATAATATTCGTTACGATAAAATGGGATAAATTCATCGACGTCGCGCTTGCTTCGTCTGGCCCAATATCGAAGAGCAGTACGGCAAAATGCTCAGTGCTCCAATTCAAATGGTAACGACCCGCCGCTCCTTGGACGGACAAGCCTTCCTCTGCCTGCCCTTTGAGCAGCCTCGTCAAATAGTAGGCCTGCAGCACCCGAAGCTGCTTGTATTCGCGGCTGCTCATATCATCCCGCTCGCGAATCGTTGCCAGCGCATTTTCCCTAATAAACGAAAACTCGTCTGCTCGCCACATGCTCCGCTCCTGCTTGGCGTAGGAGAATACATTGACCAGCTCGCGAACAGGATTATAATTGCGGCGCGCAACATAATAAATGACGACCCCACCAATTAAAAAACAGACCAGCAAGCCAAGCAAATTCAAATTGCGAATCTCTCTGGCTTTTTCCCAAAAGGTATTCGAAGGGAAAACGCTTACATATTTCCAATCAGACGTATCCGAGGCGATAAAGGAAACCATATTTTCCGTTCCGGCAATAGTCAAAAAGGAAGAATCTGCTTCTTTATTGTCCGTCTCCACCATAGAAAAAATCGGCGGACTATCTATTTTATTATTTTGAAACATAATTTGATTCGCATGATCGACGATATAGACGTCCCCATTGTTGACCCAATCGACATTCGCCAGCATTTTTTGCACGGTGCTGCTATTTAAAGCGATGAATAGTACGCCTCGCGTCGTGTCCTTTTCCTTTATATTCGATAATGGCTTAATTAATAAAACCGTATTTCCGACCCGTTTAAATTGAATAAAAGGCCTCAGCTTCCCCGACTGGATCATCGGTGTAGCCAAAATTTTCTGCCATTCCTGCTCGCTGATGTTAAACTGCTGGCGATTCATCTCATAAAATAAGGCTGAATCCGCGTAGGTCTCGTCTGTAAGTATCGTACCCAGCTTGCCGGAATACAGATAAATCCCTTTTATAAAATTGTTGGCGGATTTATACTTGCTCAGCTCCTGCTGGATTTTAAAAATTTGAAAGGCTTCCTTCTGCTCCGAGTCCGGATTCATATTCAGGAAGGAATTCACGTCATTATGAATAGACAGCAGCATAGCCAGCTTTTCTGCTTGGTTGATTTCACTGTCTACCATATATTTAACCTGTTTGAGCATGGCACCGCTAGCCCGCTGAATTTCATACTCTACTACCTTTTTCGTTTGGGTGTACACGACAGCGCTAACGATTAATGGGATGAGCATTATGATGGCATAGGAAATGATCCACCTAAAAGCAATGCTTTTGCTAAAAACAAACCTCTGCTGTTTCATACTTTGCCTCCGCAGGTTGAACTCTCTTATCGCAAGCGTAAACGGCTTTCGCCACCCTTTGGCGGCAAAGCTTCCGTTTCGCGTAGAAATATAGAGAAGGGATGGGAAAATCATATCCTTTCCTATATTTCAAGCGTAAACGGCTTTCGCCACCCTCTGGCGGCAAAGCTACCGTTTCGCGTAGAAATATAGAGAAAGGATGAGAAAATCATATCCTTTCTCTATATTTTAAAAAACCTGCTCTGCCCTAATAAGAACTTCAATGAAGTCCCCTTAGCAGCAAAGCAGTATTTGAAATCGCTACCTATTGATTGTTTTAGAACACTTGGAATACAGGGGCATCTACCAAAAAACAAACCGGAAGCTTCGGATACTTCTCCGCTAGCATTTCAGCTAAATATTCCATCCCCGGCTCTTCGCTCTCGGCATGGCCAAGCATAATGAGCGCTTTGCTGTGCCCTTGATGCAGCGCATCCCTTATATATTCTGGCGTTTCCCACTCCGGTCCTTCGCCAGCAATAATCAAATCCACATTTTGCTGCTGGAGCAATGGAATTGCTGAGCTTCCGCCGCCTCTATATCCTACCAGAACACCTACGCGTTTGCACGGCATTGTGGGTTCCCCTGCTGCCCGGACATAGGGAATGTGCAGCTTGCTTTTCAAATAATCAGCCACTTCGGCGAGCTGCATAGCGGGTATATCTACAATTGCCTCGGCTGGCTGCGTTTCGGCTGCCATCCAACCGAGCTTGCGCAGCAAACCGATCAAGACAATGTCCGGCTGGTAGCTATGCATATAATCATGGAAGCGAAAAATGCCGACACCTGCTTTTTCAATGAAAGCCGTTTTGGCCTCAACAACAGCGTCGTTGCGCAGCCAATCTCCTGCCTCATGGTGGCTATAAAAAAAGCCCTCGTGCGATACAATTAAATTGGCGCCCAAAGCGAATGCCTGCTCAATAATAGAATGGGTGGCCGAAAAGGCTGTAACGATTCCTTTCACTACGGTATGCTCGTGCCCAAAGCTCAATTGATCAACGGTTGGAACAGGAACCTCTATGCCTGCTTTCAAGTCCTTTATCACTTGCCCAATGGTAATTTTCATCGCGGCCACCTTTCGAGCTGTACATCCGACAGCAGCAGCAGTAGCTTACTCATTCGGATAAACGACTACCTTCAAGCTGCCGCTCTTGTTATGAATAGCCCGTTCAAGTGCCTCCTGCGTCTTGGCGAGCGGATAGCGGTCGGTAATGAGAAAGCTCGCATCTATGGATTCAGATGACAAAAAAGATAGGCCGCTAGGATAGGTATTAGCATAGCGGAAAATACCGTACAAATCAATTTCATTGTCCGCGATAAAGGTAATGCTCAGCGGCGTTTCATCCTGCGGAGGCAGTCCGACGATCGCGAGCTTCCCTCCCCGGCGCAGCGAATATAAAGCTGAACGAAGCGCATGGGGATTGCCGGCTGTTTCCCAAGCCACGTCCACCCCTTTGCCACCGGTCAGAGTCTTCACGACGCTGGCCGGGTTCTCGTTCTTGGCATGAATGGCGTGGGTAGCTCCCATCTTCAAAGCGGCTTCCAAGCGAATTTCCTCCATATCGCTCACAACGATTTGTGCGGCTCCGAAAGCTTTTGCCGCGGCAACCGCCATGAGCCCTACCGGACCCATGCCCATAATCGCTACCGTATCTCCGGGCTGCAGCTTGCTTCTTCTCGCCGCGTGAATGCCCACCGAAAACGGCTCGTTAAGCGCAGCCTCCTCATAAGACAATTGGTCGGGAATCGGAAATACCATATCCTCCCGAACCGCCAAATATTGCACAAAAGCGCCGTCTATCGGCGGAGTTGCCAGAAAGCTCACGTCAAGGCAAAGATTGTAGCGCCCTTCCTTGCAAGCACTGCAATGTCCGCACGTCGTCCCTGGCTCTATAGCGACCCGTGTACCTACCGTGACGGAGCTCACCTTATTCCCGACAGCTGCTATCATTCCTGCACATTCATGTCCGAGAATAAGCGGCTTCTCTACGATAAAGCGGCCTATTCGGCCATGCTCATAATAATGCAGATCCGAGCCGCATATGCCGACAGCCATCACCTTGACTAACACTTCTCTGTCCCCAATTGAAGGGATTGGTAGCTCTTGCAAAACAATTGCACCCGGCTCCGTCATAATGGCCGCTTTCATCGTTTGAGGCAGCTGCTCTCGTTCTAATCCTGCTGCACTCTGCTCACTCATTTGAAAGTCTCCTTCACAGTCGAACATGTAAGTTAATAGATTTTGCGGTGGTGCTCATCTTCTATCCCGCTTTTGCGCAAAAAGTACGTATTGATTTGATCACGCCACTCTTCTGCATGCCGAGCCTGCTCCCGCAAACGCTCTTCAACCTGCGTATACAGCCCTTCCTTCATTCGGCCCTGCAGGGAGCTCCAAGCGGTCAGCAATTGCGCCGCCCGCTCTACCCCTTCAAAGTGGGTATCGTATATATGCTGAATGACGGTTTTTCCAGAATGAAGCACATGGGTATACGGGACATGATGGAAGAACAGCAGCAGCTCATCTGGGCAATGCTCCAGCGAATTATAGATTTCGGCATTCGCGCCCATATATTGCGCGCTGTAGCCGGTTCCGCTCTGCACCGTGCGGTCAACGCCTAATCCTTTGTTGTCTGCAAAATGATACGTTCCCCATGGTGAATATTCATATCCATCGACATTAGGACCGTAATGATGGTTTGGGTTGACCATCCAGCCTATGCCGAGCGGTGCCGTATACGACTCATAAATGCTCCACGAATCCATTAGCAGTCCGCTAACGACATCATGAACGGCGGTATCCAAACTTAGAGCCAACTGTATCCACTCACTCGCTATTTGCTCCGCCGTTAAATCCGGGTTCCATGCCAGCCTGCCATAGCCGTACAAATTAGCTTGAGCCAGCAAATGCCCGCTCCAGTTTGAGTCTGCTCCTACATTAGTGACAGCTGCCATCCCGTTTATCCGGCTGCCCCACATGGAGCCGTCGACAATACGCTTGACTGGAGCCTGTTCGCCGCTCGCATACGTATTGAACTCCAATATTTCCTTCCATTGCGGGACGAGGTAGCACAGATGCCGCTGCTGCCCTGTATACTCCTGCGTAATTTGAAATTCAATCAGCTGATTCGTATGCGCAAGCGCACCAAAGAGCGGAGATACAGGCTCTCTAGCTTGAAAATCAAGCGGGCCATTTTTAATTTGCAGCACAACATTATCGTTGAATCTGCCATCCAGCGGTTTAAAATGGTCATACGCTGCCCGCGCACGATCGGTCGTGCGGTCACGCCAATCCTGCTTGCAATTGTAAACGAAGCATCGCCATATCACGATGCCGCCATGCGGCTCCAGCGCCTGCGCCAGCATATTGGCTCCCTCTGCATGGTCCCGCTCATACGTAAAGGGACCCGGACGATTTTCAGAATCAGCTTTGACCAGAAAACCGCCAAAATCAGGAATGGCTGCGTAAATTTCCGAAGCTTTGCTGTTCCACCAAGCTTGCACACTCTTATCCAGGGGATCAGCCGTCGCAAGCCCGCCGATCTGAATCGGACTCGCGAAATTGATGCTGAGGTACAAGCGAATGCCGTAAATCCGGAAAATATCGGCGAGCTTCGCTACTTGCGGCATATAGGTTGGCGTAATAAACAGCGTCTCCTCCTGATGAACATTAACGTTGTTAATCGCTATCGCATTAATGCCAACCGAAGCCATCATTCTGGCGTAATCGCGCAGCCGCTCCTGATCCTCGGTAAAACGGTTATTTTCATACAAAAAAGAGTTCCCGGCATAGCCGCGCTCAATGCTGCCATCGAAATTATCCCAGTGATTAATCATTCTTAATCCATTTATCGGAGCGCTGACGATATCAAGCTCATCGATTGAAGCGCCCGTGCCTATGAGCCTCAGCAAATGAAACACGCCATAAAGCACGCCTGCCGGCGAGGCAGCGCCGATTGCTAGACAGGAATCAGCATGGCTCGTGCGGATGACAAACCCTTCCGCTCCTGCAGCTTGAATATCTTTTTCGCTAAACAAGCTTTCATAGCGCGCATTCCAGGACGGGAACGTTCCCAGCGCGATATGACGCTGCCCCTGAGTGGGGGCAGCTGATACGGAGTGGCCCAGCATCGCTTCCAGGCCAAGCTTTAGTTCAGCCGCCGCAGCCTGAATCGTTTCCTGCTCTTCATAGACAACGATTGCGCCGCCCCATTGCTTATATTGCTCCAATTGGGTACCAGGCAGCGCCTTATTATAGCTCAGCCAAGCATGATAGCCGCTTTCCTCCGGCTGATGTTTCCTCGCAGTTTCATTCATCCTTTGTTGCACCTCGTTCTATGGTTTGAATTTGCCTTAACTGCTTTTGACAAGCGAATAGTCAGCCGACTTCTCATATAGCCACAAAATGGCGGTTACGCCGCGAGGGTAATATATGCTGCCTACAATTTGGCCGGACAACACCTGGTCGCTCCAGCACCAGTAGGAAAGCTCGGGATGCAGCAGCCAAGCGACATGAGCCGAATCGGCAAGCTTTCCGCTCTCCTCCCACGGCATTTTCATAATTTCTCGGGCAATAAATTGGCATAAATAAATTTTGCTTAGCCATGAATTGTTGCTGGTCGAAGATAATTTCCACGCGCCATCCTCAAACAAGCATACGCCAGGCACAAGCACGGTTGTCAGGTGACGGTGAAGACTGCTCAAATAATCGGCAAATCTGCCGTTCGGATCAAGGGCTTCCTTGCAGCCGGTAAATAGCGGGAATACAAGCCCTTCAATCGCAGGAATGATGCGCGAGTCATTGTTTTCTCCAATAATAGCAGGTATATAACCATCCTCTGTCAACGCAGCTGAAATGGACGCCGCACATTTATCTGCTTGACCGCCAGCCTCTGCCGACAATTCTAGCAAGCCTTCGGCTTGGAACAGGCGCTCCAGCGCCACATAAGCGGCCCAGCATTTTCCGGCCATATAAATATTGTTGCGGGACTGGCCCAAGGAGGCATCCAAGCTGTCATAGGTGGAAATTTCAGCGCCTCCCTGCGTACGCGTGCTGTCCAGTGCCATAAGGCCGCTGCGCAGCTCCTTTACAGGATGATCCCGGTTCAGCATGCTTTCAAAGCAGGAGCGAATGACGGGCAGCATGTTGGCTGTAAATTCCGCATCCTTCGTTTGCTCAATATATACAAGCGCCGTACAGAGCCAATTGACCAGCTCTTCATGGGACATATAAGAGAAGCAGTCGTCCAGCCCCGCCAGCTCATAGGCCGAATATTGCGGACGGGAAAAAACATTCGCCACCCCGACATCATGGGTAAATGTTATACCGCCGGGATATAGCTCCTTCCCACCAGGAAACGTAACCTGGTCGTTGTAGCTGTACCTGTCTACGAACAGCTCCAATTCGTTTCTTACCGTCCACGGATTCATAATCAATTCAAAAAACAGCTGATCCACCGTCAAATCCAGCGTATTCATCATCCGATATTCGCCTTCATTGACGATCCATAGCGCTTTGCCATCATGGTCCAGCATTTGGGTGCTTCCGTAATAGCTGTGAATAGCGTGCGAGAGCATAAATTTTTGATCGTTCGAAAGCTTTGAATCATTAATCCATTGATCCGCCTGCTGGCAGGACTCAGCAAGCTCCTGAAAATGCTCCAAGGCGTATGCAGCGACGCTGTCGATATTTTTAAAATAACGGGTATATGCATAAGAGGCTTCGATGCCTGTTGTGACGATGCCATCGCGATAGAAGCAAATTGCAAACTTGTACGTGCGCGTCTCGCCCGGCGGCACCTCCATTAGAATGGCTCCTGTTCCGCCCAAGCCAAAAGCATAGTTATGCTCGTATCGCTCATCCAAAATTTTCTCCATTGTAAATCCCAGCGCACTCTGAACATCGTCCGTATCGCAAGCAATAGCCGTCAAGCGGCCCTGCCCGATGCCTGCAATTTGCCCTCCGCTCGTATCGCCCAGCCTGCGCATCGCACTGTAGGGATCGCTGCCCTCGTAGCCAAAAAAACCTCTTCTAGCCGTGGACCCGTTGCTATTGTCCAGCGTCAATTCGGCAAAAACAGCCGGAACGATCGCCTGCTTCAGCTCCTCTGGGCTCGCTGCTGCCGGATCTGGCACGGAGCGGACAGGCGAATAAATACGCAGCGTTACGTCACCCGCCTGCCACGTATCTGTGCCTGCGCCCAGCGTTCGCAAAATTTGATCGTCGTTAAACGCTTTCAATTTTGCCGTCGCCTGCTGATCCTTATCGCTCGAATCGGCTTTTTCCACATCATATCTGGAGCTGTCGTCGGCAGCCGCTTCAAAAAACGGAAAAGCCTCATAAACGCTGCCAGCTAAAGCCTGCATTCCGATATAAATGTTTTGATCGGCTGGCTTTCCCAGCTCGGAAGCAAGTCCGCCCTTCTTTCCTTTGAAGCCCAAGGTGAAGCTCGAAAAAGCTCCGATTGGCGAGTGCTGCACATTATAAAATTGATTTGGATTAGCCACTGTTGAACCCCTTCCTGACCGTTAATAAAAATAAAAGTTAAGCGTTTGCATGAATTATTTTTATCCTAGCACGTCAGGTTAAGCGGAAGCCATTGTCAAATCGAGCAATTATTTACCCAAATCGGGCTGGGTACGTTATACTCGTAGTTAAGCATAGTGTGAAAATTTGCGAGGAATAGAACGGAGGTGCTGCATGATGGCAGCCACTTTTATACCACCTATACTTGGACAATGCATTAGCGAAGCTATTGTTCCTGATGTCAAAACAACGATCAACCTGTTTGGCATGCATTTGCGCAAAGTGAGCGGACAATGGGATTATCCGGTGCATACCCATCCCCAATATGAGATCAATTACGTGCTCGAGGGCGAGCAATTGTTTATCGTCGATGACCGTCATTATATACAAAAGGCTGGGGCCCTCATGTTTCTTCAGCCAGGAGCCTCTCATGCCAGTAAAAGTGGAAACGGCAAGCCGTTTACTTATTTTTGCCTGCATTTTGATATCGATGACCGCATGTTTTTATCCTTATTAAGTCGCCTCGACTCTGTTCTATTTGACACTGACAGCAATGTTGTCCAGCAATTAAGGCCAGCGCTCAATAAAGTCATCGAAATGTCGAGCCAGCTCGCTGAACATTCCGCTGCCAAGCTTACGGAACGGATGCGCCTCCAATCCGCTGTATTTGAGCTGTTTGGCCAGCTCTGGGAAGCCCTTTCTGCGGAGGCCGACCTCCATTCAGCCGTCTCCTACGAGAAAGTCCAGCTGGCTCATCAAATTCGCGATAAGCTGCAGGGACTCATTTACCAGCAATTCAAGCAGGATGCCGCTCTACTAGACCAGCATTACGGCATTGACGACATTGCAGCCGAACTTGGCATCAGTGTCTCCCACTGCAACCGGGTGTTCCGGCAGGTTTTTGAACTATCGCCGCGCGTGTATCTCTCCAAGGAGATGCTGCATGAGGCGAAGATGCTGCTTAACGATCCCCAGATGTCAATCAGCCAAATTTCCGCGATTCTCGGCTATCGCGATATTTCGCATTTTAGCCGGCAGTTCAAGCGCTGGTATGGTGCTTCGCCGAGTGAGTACCGTCGGGGGAATAAAGAGAGATGAGTTCTGCGAGGATAAGCTTTATATTATGATTATGCTTTGTGTCTAGGGCATCTAGGATGTGTATGCAAACCAAAGTCAGCCTGCTTCTGCTTGCTTAGCGCTTAATCGAGGGCGTCCCCTATGACGAGTTAAGGCTAGGGGATAGCCGCATGGGAGTGTTACTGAGACCAATGTGGCTGAAATCATTGTAGCTGTGATCACTATTGCTGAGACAGCTGTAGCTGAGACCCCGCAGCTCGGGAACGCTCCTGCTTTTTTTGGCGGACTGAGGTTCCGCTATTCTGGCTTTTGATTCGATTTCAGGCCGTAAGCGGACAGGAAATCCGTTATTGCCCTCATTATCCCATCAAAGGGGCTTTTGGCAGTGCATTAGCTGCTCCTGAGTCCGCGAACTGCCCCATAACCAGCGATTCTGTTGAAATAGCGGCTGCTGGGTCCGCCAAGTCCATCATTGTGCAGGGAGTAAGCCGGAGTTAGTTGCAAAACTGCGGCGGGAAGTGTTCCCATGTCCGCCAAGTCTATCTTTTTGCCTTGAGTACCCCCCTGCAACGACGAGCATAAAGCAGCCCTAGGCGAAAAAATCCTAAGCTGCCGCCGTTTTATGGAATGAACTTTATCCATCGAATTTCTGCTCTAACGTACTTCCTCCGCAATAAACAGCTGTAATCCTTGTGAAAGATAAGGGAGCACCAATTGGATATATTCCTCAGCTGGCTTTGCCCCGTTGTATTGCCAGTTAACAGCCGCCCCGTATAGGCTCCAGCTTAACATGACAGCTGCAATTCGAACCGACTCCTCATCCTCTCCGATTCCTGCATTTTGTTTCATTAGCATGTCATAAAAAACTTGTTCAAGTTCTTTCTTAATAATGGCTTCAATGACAGAAGTAAAGGATTCGAAGCTTTTGCGGCATTGGGACGCCAGCGAAGATAGAAACACGGTAAGCGACATAAATACACTGGCAATCGTCTTTTCATTGAGCTGATCATGTATGGAGATTTCTCTCATTACGCTCATCATGAGGCTCTCTTTCAGTGTTTTTTCAAGCAGATCGTACTTATCCATAAAATGGTAGTAAAAGGTGGCACGGTTGACTGTTGCTTCTGTTGTAATATCTTTAATGCTGATATCCTTCAAATCCTTTTTCATCGCGAGAAGAAGAAAGGCATCCATAATTAATTTGCGTGTACGTACAAAACGCGGGTCGAGTCTGTTTTCCGTCATCCCATTCCACCTCTATTTTTTAGACATTTCACTGGATATGTCGTATATCCGATAAAAACGCTATTTTATCGGTTGAACAGCTGCATAGCGCTATTTACAATACAACTATACAACAAGTGTTGTAGAAATAAAAGGTGGATAAGAAATGAGGTGGAACGATGAAAATAACCGTTTTTGGGGCAAGCGGCGCTATTGGGAAGTTGGTCGTACAAGAAGCATTAAAACATGGCGACCAGATAGTAGCTTATGTAAGAAGAGCTGATGCTCTGCCTGACAAGGATCCGAATATACAAGTCATTGTTGGCAGCTTGGATGACCGCGGCAAAATGGAAGAAGCGATTGCGAATTCAGACGCCGTAATCAGCGCGCTGGGGCCAGCCCTCGATAAATCCAGAAAAGTGAAGGATTTGCCGATAGCCCGGGCTCATGAAACCATTATTCAAATCATGCAGGCTTTAAATAAAAAACGTTTCATCACTTTGGCAACGCCTACCGTCAAAGCAAAAGAAGACCGTTCACAAACCGCTACTGTGCTGCCCGGTATAATGGCTAAGCTTCTTTTTCCAACCGGCTATCAGGAAATGAAGCGCATCGAACAGTTGATTCAGCAATCAAGTCTGGAGTGGACCGTCGTACGCATAATTAACCCTAATATTAAACATGACGGCAAGAGCTATGGGATTTCGCTTGGGGATACGAAGGCAGGCATGAATGTGACGCGAGAAAACGTTGCAAAATGCTTATACGATTCCGTTCGAAATACGGCCTATGTCCACAAAATGCCGATCGTTTTTAACCAATAAAGGAGGAAAATACAACAATGACGATGACCATATGGATTATAGAAGGATTATTAGCAGCGATGTTTCTAATGGCAGGATTGGGTAAAACATTCGGTTCTTCGATGCACGTCGAGTCCTTCAGGCGCTGGCGGCTGCCGCAGTGGTTCCGAGTGGTGACAGGACTAGTAGAGCTAGCAGGAGCAGCATTGCTCATTATTGGGTTTTGGAAAAGCGGCTTTGCCATAGCTGGCGCACTCCTTTTGGCTGTTACAGCCCTTGGTGGAATCTTGACTCATCTACGCGTAAAAGACGGCATCAAGGAAACGTCTACGATTGTTATTCTTGGCATTCTGGCCGGCGTATTGCTGTTCCTGCTCTACTAATTAACTTTAAGAAAGGATGCGTTACGATGTTAAATCGGGGTGGAAAACCGTTTGAATTCGGCATTTATTCGCTGGGTGAATTGCTTCCAGATCAGCACGGGCAAACAATCGGAGCGGCCGAGCGGGTGGCAGATATTTTGCAAATGGCCAAAATGGCAGATGAAGCGGGCCTTGACGTATTCGGGGTAGGTGAGCATCACCGGGCGGATTTTGTCACCTCCTCGTATGCATTGATCCTGGCTGCTGCTGCCCGGGAAACAAAGAAAATCAGGCTGACCAGTACACTGTCCGTCATCAGTACCGCTGATCCGGTGCGTGTGTACGAAGATTTTGCGACGCTGGATCTCCTTTCGCAAGGCAGAGTATGAAAGAACGAAACCAGCGCTTTGACGCCCCGAAGGAGTCGCTGCACCAACAGCGTGCGGCCAGCCACATTCTAGGAGTGGGCAGCGCGGAGGAATTGACCGAGAAAATCCTGCACCAACATGAATTGTTCGGCCACAGCCGCTTCATGGCCCAATTCGATATGGGCGGCCAGCCCCTTGCCCGAGTAGAGAAAGCCATTGATCTGCTCGCCAACCGGGTAGCGCCAGCGGTACGAAAAGCTCTGAATCGTGCAACCGCAACTTAAAAGCAGATATTCGCGCATCCTGCTGCAAGTGCAGCAGGTGCTGCTTTTCTTCCATACGGCAGACAACAAAGGAGTTGTCCCGATACTTAATCATTTTTTCGATCATGGGGAACACTAGAGACCGATCTTCATCTTAGGCATGCTGCTCACCCTATTTCTTCATCATCCATTGCCCATAAAATCGCTTCTTCGAGGTAAACATTCCAAAAGTCCCACGTATGGGCACCAGGACTTTCCGTATACGCGATCTCAACATTTTCAGAAACCAGAAAGCTGTGGAATTTCTGATTGACGTCCAATAGAAAATCCTCGGTACCGCAAGCCATATAAATACGAGGAATCTCCTCGTTGCTTCGTTTGAGGTTCAAAATCAGCGCTTCCGGATCTTTATCGCTCCCTTGCAGTTGATTTAAGTCGCCGAACACCCGCGTAAAATAGTTGTAATCAGCAACTCCATCGCGATAATCCTTCGCTGCTCCCGCAATCTTATAGGGTAATATGGCAGAGGAAAAAGCCATGATCTTGCTAAAATTCCCGGCATACTTCAAGCCATTGCGTATCGCACCGTAGCCGCCCATGGATAAACCGCCAATAAAGGTATCCTCTCTTCTTTTCGATAAAGGAAACATTTCTCGCGTAAACGCGACCAGTTCATTGCCGACATATTCCCCAAATAATTCTCCTTTACCCAGATCATCCACATAAAAATGATTTTCTCCGGATGGCATAAACACAGCGATGTTATGTTTATTAGATAGCTCCCTAATTCTGGTATAGCTAATCCAGTCCATGCAGCTGCCCGAATAACCATTTAATAAATAGAGTGCCTTCATCGTTTTTTTCTCCACTGCTGCTTGGCCCGGTATTTCCAGCTTGTCTAATGGAATCAGTGCATTAAAAGTGACTTCTCTTCTCAGACATTTTGAATAAAAATGAACCTGCATCATGGCCATTATCCATGTCCCCTATCTATTTTTTTATCGCAATTACACGTCGTATTCTACGGTAAATCCACTCTCATCGATGTAATTTACAAGTAGATAAAGGGCTCTTCCGCATCGATAAAGGAGACTGGAATACCGTTGACCAAAGGCTGCAGCCATTCAGCCATATGCTTCATGCCGGGCTCCTCGCTTCGTTCATGTCCTACTACCAGCATAGCCTTATTAAGTCCAAGCATCCTGGCATCATTAACGTAGGCACAAAGCGTCCATTCTACAATTTCTCCGCACACCATTACATCAAGATTTTTATCCCGCATGAGCTCTATCGGCAATTGTTCTCTACCAAGTCCCAAGCTGCCACCGCCGACGAGTATGCCAATTCTTGAACAAGGCATTGCTGGATCCCCGACGATTTGGATGACCGACATATTTAGCTTTTGCTTAAAAAATTCAGCCAGTTCTCCGAGCGTTGTCTGGGAGATTTCATACGAATGCGGCTGGTTTTTTTCGATCATTTGCTCCTCCCAACCGATATCCTTCAATAAACCATCGTAGATCCGGTCTGTATGCCCCATGTGCATATGATCATGAAATCTCCAAACCGCGATCTGGTTGTCTTCGATGAGCTTCTTTTTTTCCAAATAAACGGGGTCATGTTCAAGCCATTCTATTTCATCCTTTCCCGTATAGTAGGTTGGCTCGTGGGTAATGATCATGTTAGCGCCATGCGCAATCGCCTTTCTGATCACCTCGACGGTAGCCATAAAGCTCGTGACAATACCTGTCACTTCCATATCAGGATCGCCGCTCATTAATACATCCCCTGATTTTTCTAATTTTCGATCGCCGCAAGTATCGAATATAACCGTGTCAATCACTTCTTGTACCTTCATTTTCTTCTCTCCTTTGACATTCCTTTGAATTCCCTTTAATTATCCTTTTACTGCTCCAATTACGACGCCTTTAGTCAAATACTTCTGAAGGAAGGGAAGGACAACTAAAATCGGTAAAATTCCAATAACGGTCATTGCCATCCGAACTGCCGTGCTAGGAAGCTCTACGGCGCCGACACCAATCATACTGCTCGCCTGATCAGACTTTAAATATTGGATATTATTCATTAGCTGAATCAGAAGATTTTGAACGCCATAATATTGGGGCTTAGTAATATAATACAAGGCATTGATCCAATCATTCCAATACGTTAATGCTGTAAACAAACCGATTGTCACCAGAACTGGAACCGATAGCGGCAGCATAATTCTGTAAAAGGTTTTCAGCTCGGAAGCGCCGTCGATCTGTGCCGATTCGATCAGGTCCACTGGCACATTATTTTTAAAATAATTACGAACCAACAGAACGTTAAAACCGCTTATCAAATAGCTAGGCACGATTAACGCCCACAAGGAATCCTTAATATGAAAAATTTTCGTCCACATCATATAAGTGGGGACTACGCCACCGCTAAACAGCATTGTGAAAAACACAATAAAAGCCAGAACATTATGCAGCTTAAAATCCCTTCGTGCCATCGGGTATGCAAGCATTGCGGTCAGAATCGTGCTGACTGCGGTTCCGACGATCGTAACGAAGAAGGATACACCATAGGCTCTAATAAAAGTTGAAACGGTTGTGTACATGTACACATAGGCATCCAGGCTCCATTTTTCCGGAAAGTAGCTGTACCCGTTTCTGATCAAGGCAGACTCGTCCGTAAAAGAGGCCACGAAAATTAAAATAAAGGGTAAAAAAGCCGCCAAGGTAATCAAAGTCATAACGAGTGCAGAGAAATGGGCAAAGGTCCGTTCTCCTCTTGTTTGTATCAACGTATTTACCCCCTAAAATAAAGCATTATCAGCATTTACTTTTCTGACAATCGCATTCACAATCAACACAAGAATGAAACCAACTAACGATTGATAAAGACCGGCTGCTGCGGACATCCCAATATCATTTAACTGAATCAGCGCTCGGTACACATACGTATCGATGGTTTGTGTGGTACTGTACAAGGCACCGGCATTCATCGGCACTTGATAGAACAAGCCAAAATCGGAATTGAAGATTCTCCCTACCGAAAGAAGTCCTAATATAATAATCGTCGGTTTGAGCAAAGGCAGCGTTATATTGAAAATTTGCTTCAGCTTGCCTGCGCCATCAATCTTCGCCGCTTCGTAAATGCTCTTATCGATACCAGCGATAAATGCAAAATAAACGATTGACCCATAGCCGGCGGTTTTCCATAACTGGATGATGACTAATATATAAGGCCAATATTTAGCCTCCGAATACCAGCTGATTTCAGGAAGCCCCAACGGTCGCAAAATGGAAAGATTAATAAATCCGCTATCCGAATTAAGATAAGCAAATACGAGGTATGACAGCACCACCATGGAAATCAGATTCGGAAGTACTAGGCCGGATTGAAAAAACTTCGAGTATACCTTCGTTAACAGCTCTGACATTAGAACAGCGATAAAAACCGAACAGATCGTGCCTAAAACAATAAACGCTAAGTTATATAAAATCGTATTTCTTGTCATGATGAAGGCATCGCTTGTATTGAAGAGAAATTTAAAGTTAGCAAGTCCAACCCAATCGCTGCCGAATATTCCTTTCGTAAAATCCACTTCTTTGAACCCAATAAAGACGCCGAGCATGGGAATATAATTATTAATGAGCAAATAAAGCAGACCTGGAGCCGCAAGCAGAAGTAGCGGCATCATCTTCTTTAATTCCCGGCGTTTTGCAATCGCAGCGTTCATCAACATTTCTCCTTTCGTACAAAGTGGAGCTTGCACCAAGCCCCACTTCGCACCTCTCACTTATTTATAGCTTCTTCTTCGCCAGCCAAGCGTCAAGCTGCTCCTGCTTCGCTTGGATAATCGCTTCGGCGCCAGCATCGTTCAACGCTTCCACGAGCTTGGGTATCGTCGTTTCGGGGTCCAAGGAGCCGGTAACCAGTCCAGGAAGATATTGATTGACGACATTGTTGACCGAGCTCATTTGCGTTTTCACACTGTTTTGGTCGAAAATAAAGCCAAAATAAGGAGAGCGTTCCGTCTCTTTATTTTCTTTCAGCTTCAGCTCAATATCTGACCAATCTGCACCCTCAAGTTGATACTGAAGAGACTCCGAACCAACAATTCCGGAACTCAAATGCGCGGTGTAAGCAACCGTCGAAGCATTTTTGCCCTCAGGGAACTTGACATGATGCTCATCGACCTTCACATAATCCTCGCCTTCGATTCCGTACAACAGCGTGTTCATAACTTCAGCGTCCGTATATAACAAGTTTAAAAACTTCATGGAAGCCTCTGAAGCTTTACTCCTGCTTGAGATCATCCATACAACCGCATTGACTGCAATCGTATCGAAATAGAACGGTGCAATGCGTTTCGTCTCTAGATTCTTGCCAGTTTGGGCGCTAAGCGCTTGGGCAACAGCCATACCGCCATATCCACCCATATAGGCGAATCCGCGTCCGGAGGCAATCATTTCAGAAAATGGACTGGAGGCTGTTGCCGCATCTTTCTGCAAGTACCCTTTGTTGTACCATTCTCTCATCATCGCAGCACCAGCTTTAAATTCATCCGTGTCATAAAAATTCCGTACTTTGCCGTCATCTCCGATGACGACTCCGACACCCGTGCTGTCTGTCAGAAAGTCGACTTTATTTAATCCTCTTAACAGCCTCACCAGCCCCGTATCACTCGGGCTGACATTGATGGGTCCGAAAGGAACGACATCTGGATTCTTTTCTTTCAAGGCATCAAATATCGCCGGCAGGTCATCTATCGAATCCATATCATCAGCGGACTTTCCCATTTCCGACATCATGTCGGCGTTGTAGACCAGATTGGTTGGAAGCGCCATCCCTTTATTCGCGGGAATCCCGTAAATTTGACCATCAATCGTAGTCGCTTCAAGAAGATCGTCACCGAAGTCCTTATCCAAAATCCCTTTCATGTCTTTCCCATATTGCAAGAGAAGATCATTCATTGGATAAAGCTGTTTTTTCGATGCGAAATTCGCGAACTGCTCAAAGCCTGTAAAGATGTCCAATTGCTCACCGCTTTGCAGCGCCAGGTTGACTTTCTGGCTGTAATCAGCTGGACCGTAAATTTTCAGCTCCACCTCAACATTTATCTTTTCCCTTGTAATCTTATTAATAGCTTCCGTTACGCGGCTAAGATCGTCAGGTATTCGATTAAATGACGGGAGTGCAAATACAACTTTTTCAACCTTTCCCGCAGCCTCTTTAGACGTTTCGTTTGCGGATTCTGTGCCGCATGCGGTTAACGACGAACCGATTAAGGTTACAGACAAAAGCAGTGCAGTGATTCCCCTTTTTGTGCTCATTTGTTCTGCCTCCATTCGAATAATGAATCTCCTTCATCTTACCTTCAATCCACTTTCAACACTTTAATAAATCCGTGCTCTTTTTTAAAAAATAAGTACTCTGCTTAGTAAATGAATCCCACTCTGTCTTCTTTACTTGATAAAAAAACAGCAACTCCGCCACCTCTTTTGGGTAACATAGTTGCCGTTGATTATTTTTTAGGGCTTTATATCTTCAGAACGTTATATTTGACACGAAACGCATTTGGAGTTTCGCCTGTGACTTTTTTAAATACGGTGGAGAAATATGAAATGCTGTCAAATCCCGTTTGGGTTGCAATGTGGCTAATGCTTTCCTTACTGTGGATAAGCATTTCTTGCGCAACCTTCACCCGATACTCATTCAAATACTCCTTGACCGACAAACCTGTTTCCAGTTTAAAGCGCTTAGCTAAATAGTCCGGCGTTAAAAACACGACTGCCGCTATATCTTCCCGATTTAAATCCTGATTGTAATGCTCATGGATGAATCTTTTTGCCTTTTCAACAACACCTTCCGAGGCGATGACCATCTTTAGAAAATCGATCGTTGTATTCGTTACATAATTTGCCCATTTCATGAATTCAAATACACTGGCATTCGAGCTTTGGGCTAATTGCTGAGCTACCTCATCCGAAAATAATTTATGAGCCTGGATATTGTTTTTATACAATAAGGCATAGACAACCTGTACGAAATCCTGGTGTATGGCACGTATTGTGATCACATCCAGTTTATTCAGGGCCGCAAGCGACTCTAATTCCTTTTTCAACAAATGAACGATCTTCACTCTTTCTCCTTGAATCAACAACGTATTCATTAGAGCAACATCGAGCGAATAAGGTTCAGAATGGGCATTAACAAAATGCTCCTTGCCATCATGCACTTTACCCTTATAAATGATGTTCTTTTTATCCATTTCCTCTAGCCTTATTTTAGCTTCGGCTATTTGGTAAATGGCATTCCCTTCTGCGAGATAGGAAGTAGCCGTGCAGCGGAACAGCTTTCTGCATTGTTTAATGAGTTTATTGCATTTATCCTTTACTACATCAATGGATTCCGCCCCAGGTATAATTAAAGCGCTGTAAAAAACATCCTCCATTTTGTAAGTCACGATTTGTGAATGATCGGTCGTACCAAACCACATTTCCGAACACAAGTTATGAAAGGCGTATTTGAACGTATTATCGCTCCAATCGATCTCCATATCCGTTTTACTGACGCAAGTAATCGCGAGAAGATAGCGTTCCTCCAAATGGATGTCCAAATCTCTTTTCCGCATTTCGGACTGAATGACATCGAGTCGAGGAGGTATCGTCGCAAACATAATGTCTCTCCAGAAGCCCTGCTCAACGAGATCGCGGTTTTTCAACCATGCCTGCCCGTACCTGCTGTATTCATTTAGTTCCCTTCTTTGCTTGATGACATCTATCGCCTTTATTAGCGACGTCTCAAGCTTATCTTTATCAAAGGGCTTAATGACATAAGCATCCGCATTAAACGAAATGGCGGTGGAGGCAAAATCAAAGCTCTCGTGACAGGTAAAGAAAATAAAGGCGCAGTCGTATTTTTGTTCTCTTACCCATTTGATCATATCGAGTCCGGTACCCTTTGGCATTTCAATATCGCATATGATGATGTCAGGAATGCTTTGTTCGAATAGCAGCTTCGCATCGGATATATTGTGTGCCGTCATGATTTTGGAAATACCGAATACATCCCAGTCTACGAAATCGTGCAAAACGTTTACGGTAGGGATATCATCGTCAATTAATAAGCATTGCATCTGTTTCATCCCCTTTGTGTGGAGTTTACTCTTCGTTGTCCATAGGAATCATTATTTCTACTCTGGCGCCGGATGGCTGTATATTGGATAGCTTTAACAGCCTGTCCCGCTTGTATAAAAGCTTTAATGTTCTTTGGATGTTGCTGATCCCCACTTTTTCCCCCGTACCGCTTTGCTGCAGATCTGAAAAATTCACTTCTTCCATCATTTCTTCGGGGAAACCCTCTCCATTATCTTCTATTACTACCCGAAGGAAAGATTGGCCATTTGTGAGAACGCTATCGACTTTAATAAAAATAGACAGCATTTCTTTAGGTGCTAAAGCATGCTTAAACGTGTTCTCAACAAAGGTTTGAATCAAATATTGCGGCAGCGGATAAGATTGCAATTCCCGATCGATGTCCGCCATGTGGAACACTTGATTCGGATATCTAATTTCTTGCATCTGGATGTAATTTTCGACATGCTTCATTTCTTCTTGAATTTGAACTTGAACCAAACCGCCTCTAAACATGTATCGTAAATGCTCGGATAAATGGCTGATTAACAGACGTATCTCCTCATTTTTATTATGGTAGGTGAGGCTAGAAATGGTCGTTATCGCATTTAAGAAAAAATGGGGCCTTATTTGCATTTGCAAATATTTTAATTCCGTTTTGTTCCGCTCAAGCTTCTCTTCATAGGTGTTGATTTTCAACGTTTTAATTTCGCGTATCATCGAGGAAAAGGAATTGGACAACCGTGCAAACTCGATTGAGGAGGCTTTATTGGAAAATGAATAGTCCCAGTTGCCTTTTTCAACTTCTTTTGCGCCTTTTACAAGCTCTAATATGGGTTGAATCAAATCCTTTGCAAAAAATCTGAAGATAATCGGAGTGATGACGACCGCAGCTATACTTAAAAAAATAATAAGCCATTGAATCAATTCCAAGCCCAAGAAGACATTTCGACTTGCGACAACGTTCGTTAATCTTCCGAATTCAGGAATCTGCTCGGTAACGAAAAAATGCTTGGAGGTATAAATATGGTATTGTTTCTCCTTAGTAAGATCGACTGGATTTGTTGTAGAAAGCATACGGTCCGACTTATCGGTTAGGTAAAATAAGTTTTGTTCATTTGCATTTTTCTTTATGGCAGACATTAGCGTATCCGTCTTTATGACCGCTCCAAAGATCACATTCGAATAAGTAATCGATTTCAATAAATAAGCAACGCCGTTCACTTCGACAGGCATCCACTCTGCCGCACCCGCCACTTTCCCAGCTTCAAAATCATATTCCTTTAGAAAGTCAGTCAAAAACAAGCCTTCCTTCGAATACATTCGATTACTAAAGGAGGCTAATAAAAAGTCCTCATTGGGAACGGAAATAAATAATCCGTCACTTCCGCTCGTATTAGACGCCTTCGATGCCAAAATCTCCTGCAGTCTGATGGCTTCAAAATACTTCTGGCTCTCATCCTTTGTTCCAAACGTACTAAGGCTATTAATCTGTGTATCGAACACCTCTAACAAATCCCTGGATGTATTATTTAAGCTATTTTGAATACTGTTAATATAAATCGCCAATGTGTTCTTGGAGCTTGCAAGCTGATTTTTTCGCACGACTTCCAACGAATAAAAATTACTCAAGATCAGTGTGGCTAACAGGATCGCCAGCATCACCGTCATTTGCACAGTAATTTTTCTAATCATACTATGCTGCTTCAACATCTTGCTCCACCGCCCAAATGATCTTATGCGTTTTGCCTACGATTGATTATATACATTATTTCTAGTCGAGCCTACAACAATTCGTCTCGAACAATTTTTATTGAATTCTCGTTACTTTTAGTATAAAAACAGAAGCTTTTCCAATGTCCACTATAAGAAGCGTAATTCAGGTTTTATACGGTTTTTAATTAGGATGAAAGCCAGCAATAAGCATTAGACTCTCATAAACAAAAACGCAGCGGCAGATTATGACATATAATCCTTCTTTAGCGGGTTTTCCCTCATACAAAAGATACCTTAGCTTTGTTCATACAAGCTGAGGTATCTAACCGATGAACGCGAAAAATAAAGGCTTAGACTGGACTCGTTGATTTTATGCGATTTTAGGTATAGAGAATCATCAGCTTTCAAGAAATAAGTGTTAGACTAACCCTCCGTAATAATGAAAGGCAGTCTGTAGACTTGGAAAATAAAGTCGTAGACTGCCTCTTATCATTGAGCTATCGTATCCCGTTGAATGCTCTCTTAAAAATCACTTTATTTTTTGCCACCTTAGCTATTCCATGTGCAAGAAGCGAATCCTTATAGAAACGGGGCAACGAACGATCTATACGGGGATAGCATAGGTATGGCATTCGCCAGCTGTCGCAGACATTGCTGCATTTCTTGGAAGCAGGCTCTTCCCAGCCAATTCTTACCCAACAGCTCCTCCGGTAACATTGGGTCGTTGAGACTTAAATCCGCTAACAATTCGCCCAATTCCAGAAATCGGACAAACAAGGCAAGACCGTCAGAAGGTTCTCGTAACAATGGATCAATTTCCGAAGCAAAATCGGAACGAAACCATTTGATTTTCGCTCTATAAACTTCATTTAAATCATCCAAAGGCCAAAGCCGCTTCACTAGAGCCAGTGGCTGCTCTTGTGAGACGAAAGATCCTTTCAGTAAGGTCAAACGACCCTCTAAGTCATATTGTTTGGCGAAACGAAGCACTTCTTCAACATAATCCCATGGGGTAATATATACGCTTTTGTACAACGCTCCGAATCCAAGCTGCAGCAGGTCGCTACGCAAAGAGTCCCGCTTTTTTCGTTCTGATTCAGGCACCTCAAACATGACCGTTAACCATTTACCGTCCCAAGGCTTTTCAAGCAGTAGCGGTTTTTGATTTATCGTCGTGATAAAGTCCAGACCCTGCCTCGTAATTTCGTATTTCGAACGTTCCTTCGAACATAGGTATCCTTCCTTTTTCATGTGAAGAAGTGCATTCCGAACGACTTGGTGGTCGATTCCTCGCGCTTCATAAATTTCGACAAGCCGTTTAACTTCGACACCTTCCGTCTTGGTCGAGGAGATCAGGAATAGAATTTGTTTTTCCAGCGATAACAAGGTAGAAACCTCCCAGAAAAATAAATGTGAATGTATTGACATTCCACTAAAACAATTATAACATAAAAATCAACGAACGAAGTTATTTTTGTTATAAAAAGAGGAGGGTACGTATGCAAATCTTATTCCATGGACATTCTTGCATCCAATTAACTAGCAGTTCTCATTCTATTCTCATCGACCCTTACATTGACGCCAATCCCGCAGCAGTCGTGAAAGCCAATGACATTCTCGCACATTATATTTTGCTGACGCATGGTCATGACGATCATATCACCGATGCGGTATCCATTGCAAAACGAAATAATGCTCCGATCATCGCTGTAGAAGAACTGGCGGAATACTTGGCTTCGCAAGGAGCAAAAACTGAGCCAATGCATGTAGGCGGCGAGTGGTCTTTCGATTTCGGTAACGTCCATCTTACTCAAGCCATTCATACCTCATCCGTACGGGCTGTTGACGGACAACGGCTATATGCGGGCGTCCCTGTAGGCTACGTAATCGAGATGGAAGGCAAGATTATCTATCACGCCGGAGATTCGGGATTGTTCGGCGATATGAAATGGATCGGCCAAAGATTCGATATCGATATCGCGTTCCTTCCCATCGGTGGCCGATTTACAATGGGACCTTCCGATGCGCTGGTGGCTGCGGAGTGGATTCAGGCTCGACATGTCGTTCCTATTCATTACGGAACGTTTCCTCTTATACAGCAGGACGGAGGAAGCTTTATTGAAAGTTTGTCCCGCAAAGGAATTTCAGGTACGGCCATGGTACCTGGCGAGATGATAGAGGTCAACTGAGAGAATATCCCCGAATGGAGTGGTAACAATGCCCATCCTTTATACGTTCTATCACATTATGCTTCCTATCCTGATACCAATTGGAATTGGAGCCATTCTTCATCGGCGTTTCAAGTTCGACTTGAATAGTTTTTCAAAGCTCATTATAAATTACTATGTACCTGCTTTAGCCTTCGTTAAAATATACGAAGCGGAATTGTCAACCAAACTAATCGCGTCCGTTTTCGGATTTTTGATGATCCAATTCATAGTTATTGTCATAATCGGATATGCGATTAGCCGGATCATGGGCTATTCCAGGCCGCTAGCCGCAAGCTTTTCCAACAGCGTCTCCTTAACAAACAATGGCAACGTAGGAATACCGATTAACGCATTAGCCTTCAAGCAAGATGCCTTGGCCATGTCGATTCAAGTCATCGTGGTCGTCTTTGAGCTCTTCGTTACGTTTACGTTCGGACTTCTTAACGCAAGCAAAACGGTCTCGGGATTAAAAGGATCGCTATTACAGTTTGCCAAAATGCCGGTTCTATACTCGATTGCAGCCGGTACGATATTGCGGTTCTGTCAAATACAAATCCCTGATCCGATTCTTCTTCCGTTGGATCAAATATCAACAGGAATGTTCGCTTTCGCGCTCGTCTCGATCGGAGCCCAGATCGCTTCTTCAAAGTTGCAGCAGCATACTTCGGCCGTTCTGCTCAGCAGCATCGTGCGACTGATCATATCGCCAATCTGTGCCTATGGGTTAATCCTGCTGCTGCACCTTGACGGCATTACCGCACAAGCCTTGTTTATTGCCAGCGCCATCCCGACATCACGCAATAGTGCTGCTCTCGCTCTCGAATATGGCAACGAGCCAGGTTTCGCAGCACAAGCGGTTCTTGTGTCAATGCTTCTAAGTAGCATTACGCTGACCGTTGTCGTAAATCTTGCGATGGTAATATTCTAAAAAAACCGGCAACTCGTTTGCGCTGTGACAAGTCGATCACGTTCAAAACAGAGCCTCGATTCAAAAAGGACCGAGGTTCCACATCTTGTAATATTCGCTTTCCCGTCAAGGCAAGTCCGAATCTTAATCGAATGCCTGACGAAGTTTTACTGCCGTTATGTCGTATTCAGCCAACGTTACTCGTTACTTCAAAGGATCTTGGTAATTCGGGGTATGCGGCAGTAAAAGCAACACCAGCATATCTTGAAGTTGCAGTTCCCTAGAGTCCTCAACAAACTTCTTACCCAGTGCATTACAAATTTAAGTTTGCGTTCCAAACATTGAAATTAGAATCACTAAGCAAATGATAACCCTAATGAGCTCTCTACCTTCCTTTACCTAAAATCACCAATCAGAACTCAAACTGTCACGGAAAGGAAGGTGTGATTCATAACGTAAACTGTCCTTAGCATAACACCGGTGCCGGTCTAATACTTTATTTTCTTAGTCTACAACTTTATTTTCCGAGTCTAACACTTTATTTTTCATTAATTAGACTATTATAAATAGTGGATACTATGTTCAATTTATGAGCATATATCCACTATATTTATATATGATAGATTCATTATTTAGACATCGAAGTTACTGTTTACAATGTATATAATGTAAGGATTAAATGCAACATATGATTCTATTTGTGGAGGGCGTAGCCCATAGCGGGAGGCGTAGAGTGGTTAAAAACCGAGCGTAATCAATTAATGTTGGAAGGTGAAAGTCGATGCGAGTACAAGAAGTTATCCTAATGGATAACAACAAACGTTACGTGTTGATAGATGGAAATGGTTTACCTGTGATCCCTGTTTTGAAATACCTAAAATACTTAGACAATACGGGAAAAAGTAGAAATACGCAGAAAACGTATTGTTATGCGTTAAAGCAGTATTTTGCGTACTTAAAAGAGACGAATAAAGATCACAATAATATTCGATTAGAAGACTTGGTGGAATTCGTTGGTTGGTTGCGCAGCCCTTTTGAAAGCAACAAGATAACTCCACTTAAACCGATTCAAACAAAGAGGACAGAAAAGACCATTAATCTAACAGTAACAGCTGTTACAAACTTTTATGATTACTTGTATAGAAATGAAGAGCTTCCCGATGATATGTCCGAGAAGTTAATGCGACAGGTATTTACTGGAGGAAGATCACGATATAAAAGCTTTCTGCATCACGTCCATAAGGACAAGCCGTCTATAAGAAATATATTAAAAATTAAAGAGCCACGCAAAAATGTTGAGACACTTTCAAAAGAACAAGTGCAGCAAGTGCTAAACGCAACAACAAACATCAGAGATCAGTTTCTCATCCAAGTGTTATTTGAAACAGGTTTGCGAATTGGTGAAGTCCTCTCACTCTATTTGGAAGATTTTAAGTTTGATTACAGAGGCCATCGGATTTTTCTAAAAGATCGAGGGGAATTAGAAAACGGAGCCATGCTCAAAACAGGTGAGCGCGGAATATATGTGTCCCAAGCGTTAATGGACTTGTTTGATGACTACTTATATGAAGTCCTTGATGAGTTGGACTTTCGTTCCAATTTCGTTTTTGTAATTCTTCGAGGTGAAAATAAAGGTAAGCCCCTGACACTTACCGCTGTAGAAGCTCTTTTTAAGCGTTTAAGGGAGAAAACGGGAATTCGCAAACTTCACCCCCACCTTTTTAGACACACACACGCTACGATGTATTACCAAGAAACCAAAGACATAAAGCAAGTGCAGGAACGTTTAGGGCATTCGCAGATTCAGACCACGATGAATCTATACCTACATCTTTCAGAAGATGACATTCGTAAGGATTGGGAGAAAGCACAGACAGCATTTCAGATCAATATAAAGGATTCAAGGTGATTGAATATGAAAAAAACTATTCTACGTACATACCGTGAGGAATTGAGCTTTCATGAGAGATTAGAGCAAGAGCTTTCTGCTTATCCTGAGAAGACCATTTATATTGAACGGTAAGAAAAGTAACATTCCGCAAAAAATATCAAAACCGAGCGTTTCATCTGTCGTACAGTGATAATATCTCTATGGAGGCATTAATGTGAACTATAAAGATTCGGTAATCAAGGCCATTTCCTATATTGAAAATCATCTGATCGATGAGAGTTTAAGCGCCAAGGTTTCAGAAGCTGCCGGCTATTCGCCTTACCATTTTCACAGGATCTTCCTATCAGTTACCCGATCCTCCGTCTCAGAGTACATACGCAAGCGGAGATTGACGCACGCGGCATACGATTTATTTCATACCAACCAAAGGATCATAGATATTGCCATCCAGTACCGATTCGAGTCCCAGGAATCCTTCGCCCGAGCCTTTCGGAAAATGTTCTCCATCTCGCCAGGACAATTTCGCAAGCAAAGGGACATGAAGGACACGTTGTTCCGGGCCATGGAGAAGCTTCCTTTGGATGAAGTAGGGCTGCAACATTTGCATAAGGGCTTTTCCCTCGTGCCAGCTTTTGTCTGCCTGAACAATCTGCATTTGGTCGGCATGTCGATACCGGGTGTCAATTCGGACAAGGTCGGAATGCTATGGCGGAGCTTTAGGCAGCGTGTGTTTGAAATTAAGCGAAAACCGGATACGGAAGACATATTTTATGCGGTCATTGAACTTACGGGCGAGCAATGGGAAGTCACTTATACCGCTTGTGTCGAGGCGACCAGCGAGGAGAGTACGGTTCTCTTGGGAATGGTCGCTAAGCTGCTACCAGCGGCAACTTATGCGGTTTTTACTCATAAGGGGACATTAGCGAGACTCAACGATACGTTCCAATACATTTACGAAACGTGGTTACCCCAGTCAGGCAGCGTTCGTACGAATGCCCCGGAGTTCGCGCGTTACGACCAACGATATCTAGGACCGACGAACGAGGATTCGGTATTGGACATATATATTCCCGTTAGCTCGCCATCTTAGGAGCGTATCTCTCAAGGAGAGGAAGAAATCAAGATGAACAAAAAAGCAGAAATTAATGAAGGATACGCAGGATGCTGCGAGGTACAAATTACAGAAAACTCATTGAGGGTGACCTTTCCTATGATCGTGATGTATCCGACAGACGCACCGGAACAGGCTGATCGTCTAGGGCCGTACTCGTTGGAAGTGGCCAGAGACGCAGCGCCGAGGGAGGGAAAGTTTAGGTTGGTCCTCATTTCACACGGTACAGGCGGTTCGCCGCTTGTGTACTGGTCGCTTGCTCGGCATTTGGCACGCAGCGGCTTTATCGTTGGCCTGCCCGAACATCCGCACAATAACCGCAACGATAATAGTTTGGAAGGTACGGTCCAAAACCTCACCTATCGACCCCAGCACCTTCGCATGGCAGCCGACTGGTTTTTTGAAGATGAGAGGTTTAAGGGGCTTATCCAGCCGGGAAGCCTCTCGGTCATCGGGCATTCCATGGGCGGCTACACCGCGCTGGCAGCAGCTGGCGGCGTCCCGACCTCCTTCCCTAATGAGAGCCCCAATGGGAAGCCGCAGCAAATCGATGTCCTTCGCGATTCGCGAATCCAGTCCCTGATTTTGCTGGCCCCGGCGTCCGTTTGGTTCCGGAATGAGGGGGCATTAAGCGACGTTCGTCTCCCCATTCTCATGCTGGACGCGGAGCGAGACCCGTACACACCTCCATTTCACGCACAGATCATCTTGAAAGGTGTTGCCGAACCACGGATGATTCGCTATCGGACGGTGGAGAATGCCGGACACTTTTCCTTCCTGAGTCCTTTCCCAGCTGCGATGATTTCACCCGCCTTTCCCCCCTCACAGGACCCACCTGGCTTTGATCGCGTGCAATTTCACGAAACGCTGAAGACTGAGGTAGTAAAGTTTCTGTTGACTTATGATTAGGAAACGAAATGTATCGCAAGCGTATAAGTGTGCACTACCCATCGGGAGGGAAATATGATGTTTAATAAAAACGGGGATTTTTTTGACAGTACTGGCAAGTGGGGCTACATATTTCATTGGAAGCCGTTCGACAAAGGTAGATTCGGTGGGGTATTAAGCTAAAACCAGCTAATATCTTGTCAACATTTTTCTCTTAAATTTATTTGGCGTTGGCAGTATACTAAAAATAGGCGTGCTAAAGAACCTTCTCTGCAGTTGCTGGAAGGTTTTTC
>NZ_JBXENY010000016.1:0-149351 GCF_059383875.1 Paenibacillus sp. JT22N7
TAGCGTGCGCTTTGTTCCTTATTAATAACCGTCCTCGAAAGTGTCTAGGATGGAAAACCGCACACGAAGCTTTTCAGGTTGAAGTGTCGCACTTGGCTTGACAATCTGTCTGATAATAAGATCCTATTAAATACTAAAGAAATTAATAACTTTAATGATGGTAGTGTTACAGAAAATTCAGATGTAACAACAATCGAAGTAATTAATGAGAATGAGGCAGAAATAAATGGTGAAAAGTACGATCTAAATGAGGTGATTTACAGTGATTCAAGCTATGAGAACACACCAATGAATCAAAGATTTTCATATACAGTTCTCGGGAGCGGAGGACGCTACTCTTACATTACTTGGGAGGATCGTTATACTCATATACTTCTCCCTACTCCATATACTACAACTATGACAACTGCTTCTGGAATTAAAAATAGGCTATCAATCGACGGCGCAATGTTTTTAGATACTGGTGGAGCAAAAGATGATGCAGTCACCAAGTCAGTACTTACAGATGGTCCGAATAAATTAGCAGTAATAAATTTCAAGCATTATGCTGGCGATGTTGTCGCAGCTAGAAATACCATTAATATAAATGCTCCCTTACTTATGGCCGCATTAGGGTTAACAGTTTTGACAGCAGCTAGTGTCGTTGGTGCTATTGGAGGAGCAATAGGTGTTGCTGGATTCGCTACTGCTATTTGGTCTGCGGGTAGCGATGCAAATAGTTCGATGGGTAGCGCTTATGCAATTCTACAAAGCATCTAATGAATAGAAAACGGTAATTTCAAGCACATAAGTAAAACTGATTAGCTAATCATTTTTACTTATGTGCAATTTTCATGTTAAACTACACATATTGGAATCAGGTAAATCAAGTGTTATGAAATGGAAAAATACTTAAATAAGTTGGAGGTGAATGGATATTACTTCGGAAATATTAATGATTATTTTGGTTAGTATATGGCCTTTGTTTATTTTATATACACTTATATATAAGAAATATAAAACAAAAAAAGAGAAGGTAGGAATAATAATAAGTGGTTTATTGTGGATAATATTCCTGATCGCTAATTTTATTATATAAGAGTTTTACAAGAGCCTCTGATTTCGTAACTAATCAGCCGACTAGATCCTCCTTTCCACCTTAATTCAATACGTACTGTAGTTTCTTAGTTATTTTACCTGCCAGTCAGTATTTTGCTTAACTCATTTGCAGCCTTATAGTCCACTCCATATGTATGGCTGTACCTATCCAAAGTGATGCCCACACTTGAATGGCTCAATCGCTCACTAACTAGCTTAGGGTGTACGTTCTGCTGGAGCAGAAGGCTCGCGTGCGTATGGCGAAGATCGTGGTATCGGATTCTAGGTAGTCTAGATTTTTGAAGCATATCACGCCAGCGGGATTCAAAATAGTACGGATTTACTGGACAGCCAAACTTGGTTTGTGTAATCAGCAGCGTCCATCTGGTGAGGTGTTGCATCACTCCGATCGAGGCAGTCAGTATACTTCTCATGACTACCAAGCCCGTCTAAAAATAAACAAAATGAAGGCTAGTATGAGTCGCAAAGGCAACTGCTATGACAATGCTTGCATCGAGGCGTTCCATAGCGTTCTTAAAAAGGAACTCATTTATTTGGAGCGGTTCAAGACACTCGAACAAGCATGCAGACGCATCATTGAATACATTCTCTGCTTCTACAATGCCAAACGTATTCATTCGACCATCGGGTATCTCACACCTAATGAATGCGAACGCAGGTACCGAATGGCTGCTTAACTCTCTCGGTTTCTTGTGTCTACTCTATTGACAGAGGTACATCCTGCTTGTTACGTTTTTGGTATTCGCTTTTTTAATAGGCTTAATGAGGGGTTATACGATACTGGGTATAACTTGGTCATAGTTAAATACAATTAGGTATTGTATTGTTGCATCACACGAATGATAATCAACAGTGCAGGAAGCCGGGTTTAAGAATGTGAAGCTTTATGCGGGGAGCTAGAGTGATTGGAGTAGCGACCCGCGGAACTCTGTCGCCACAGGCGACTATAGTATGCGGATTTTGAATACATCGCTATGTGGGCCGAGTGCCTGGGGCGATGTATTTTTATGCTTGAAATCAACAAAGAGACCGCGTGCAGTCTAGACGGCACGCGGTCCTTCTCATGTAAGCATGTTGATCGGACTTGCTTGCTCTAATAATAAGAGATGGAAAACCGCGCCGGACGCGGTTTGAAGGGCTGCAGCGGCCCAAATTTGCTAATTCGTTTAAAGCATCATTCCGATATCATGCTGGCCGACGATAAGCTTCACCGGCTCGAGGTAAACTCGCGTGAGCGGCGGTCGCGCGATGAGATCGATTTCGATATCCGTGATTTTATAACGAGCGATTTTACCATCCCTTTTATCGTAAACGACATTGAATTCCTTCAATCCTACTTGTTGAATCAGAACGGAGGACCCGATCGACAAGGCAGCCGTTTCGAACTTCCCATGATCGAACAACACTTCCGAAATAATTTCATCGTTCATATCCACAATCGTGACCTGTTGGCAAAACTGGTATTGCATGCGCAGACATCTCCTTTAGGTGGTATTGATGCAGAATGAGTGGATTGGATGCCCCATGCCGCTCTTCTTACTTTATCGGATAAATCGGGCTGTCAGTATAGCGTGATTTTTACCAATTCTTTTTATTCTCCTAAGCGTGTTAGTATACTTTCAAAGTAATATGCCACTTGGACCACCAAGGGATAGGATATAAACCGATTGAAGTTGGTTGTGAACAGTGTTACTCTAACAACGGTAAACTAAAGATCTATAGCTTGCCATACACCTAGTAATAGTCACTATTTTAGTTATAGAGAAAGGAAATACTATGATAAAAGTTGATAACTTATCCTTCTCATTTCCGCAAAAAGAACTATATAAAAACATATCATTTACGCTTGAGGAGGCACAACATTGCGCTTTTATAGGAACAAGCGGGAATGGTAAAAGTACATTAATAGATATTTTAATGGATCCAGAAAGATACTTGTTCGAAGGCAAGTTAGTAATAGACCCGACTTGCAAGATTGGACACGTAAGTCAATTTCCACAAATCGACACAACGAAAGAAACAACCGTTTATGAATATATAGGGGAAGAATTTATTAAGATACAAAATGAAATAACAGCTATTTGTACGGAGATGGAAACATCATCGGATATTGATTCCTTATTAGAAAAATATCAATTAGCTTTAGACGCATTGGATTTAATTGGCGGGGAGGATTTTGAAAGCAACCTTAATAAAAAACTTAATCTAGCCAACCTTATGAAGCTTAAAAATCTTAGCGTATCTGACCTGAGCGGTGGGGAATTCAAGCTCATTCAAGTGATGAAGGAAATGCTTAGTAGTCCAGACTTAATGATTATGGACGAACCAGATGTATTTCTAGACTTTGAAAACCTAAATGCGCTTAAGAATCTTATTAATTCTCACAAGGGAATGCTGCTAGTTGTTACGCACAACCGATATCTTTTGAATCATTGCTTCAACAAAGTTATACACCTTGAAAATACAGAAATCCAAGAGTTTGATGGGCGATATATGGATTATACCTTCTCATTACTTCAGACTAAAGTTGAGTTGCAAGAGCTCAAAGTTGCTGAGGATGAAGAAATAGAGAGAAACGAGCAAATCATTGATAATCTTAGAGCTATCGCAACTTATAATTCAGAAGCTTCTAGAGGCAAAGCATTAAAAGCTAGAGTCAAGTTTCAAGAAAGATTGGAAGCACGTAGAATTAAAGCGCCATTTGTTGATATTAAGCAACCGAATATTAGCTTTGGTATCGATAATGAAATTGAAGACGCCATTGTTGTAAATGTAAAAAATTATTGTGTTGCCTTTGATGAATTGCTTTTAGACAATGTTAACTTCGAGATAAAATCTACGGATAAAGTAGCCATTATTGGTTCGAACGGTACCGGGAAAACGACTTTACTCCGAGATATCTTTAAAAATAATCATGAATCAATTGAAATAAATGCTGATGTTAAAGAGGCTTATTTATCTCAAAATCAAGGCGAAGTGCTAAAGGTATCTAATACAATACTAGAAGAATTCATCGACGCTGGATTTAAGAGTTATGATGAAGTTAGAACGTATATTGCAAACTATGGTTTTGAAGGAGAAATCGTTAATCAAAAGATAAAATCTCTATCTGGTGGAGAAAAAAATATGCTTCAATTGGCTAAAGCTGCTGCCAGTAAAGCAAACGTATTGCTTCTTGATGAACCGACAAGCCACTTAGACATCTATTCCCAAATAGCACTGGAGAAAGCTATTGAAGGCTACAAAGGTGCGATTCTGATGATTTCTCATGATTTTTATTCTGTTGTAAATGGTATGGATTATGTTTTAATCATTGAGAATAAGACGATTAGGAAAATGACGATTAAAAAATTTAGACAGATGATTTATGCTAGTCATTTCGATAGGGACTATCTTGTAACGGAACAAAATAAAAGATTAGTTGAAATGAAAATAGAGTTGGCTTTAAAAGATACTGATTTTGAACTTGCAAAAGTATTGGTTGATGAGTTGGAAGAGCTGATTAAGTCGCTTTAAATTATAACCTTCTGATTACATTGAAGACCCTACAAGAATTAGAAGAACATATTAGGCATCTAGGACGATCACTATCAAGAACAAGAGCAGGTTATCGAAAAGATAGCCCGTTCTTTTTTTTGCGCGAAAAATGAGAAAAAGAATTTGACAAGTAGGTGGGAATGTAAAAAGGAAATTAAACTCGAAAGAAAAAGTTGCACTGTGGAACGGTTATGCAACTCCTGATATTAATGAGCGGCAACAGCATGATCAATAAGCTGAATAGGGACAATCAATAGCTGCCGATCCTAATGGCAATGTTCACTCTCTTTTTGAGATCAACCCAATTACGGAGCAATTCTAGCAAATGATAATATGCAATAAAGTTTCATAAATTTCAATGTAACTTGATAATGCTATCGGTTTACGGAAATAACGGGGAAAAAGATAAGAATATGGTACAATTTATTAAGATTAATTATAGCTTGTATATTTGAGAGGGGAAATTAACTTGCTGAAAAAGAAATGGTTAAGTACTGTAGGAATCGCATTATTAGCTTTAATGATGATCTCTGTGCAATATGTGCAGGCAGCTGGAATATCGTTGATCGTGAATGGAAGTTCAATAGAACAGAAGGTTCCTCCTGTCGTAAAGGATGGGAAGGTTCTTATTTCCGTTAAAAATGCTGCGGATATGTTTGAATCTAAGTATCGCTGGGACAATCAAACCAAGACATTGACGCTGTCTGATGACAAGTTTACCGTGTTATTCGTTCTTGAACGCGCATCGGCAATCGTTACTATCGGTACGGAGACTACGGAGGTAGCATTAGAGCAGTCGGCACAAATAGTGAATGGCAGCTTGATGGTTCCAGCTCGTTTCCTAGTGGAGTTATACGGAGGCAAGGTGGTGTGGGATCAGACGCTTCAAACATTACATATTACAATGGATGAAGCAATGGAGCCTGCTCTGCCTGGAGCTAAAGGCGACCAAGGCGATAAAGGTGACAAAGGCGAAACGGGGTCAACGGGAGCAACTGGGGCAGCAGGCGCCAAGGGTGATAAGGGAGACAAAGGCGATCCGGGAGCAACGGGTGCAACAGGAGCGGCAGGTGCCAAAGGTGATAAGGGAGATAAAGGCGATCCAGGTGCAGCAGGTCCAGTAGGCCCAGCGGGTCCGATAGGCGAGACGGGTTCTGCTGGTGCAACTGGACCAGCAGGGACTTCTTATACATCTGAAGGGTTTTCGGCTGCTGGTGCAACCACTGCAAATAGTAGTATGCAATTTATAAGTTGGAGTGTGGCTTCCCCACATTATTCGAGTCCTACGTTTAATGCTGCTACTGGGATATTTACGGCGCCGGAGACCGGCAAGTATGCCATAAATGCAACTGTTAACTATAATACAACTGCTTCACTCAGCGTAAGCCTAGGCAGCGGTGTCAACCCAATTTTCACCGTAAAGAAAAATGCCAACTCTGATTTAATAAAAGGTAACTTGCCTATTTTAAATGTTAATATGCCTTTAGTCTTAACTATGAGAGCCCTACTTGAGAGCGCAACGGTGACACTATCTGGTGATGTTCAGTTGCAAGCAGGCGATCAAGTTGGATTATATTATGAAGCTAACGGTCTTACCATTAATTTCAATATGGATGCGGTATGGTCGATTCATCGGTTGTCCTAAGACGAGGCTGTATGAGGAGAGGGCATACCTCTCAAAATAGAAATGCATATTACTAGAAATAAATCTGGGCCGTTCTCTTTGTGATATGCTCCCATCATAGTAGACAGAAGAAAAACAAAACCCCTACTTCTATCGTTATGGGAATTTTTTTAATTAAAAGAAATAAATAGATAAATACAGTGCCTCTTACCAGGTATATGCATGGATTCGTAAATATTAAGCAAGTGGCGCAGAGGCTGTACAGGACCTCCGGGGCCGAAAGAAGCCGCTAGAGGAGCTCAATGAACAGGACCGCTTAAAGCTTCAGATCAAGGAATTTGAAGCGCGCAATGAGTATCTGAATATGGAGAATGCACTCACAAAAAAGTTGGCAGAGATCCGGAGAAGAAATGAATCCCATAGCTGGAGTGTTTGGAGCTCGGATAGCGGGAATCTGGTGGCTCCGGGGGAACAATAAGAACTGAGAAGCATAAAATAGTATGTAAAAGTATAATACATCACCATGTGGACTTCGTGCCTTAGGCGATATATTCTTTATGTTTTGAGTTAACATGGAATCAACATGTAACCGTTGAAAATATTTTCATAGAGGCCGAAACTGAGCGTATGCTCTTATGTTCTCTGCTATAGTTCACTGTACAGATTCTGGTCAGTACTGATGGTACAAATTGGACTACAGTAGTGAACGTAACTAATAATACGAGCGGCATTACCGTAGACAAAATTACTGTAGTACCAGCTCGATATATTAAGTTGGTCGTTACGACGCCTACCCAAACCCAAAACGCTGCGGCAAGAATTTATGATTTTGAGGTATACGAAGCCATATCTTCAACATAGTGAAGGCAGCATGGATGCCCGAGGAAGAATCTTTAGCTGGAGCGATTGGAGTGCGGACTCATCTAACCCAATCGCTACCGGAGACGAGCAAACTCCGAAAAGCGTAAAATAGTATTTAAGATTTGAATACATCGTAATGTGGGCTGAATGCTCACGGCGATGTGTGTTTTTTTCTTAAAGTCAACAAAAAGTCAACGCTCGCTCTCTAAACACGCTTTCATGAATCTTTGGACCGGTCGCTTGTTTGTATGCTCTCTTATACATCGTACAGACTCTCGCATGTCGCTGCTCTCCCCCTTGTACGACAAGGCTTCGTGCTTGTGCGACAGCGTTTGACTTGAATGCCGATCATCTAATGCACGTGGATGCGATCTTCGCACAAGGCAGGGGCTGCTTTGATACAAGTTGTAAACTTGGCAAACCTCTGATCGAAAGGTTTCCTCAGTCATGATGTTGGGATGGAGCCAGTATCGGCTCAACTGCTGTTTTAAGTCCCTTTCTTTTTTGAAAGCGCCCTTCCATCATAATGGTGTTGCTTTCCTCGAAGGCATTGAGCAAGTGATGGAGGCTTTGCTTCCAGATTAGCCGAAAGGCTTGACCTTCATTAGGATTTATTAGGTTTGGCTCGTTAAGCACGAGGAGCTTGATGCGGTAATAACAAACCCGAAAAAAGCGCTATGTCGTTCTTCACAGACGACTTAGCGCTTTTTTCGCTTAAGTTTAGGACTACGGGTACGGGGAAGTTGCAAGCCGGAAGTGTTTGCTTAAGGTAAGCGGCGTTGTTCAAATGGCTTGCTTCCGATCCAAAAAGATTATGTGCTAATAGCAGACGGTGGTTGCTTGCCCAGCCCCGTTGGCTCCGCTTGGAGTAACGATTGGACAGAGGCTTGGGGCGGCTTAGCGGTCAGCAGATCAACCAAATAACGTATAGGCGAAGCCAAATGCTTGTTTTTGTGAAGGATGATTTGCGTGTAGAAGGAGGACAGTGCGTCCTCGCGTATCGTGAATCCTGCCAACTGCTCCTTTCGAAGCATGTCTGCCGCTGCGATTTTTGGAATCATGGCAATGCCCATCCCATATTGCACGCATTGCTTGATTCCCTCCAGGCTGCCCATCTCAGAGACGACCTTGTAGGATACCCCATTGTTGTCCATCGACCTCTCCAAGGCGCTGCGGTAGCAGCATCCCTTTTCCGTCAAAATGAAAGAGCTGTTCTCAAGCTCATGAATGCCTATGTTATTTCTGCCATGCAGCGGGTGATCCTTGGAGCAGATGAAGATAAGCTCCTCATTGCGCACGGTGATAGACTTAAGCTCCGGGTCTATTACAGGCATATCAAGTAAAATGCCGATATCCAACTCATTGTTCTTGATCTTGCGAATAACTTCATGATCGGATGTAGGGAAGAAGACGACGTTCGCTTGGGGATAGCGGCTGCGAAACGCCTGGAAATAAGGGGGCAAAAAGAAGGCGGCAAGAGTTTCGGTCGTACCGATTGCCAGACTAATATTAGCCCCGGAACTAAAGTGTTCCTGCGCTTGGTTATAGCCTTCCACGATCTGATCGGCGTAGACAAGCATTTGCATGCCGCTTGCTGTCAGTTTCAGCTTTCTGCTGCTGCGTTCAAATAGCTTTATGCCAAAATGATGCTCAAGCCGCTGTACCTGTACACTGACAGTCGGTTGCGCGTAACCGAGCCGCGCGGCAGCTTTCGTCAGATTCTGGCAGCGCGCGACCTCGCGAAAAGTAATGAAATATTGAATGTCCATAAGCTCCGCCTCAATCATTAAAATTGGCAATGAATAATATTGCAAACCATAGAGATTACATATGAATCTATTTACGTTATAGTATGACATGAACGCTCGGGAAGAGCAATCCATAGCGAACTATAGCGAACTAGAGAGGGATTTCATTATGCGTGATTCAGTTGCAACTACAGCTCTTTTTCGTGAAAAGGCCGCCGTCCCGCTTCTTGCGCTGGCCGTGCTGCTGGCTATTATGAACACCACTATGTTTAATGTGGCGCTGCCGGAAATTTCGCAAGCCTTTAACATGGGGGGATCATCCTTATCCTGGATTGTCAGCGGGTATTCCATCATGTACGCAATTGCTTCCATTACATATAGCAGGCTGGCCGATTTCCGCTCGCTGCGAGCGCTGCTTGTTGCTTGCCTGTTATGCTTCGGCATTGGCTCGATAATTGGTTATGGCAGCACGAATGCCGGTTTATTACTGGCAGGCAGGCTAATTCAGGCTATCGGCGCCGGAGGCGTCAAAGGACTTGCGCTTGTGCTAATCGGCCGGCATGTCCCGGCAGCCCGGCGAGGGCAGGCAGTAGCGTTAATTGTCTCCGCGACTTCGCTGGCTTTCGGTCTTGGTCCGCTCGCTGGCGGCATCCTGGCCCAGATCGGCGGATGGCGGAGTCTCTTTATCGTGACGGCAGTTGTGCTTCTACTCATCGTGCCCTTATACCGAAGTCTCCCAAGCGAAGCGGGTCGTCCCGGACAATTCGATTGGGGCGGCGCATGGCTTGTTGCCTGCTGCAGTTCAATGTTAATGCTGGCTATCTCGCATGGCTCGCTTGCTGCAACGTTGGCATTCATATTGGCTGTGGCATGGTTAGGCCGCCATATCAAGGGCAGTGCCCATCCCTTCATCGATCCTTCGCTTCTGGCAGACCGTCCCTTAATGCTATTGAATGGCATTGGCATGGCTGCCCATATGAATAATTTCACTCTGCTTTTTCTGCTGCCGCAAATGCTGGCGGATATCCATGGTCTGTCGCCGCTCCAGACCGGGCTAATGATATTTCCAGGAGCGTTACTCTCGGTCATTCTTGCCCGTTCTATAAGCTTGGCGCTCATACGCTATGGCGAGCGCAGGGTGATGATGCTTGCTCCATGGGGGATCATCTTGGGGGATGCCCTGCTGGCCCTGCTCAGTACCCGCTATGCATGGGTAGCGGGCGCGGCTTATTTGTTGACCATCGTCTGCTGTACGGCATTGAATGCTGGCGTAGCATCCGAGCTGCCCAAGCTCGTCTCCACGGCTCGCCTGGGCGGGGCGGTTGGCCTGCAGCAACTTTTCCAGTTCATAGGAGGAGCGGGGAGTGCCGCTGTGTGCGGCAGCTTGATGGCAGCAATGTTTGCCGGTTCGGCAGGGGCTGCTTTCGTATGGCTGTTCTGGGGACTGGCTATGCTCGGCGTACTGATCGCAATAGGCGGTATGGTTTATCGCAATCATTAAAATATTTAATGATAGATATTACATAACATAGACTATTATAATGAAAAAAATCTGATATACTATAAATATTCGCAGCGGATAACTTGGTATTAATTTTGGACGTACTCCTCGAAGGAGAGGTTCGCACCTTAACCTTACTCACACAAACCATCATCTTTTAAGGGGAGAACTATGTTGAAAAAACCAGTCTTTGCCGCTATTTTTCTTACTATCGTCATCCTTGCCCTGGCAGCATGCGGAACAAAAGCGCCAAACAATGGAAGTTCAGCCTCGCCTCCTGTCCAGACGGATGCTCCTGCAAGCGTGGCTGCAACGGAGGAGACCAACCCAGAGGATCGTATCATTAAACTGCTGGCCAATACGCCTAATCACAATGACGAGGTGGCGCCGATTTTGGCCAAGGAAGTGGAGAAGCTCGGCTTTAAGCTAGAATTCGAGGTGCCGACCGACAGTATTATTGCAAACAAGGAAGTGCTTGAAGGCTTCTACGATGTTGCAATAGGAAACCATACGGCTGCGCTTAATTCGTTTAATGAAGCTAATAATGGAAATCTTGTTCCGGCTTTTCTAACGACGTTTGCGCCAAACGGCATTTATTCCAAAAAATACGCTTCATTCGACGAACTGCCGGACGGAGCGACGATCAGCATTCCTGGCGACCAGGCCAACGGAGGTCGCCCGCTCCTTATTATGCAGGATGCCGGTCTGATCAAGATTAAGAAAGGCGTCGATGTAACGAAAATTACCCCTTCGGATATTATAGAAAACAATCACAAGTTCAAATTTAAAACGCTGGATACCGGGGTGCTATTGCGCGCTCTCGATGATGTGGAAGCGGGCTTCCTCTACCAAAGCCAGCGCGTCAGTGGCGGACTTAAGCTGGAGGATGCGCTGGGACTTGAAACGGATGAGGTTAAGGATTTCTATATTATTGCCGCTACTCGGCCCGAGCTTGTCGGCACGCCCAAGATTGAGGCTTTGAAGCAAGCTTACTACTCTGATGCCGTTAAGGAGTTTTATAAGACCAGATATGATGAAGGAAGCATCTACTATGCCTGGTAGAGAGGGAGGGATTGAGCATGAATCGCACTAGACGTTTGGCTCTAGCTTGCTCATTAAGCGTCGGAGGCAACCACTCCGGGCTGTGGCGGCATCCTAGCTACTGGTCTGATGCTTCCAGTAACATTGACTACTTTGTTTCCTCTGCACAGAAGGCGGAGCAGGGGAAGTTGGACTTTGTCTTTGTCGGAGATACCCTGTTTGTGAATGATCTCTCCGCGCCGCAGCTTATTAACCGGCTGGAGCCGCTCACATTGCTCTCGGTAATCGCTGGTGCGACCTCGCACATCGGGCTTGTCGGCACGCTGTCGACAACTTACCATGAACCATATCATACTGCCCGGATGTTTGGCTCATTGGACCACATTAGCAAGGGGAGGGCTGGCTGGAATGTCGTCACCTCCGCGCTTCCGGGGACGGCAGCCAACTTTAGCCGTGACAGTCATATGGAGCATGATCAACGCTATCAGCTTGCTGATGAATTCCTTGATGTGGTCAAGGGTCTGTGGGACTCATGGGAGGAAGGGGCCTTCGTTAGAGATAAGGATAGCGGCAGATATTATGATCCAAGCAAGCTGCACACTCTAAACTACAAGGGCAAATACTTTTCGGTTCGCGGTCCTCTGAGCCTGGAGCGTACCCCGCAAGGCAGACCGGTCATCGTTCAGGCGGGTTCATCGGAGGCAGGCAAGGATTTCGCGGCTAAGCATGCGGAAATCGTCTTCACACATCAGCATGGAATTGAAGATGCCAAGCGCTTCTATCAGGACATTAAGGAGAGGGTTGCGCGATTCGGGCGCAACCCGGAAGAGGTGCTTGTCCTCCCGGGCATAAGCGCCATCGTAGCGGACAATGAAGCAGACTTGCAACGCAAGCATGCGGAAATCGACGGCTTAGCTAATATTGAGGAGGCACTGAAGGACCTTGGAAAGTACTTCAAGGATACGGCGCTCAGCCGCATTCCGCTTGATGCACCGCTGCTGCCCCATCTGGATGCGTTAATTACGGATGGGTTTCAGTCTGAGGTGCTGCGTATTGAGAAGCTGATTCGCGCGGAGAATCTGACACTTCGCGAGCTGGCTCTGCGTCTTGCTGCACGGTCAGGACGCAATCCTTTTGCCGGGACGGCTGAGCATGTAGCAAATACGATTCAGCAATGGTACGAAGAAGAGGCGGCGGATGGCTTCATTGTCAGTTCAGGGCCGATAGTCCCTGAAGGCATCCATGAGTTCGTTGATCTGGTAGTCCCCCTATTGCAGAATCGTGGACTATTTCGCTCGGAGTACAGCGCAGGAACGCTGCGGGGGCATTTGGGGCTGACTGTTCCTCCGAATCGTTACTCGATGGTCCCCATTAAGTAGAAGCTGCGCTAGCCATACATGTATAGATTGGAGGATAGCGGCAGATGATTACACTTCGCAATATTAATAAGAGCTTTGACACGCCTTCCGGGTCTCTTGCTGCAGTGAAGGATGTATCTCTGAATATTGAGAAAGGGGATATATACGGAATCATAGGTTTTAGCGGGGCGGGCAAATCAACCCTCCTGCGCACGATTAACTTGCTTGAGCGTCCGGATAGCGGCACGGTCATCGTCGATGGCAAGCCGCTCGCAGAGCTTAGCAAGGGGCAATTGCGGCAGGAACGGCAGGGAATCGGCATGATCTTTCAACATTTTCACTTGTTGAACAACCTTACCGTATTTGATAATGTCGCCTTTCCGCTGAAGGTTGCCGGCATGCCTAAGGCAGAGCGCAGGAGGCGCGTCGAGGAGTGCTTAGGAATCCTGGATATAGCCGACAAAATCAATACCTATCCATCCAAGCTGAGCGGAGGGCAGAAGCAGCGTGTGGCAATCGCCCGTTCAATTGCTAATCGCCCTGGGGTATTGCTATGCGATGAGCCTACCTCTTCTGTGGATCCGCAGACAACGGGAGATATTCTAAAGTACCTTGCGCAAATTAATCGCCAGCTTGGCATTACGATTGTACTTGTGACGCATGAGATGGATGTGGTCAGGGCGATATGCAATAAGGTAGCCGTTATGGAGCAAGGCATCATAGTAGAGAATTTTTCCATGAATGATCAGAACTATCTGCCAAAGTCCAAAATTGCCAGCTTTCTGTTTAAACGGGATAATTTTTATGCGGACGAAGTGGGGGTAAGCTTGCATGGATGAGGCCATTAAAGAGATTTCAAAGGCAATGCCTGACTTTTGGGTTGCATTTGGCGAGTCATGGTACATGCTTTTAATTTCGATTCCAATTACGGTCGCAATAGGAGTGCCGCTGGGCACAATCCTCTATTTTATTCGTCCTGGCTCAAGGATTAAAGCGCCTAGAACTTACGTCATTCTGAACGGGATCGTCAACATAATTCGTTCCTTCCCGTTTATCGTGCTGCTGGTGGCCATTATTCCTTTAACGCGATTAATTGTCGGTACGGCGCTTGGGACTACGGCTGTCATTGTACCGCTCGTTATTGCCTCCACGCCTTATTTTGCCAGATTCGTTGAACAAAGCTTGCTGGACGTCAATCGCGGGCTCATCGAAGCGGCCGAGTCGATGGGCGCAAGCTGGCCGCGGATCATCTGGAGCGTGCTGTATGTCGAAGCGAGGGCAGGTATCGCCAACTCCATTATCATTATTTTGGTTAGCTTCCTTAACTACTCGTCTGTGGCGGGTCTTGTTGGAGGAGGAGGGCTAGGGGACTTTGCCTTGCGTTACGGCTACCAACGTTATGAGACGTATACGATGGCCTTCACAATCATCGTTATTGTTGTGTGCGTACAGCTATTCCAGTTTACGGGAAACTATCTCGTCAGCAGGCTGGACAAGCGCTTATAACACGGCGCATGCCTATATAGAAAGTTAATTACAAGAAGACAACTTCAAGGAGGGCTATTGTTATGGCTATAAAAACACAACTGCAACAATTAATTGCCAATTATCGTTCGGGAGGAGAAGCGCTGGCAGAGGCGGTACGGGGCCTGAACGAAGGGGAACTGCTTCACCATCGATTGCCGGAGAAATGGTCGATTAAGCAAATCGCGATTCATTTGGCGGATGCGGAGCTGGCAGTATCCTTCCGCGTACGCAACATTCTCTCGGAGAACTCTCCTCCTCTGCAAGTCTTTGAACAGGATAATTGGACCAATACGCTTGATTATGAGGCGCTTGACCTTGAGGCTGCACTGCAGCGCTTCCAGTTGCTGAGGGCGGCCAACAGCGAACTGCTGGAGCGATTAAGCGAAGAAGCATGGACTCGTACCGGAGAACATCCTGAGAATGGTTTGATAACGCTGGAAGGGTTGATTGCTGGCCAAATCGCTCACCTGCAGGGCCATATTGAACAAATAGACGTTAGTCTGCAAGACTACCGCAGCAGGTAATTGGAAATGTATCAGAGGATTGAGGTAGAGGATTTTGTTCAAAAGGAGAGGGAAGCGAAGCTGGTGGCCTTGGCTGACCGCCTCGCTGTACGATTCGCCGAGCGGGCGTCCAAGCATGACCGGGAAGGCTCCTTCCCAATCGAGAACTTCGAGGAATTGAGGCAAGAGGGCTGCATGAAGCTGACTGTCCCTCGTGAATTCGGCGGTGATGAATTATCGCTCTATGAGCTGGTGCTGTTCTTGGAGCGAATCGCCAAGGGCGATGGCTCTACGGCAATCGCTCTCGGCTGGCATTTGGGCTCCATTCTTCATTTTCGTACGACACGCCACTGGCCGGCGCATCTGTTTGAACGCTTGTGCAGAAGGGCAGTGACGGCTGGCGAGCTGTACAACGGATACGCTAGTGAGTCCGGGGTCGGCAGTCCTAGCCGTGGAATGAAGCCAAGAACAGTCGCCTCGCGCACAGAAGGGGGATGGCTGCTTAGCGGCAGGAAAACGTACAGCACGCTTCTCCCGATTATTAATCATTTTAGTGTCAGTGCCAGTCTGGAAGGCGAGGGGGCTACAGGGGATTTCTACGTGGACCGCTCGGAGGGAGTGGGCATGGAGGAGACGTGGGATACGCTTGGCATGCGTTCGACAGGCAGCCATGACCTGCTGCTGGATCGGGTGTTCGTCCCCGAGTCATCGCTCATTTCGCTAACCCCTGACGGGCAGAGTCGCCAGCGTCCGAATGACGGGTTGGGCTATCTATTGTTCATAGCTGCTTGTTACACAGGGCTAGCCACTGCCGCAAGGGATTATACAGTAACATTCGCTCGCACGTATAAGCCTGACAGTCTGGGCACTGCGATTGGAGAGCTGCCGCTCATCCAGCAGCAGATTGGCTTAATAGAGGCGGATTTGATCACCGTACGAACGATGTTGTACACGATGGCGAGAAGGTGGGATCAGGAACCGGAGCAACGCGCACAGTTGAAGGCCGATCTTGGGCTTGCCAAGTATATGGCGACGAATCGCGCCCTGCAGATTGCTGATCGTGCCATGCGGGTGGTTGGCGGCTCCAGCATGTTCCGCTCCAATCCACTGGAACGAATATACAGGGACATCCGGGCAGGTGTGCACAACCCGCCGCTCGATGACCTTGTGCTGAGGGAGCTCGCCCGAAGAGCGCTTGAAGAGCCTGGTGTCTAGCGTTACGATCCTGGTGAAGGAGGAGTCACAATGAATGACATAGTCAAGCACTTGCAATCCCATCGTTCCATTCGCAAATTCAAGCCGGATACAATCTCGGAGGAGCAGTTAGGGCAGATTATGGCTAGTGCTCAGGCTGCTTCAACTTCTTCAAATATACAAGCCTATAGTGTTATAGGCGTTCGCGATACCAGCAAGAAGCGCGATCTGGCGAAACTGGCCGGAGGGCAGCGGCATGTTGAGGAATGTCCACTGTTTCTGGTCTGGTGCGCTGACCTACATCGCGCACAAGTTGCTGTGCGAATGCATACATCTGATATCGAGCTTGAACTGCATCAGAACGTCGAGACATTTCTTGTCGCGACAGTGGATGCCGCTTTGGCTGCGCAAAATGCAGCCGTAGCGGCAGAAGCGCTAGGGCTTGGCACTGTTTTCATCGGAGGTATTCGCAACGATATGCAGCAGGTTGTCGATTTGCTTCACTTGCCGCGGCTTGTCTACCCGGTATTCGGCATGTGCATTGGCATCTCGGACCAGCTGCCAACGAAGCGCCCGCGCCTTCCTGTACAGTCAGTCTATCATGACGAGCGCTATAGCGACTCTGGATTTGCCGGCGATATTCATGCGTATGATGAGACACTGGGGCAGTATTATGCCAGTCGAACTGGTGAAGGCAAGCAGGCCAGTTGGTCAGGCGAGATGGAGGCGAGGCTTCGTCAGAACCGTCTGCGTCCCGAGCTTTACGCCGTTATTAAGAGCCAGGGATTCTGTTTTCAATAATCAGCCAGCAGCTACAATAATGGCATATAATGTGAACCTATTGGCATGGGATTGACTAATCGATGCTCTAGTAAGTGCTGCAAGCACACAAATAAGGCCGGTAGCCTCTATACTTGGGGGAGCTATACCGGCTTTATTTGGTTGCTTGAATTATCTCATATTCCTCGAAAAAGCTACGCTGCATCAAAATTTTGACCACCCGAATACCTGCCTCAAAATCTTGCGCATCCAGTAAGCAATTATTGTCTCCGGGGTCCATGTACCGGGATTCTGCAAGTATTGCTTGTATTGATCGGTGATGATATAAGTCCAAGTGGAAGCAGGGCTTTTCAGTCCGAATTTTTCCCACATCGCCGGATCATTCGAACCTCCGAGCTTTGCGAGCATATTCGCCGACTCTCTATTTATTTTAGCCGGAATTTGCTCGTAGGCTTGGATGATTTGCGCATGAAATTCGTCGAGCGGATTATGGTTAACAAGGCTCGTTAAATGGATGCCTTCGCGAATGTAAGAAACATATGCCAGATGGTCAGCCCAGAGCTTGTCGATAAAATAAAGCCGTACCCGCTGCTCCGAAGGGCTCATCGGTGTCTCGCCTTTCAAAATTCCGAGCCGCTCCTCGTATAGCATACGCCTCTGATCCTCCACCATATCCGAATAACCGTTCAGCTCCTGACGGATATGGAAGTTTTGACCCATAATAACACGCTGAATATGGTCAATTTTGCTATGGAGCACCGACTCTTCGAGAGTCTCATCCTGCCTAAGACCCCGTATCGCTTTATCGATGCCGAACCTAAGCAGCAACTCGTCTTCCAAGCTTACGAAAAATACAGAAGCTCCCGGATCCCCTTGGCGTCCGGATCGCCCGCGCAACTGGTTGTCGATCCGGACGCTTTGGTGCATATGCGTACCAATCACGTACAACCCGCCCAGCTTGGCGACAGCTTCTGCTTGCGTGGGGCTGCCGCCGCCGAGCCGAATGTCGACGCCGCGTCCCGCCATATTCGTGGACACCGTCACGGCGCCGATCTCTCCCGCTTTGGCGATGAGCTCGGCTTCTTTTGCGTCGTTTTTCGCATTCAGAACATGGCAAGGTACGCCGGCAACTGCTAGCGCTTCCGCCAGCATGTCAGACTCCTCGACGCTTGACGTACCAATGAGAATCGGACGTCCCGCCCTATGGACGGACGAGATTTCTTGTACAAGCGCCTTAAATTTAGCTTCTTTATGGGTATAAATCCGGTGTGGATGATCGATCCGTATGTTTGGCCGGTTCGGCGGAATATGCACGACCTGAAGCTCATAAATAACTTCGAATTCCACCGCGGAAGCTTGCGCGGTAGCCGTCATTCCGCAAATTTTTGGATATAGGCTAAGGAAATGTTGAAGGGTGATCGTACCGAGAATGATCCCGCCGGCTTTCGCCTGCAGCCCTTCTTTGGCCGAAAGCGCGGCTTGCAGCCCGTCCGGCAAATGCCTGTTCTCCGCCACGCGGCCGGTATATTCGTCGATCAGCTCGATTTTACCGTCCCGGACGATGTAATCGACGTCTTTTTTCAATAACAATTCCGCATGCAGCGCATTATTTAACGACATTAACAAATGACTATTATGGCTATCGTACAAATTGCCGCATCCGAGCAGCGACTCTGCTTTCGCAGAGCCTGCTTCATTCAAGTAAACGTTCCGCTGGAACTCGTCGAAATCGTAATCCTCATCTTGCGCGAGCTGCCTGGCTACTTCTGCAAAAAGAATGCCGTCGTTGTCGGAAGAGCCCGGCTCGCCAGCGATGACTAGCGGCACCCGCGCCTCGTCAAGAAGCAGTGAATCCGCTTCGTCGACGATGACGTAGTGGAAGGGACGATGCACGGTATCGGCTTCGTCTAAAGCAATCGTGTCGCGCAAATAATCGAATCCCGCCTCTTTGGCCGTAACATAGGTTATATCGGCGGCGTACGCTTCCCGTTTCTCGGGCAAGCTCATGCCCGCTTGAACCGCGCTTACCGTTAACCCGAGGAAACGATAGATCGGCCCCATCCAATCCGCATCCCGATTTGCCAAATAATTGTTGAAAGTCAGCACATGAACGCCTTCACCGGTTAGAGCATGTAGATAAGCAGGCATAACAGCAGAGAGCGTTTTTCCTTCGCCGGTATGCTGCTCGATCAAAAATCCCTCGTGCAGAGCGATGGCAGCCATGATCTGGACATCGTAGGGCTGCAATCCGAGCGTTCTCTTCGCTGCCTCGCAGACTAGCGCATAGGCATCGACAAGCAGCCCGTCCAAAGGCGTACCCGATGTAGCTTCCTTTTTCAGCCGGAGAGACTCCGCTTGCAGCCGCTGATCGTCCCAAGCTCCCAAATTCCGTTTCCTGATGAGCTCCGCTTTGTCCCGATAGCCTTTCAGCTTATGCCGGGTATCTCGGTCTTTGAATTCTCGCATCAACTTGACGGCTAAATTCATCGGAATTTGATCCCTCCTCGGTAGAAATACACGATTATAGTGGCTAACGGCATCGACGAATCCATAAGACCGTGTGGCCGTTCTTTTGTCATTTTTCCCTACTCATCCTTTAACCGTCGTTGATACAAAACAACCGATACAATCGTTAATACAACCGTCCATGCCAAAATAATAAGGAGGGGTTTTAATAACTCTCCCGTCGTAAAGTCTGTAGGGGGTAAACCTAGCAAATGAACAAGCTGGCTACTGGGCATGTAATCCAGCACTTTGAAGACTGGATACTCATCCACAATAAATGCTCCCCATGGTGCTCCAGAGAATACGATCGTCACAGGAATTATAGATAATGACGCATCAAGCAACGTCTTGGAGAATAGACCACATATCGTCCCGACTGCTGTGTATAAAATAATCGAAAGAAGGATTGCTGCCACAAACGCCCATATACTAGCTGGTTCATAGCCAAATAGGTACGTAGCAATAACCAGAACAACAACAGACATGACCAAGACTAAAGTGCTTTTACCGATTAAAACATCCATGGTCGTGGCCGGAGTCATCATTAATGATCGTAAAGTGTTACGCTCCTTTTCTTCCGCAATCAAGCATGCTTGTACGAAACATGTTAGGAACACAAACGAAAGATTAAGAACTGTAGCGAAAGATCCAGGCAAAGACGAGGCGGCGCCAGCAGCTCGAAGAAGAAGTGCGAGGATAATTGGGAAAATCAACATAATGGAGAGGGCATAATTGCGTGAAAACTCTTTGTAATCCTTCACAAATATCGCTTGCGCACGTTTCAATGAGATACTCATAGCAGCTCACTTCCTGTCATTTTAATAAAAATGTCCCCTAGACTAGGCTCTTTCGTTTCTAATCGATCAACTAACCCTCGTTTCATCCAGTCGGATATTTGATCAGCCGTTCCATTATTAATCGGGAGCTCATAGGCTTGCCTATTGATTAACTCCACACAAACGACGTTTTCACGATGCTGTTTTTTAAGCTCCTTGGGCGAGCCGATGGTTTGGATTTGTCCTTTATACAAAATCGCTACACGGTTGCATAGCAATTCTGCCTCGGCCATATTATGCGTCGTTAAAAAAATCGTTGTCCCATTCTCATTTAAGCGGCGCAACCCTTTATAAATATGCGCGGAGTTTACCGGATCTAAAGCCGAAGTAGGTTCATCCAAAAATAATAATTCCGGCTCATGGATAATCGCGATTGCCAACAGGACACGCTGACGCATCCCTTTCGATAAGAGATTGACTTTCTTTTTGCGCTCTCCGCTTAAGTTTACAAATTGCAGCACCTTATCGATCGAAGATCTAGGAAGATCATATAACTTACGATACAGCTCCAGATTTTCCTCAATTGATAATCTCTCATATAGACCGCTATTATCCGTCAAAATGCCAAAGCGCATCTTCTGTGCAGACTGATTCATCATCTCTGCTGGCTTGTTAAATACACTTGCCTGTCCACTTGTCGAATTTAATTGCGCAGTTAAAATTTTTATTAATGTCGTTTTTCCTGAACCACTCGGACCTAGAAACCCAAAAATTTCTCCTGACGCAATTGAAAAAGACACATCTGCTAATGCATCCTTATTTCCAAAGCTCTTTCGAATATGTTCGACTTGGATAACATCCATTAATACCACTTCCTTAGAGTTGATGGCTTAAATATATAAAGATTGCACGCTTCCAGCCATCAAAACCCGCCGAAATGTAGCTTTTATCGCCTGAATGGTACCAGCAAATGCTTGATTGGTTCCACATGTCCCTCGGAATTAAAGGTTAAGAAGTGCTTTTAATTCCTGCAATTTTGAACGGGATAATGGAACTACGGCATCTTTACCTGTATTTAATCGCAAGCTGTAGCTATTCTTCGTCCATGTAATAATCTCTCTTACTTTTTGCAGATTAACGATATAGGATCGATGACACCTAAAAAATCCGAAATTTAATAATCTCTGCTCAAGCTCGGTTAGCGTCAAAGCACAGTCATAGTTTTCTCCATCCACATGAACAAGAATCGAACCATCTACACTTTCTATAAAATCGATTTCAGGCGGATTAAATAAAATCACTTTGTCCTTTCTTTTCGTATAAATCTTCTGCAACGTTATATTGGCCCGATCTTGTTCCTGCCCTTCCTGCTTATCCTCGTCTGAGTCCCGAATATCCAATGGATGAAAACCGAGCTCGTTCAATCGATAAATGACATCACAGGAAATGAGGGCATCCTCTAAATTCGAAGTTAAAATTAAAATTTGCTTTTCCTTCGAAAGGTCATCCAAAATCCGTTTAAACTGACGACGATCTTGTTCTTCCAAGTAAAAATAGGGCTCTTCCAGTACAAGTGTAGGCTGATGCGCAAAATAGACACGCAGCAATGTCACATACATCCTTTTCGATGAGCTTAGATCCTTGATTTTTACCTTCCGTTCTTCTTTTAAAGCAAAATAATCCATTAACGAAGCGACACGCTCATTCTTCTCGGTTATTTTGATTAGAAAAGTGATTAGCTCTTCCACCGTTAAACGCATATACTCGTTTTGCTGAGCTCGAAATAAATAATAGTGGGAATGATTCACTAATTGATTCATTAAAAGCTGCTTTCGCTTCAAGTCCGTTATAATGCCAATCGATTGGTTCGATGTCACATTTAATTCAATCTTTGGTAGAAATAGTTCCCCATCATCATACACTGGTTCAAATTGCATGCCGTCCTCCTGGTCAGTTCCGCTATAGGATATATTGAACAATTATAAGGTGGGGATCCTTTTTTGTCAGTTTCTATTCATACCTAGCATAGGTCGGAAAAATACGATGAAAGGAGATTTTTCGCTGAAGCGATGGGAGTTCAGATAAGGGGAATCCGGTGGCTGCGGAATGGGGGATGAGGAGAAAACTTGAAAAAAAGCATAGTACGGTGCAAGGAGTACATTGATTATGAGGAGATCGGCAGGAAGGCCCAGCCACACCGCGTTCTCATACACGAGCTTCGGATCGGCTGTATCGCCGGACCAGGGTGAAGTGAAGATGATATCGCCGGAATTGCGGGAGCGTCTCCAGCGAAATGGATGCCCAGCCCGTGCCGCTGTCGATGACTTCCTTCTGACCTTCCTCCGGCGCTTTCAGGCCGAATTCGCGGTAAATGATCTCGCCGCCGCGCCCATAGTTATGGCCAAAGACGTACAGGCCTTTCTCGTATGGGTTAAGTATGGATACCGTTTTGTCGCCGACGGCTTCCTGTACCTTAGGCTTCAACTCGTTAATTTGGGCTTCCCACTGCTCGATCCAAGCTTGGGCTTCGGCTTCCTTGTTCGTCAACTGGCCGAATTCGATCAGCTGATCCTTATACGTCTTGGCGCCGTAGTCGATGGCAACGACCGGAGCGATTTTTTGCAGCTCGTCGATGCCTTCCGTACCGCCGAACACGACGATCAGGTCGGGATGCAGAGCAAGCACGTTCTCGGGCATCGGCGTGTCGCCCAGGCTTTGCGCGCCAGCAAGCTTATCTTTCAAATAAGGGCTGGCTAGAACTTCTTACTGAACGCCGACCGGCGTGACACCGAGAGCGAGGAAGTAGCCTGTATAAAACGCAGTTCCGTCCACGATGCGTTACGGATTGCGCGAGACTTCGATATCCCCGTTGGCAGCTTTGAACGTAACGGTCTCGCCATCGCCTGCTGCTGCATCTGCTGTTTCCGTGGGAGCAACGGTCGCCGCTGGCTCGGAGGCTGTTGCGCTGCTGCCGTCGTTGACGCATGGGGGTTAAACGTTGACAACTGATTTTTTGGCGGCTCCGAGCAATTTGTCTGCATAGCTGCTTAATCATGCTTCCCGGGCTTCTAGCATTCTATCCTTTGTCAAATATGCATTCGGGTCGCACCAAAACTAGGTTGAAAAATGAGGGGGAATTTCAATATTCGTTCGAGCCATGCCGACCTTGTGCTTCGTGCTTTTCATAGTGAAAGACTCCTTGCCAAGGATGTAGACAAAAATTGCTTTCACGAGTTAATGTGAGATCAGAATGTTATCAGATAACTTGGTTGAACACGGCGTGGAAGGTTATCTCAATACAATAGCCCGAGAAAGGGGAAAAGATATGATTCATTGGTTTCGACATTTGCCGTATAAGTATATGGATGAAGCAGAATGGCCGCCATTCATACACAGTACTTGGTTTCGAGAGCATTATATGAAATTTGTTTATTTGTTGGATAAATTTTATTATATCTTCCTCGGATGTAATAAACTCAGTATTAATTTTAATCAAGCCTAATAGAACTGTGTTTTGTAAGGGGTATTACCGAGTAACTGAAATTTCATGCAAAGAATATGAAGGTTAAAATTATATAGAAGAGAACCGTGCCACAAGCAGCGGCATGTTACTACTATCTTATCAATAGAACCAAGTAACCTTTTGCAACGATACTGGCACTTTGTATATAGAAACTGAACACAGCGGAGGTGCAAGAGGTGCGGGAGTGGATCGAGGGAGCCCGGCTTGGCGACCAAATCGCCTGGGAGCGGATCGTGCAGCATTTTAGTGGCATGGCATTTTCTGTGGCATATGGAAAGCTAGGTGACTGGGGGCATGCGGAGGATGCGGTACAAGAAGCGTTCACGGAGGCTTTCGCCAATCTCACTAAGTTGCAAGAGGCGGATGCATTCCCGGGATGGTTCAAGACTATAGTCGAACGGCAATGCCAGCGTATTCTCCGCCGAAAAATACATTCCACAATGCCAATGGATGAAACAATTATAATGGATGCAGAGGAATTGAATGTGGAGTCCATTATTGAAAGAAAGGAATGGCAGGAGAGGATTCACCATTCCATCGAGGGTTTGTCGGGCAATTTAAAACTGGTAGTCCAATTATTTTATTTTCATGGATATTCGATAAAAGAAATATCAGGTTACCTTAAAGTATCTCCCTCTGCATTAAAAAAACGGTTGTTCGACGCCCGTAATAAGCTAAGAACGTCGCTGCTTGTTACCGACTTTGTATCCATGTTCAATGATCTTTACGAAGGAGGAGTATCCATGCTCCATATAGTAAATGGAGATATCGTCAGCGATAAGTTAAGGAAGGGAAACGTTCGCGGAGATATCTTGGTTTGGAGAGAAGTATACCCGGTAGGTCCGGTATTCGTAGAAACGGGGGAGCTCCATCAGAGGTCGCCCAGAGTGGAATATTTAGAGAGAACTCTAGGCATTCCAGCAGATGACTATGTGACAAATTGTAAGTCGCAAGAACAGATTCTGCGGAACTTTCACAAATACGATGAGATCGTACTATGGTTCGAGCATGATTTGTTTGACCAACTCATGCTGAGCTATTTATTGCACTGGTTTTCAAATCAGGCCCTAGGTCATACCAAGCTGAATTTGCTGTGCATCGGCGACTACCCAGGTATTAATTTGTTTAGGGGATTGGGGCAACTTACATCAAAGCAGTTGGAAACATTGTCAGGTACTTGGCAAAGGGTGGGAGAGAAGGAGCTTGAGACGGGCAGCATAATCTGGGAGGCGTACACATCGCCAAATATTGAATCACATGTTGAAATTTTGAATAAAGACACATCGGTGCTGCCCTTTGCTCACGCGGCGCTTGAACTGCACTTATCACGCCTGCCTTCCCCAATAAATGGGCTGGGAATCGTAGAGCAAACCATTTTGGAGCTTATTCGGCAAGGTGTGGATACCCCATGCAAGTTATTGCAAGAGATCGGGAACCGCTTAAGTGTACTAGGCATGGGTGATTTGGAATTATGGTATCGGTTAAGGAGTATGTCAGAACAACCGCATGCACTGATAAAAATACTAGGATCATCCCATACGTTTCCTGATTATCGGAAGAAAACTACCCCCTCCTTTGAAAATGGCAAAATTGCATTAACTGAGATTGGGGTGGAGGTAGTCGCGGGATTGAAGGACTGGATAAAGGTGAAGGGAATAAATGAGTGGTATGGCGGTTTGCGACTAAATGGTGATTTAGTATGGCGCTGGGACTCTCAAAGAAAGCAATTAATTTATATGCAATAAAGCAATAACTTGCCGTTGCAAACAGCGGACTGAACCGTACCGCAAGCCGGGAGAAATTTTCAGCATCCCCCGCTTGTTTGGCGCGGAAAGCTGCCCTCAAAATACAGGGGCGGGCGCTTGATGTTAATACTGCCCGCGCCAAGGTGCAGGAGGAAATGTTTGCAAGTGCATCGGGGAAGCTGGCGGTGCTTAATGAAACGATTAATCAGATGATTGGAGCTACCGAAAAAAATGTGGATTTTTTGGCTGATCAGCTGCCAGCCGGCAATATCGGTCCTGTTCAGGGAAATGAGGACCCATTCGTACGGGCGGTACTGGACGCCTACAAACAAAAACACGACGACGTGGAACTGGCTTCGGTGGGCACCGATCAAGGCGTATACGCCAACGTTCCGAAAAGTGCGGTAAATCCGGCAGATTATGATCCGCGCAAGCGGCCCTGGTACATAAGCGCTTCAGAAAATAAAGGGATGCCTACGATTATCTCGCCGTACATTTCCAGCAATACGGGCAATGTGGTTGTGTCGGTCGCCCAGACTACCAAGGACGGGCATGGTGTTGTTTCGGTCAGCCTCTCGCTCAAGGCGTTGAGCGATTTAGTGAATTCCACCAAGATCGGGACGAAGGGCAATGTATATGTGCTGGATAAATCTAATAAATTTATTGTGCATCCCAATGAAAAAGCAGGCAGTGAAGCGACAGCTTCGCCGTATCCTGATATTTTCGAGCAAGAGCAAGGAAGTCTCGCCTATGCGTCTACGGATGGAAGCAAGCAGCATGCATTTATTACGACAAATGAAAAAACAAGCTGGGTACTGGTGGGGGTTATCGACGATAGCGAAGTGAGCGCGGCTGCCCAGCAAGCGACCGGGCTAGTACGTACGGGTACTGCTAAAATTCAGAGCGCTGTAACACAGCAGATGAAGCTTTCTTGAGCATCAACGCGGCTATTGATGACCTGACTTCCCAGGTAGAAGGGATTGCTGCCGCTTCGGAACAAATGTCCGCCAGCACCGTCGAGGTTGTTCAGGCCATTCAGTTCTTTAGTGAGGTGTCCGAGCGGAACGCTGCAGGAACAGAAAGTATTTCAGCTTCAACAGAGGAGCAGGTCGCTTCCATTGAAGAAATCGCTTCGTCGGCGGAAGAGCTGGCTCATTTGGCCCAAAATCTGCAAACATTGGTTGTTCGCTTTAAAATTTGAGTGTGATTCTGACAGCGATTTCGTTTGGCAGTGAGAGAGAGGCCCTAGATCACGATCGTAAGGTACGAGGGCGTTGGCGTCACTCCATACTTGCCTCTGGCTGCAGGCCGAATGACCCGCGATTGGAATGAGCAGACCCCGCGCTCAGAGAATGACCAGATAGCTAATGCGTTATTTGCTAAAACGGAAGAGGCTGATCGCAAAGTCGTGGAAAGAGTTGCGGAGGTAGCCGCTAATCGAGGAATTCACGCGCACAGGTGGGTCTTGCATGGCTGTTGCAAAAAGAAGATGCAGCCCCGATTATCGGGTCGACTAAAATCAGTCATTTCGAGGATGCGGTTTCGGCCTTATTGGTTAAATGGAACCCTGAAGAAATCACAAGTTTAGAAGAACGGTATGTTCCACATCCATTGGTATAAATTACGGAAATAAAGCATGAATCAAAAAGGGACTAAGTGGCTCCTATTGCTCCCTCTCCCTTTGCATAAACACAAGCAGGGCCGGAAGTCCAACTCTAACGAGTGGCTGCCGGCCCTGTTTTATTTCATCTGCTCGTCCGCTCAGCGCTAACGCTGCTCGCTGTCGAAGCTTCCCCCTAGCCGTAGCTATTGCTGAACTTTTGCTTGCTGCTCCGATGCGTGCGTCGGTGGTACAATGGCAGATAAGGAAGCAAATGGGTAACCTGAAAAATCAACTCGGCAGGAGGCGCTATATATATGAATAAATTAGCTGCGAATACAGCCTTAAGCAATGGAGTTGGCTCAGATGTCATTGAGCTGGAGGCGGGGCAATGCGTAGTTATACAATGCCATCACGATATTGGTCGTACGTTCATTCGGTCGGTTAGAGGAGAGGGCGTATCCTCTGGCTGCAAAATCTCCTATCGCGGGAAGCTGCTTTCTTTGGGCAGCAACGAAGCAGCTGGACAGGTCGGATTCAGCTGTTTGGACGAAGGACTTTATGAGCGCTTGAAGGTTAGGGAGTATTTGTTATTTTGGGTGGAGCTGCATGGAATACGAACGGGGATAGAAGAGCTGTTAAGCAAGATCGGATTGGCGGGAAAGGCCAGCGAACGGATTTCTAAACTAAGCTATTCCGAGAAGCGGCTGCTCGGTTTTGCAAGAAGCATTGTGCATAATCCGGAGCTTTTGATTTGGGAGGACCCTGAGCAAAATCTCGATCTGGAGAGCTGTATGATTGTAAGAAGGATGATAGCAGAGCTGCTTCGTCAAAATAAGGCGATTTTAGTTACGTGCTCGACATTGGAGCAAGCGCTCTCGATATCTAATCGTATTTACGGACTGACGGGAAGCTCGCTTGCCCCGATTACGATTCAGGACGCCTCGGAATTCAATGAGTCTGAGCCTGTTCCCGGCGGCGACGAGCCTGAGGCTGCAAGGCGCGAGCAACAGCATACCCCAAGGCTAGCAAAGTTTATGGTAAAAACCGAAGACAAATACGTGTTCCTAGATCCCGGCGAAGTCCACTTTATTGAAAGCATTGAGGGCGTTACGCATCTGTATACGCAGGCCGGCAGCTTTGCTTGCTCATGGACGCTTGCGGAATTGGAGGCGAAGCTCAAGGCGTTCCGGTTTTATCGCTGCCACCGTTCCTATATTGTCAATTTGGACCAAATTGCCGAATTGATCGTATGGAGCCGCAACAGCTACAGTCTCGTCCTAAATGACGATAAAAAATCCAGAATTCCATTATCCAAGGGGAAGTTTGAAGAGCTGAAGACGATTGTAGGGCTGTAATTCTGCTCCGTTCACCGCCAGAATGGCTGCTTTCAGCGCGCAAATGGATCTTTTCATGGGAAATTTGCTGTTTACAGCTCTGTTCACCGCTAAGCTGGGATGGAGCTTTCGGCTACTCATGTTAAGGGAAGGTGTAATCACCATGGAATCGATTATTGAGGTCCATGACCTCGAAAAACGGTACAAAAAGAAACAAGCGCTGAACAAGATTAGCTTTCAGGTCCGGCAGGGGGAAATATTCGGCTTCCTCGGTCCCAGCGGCTCGGGCAAAACGACAACGGTGAAAATTCTTACCTCGCAGCTGCTCTATAGTTCCGGGCGAGTGAAGGTGCTGGGGAGCGATCCTGCACGAAGCCGACCCTCCGAGTTTCTGGGCAGAATAGGTGTGCTTACGGATAATAGCGGCACTTATGAGCGTCTTAGCGTGTATGACAATCTGGCTTTGTTTTGCTGCTTGTATGGTGTGCCGGAACGAAGAATTGAAACGGTTCTTGATGCGGTTAATTTAATCGGCGACAAGCATACGCTGGTCGGACGGCTCTCGAAAGGGATGAAGCAGCGGGTGACGCTGGCAAGAACGATTTTGCATGAGCCGGACATTCTTTTTCTTGATGAGCCCACATCCGCCTTGGACCCTGTGAATAGCGAGCGTATTCAGAAAACGCTGCGTGAAATGAACCGCCGGGGAACGACGATTTTTTTGACAACGCACAATATGCAGGAAGCGGAAACGCTTTGCGATCGCGTAGCCTTTCTGAATAATGGTGAAATCTCGGCTCTCGACACGCCGCAGGCTCTGCGCCTTCGCTATGGTGACCGTTCCATTACCGTGACTACGCCGCTCGGGAAGCAGATTGTTCAGCAGGATGAGGTCGGAGCGGGCTTCATACGGGACTTAATAAGAAGAGAAGAACTGTTAGCCATTCATTCCAATGAGCCTACGCTGGGGGATATTTTTGTGAAATTGACGGGGAGGGGACTGGAATGACGTTTTCCATACGCCGCTTCAGGGCCATGGTCAAAAAAGAATGGAAGGATGCGATTCGCAATCCGCAAATTTTATTAAATGCGGGAATGCCCGTACTGCTAGCCCTTTTATTTAAACAAAAAGAAAATGATCCGAGCGACCTGACGTTTCTTTCCATTCCTATACTAGTTGCCATCTCCATAACAGGAGCCTTTGTTCAGGCGAATATGATTGCCGAAGAGAAGGAGAAGAACACCTTGCGCTCCCTCATGCTGTCGCCTGCTACAAAGCTGGAGGTGCTTGCGGGGAAAAGCGCGACAACGACGCTGTTTGCTCTAATTGTCATCGCGGCCTGCTTGGCGATTTCCGGTGTGCCCGATGTGAATCTGTTCTTTTTGACAGTATTGGCGGTATTGCTGCTGCTTATTTTTATGGCCTTGGGTACGATTATAGGCCTCATCGCACGAACGGCATCGGAATCTTCGATTGTAGGCCTTCCACTGCTGCTGCTGTTTATTTTTGGACCGATATTTGTTCCGACTTTGGATATGCCTGCCCTAATGAATATCATTAATGTGCTTCCCTCGCAGCAATTTGTCGTGGCCATATTAGAGCTTCATCAAAATGGGGGACTTTCGGAAATAGGCGGAAATCTTCTTAGCCTGATGATGTGGACGGTTCTGTCAGGGGCGCTGTGCTTGCTGGTGTACGGAAAAAAACGGTTCGATAAATAAAAAGGAGGAACGGCCATGAATAAAGTAACCAAAAATATTATTTTAGGCGCTGCCGTGCTCATCGTATGCCTGATTGTGAGGAAGCTGTGGCTGCCTGATGGAATTTGGGGGCTTTTGGAGTAAGCGAGGCCTAAAGCAGTAGGATTTTGAGTTAGCACTAAGAGAGCTTGATCGTTCTTCACGGGACGAACAAGCTCTTTTAGTGCTGTTTCAAATAGACGGCTTGCAAAAATATTTGCGAATGGCACCCAAAATAATTCCATTCATCAAAAGGGCGCTCTTCGCTATAATCTAGTCTGACCGTTAATACCAGTTAGGCTAATAGGCAAGTTTGTAATAAGAAACCTTATGAGCTGTTCGATGAAAGCCGCAGTATTCTGTACATGCAAAGGTGGGCTTAATTTGCTCGATAACGAAATTATAATAGGGCTCGATATGGGTACAACAAGTACGAAGGCTGTCGCCTTCGGTCCCCAAGGACGCATACGCGGTATTCATTCAGTGGATTACCCGCTCATTTATCCCCGTTCTTTATGGGTAGAGCAAGATCCTGAAAGCTTGTTTCAAGCGACTATCACAGCGATTAGAGAAGTAATGCGCCGATCGGGAGCAGCAGCGAATGAGCTGATTGGCATTGGCATTAGCTCAGCTATGCATTCATTGATTGTTCTGGATCGCTCTAATAAACCGATAACTCGAAGCATGATATGGGCAGATAATCGCAGCACCGGGCAAGTCAAGCGATTGAAGGAAGAGCTGGAAGGGGAACAGATTTACCTGCGAACCGGAACCCCTATGCATCCCATGTCTCCCCTATCCAAGATTCTTTGGCTGAAAGAGGAGGACCCGAGCTGCTACGAACAAGCAGGAAAGTTTATCGGCATTAAGGAGTACATTTTGTTTCGATTATTTGATCGCTTCGTCATGGACTGCTCTCTTGCATCAGCTACCGGCTTGTTCAATTTGCAAATGTTTGGTTGGGACGAAGATGTGCTGGAGCTTCTGGGTATTCGAGAGGAGCAGTTGCCCGTTCTTGTGCCAACGACAGAAATATTGAACGGCTTGAACCCCATCTGGGCCGAGCGTATGGGCATAAGCATGGATACTCCTTTTGTTATCGGAGCCAGCGATGGTGTTTTGGCCAATCTTGGTGTAGGAGCTATTGGAGCCGGGGAGCTAGCCGTAACGATCGGAACGAGCGGCGCCATTCGCATGATGTCCGACACGGCGATAACAGATTCGCTCGGACGCACCTTCTGCTATGCATTGAACGAGCAGCGCTGGGTAATCGGCGGTGCAACCAGCAACGGCGGTATTGTTCTCAACTGGCTGCGGGAGAAGCTGGCATCAGCGGAATGGGAGGAGGCAGCCCGTCTTGGCGCAGATATACATGAGCTGATGATTCAGAGCGCTGATCGTGTCTCTCCAGGTGCTGACGGTCTGCTTCTCTTACCCTTTCTCTCGGGCGAGCGAGCTCCTTACTGGAATGCTTCGGCGCGCGGTGTTTTCTTCGGCCTTAACCTGCAGCATAAGCGGGAGCATCTGATTCGAGCCGGATTAGAGGGTGTAATCTACAGCATTTTATCCGTTGGGGAGGCGCTGCAGGAGATTGCGGGGCCAGCTCGGGAAATCCGCGCTTCTGGAGGCTTCGCCAAATCACCGATTTGGAGACAAATGCTGTCGGACATGCTGGGGCGAGAACTGCTTTTTCCAGAAAGTCACGAGGCTTCCGCATTGGGGGCGGCTATTGTGGCTATGCAAGCACTAGGACACATCTCATCCATGGATGAGGCTAGAGACTGGATTCATATTGCGGGTCGCCATGAACCATGCCTTGATCGCCACGCTATCTATAGTGAATTGTTCGCAATCTACACGCGGCTGTACGAGCGACTTGAACCAGAATTTAACCATATCTCACGTTTTCAAGAGAGGAACAGAAATTAATGACTAAGCTTACTAAGCAGTTTCAATTGGGAGTATGTTACTATCCGGAGCATTGGGCGGAGGAGTTGTGGGAGGACGACTACAGACGTATGCGGGAATGCGGCTTTACGATTATTCGCGTTGCCGAATTCGCGTGGTCGATCTTTGAGCCGTCGGAAGGAGAGTTTCACTTTGACCTGTTCGACCGGGCTCTTGCGGCTGCGTATAAGCACGGGCTTAAGGTCATTTTGGGCACGCCTACCGCAACGCCTCCTGCTTGGCTGACTACCAAGTATCCTGAAACACTTAACGCTGCTCAAAATGGCATGGTATACCAGCATGGCCAACGAAGGCATTTCACATATAACTCTCCTGTTTATAGAAAGCTGGCAGCTCGTATTGCTCGGCAAATGGCTGAGCATTACAAGGATCACCCTGCTGTAATCGGCTGGCAGATTGATAATGAGCTGAATTGTGAAATGAACGTATTCTATTCGCAAGCTGATCATATTGCATTCCGAAGCTGGCTGCAGGAAAAGTACGGCACTTTGGAACAATTGAATCATGCTTGGGGAGCGGTGTTCTGGAATCAGACCTACAGCGATTGGGAGCAGGTGCACCTGACTCGTCCAACGGTGTCTAATGCCCCTAACCCGCATCAATCACTAGATGAAAAGCGTTTTTTCTCAGATAGCGCCATCTCCTATTGCCGTATGCAGGCGGATATCATTAGGGCCATCGTGCCAAGCTGCCAGTGGGTCACGCATAACGGTATATTTGGACATCTGGACAACCATAAGCTGACACGGACATCGCTTGATTTTATGTCCTATGATTCATATCCCAATATTAGCACCATTATGCCCGATTCCGGGGATCGTCCGCTGCTGGATCAAAAGTGGAGCTGGAACCTCAGTGTAGTGCGCAGCATTTCGCCTCACTTCTGCGTAATGGAACAGCAATCGGGCGCATGCGGCTGGTTTACCCGGCTGGAAACGCCAGCCCCTCTGCCAGGGCAGATGCGGCTTTGGACGTATCAGTCCATAGCTCACGGAGCAGATATGGTATTGTATTTCCGCTGGCGTACGGCGTCCATCGGCACCGAGATGTACTGGCATGGCATCAACGACTATTCTAATCACGACAACCGTAAAGTGCGGGAAGCCGCTCGCGTTGGCAAGGAATTGCAGCTGGTTGGCAGCCAAATCGTAGGACAGCGTTATCTGGCAGAAGTCGCCATAATCAAAAACTACGACAATGAATGGGATGGCGAGTTGGACAGCTGGCATGGGCCGCTGGAGAGGTACAGCTTGCTCGAATGGTACAAAGCCTGCGTTCGCGCTCATATTCCAACCGATGCGCTCTACCTTGATGAGGAAACGACGCTGGAGGATCTGTGCTCTTACAAGCTGCTGGTGTATCCGCATGCGACGCTCATCACCACAGACCACGCCAAGCTTCTGGAAGATTATGCAAAACAAGGCGGTACGGTTATATTCGGCTGCCGCAGCGGCTATAAAGATGAGAACGGCCACTGCCGCATGGAGCCATTGCCGGGCCCGCTTGTCGATCTGTGCGGTATTGAAGTCGAGGATTTCACCCGTATAGGCCCGTATCAAGCAACACCAGATATTATCTTCATGGAAGAGAAAGGCACCCGGCTATCCGTACAAGCGCCGGAATTTAATGATATACTCCGCATCACATCAGATTCGGCGCAAAGCGTAGGCCATTATAGTGGTGGAAGCTATTATGAGGGAAGTGTCGCAGTTTCCCGAAATACGCAGGGCAAGGGAACCGTTTATTATTTTGGCGCGGCATTTACTGAGATTGCGGCGACGAAGCTGCTGACTTTATCAGGGCTGTCCTCTCCCGCGGCAGAGTTAATGGAGCTGCCGGAGCAGGTTGAGCTGCACCGCAGACAGCGGATTGACAGTGAGCAAGATACTTGGTTTCTACTCAACTATGCGCATACCAGCCAAACTGTCGTAATCCGTCAGACGATGCGCGATCTGCTGTCGGGCAAGGTGATGCAGGGCGCTGTGACCATGCGGCCGTTCGATGTACTTCTATTAGTATCAGGTGGAGAAATAAACGAATAGTAAGATACAAGAAATAACTTTGGGAATTTTACCGTGATTGCCAAATGGCTAATATATTTACGGGTGTGCCTAAAGGAATTCCATTAAGCAAACGACCATTTATCTCTATAATAAAATCTGTAAGCGACAACAAGAAGACATAAAGAGGGGGATTTAAAATGAATCGTAGAAAGCGCTTTATCACATCCTTGCTATCCATTGGCATAGGGGCTTCGCTTGTATTGTCCGGATGCGGTAGTACAAATGACAATTCAGTAGCGCCAGGTGCGAATGGCAATTCGGCGAAGGACGGCGGCTCGTTAACGCTGTGGATGTTTAATACGGATGACTATCTAAAGCCCGTAGCTGAAGAAATCGCTGAAGAAATGAAGATTAAGCTGAATTATGAATTCATAAATCCGGAAACATACAAAACGAAAATAAAGGTTACTATATCAGCTAACGAGCTGCCGGATGTTTTTGCTCAATATGCAGGCAAATCAGAGAGAGAAAGCATCCTTAATTCAAAGATGGCTGCTCCGCTCAACGATACATTGCAGAGTACAGGACTGGAAGGAAGCTTTAACGATGGCATGTTGATTAAGGAAGCGGATGGAAACATCTATTCCCTGCCTTATCGCCCTGATCAATCCTATCTGCTGGCTTACAACAAGAAGCTGATGAATGAACTAGGCTTAAAGGCCCCGACTACGTGGGATGAGCTGATGAATGTCATCAAAATAGCGAATGACAAGGGGATTACCCCGATCACGCTGGGAGGCAAAGATCGCTGGCCGGGTGAAATCATCTACAATCTGCTCGTGCTGCGTGAGGATAAGGATGCCTATACGAAGGCTCAGAATGGTGAAATGAGCTTTTCAGACAAGCCGTTTGTAGACGCGGCGGACAAAATTATCGAGTTGGTCAATGCCAATGCATTCCAATCCGGGTTTCTCGGCAACAGTGACCTGGAGGCGCGTGAGTTGTTCTATGGCGGCAAAGCTTTGATGATTGTTAATGGTTCTTGGATCTTTACGAAGGCGATCCCGGCTCTTGGCGATGACCTCGGCTACGTGAAATTCCCTAAAACGGGCGCAGAAGCTGATCCATTCTCGTCCAATATGGGTGAGAAAAGCACCGCTCCATATGGTCTGTACGTTAATGCTAATTCCAAGCAGCTTGAGCTGTCCAAGGAATTTGCCGTCCGTTATTCGCTTAAGGTGAATGAATCGCTTGCCAAGCTGGGACAAGCAACCTATGCGGAAACCGCAGTGAAGCCGGAGGGCGAGGTTAATGAGGCTTACGCGCAATATTTGAAAGATTACAGCGAATATTCTTTTATCCAAACGTTCTGGGGCAATACGGTACCGGCAGCCGTCAATGAGGAGAACCGGGATCTGAATCAGAAGCTCTTTACTGGCTCCCTGCCATCAAGTGAATTTGTGCAGATGATGGACAAAATCATGAAACAACAATAATGAAGGGACGGGGCACTGTAATGAATAGGTGCCTCTTCTTTTTATCGTAAATCGCAGCTAGCGTTAGGAGGAATCCCGCATGGAGAAGGCTTTATCAAACCGCTGGGTATTGGCATTGTTTCTGCTGCCCGGCTTGACCTTATTTTCTGTTTTCTTTTTATATCCTATCTGCCGAACGGTCTTCTTTAGTTTGCATGAATGGGATGGCATACAACCGATGAAATTTATCGGGTTCGACAACTATGTCAAAATGTTTACCAGTGACCCCAATTTCTATCCAGCTGTGCAAAACGGCTTTGTCTTCGTGCTGTTCTCTCTGATCTTTCAGTTGCCTGCTGCTTTTATTCTGGCCATGCTCGTATCTCGTAAAATCAAGGGCAGCAAATGGTTTCGTAATGTGTACTTTTTCCCGGTCATTATGTCCACTACAATGGTTAGCTTGCTCTGGAGCAAAATATACGATCCTGCCATCGGGCTGCTTAATGCTTTCTTGCGCTCCATTGGGCTAGAATCAATGACCCAGCTATGGCTGGGAGATACGAAGACCTCCTTGCTGTCAGTGGTTTTCGTTCTTGTTTGGCAATTTATCGGTTATCACATGCTTATTATGTTCGCGGGTATTCAGAGCATACCTGATCATATTTATGAGGCTGCCCGGTTGGATGGAGCAACAGGCTGGAAGTCCGTTCGACACATTACGCTCCCCCTTCTGTCCGATGTGCTGAAGGTGGATGTCGTATTGGCGGTTGTCGGCTCATTGAAGGTATTCGAGCAAGTCTATGTCATGACCGGAGGCGGGCCGGACAACAGTTCGACTGTTGTTGCTGTACGGATGTTTCAGGAGGCCTTCCTGAAAATGAACTTTGGTTATGGCAGTACGCTGGCTGTTTATCTGGTCGTACAATGTCTGCTGATCTCCTGGGTGATTAACAAGTTGATGTCGAGAAATACAGTGTATTCGTAGAGGAGTGGCACCAATGCAAAAACAATTAGCAAGCAATCATCCCTTACACCTTCCTGAGCAGCCGTCAAAAATGATTCGTCCAAAAAGTTTGAAAAAAATAGGGCTATACGCTTTTATGTCTGTCATCGGCCTGCTGCAGCTCATTCCTCTGGTATGGCTGGTGCTTATCTCATTCAAGAACAATAAAGAAATTCAGAGCAATTCCGCCTTCAGTCTACCCGAGACCTGGCAATTTCAAAATTATGTGGACGCCTGGGTCCAAGGAGAGATTGGCGATTATTTCTTTAACAGCGTAATTGTCACAACTATCACTGTAATCGTTGTACTTATGCTCGGCTCCATGATGGCCTATGCCTTGACTCGAATGAGATTCAGGTGGAGCGGACTATTGTCCATCATCATTTTGTCAGGGGTTATGGTTCCAGTCCATGCGACACTAGTACCGTTATTTACGCTGCTTAGAGACCTTGGTTTGTTGAAATCTCAGCTTGCGATAATATTGCCGTATATAACGGTTAATATACCCATTGCGATTTTCATATTGTCGAGTTTTCTGCGTGGACTTCCCAAGGAGCTTGAGGAGGCGGCGTTCATCGATGGATATGGCGTTATCCGCGCCTTCTTCCATGTCGTTCTGCCATTGCTGAGACCGGCTTTAGCATCCGTAGGAATCTTTGTTTTTCTCAACGTATGGAATGAACTGCTGATGGCCGTAACGTTTATTCAGAAATCCTCACTTCGTACTCTGCCTCTAGGACTCATGAACTTCAGCGGCGAATACAGCGTAGAGTGGGGGCCGTTATGTGCGGCAATGTTTATTTCAACGATTCCGCTAGTCATTATCTATTTATTTTTCAGTGAACAATTAGAAAAGAGCTTCACCGCCGGGTCTATCCTGAAATAAGTTTTTCTCCTCTCTCTGATGCTGGCTGGTATAATGGGGACATTCTCTAGCATCTAAGGAGTCGACTGACGGAGGGATATTCATGAATGGGATCAGAAAACTACACAATATGGGAATTCGCAGCAAGATGCTGATCATCAATCTATTGGTTATTTTTCCTAGTGTCCTGCTGTTGACTATTACGCTGTATCATATGACCAAGCAGCAGGCGGTAGAAAGAGCGGCAAGCAGCTCTCAATACAAGGTTTCGCTTATATCGAATACGATTAGCACCTTATTTAACGATATTGAGAACTATTCCAAGCTCGCCATTGTGAACAAGACCTATCAGTCGGTTCTGAAAAGCAACAGAATGGCCCAGTGGCATGAGATTGAAAATATCCAGCTGCTGTACGCCAGTCTCAATTCGCTTGTGGAGTCCAATCCCTATATTAATTCCGTTATAATTCAATCCATTAAGAGTGATAAGCTCTACTATTCAGAGAACTTGACCAATGTAGGGGCTAATGCAGCCGACCTGTATCCGAAGGAGCAGATGATAGCGGCTGCGGGTTCGCCTGTCTGGATTGAAACCTTTGAAAGCCCCTTCCTCGTTAACGCTGAAAAAGTAAATGTAATGGCGGTAGGCAGACGCATCATTGATATAGACGACGGCATGACCACCGGGTTTATTTTCATCAATATCGACGAGCGAAAGCTGTCCCAATTGTATGGTCGGGACGAGGAGCATCTCGACAGTAAAATGATGATAACCAATGCTGCCGGAACGATTATTTCCGCTAATGATCCAGAGCTGCTTCACAAATCAGTATACGATGAGGTATACGCGAACGAAGGGCGATTGATCATCTCATCGATGGAGATGGAGCAGAATGACTGGAAGATTGTATACGCTGTTCCTACTCAAACCCTTATGAAGGATCAATGGAAAATCACCCTGTTCATTGTTGGTTTTGGCGTCGCGGGGCTGCTGATTGCGTTCGCTCTTTCGGCTGTATTTTCCCGTTGGATTACCAGACCCATTATCCAACTGAGCCGAACGATAAAAGCGGTAAGCGAAGGCAATCTGGATGCGCGGGCTGTCGTATCGAATAATGATGAGATTGGCAGGGTGGCACACAAATTTAATGAAATGATTGGGCAAATTCAAGATCTGCTGCAGACGATCAATCAAGAGGGGCGCCAAAAAAGGCTGCTTGGACTGCGTCTGTTATATTCACAGATCAAGCCCCACTTTATGTACAATACACTCGAAATGGTCAGATCCATGGCACTCATGGTAAATGCGCGAGATGTCAGTCGGGTAGTGAAGGCGATGGGAGATTTCTATCGCACCTCGCTTAATAATGGGCAAGAGCTAATTCCTGTCTCTCAGGAGCGCAAGCATCTAGAAAGTTATCTTTATATTCAAAAGGTTCGTTACAGCTACATTGATTATCGCATTGAAATGGATGAAGCGATTGAGAGCTGCTGGATTGCCAATATGCTTCTGCAGCCGCTAGTTGAGAATGCGATTCAGCACGGTCTGAGGGATAAGCATGAAGGAGCTTTATGCTCGATTACGGGGAGGAAAACGGAGGAACACGGCAGGCAGCTGCTTATTTTCACCGTTAGAGATAACGGGAGCGGCATGAGCGCAGAGCAGCTGAACCGGATTTGGCTAGGCAAGGAAAAGGATGGGGAACATCATGACTTGGACAGCTTTGGCATCGGCAGCGTACAAGAGCGGATTCTCCTGCTTTATGGAGAGAATTATGGGCTCTCCATTACCTCGACCCTCGGAGAGGGTGTTCAAGCAGAATTGCGAGTTCCTCTTGCGGCCAGCAGGGGGGAGCTTGAGGAAAGGGGGGCGTCTCCGTTATGAAGAAGCAATTATATCAAGTTCTAATTGTAGATGATGAGTATTATTTCCGTCAGCTGCTTATACAATTAATCGATTGGGAAGCACTGGGCTTCCGCATTAAGCATGAGGCCGAGAACGGGACCCAAGCACTCAAGCTGGCGCGGCAGGAGAACTATGATCTCATTATCGCTGACATTAATATGCCCGGCATGTCTGGTCTGGACTTTGTCGAATCGCTGCGATCCGAGTATATAAATACCAAGATCATCTTTATTACAAGCTATGATGTTTTTGAGTACGCCCGTGCGGCTATCAGTTTTGGCGCTTCCTATTATCTGCTTAAACCTATTGACGAGGACGAGCTCACCAAGGCGCTGGCCGCTGTACATGATGAGCTGTGTGAGGAAAATGAGTTTTCACGATCGATGGGCGAATTAAAGCAGCAGCTTGATCAGACCAAGCCCATATTGAAGGACCACTTTATTAGGCAATTCCTGCTGCATGAGCCGACGGTTAGTTCAGAAACGCTAAGCGAGCAAGCTCGTTATTATGGACTTAATCTGGCGTTCTCTTCTTATGCGGTCATTATCGTGGAGCTCGACGAGCTCAATACCCGATTTGCCAAGGAACAGGAGCGGCAGCTTTGGCGGTTTGCCGTACAAAATATTGTGCAGGAAACGTTGGGATCTGCGGGCGTTGATTGCACATTTATTAATATAGAAAAAAATCAGATTGCCGTATTGGCAAGCCTGTCTGAACATAGTGATGCTGCGCTTTTCGACTTATGCGAGCAGTCACGTATTTTTATCGATCAGAAAATGCATCTATTCGTCACATTTGGGCTGGGACAAAGCTACGAGAGCATTAGCCAAGTTTACTTGTCCTATTCGGAAGCGCTGTACCTGCTCAAATATAAGTTCACACAAGGCGGCAATCAGGTCATTGCTTATGCTCAGGAGCATGCGGGGGCAGAGGACGCTGTTTTTTCGCTGCCGATCGCTCGCTCTGAGTGGTTGACCGCGCTCCGTCAGAAACAGCAGGATACCGTTACTGAGCTCATTCGGCGTGCTTGCGATCATCTAATGGAAAGCAGGGCGAGCAAGGAGATAGCCCAGTTTGTGCTGATGGAGTGTGTATCGCTAGGCAGCGCAGCTATTCTTGAACGGGGAGGTTCTCTCCCTCCGGACTGGCTAACGGAAAGGCATCCACTCTTCCGCCAAATGCATATTTTGGAGACGGTAGCTGCCTTGCAGCAATGGCTGGAGACATTTTTCCGAGAAATGGTGTTTGTGGAAATAGAGAAACAGCTTCCTCGCAGTAAAAATTCAGATATTGTGACCAAGGCGGTAGACTACGTAATTGCCAACTATTCCAACGAGAATGTTAATTTGCAGGAGGCTGCACGCAGCCTGGCGGTCAATCCGAGCTATTTGAGTCATATTTTCAAAAAAGAGAAGGGTCAATCCTTTACCGAATATTTGACCAATATTCGTCTGGATAAAGCCATTGAGCTGCTGAAGGGTGTATCCTCCGACGGATTGATGTCATTGAAGGTTGTTGATGTGTCCATGCAGGTTGGATATACCGACCCCTACTATTTCAGCAAATGCTTCAAGAAGAAGTTCGGTATTGTGCCTAGCAAAACGATAAGGGGTTAGAGTTTTATGTATAGGTGTATATAGTTTGTAACTATAATGTATATAGATTTAATATATTTAACTTATAAATGGCTCTATGCCATACTATCCCTAACCTAAAAGTTGGGAGATGATTTCATGAGTTCCAATCAAGTTTGGCAATCTGATCATTATGACCGCAATCTTGGATTTGTATCTGAATTGGGCAAGGATGTTGTTCGGCTTTTGAATCCGATGAAGGATGAAAAAATCTTTGATTTGGGCTGCGGAACCGGAGATTTGGCACATGAAATTAGTCAAGCTGGCGCACATGTTACAGGGATGGATTTATCAGAGGCAATGATCGAGCAGGCGCAGCACAAATATCCCAAAATCCAATTTTTTGTTGGTGATGGCGAACATTTCACCGTAAATTCTACGTTCGATGCCGTCTTTTCCAACGCAGCGCTGCATTGGATGAAGAACCCGGGGGCGGTACTGACAGGTGTATGGAATAGTTTAAGCCCTGGTGGCAGGTTTGTTGCAGAGTTTGGCGGGAAAGGAAATGTGGAAACGATCGTTCAGGCCATTGGCGAGGTGCTGCATGAGGAATTCGGCATGGATGCTGGCAAGCTGAATCCCTGGTATTTCCCAAGCATCGCCGAATACAGCGCATTGTTGGAACAGCAGGGCTTCCGCGTCACCTATGCGCTTCACTTTGATCGGCCAACAAAGATCAACGACAATGAGCAAGGCTTGGATCATTGGCTGAGGGGCTTCGCCGACAATTTCTTCAAGGCACTTTCTGAAGCGGAGCGGACTGCCGTTTGTTCGAAAATAGCTGCTAAAGCCCGCAACGAATTGTTTCATGATGGTTCATGGTACGCGGATTATAAACGATTAAGAGTGATGGCGATTAAACCGGAGTAGAGTGATTTTTCCCCGATGCATCAGTCTCGCCGATAAAGCTTGAGCTTGACGCAACGTCTGGTGATGCAATTAAAGTATCATGAGAAAACGATGCCGTAACTATGGCAGTAATGATTTCCAGTGCTATTGAATTTGCCAATTGTCCAAATTCAAAGGTGATACGAAGGATAAATTCAACCATTTGCAAAATGCGACTCGCGCCAAATCGGAAGTCGTCATCAAAGCGCTGCTGCTTCATTTGAAATTCATTAAATGAATAATTGCTAGGTTGTAAGCTGTATAGGGTGAACCCGGGTATCCGGGTTCACCCCTATTCGTTGTTTTTAGGCTGTGAACTTATGATTCGATCTGTGCTTGTAATGAATCACTTTCATGATGTTCAGGCAGCTTTTTTATAAACCAGCTTATTACCAAAACAAGGACGACGAGAATAAATTCGATCCAAAAAACCGTTTGCACACCGGCGACCATGCTCTGTGTCTTCTCCAGCATTGCAGTAGGATCGAGCGAATGGTGGAGATAACGATTGGCTCCAGACGACATGATGCCGACGAACAATGCGATGCCAATTCCCCCTGCAATCTGTTGGAGCGTGTTGTATATGGTTGTGCCATGGGGGACCAGGTGCCGCGGAAGTTGATTCAATCCTGCCGTCTGAGCCGGCATGACGACAAACGATATGCCTAAGAATAAGAGGACATGATTGAACAGAACGGAACCTCGCGTTGTATCACTGTCGATGCTGGCAAACAGCCACAACGCTATGGCGATCAAGAACAGTCCGGGCAAAATGACAAATCGCGGTCCGAATTTATCGAATAATTTCCCTGACACTGGCATCATCATGCCGTTCAAGATGCAACCTGGCATCAGAAGTAAACCTGTTGCGAAGGCTGTCAACTGCATCACATCCTGCAAATAGATTGGCAGCAATGTCGTTGTGGCAAATAGAACCATCATCAGGATTACAACCAATATTGCAACTAGAGAAAAAGTGGGATGCCGGAATACGGAAAGATCGAGCAACGGCTCTTTAATCCTGAGCTGCCGCCATACAAGCAAGAGCAAGAAGAGGCTTCCTATGGCAAGCAACCCGTAACCCTCAGGCTCGGCCCAGACACTGGTTTGGCTGAAGCCGTAGGTGACGCAACCGAAACCGACGGTTGACATCACAATGGATAAAAGATCGACCCTTGGCTTGGTCAGTTCTGTTACATTTTTCAAGTAAAAGCTTGCATAAATAATTGAAAACAGGGCGACAGGAATGACCATGTAGAACAGCCATCGCCAGTGAAAGGTATCGATGATCAACCCCGACAAAGCCGGCCCGATGACAGGGGCGACCATAATGACCAGCCCCATGAGACCCATGGCGGAACCCCGGCGTTCTGGAGGATAGAGGGCGAGAATCGTATTCATCATGAGTGGAACCAATAATCCTGTCCCGCAAGCCTGAACAACCCTGCCCATCAGCAACAATCCGAATCCCGGGGATACTGCACACAAGCAGGTGCCGGCTAAAAATAATGCCATCGCAGACATAAACATCTGACGTGTGGTGAACCATTGCTGCAATAATGCGGTCACTGGCACCAGTACGCCGATAACGAGCATATAGCCCGTCGATAACCACTGTATGGTCGCGGCAGCAACGTTGAATTCCCGCATCAATCCAGGAAGCGCGTTGGCAAGCAAATTTTCGTTAAGAAACGCAACAAATGCACCGATGAGCAGCGCGGTTAACATCGGTCCTCTCTTTATTCCACTTGCCTCTTGAACGCGTTTGTTCATCTTCTACCTCCCGAATATTCATTGTGTTATGTCCTTTCGTAATGCATGGACACCGATTCGCCAGTCTGGCGTGCAGATTATCCTACACCATCACTTTCTAACAAGGAATAGAAATTATCGCGGTCTTCATCATCGAATTTGCCCAGTGTCCCTACCCTGACAAATTCATGTCCACCATTCATGTCGATTTCCTCGCCATACTTATTGTAGAGCGCAATCATAGTGCCATCCCGATTCAACTCCATGTACCCGTAACAATCTGCTTCAGGCGCTTCATTGTAAAGGAGTGTAAATCTGATTTTTTCTACCCTGTTCATGTAACTCTTCCTTTCCTGTTCTTTGTGTGTAGATCCCTTATCTCCCTAATGACCTGAAGAAAATTTTACGTGAAAAAGGATGAAATGAAAAAAGCGATATCGCTCTTCATACTCGGAAATTCATTCCTATTTCAAAAGAATAAAGGGGGATTCCACGTTATGTCGCTCATTTGCAAATTATCTCTTGACGGGATGAGGTTTGGCGATTATGATAACGTGCCGATTAACTCAACAAAGTAAATCAATAAAAAGGCCGACTTTTCGAAGTGCCTCGGCACCGAATTGTCAGCCTGGATTAGCCCCAGCTATTGGATATTACTTGGTAACCATCTTCATCTGTAATAGAGACAACTTCTTTAGGCGGAACATTATCGGTAATACCTGAACAGTATATTGGGATCTTTTCGCCTGCGGAAAGCTCGTCCAACTTTGAAAATAACTTCATAAAATGTTTGAAGTTTATTCCATAATAGTTATCAACTGTACGATTGACCTTGCTGTCTGTAACTACAAGTAATAACGCAACCTCCCCGGAAGTCTTAGTATTGTCAACGGCTCCTACGGAAGCCGTTAAATTCTTAGCGAATGCTACAGATGGATTTCTTAATAAAGGTTTGTTGCTCTTGGCAAAACTATATTTTTGGAGCTGATGTAAAGGCTTTATCAATAAGAATTAGCATGGTAGAATAAACGTTTCTAACCATGTTGTCACAAGATGATTGAACAGCTTTAATCAGCAGCATGTCATTGTTTTCATAAAAGTAATCCCGTAGAAATCACATGAAGTGAGCCTCTTCGAACGAAACTTATATCTAAGTTAAGTATAGTCTACAAATATAATTCCTAAGGAGTCATGTCCATTGGCTGTACCCTTGAGTAAATTGACAAAAATACCCCGGATTCTAATCAAAACACCAACCCATCAACAAAGAATATTGAGAATGAATGGACTGTCTGCCATTGAATCTTGCACACGTACAGAAGGCGCCACTGGCACGTTGTTTCTAGAAGACCATATGCTCTTATTCGTAATGGAAGGGATGTATACCGTACGGTTTGGAACCGAGGTGCATACGGTGAACAAGCATGAAATGGTGCTGATCCATAAATCCATTGCGTTCCAATATGAAAAAAGCGGGGAACCGAACTTCGATTATGTACTCAACTATATGATGTTCTTCTTAAAAGACGAATTAATTAACGAGTTTATGAAACTAGCGGATTATACTCCTACTTCAGCATCTAGGACACCGGCTCCGGTATCTGTACATACGATTGATGATAGACTCTTCAGCTATCTGGAATCATTGAAACCGTATTTCAATGAACCGGAACGGATTAGAGATGGGTTGGTTAAGGTGAAGTTATTAGAATTATTATTTGGCATAGCCGATAGAAATGATATTTTCCTGTCTGAGCTTGCTCAGATTAAGCGCCAAGAACGAAAAAGCATCAAGGACGTCGTTGATGCGAATATCACAAATCCCGTAACCTTGCATGATCTCGCCTACTTATCTGGCCGAAGCCTATCCTCCTTCAAACGTGATTTTAAAGCGATCTATAATACTTCTCCGCTCCAGTGGATACGAAATCGCCGATTGGATAAAGCACAAGAAATGCTAATCCATTCGTCCTTATCCGTAACTGAAATTTGCTTCTCAACGGGTTTTGAGAACGTCTCACACTTCTCCAAAGTGTTTAAGATGAGATTTGGAATCCCACCTTCCGCACTCAAACAACCGCCAAAGTTCTGATGATCTTAACCTTGGGCTGAATGAACAACGGATTTGGACCTCCGAACAAAGTATAGTGTGTATTCATCTGGTACATTTATACATGTCAACCAGACGAAGTCTAGTCCTATAAAATCCAAGGAGGAAAAAACATGCCTGACTCTAACCTTCGGCAGGATTCTGCTGCCAACCCTATCGCGTCACTGAAAGGTCATCATATCGCCATCCGTGTGCCAGACTACGAGGCTGCAAAGAGCTGGTACGTGGAGAAGCTGGGCTTCCGTGTCATTCAAGAATGGCCGTTTGGAGACTTGCACCTTGCTTATGTCGCTCCGCCCCATGACGACTCCTTTTACTTTGAGATTATTGGAGACGGAGAGGTAAATGACGCTCCCATTTACCATGATATTAACAGCAGTATGTATAAAGCCGGTCACCATCACCTCTGCATGACCGTGAACGACGTGGATGAAGCGATTGCGTATTTGGATTCAAAAGGGGTCACCATCATCGGGGTGCCCTTTAACTTGGAGGCCATCCATCGCCGCCTCGCATTTTTCACCGATCCGTGGGGGAATTTTTTCGAATTGGCTCAGGTGATAGATTAATAAATCCAGATGATTCATCTCTTTTCAAGTATTATCCTCATACGAAAAGAAACGATTGTGCATGCTCGCAGAAAACCCACCCTGGCTATTTAGTCTAAAGGTGGGTTTTCTGCGAGCATAGAGGTGCTTTCACTGCTAGCGAATGGGTCTGCCTGCTGCGGCAGCCTCAGCAGTATCATGTCTAACCCCATCAATCAGCCCGCTGACCTGTTCAGCCGCATGCTGAGTCTGTTCGGCGAGCTTGCGCACCTCTGAGGCAACGACAGTGAAGCCTTTTCCTTGTTCACCGACCATAATGAATTTCCATAGGTGGACAAAAAAACTGCAAAAAGCGCAGGTTTCGGGCTAATTCCGCCTTAAAACCTGCGCTTTTTTCGTAAAATGAATTCTGCCGAGCTCAATGGGGATGTTCACCGCAGATTAAAACCCTTTCGGGACAACCCCTTCACAATGAGCCTCTATTTTACTGGAGACTATTTAACTACTGCTTCAGCTGGAGCTATAGAAGGAACAGGAATGGGTTCCGCAACGGCTGGTTGATTATCACTAGCTGCCGCAGATGGAGCAGTGAAAGGAACAAGAGCGGGCTCTGTTACGGCTGCTTGACTTTCACTAGCCTCGTCAACTGGAGCGACAGAAGGAACAGGAATGGGTTCCGTAACGGCTGGTTGATTATCACTAGCTGTCTCAGATGGAGCGATAGAAGGCACCGGTTCCGCTGATGAGTTGGCCGTGTGGTTTTCGGCGTTGGCCATTTTATCCTCAGCTACCTTGGGCGTATTGCCTGATGCCCATACCGCAGCGGATGTGCTGATTACAGCTACCGCAAATACCGCTGTAATGGATAGAAAAATGGTTTTTTTGCTCAGGTTCTTAACATTTAGCATCAGAATTAATCTCCTTTTTAATTGTTTTCCGTCACCGGATAAAGAGGCGCCGAGCTGTACGGGAATATTTATTGATTCTGCTATTACGTTTAAAAGGGTTTGCCCGTAACGTATGCGCTCGGCATGGGACATGCCTTTGACCACCTCTTCATCGCAGGACAGCTCGCTCCATGTATGAATGTCCTTACGAAGGATATGAACCAAAGGATTAAACCAATGTAAAGCGCTGGCTCCTAGCGTAAAAGCTTTAACCCATATATCCTTGCGTTTCAGATGAATCAGCTCATGACGGATAATCATGCTCATGTCTACGTTTGTGGTACTACCCATAGGGAGATAAATGACAGGCTTCCAAAGCCCAACAAGAATGGGACTCTGAATGGAGGAGCTATAAGCAAGCCGGACCTTGCTTTTAAGTTCAAGAGCCTGCTTAATCAGGTAAAGCTGGTTAACCGCCTCGCTGTTTAATGGGACGGCAGTACTCGTATTTGCCAGTTGCTTTAAAAATCTGCGGTAACAATACGTTTGCCAAGCTGCAAAAGCTACAACTCCGATTGCCCATATGGCTATTACAAAAAAGGCTGCATTTGTTGAAATCGTCCATTCCGGAAAGAGCGGCTCAGGCTTGAAGCTCAATAATGCTCCGGGCTGGGCATGCTGTACGATCGAAGCAGATTCATTCATGCTGGAATCGTTTGGCGTACGGAATGGGATCATTCGCGAAATCCACTGAATAATAAGAACGACGGGGAATAAATACAATCCTACCGCCATTTTGTTAATCACGTACCGCCACTTCGTAGGCCAAATCTCGGTGGATAGGCGCTGTGACAACCAAATACAAGCGACAACGACATTTCCAGCTACGGTCAGAGTAAACATCAATGTGAAAATGGTATCCATGCAGCACCTACTTTTCCGACAGCCATTTTTTCAGCTCTGCAATATCCTCGTCTGACAGCTTGTCACCATCGTACAAAGCAGAAACCATGTTCTTGACGGAGCCTTGATATAAGCCGTCCAGAACTTGCTGCGTCCCTATTAGCTTGTAATCCTCGGCCGAAATAAGCGGCTCGTATTTATTGATCCGTCCATGCCTTGCAGTGATTAGCGCCCCTTTATCGACTAGACGTGAGAGGAAGGTGGAAATGGTCTGTGCCTTCCATTCCTTCCCCTTTAGGGCGAACATACTCAGAAGCTCAGTAGATGTGACAGGGGGCGTGCACGCCCAAATGACCTCCATTAGCTCTAATTCAGTATCCGATAACTTTTGAATCTGGTTCACGGTGAACACCTCTTTACTTCGTTATGCGTCCATAACGAGCTTTGTTACTACATGATGTAGTAAATAAAACCTACTACATTTCGTAGTAGGTTGTCAAGTTGAATGAATTGACGGCCTTGGCTGTAGTGATAATTAAATTCAACATCGTATCCCATTTGAATCTGAAGCATTTTTCAAGTTAGCTTTAGGGAAATAGTAAATGTCGGGGTATGGTGCGCTGATATAATAAAAAACGATTTGGGAGTTAAGCAGCATAGGGCTGGGTTAGGTGAAAGGAGATTTAATGCGGGTTTTACAGAAAGATCCATCCGCCGAGTAATGATTGGTGCGGAAACCTTCCCCGTCCCACCAAGTCCGCTACAGAAATTCCTTCCGGAACAATAGGGGATTGCGGCAGCAGTCCTACCACTCGAGCCAATTGTTTAGGCGGGATTTTGCCGAGTGGCTTGCCATCAAGGGTGATTTTGCCCGATGCAGGTTTTATAAGCCTGGCCAGTGTTTTAAGAAGCGTAGACTTACCGCAGCCATTGGAGCCAATAATAACGCTTATTTTATTGCTAGGTATAACAAGATCTACTCCGTGAATAACCGTTTTATTCTCATAGCCCGCTACCATTTGTTCGGCTTGAAAAATATGTGTCGGTTTCATTATAATTCTCCCTTTCGATTCATTCGGATTAACAAGAAGATTAGATAAGGCGCTCCGAGCAATCCGGTAATGATGCCTACGGGGAATCTGTACTCAAAAGCAAATTGTCCGATTAGATCTGCCGCCAGGACCAAATTAACGCCAACCAGTCCCGCCGGGATGATGTTCGAGAAGCCGGCTCCGACCATTCTTTTTGCGATCGGTCCCGCAAGGAAGGAGACAAAGGCTATTGGACCCGTGGTAGCCGTAGCAATAGCAATCATGATGACGGAGCTCACAATTAGCGCAATTCTTGTCCTGTCCGTGTCCACGCCGAGAGAAGAAGCCGATTGTTCGCCAAGCTCCAATATGTTTAGATGTTTTCCTAGAACAATAATGATAGGAGTAAAGATAATAACCGTTATTATAAGAGGCGGAAGCTCACGCATTTGAGAGCCATTGAGGCTGCCTCCGAGCCATCTGAGCGCTGAAGGGATATCTTGTTGGCGCTAACGAGCAGAAGATAGGATATGACGGCGTCAAGCATAGCCTGTATGCCTATTCCGACAAGAATCAATCGCCCGATTGAAAATGTTTTGCCCCTGGATAATGCATAAATCAGAATGACAATAGCTAGACCGGCGATGACAGAAGCAATGGAAATCACTGCTCTGCTTGAATGAAGGATAGTGATGCAAAAAACAGCCGCCGCGCTGGAGCCGGAGGTAATACCGATGACATTCGGGTTCGCAAGAGGATTGCGCAGCATCGTTTGGAAGACATAACCAGCAATGCCGAAAGCAAATCCAGCGAAGAGACCAGCCAGCATTCTCGGTAAACGTATTGTACTAACCGCAAAAGATACGCCTTTAAGCTGCTCTCCCGAGAGCGCAGTAGCAGCTCCACACAAAATAACACCTGCAAAAGCTGCAATAAACCTTAGCAGCCCTGTCCGAACGCCTAGTCCAGTCGCAACATCGTCTCCCAGTGCCAGCGCATTTAGTGCCGGGGCAGCCATAAAAGCGATTAGTAAGCCAACGATTAGAAAAGGGATGAAGGTAGTAATAGCGCTCCAGGTTGCCGAACCGACGCTTCCTACTTGCCAAAATCTGAACTGATCCATAACATAGGAGCGCGGAATCATGATGGCGGTAACCAGAGAAGCAAGGGCGGCGCTGGTGGCCGCCCCCGCCAAAACAAGCTTAATGGGCGTGGCGCCGCCACGTCCCATAGAGCCGATTCCAAATACGAACACTGCCGTAATTCCAGCTCCGGCTAAAGCAAGCCATATATATTGATTGGCGCTGCTAATATTCAAGAACGCAATCCCGCAGACGACAAACAAAGATGCGCCTGTGTTGACTCCCAGTATGCTTGGATCTGCAAGCGGGTTGCGAGTGACCGACTGCATAATCGCCCCGGAAACGCCCAGAGCGACACCGCACAATAAACAAAATACGGTTCGAGAAATTCACTTGCGAACGACGTTAGCCCCTAAGGAATCAATGTCCTGGTGAAATAAACCGTCTATCAGTTCATTAAGCTTTACAATTCGAGCGCCTAAAACTAGAGATGCGACCACGCATACGCCGAGCAGGACAATGCAAATAATCAGGACCATCTTAAAGTTCCCCGGAATAGGCGAGGTGAGCTGTTTGTTTTTTGAAACGGAAGAACTATTCATTTATTTTGTCAATGGCTCCTCCAATTAATGCAAGGTATTCATCAATGGTATAAGCAATGGAAAGTGGGTTTGGAGTTCCAGCAGCTACTAAAGGCGTATCGCTATCAATAAAAGCAACAGAGCCTCTCGCGATCGCAGGAATTTTGCCAAGCAGCGTATCGGCTTTAAGCGTTTGATACAATTCGTCATTGCCATATCCAACGAGGAGATCCGCATCGTTCAGAGCTTCGACGTTCTCAGAGCTTAAAGTTAAAGAGTAGCTGGTAGGGTCAGTAATTTGCTTCGAAATACTTTCAGGATAAACCATTCCTAGCTCATGCAAGAAAGAAACACGAGATGCCCATACCAGTTGCATTTAATAGAACTTGCTCCCGCCATGCGGTTGCCCAAGGTGCAGTCGGATAGGCTACAACAGGAGCGATTTGGCTAAGCAGATCGTAGTCTTCCTGAGTAATACCAGAGTAATACCAGAGTAAGCAGCAAGAATCACATCCGGGTTTGAATCCGAAATGGCCTCAAAATCTAGGCCGTCCGTATCTTGGTAAACATTAGGATCGCTTACGCCAAGCTCATTAAGCTTTTCTGCTGTCCAAGGCAATAGTCCGCTGCCATCTTGGACGCCGAAGTTCGCCGCCGAGAAGCCTACAGGAACAACGCCAAGAGCTAGTACGACGTCGTGATTCGCCAATTGAACCGTAGCGACGCGTTCAGGCTTGCTTTCAATAACGGTCTCGCCAAAAGCATGCTTGATCACGATCGGATATTGGACCGTTTCGGTTGGGGAAGCGGAAGCTTCTGTCTGAGGAGCTTCGGTACTTGCCGATTCACTTGCAGCCGGAGATGGTGAAGCCGTCGAATTGGAATTTTGACTGCCGCAACCTGCTAGCGCGATTGCAAGCACTGCAAAAATAATTAGCGTGGATAAAGAGAACTTTCTTTTTGTATTCATGTGTGTACCCTTCCTTATCTTGAAATATATTTTTGTTGGCGATGACTATCTTTGCAGAGTAAACTCGCATCAATCGTGATGTTGTAAAAATTATGAAAAAAAATAGCTTCTCTGAATTTCGATAATGATTCTCATCATCGCTGAAGAAGGGATGCAATAGCATAAAACAAGCAATGCAAACGTTAGAGTAAGTATTGGACGTATACATTTTATGCTAATTTTCGACAATCTAATTGATTCGTTCGACCTGTTTCTTGCAAGTTCTAAAAAAGGTAAAATTTATATATATTTACTATTGTGTACTTATTCCTTTTTAAAAGGAGTGTGAATTGTAAGAAACAATAGGTTGAGGAATTCAGATTACGGCAGTTTGTATAACAGCATACAATAGAGGTGGGGGGAGAAATGTTGAATAAAACAATTAAAATAACACTTTTCATTGTAGCTATATTTTTATTGTTAGATTCATTCGGAAATATTTTTGGCGAAATGATATTGATGAAGAAAATATTTGCAATATTAATTGCTGTCATTTCTTTGATAATAGGGTACTTTGCTTTGCGAGATAAAAATAAAAAGAAGGAGTGATTTTGTTGGGATTAAATGGAAAATGAAATTTGTAACAGTAATCTCTGCTTTTGCTCTGCTTTTTTCGACATCTGGTGTATCAGCAACCTATGCATCATCCTTACTCGGTGAAGATCAAATAAACAATCAATTAGTAATTGAGCTTCCAGAAATAACGGATGAAAATTTGGAAATTGCATTAGAAATTGCAAATTCGGATTTAGAAGAAACAGCTGTATTTATTAACGGTGGATTTAAAAATTTTTATGAAAATTATGAATCGGCAAACGTTTCTAAAGTAGCTTTTGACAAATTTAATGAAACCTTAATTGCAATTAATAAACAAGTTGAAGATGGAATCTTTATAACAAATGGAAGCCTTCTAGATTTACAAATCAATAATGAAGCCGATGAGACTATTATCGATATGGTTCAACCTTCTTTCACAGTTGAAACAGAATGGTATGGACATGTTCTTTTTATAAACGCTAGTGAGGCTAGTAAGGTACAGAAAGTATTAGCTGCGGGCGGAGGAGCAGCAGGTATAGCATCGGCTTTAGGTGGAATTAGTGCGGTATGGGCTGCTGCTTTATTCTTTTTATACGGCATAGGTGAGATATGCAATTGGAATAATAACGGGTATTATGTACACCAACCATGGGCGGGGCCAATTTGGTGTACTCCTAATTAATAAGGTAAAAGCAAATGGCTTTTACTTTGATTTTTTTGAATTTAAAGATGAGTCAATATAAGCGCTTAATCGTCCTTAAATGGAGGATTAAGCGCTGTTTGTGCGAGTTCAAACCAAGATATCTGGGTAGAGAGTCGCCACGTAGATAGTGTCTGAAAGTCGGCCCGGAGCGATCGCATCGTTCACGAGTTTGAGTGCTATGACAGTTTGTGAACAAGTGACCTGTCATAGCCTTTTGTACGTGTCTTAGGAGGTTGTAGATTATCGTGATTTTAGAAAGTTATACAGGTTTAATCGGCACGCATATTTCGCAAAAATCATTGATAAGCATTTCACCAATGTATCTTTCTAAAATTGGTTTATTGTCCATTTGGTATCCGTTGTTCTGCAAGTATGGAAAAATCTCATTCCATGCTCTTTCTATAGCTTTCGCTGTATGTTTGATTTTGCAAATAATATACGTTCCACCATCAAGCTGGCCTTCGCTAATGGAATCATCATCTGGATAATCCTTTGCAATGACAATACATGCATCATATCGACAGTTTTCCGGCTTTGTTGTTTCAGGGTTATCTTGTGGCACTCCGAGCAGGATAGTCGATTCGGTAAGCAGCTCTTTCCCCTTAGCCCATTGTTTCAGCTTCTCCATTGCTTGACTATTGGCAGGACCATATGGACCTACTTGTCGCACATAGGCAATACGGTATTTCGGCAAAGTTTCGATTTTAATATTCATTATTTTATTTCCTTTCTTCATTAGAATTGACTACATTTGGAATGCTATCATGCTATAAAATAATATTCATTATTTTTTTGGGAAAAGTAAGGGAGAGTGAGAGGGGAATCTAGCTTGTATCCGGCGCGAGCAAAGGATCAAGAGATGGATTCGTTAGAGGAGTTGCTGAACAAGGAGATAAAGTTTGGGTCGTTTCTCAAAGCAAGCCTGAAAGTTTGGACTTAAATAATGGTGTAGAGCGGATAACGCTGTTTAGTAATACACAAGGATTGTTCACAGTCGCACAATTCGTCGATAATGCAGCTGATCGAGCCATTCCACCCATTCCTGTTCATCTTCATGTTTGTCACGGTAATATACGGCTGTTGGCAAATAACTGAAAAAGACGCCCAAACCTCCATTGTGATTGGCCCCGCCTTCGCCACCTTTGCCGGTCGACTCTCCGTCTTCTGTCTTGGTCAGCTCCTTCTGGTATGGATCTCCCAGAAAACGCAGTCCGAAGACATTCGGTAGCTCAAGGTCATAGGAATGGCTGATTGCTCCTGTTGGGGTACTCGTCTCTCTGTCATCCTTAAGACCCTCAAAATATTTTAGATTCATCGAGTAATCCATTCCGTCTCCCCATGGAAACAAGGTTCTACAGCCGGCACCATACATATACTCCCACTCGTCCTCGGTTGGAATGTCGAATTCCTGATTCAAGGTCGAATCGGCCCAATCCTCAAAATTCTCGCTATCATTAAACAGATAGATGCGAATATGTTCACCATCCCGATCTAGACGATAGGAAGGATAATATTCGCGGTTACCGTTAGTACTCTGCTTGAACGCTTCTAACCGCCCTAACAGTTCGGCATCATTTTCTACGTCTAGTTCTTCAGCAGCCACTTCGGTCCAGCCGATTGGCTGGGTATTCCGCTCTACCAGCATCGGCCCAATAGCGGCTTTTCTGACCGGAGTCATCATTCGACGCAGTCTATCCTCCGGCTTCTTAAACGATTTCCCAATTTTCATCAGGTTTTCTTCCGAATCCATGCGTGCCGTGCTATCCGGCTCCTCGAACCAGTTGTCCCAGCCCAAGGTTACCTCGTCGCCGGGAACAAAGACAAATTCTATCCCTTTATAGGCGGATATATTGTGAAATAAAAACAAGCCCCATTCGTTTTACATAACGAACGGAGCTTGTCTTTATTCTTATATTACTGATCCTTCATATTTTCTTGTACTTCATCCAATTGGTGCTCCAGAAGCTCTAACTGCTCTTTATTTTGCTGGACGGTGTCCATGTGACCGTAATGTTGCTCTGCATTATCTAGCGCATTTTCTGCATGTGATATTGAATCGCATGCTTGCTCAACGGTTTGTTCTTCTGGATGAGACATCGCTTGCTTAACCGCATGATTTGCCTTTTGGACAGAGTTACTGAGCAAAGTGCTCGGATGATCCTCTTTCCAACTTGTGTCTGTGTGCTTAGCCAAGTGTGCTTTTTCCCCTCTCGATTAGATCATGTTGTCCACACTATAGTTTTGTGAAATATCCAGTAAAATATGCATGGATTGCTGCTAACGAATAGACATATGAGCTATAAGCATGATGAAGCAGGAAGCTAAATCATCAGTTTTAGGAGGAAGAGTACTCTGAAAGTTCAGCAACCGTCCGCCGTTTTCATGCAAGTTGTTGCTTTTATTGCTGTGGGGCATGATAACAAGGCATTCTTGGGAACTATAATGGTTTAATCGGCACACAGATTTCACATAAATCATCGGTAATCATTTCTGCGATGTATCTTTCTAAAATCGGTTTATTGTCTAATGATGCAGGCTTGCTGCACTTGGACTTTTGTTCGACATCATCGCCAACTCCTTTATTGGAAAACGCTCTGGAAATAGCCGAAAATGGTATAGGTGAGGATTAGAACGAAAAAGCATCCAATCGGGTGCTTTTTTATTTTGTCCTATAGATGCAGTACTCTACATGATTGAATAGCAAGGTTAAGGTAGGAGGGCAGCCATGTCATGCCAATGTCCTTATTCTATCTCTTTTAATGGAACGGATATTTTAGTGGAAATCATTAAATGCTAAAAAAATTAGACGCAATGAAAAATATTAGAACTCTCAGTTGTATTAAAAGTGAAAGGGGGTGCTGAGGTGTACAATTCATATGAGCTCAATGAATCTGTACGGCGGGCCTTGGATCTATATTCACAAAGCATGATCAAAATTGCCTTTGCGTATTTGAAAAATATAGCTGATGCGGAAGAAGTGACCCAAGAGGTATTTCTCACCTATTTGCAAAAGCGCCCTGTATTTGAAAACAATGAACACGAAAAAGCATGGTTGATTCGAACAACCATAAATAAAAGTAAAAATATGCTGAAAACAGGATGGTTCAAAAGCAGAAATCCTGTTCCCGAAGATCTTAGCTATCTCCCACCGGAAGAAAATGGGGTCTTGCAGGCTGTACTAGCCTTGGACAAGAAGTATCGGATTCCGATTCATCTGCACTATTATGAGGGATATTCCATTAAGGAAATTGCCGATATTTTGCAGACCAAGTCGGCAACGGTAGGAACATGGCTCGCAAGAGGACGCCTTATCTTAAAAGAGAAGATTGGAGGCCTTGAGGATGAAGAAATCTGTTTATAAATCCGCGATGTCCCGTGTGAAAACAAGTGAGAATTTTCAAGAGGCAACCTATCAGAAGCTGATGTCGGAAATGGAAAAGACAGCACAACCAAATTTGATCAATCAAAAGGAGTCGTTTAAAATGGAAAAAGCTAAAAAAAGAACGTTAACAGGTTGGACAGTTGGTATTGCAGCATGTGCAGTATTATCGGTAGGCATCTTCGCGATGAATCAGGATACACCAAATACAACAAATGTGCCAAATACAACACCCGAGTCGGCTGCTGTTGCAACAAAACCTCCTACGAGCGGCAAAGCGGTCGTCAATATTGAGGGCGTGATTACGGAAGTAAGCGAAGATGGAGCAAGCTTCAAGGTTGGCGACTTATGGGTAACCGTAACTCCAGAAACCGAATTGGGTATCAGTGGGCCAACGGCTGCCGAGCCGTCTGAAGATCTGCTGCAAAAGGAATTTAAAGTTGGCAATATCGTATCCGGATTTACGACAGAGGATGTCAGCACAGGAAAAGTGAATGCAACGCGCATTTACAATAATATGGCTCCACAGAAATAAGATAACTATGCCGATGAAAGCTGAAAGAGAGAGTGAAAAACTGCAAGACCGCAGAGAGTTATCCCACTGCGTTCTTTGCAGTTTTTTTAGTGTATGGAGGAATTTCCTCAGTTACTTTCCATCGTGTTGCAGCCTACAGCGGTATGCTTTTATTTCCTTTAAATATTTTTGTTACCTCAAGGTTAATTCACGAATATCGCTACTGTGCTTAATCAAAGCTTCCTGCAGCAAGTCCAGTACCTGCACTACGGTATAGCCTTTTCCCTCGCCCAAGGGCTTAAGCCATACCATCCCTAGATGAATGAAGTCATCGTATTCTTTAAGCTGATTGTTAAATGTGAAGTGATGAGCAACAAATACTTGATTGAATCCTTGCTTAGGGACTATTTCTAACAATTGAGGCAAATGATTCTTCTGGATAAGCCGCGGCTCAATTAGAATATTTTTCTCGCTGAAAGCTAATTCCGCCGTTTGTCTCGCACGGTTGATCGGACTGGCGCTAACCGGCAGTTGTATGGGGATCTTTCTTTCAGAAAGCAGCTCGCCCAATTTCCTAGCTTGCTCTTGACCTGATTGACTCAACATAACCTCATCATTATCAGTACTTTCAGGCTGCGCATGTCTAAAATAGAGGTTGAATCCACCTTCGAGAAGCAGCGAAAAGGGATTGCTTACTGTTTGCAGCCATTTTTTTAGCGCCCATCCGGTTTTGGATAAACCAGGTTGCAGGACCAGCAGATTTTGCTGCTGAAGCAGATTTTCCATCAATTGGTGACTACTTTGCGCCGCCTCCATTCCTAGCGCCTCCGTTGTTATTTCCACAATTGAGCTTCCAGCAACCGTCCAGATTTCAATACTTTCTTTCACCCCATTCCGTTCTCCTTGATATTTTTGAGCAGGGATCGGGCCATACATATTTGATTTAGATAACATCTCCTTAAAAGTTATCTCGCCCCATTGCTGCAATCGCAATGGTTCCGGCGCATGCTTCATCAATGTTATTTTCCAATCACTGGTATCGTTCAGTTCAGAAGCACTTACTTTTACCTCATAGGAAAGGTTTAACGATTGATGCTCCCCGGTCCAATCCACTTCTTTGTTAAGGGAAGGATCGTTCAGATCAAAACCCAATTTCTCTGCTTCTTGAATAGCATTTTCAATCGTCATTGTCCCTTGAAGAGCAATTCTCTTTTTGAAGGTGATTTCCCAGCGATCCTTCCCTTGTTTGAGACGTCCACGCAAAATCCAGCCTTTACGGTACAAATCCAATGCAGAAGTATCCAAAAATCGAATATCCAGTTGCTGATGCTCAGCTTGGTCCAGATGAACAAGGTCGGTGCGCAGTTCATGTTTATCCGTAAGTACCTGGTTGCCATCCAATAAAAATTTGATTTCATACGGCATATCGGTTTGACTCATTCTAATTCCTCCATTCGCAGAAATGAATGTAATAATAAAAAAAGTGGGGGAAGCCCCCACTTTTTGCTTAATGTGCTGGAACTGCCTCTTTGATCACCGGGTAGAAAGTTCGTGCGTCTTTCTTTTCATCTTGAGTTCGAAACACAGTGATATCAAGCTTCTCTCCATTAAGCTCAACCGGGATATGTTCCCTGCCATCGAGAAACGCGACTGTACCTAGAGCAAGTAGGCCTTCTGGGCTTGTACCGACAAAAAAACCCCCGATATTTTTAATCAGCTTTGTTTTTTTGCCTTGATTATCTATTTCTTCCAAAGAGTATTCAATCGTTATCACTTCAGCGAGCTTACTAGCTTCTATTTTATTTACTTCTACATGTCTAATGAAAACAATTGAATCTTCTTTTTCCAATTTGACGAAGGGGCCATCGTTAATCAAATAATGGTACCAGAAATGATGGCCGCCCAATTTCCTCCTTTTACTGCCTTGCTCGCCTAGAAACACATGCTCAAAATAAGAGGTGCTGTTTCCTTTAATTAGTTTGAACCACAGTGCTTTCAGCATGTTCTTCCAATCATCATCTGAATTCCCAGCCGCAAGATGTCCGTTCGATTCAGCATATTCCCGAGCAATTTGCATGGGCTTAGTTCCAATAGCAAATTGTAAGAACTCATTGACCTCAGCTTGTTCCTCAGGAGAAGTTGATTCCTTGCTTCCTACTTTCCAATCATAATTATCATGCAATTTAATAAATAAGTCGTACGAGGGCTGTTTGCTGTCAGGAATTAGGGTTTCCTTAAATACTGTAATCTCATTCTTTTCACTTCCTGGCGTTGAAGCTTCATCGGGCTGCGGGTTCATATCGACGATAACGTAACCTTGTGCAGGGTCCTTTTGATTGTCACTAAGTCCTTTAATCAAAGGGAGGATTCCGTTTTCCTTCATATCCGCTTCCCAAATTTTTTGAAATGTCATCAGTGTATCCCTCCAAAAATGTGTTTTTGAACCTGTAACATCTTGTGTGTTTAAGACCGCTTTTATGTATCAAATTACGACAGCCATAATAAGTTAATATAATTATTATGACCTTTATATGCCAAACAAATGAGTGATAATAACACTGAATTTAGGTAAATATAATATTCGTTGTCAGCTCATAAACAAGGAGGATACAATAATGTCGCAAATGTTAGATGCTAACGCACGAGAAAATGGAACGCGGTTTTTAATCTATCCGCAAAGCAAAACCATTCCTGGATTCGAACAACCCGAGGTGGTTTATCTTAATGCTCAGCCAGGCTCGATTCAGAGCGGACCGGAAGACAACAGAATATACGTGGTTGATGCTGTTAATAAGATTCCTTTTGGCTTTGAGGGTTCCCCTGCGTTCAAGTACAGATATGAAGGTGAACAGAATCCGCCCGTGAAGCCCGATGCAGACGGCCATTTTGATCATATTCGACCGGGAACGCATGAGTTTTCAGCAATGACCATGTTTGCCACGGTAAGGCGTGTAATGGAGATTTGGGAGGATTATTTTGGACATGCCATTAAATGGCCGTTTTCGCCGCCAAAACTTCTGCTAATTCCCAGAGTGGAATGGGACAATGCTCACTCAGGTTTGGAAGGTTTTTTGGAGTTCGGTTTTCCTAGAGGAAGAAATGGCAGAATAGATCATAATGATGCCTATTGTGAAAATTTTGATGTATTAGCGCATGAAACAGGCCACACCATTAATTTTTCGGTTTTAAAAGGGTTAGATGAAATTCAAAATTCTGATCAATTAACGCCTGAGTATGGCGGGCATCATGAGGCTTTTGGCGATCTAGTGGCAATAGTGGCAACCTTACATTTCGATTCTGTAATTAAACGGTTGCTGGATAACACGAAGGGGAACTTGTTCTCCCCTAACGAATTAACCCGACTCGGGGAATTAAGCGGTGGCCGATCCATACGCATAGCATTTAATGATTTCAAAATGAGTATGGTTGGGCGAGAACCACATGCTTTATCCCAACCATTTACGGGAGGTGCCTTTGATATATTAGTAGAGATGTTTCAACTTAATTTAATTGAACAAGGCTTAATTTCGCAATCGCTTGGAGATCGCTCGTTTCATGCAAAGGGAGATGAGATTTCTAAAGTGCAACGGGAATTTGAAGCCCTTTATCCAGGCAAGGAGGAGCAATTTACGAAAGCATTGCTGGATGCCAGAGACACATTTGGTAAGCTAATGGCCACTGCTTGGAGCAACACAGAGGTGCAAAAATTTAGCTACAACAAAATGCTGGGCCACATTTTGGATGCAGATCGCGAGCTTTATAATGGGAAATATGAAAAAACCATTCGTGGCTGTTTTGACTGGCGTGGAATTACGGCCTCAACCAGATTTCAATTTGATTCGATGAAAACACATCTTGTAGATGAGCTGCTGCCCGTTTAAATGAGGGGCTGAAATGGATTCAAACATTCGCTACAGATCCGCGCGGTTTTGTAGGGAATGTTTGAATCAAAAATGCCTCCCCAAAAGATACTAAAATATTGTTAGCTCCCGCTCTGTAAAGAGTCAGGGGGCTAATTGTTTATGAATAAATGGCCAACCGAAAATATACGCATCTTAAGCAGTATTTAAAAGGGGCGCAAGAGGCGCTTCTGCATTGAACGTACATTATCCAGAAATCGTGACGATTGAACCGCCGCCATCTTTATATGTATGATGTACCATTTTCGATTTGGCGAATTATCCATTATAATAAGCTCAACAATAATATGGATATTGGGGGCGGTGTTTCAACATGGCGATCCTTACTTTTCTCATTATCGGCTGGGTCCTGAATTGGTTTAAATTCGAGCGGGTGTTTAGTCAAGCCTTTAAAGAGCTATTTAACAAAGAGGTATCATCGGCAAGTTACTACTTCCTATTTTTTGTCATAGGGGTTTTCGGTGAAATTGTGTTACTGATTCAAGGTGCCTACTACGATTATTTCTTGCAAAAATAGCTGATAGAATAGGCTTTGCAGCATAATAACCGATATCGGTATTTGGGCTCACAATGAGCCGGGAGCTTCTGATATGGCTGGTGTTTCTTCGCATAATGCCCGTTTTCTTGATAAAAATAAAGCGCTTCTGCAGCAGTAGTTTGGAGAAAGCGCACAGCAGCAGGCTGACGCCGGTCATTGACTGGTGCCAGCTTTATTTAACTTTCCCAGCTAACATGGACGCTGCGGCACAGAAATTGTCCGCCAAAACCTTCTTGTGAGTCGATGACAACATGTATCGCTTCTTCCTGATAAGTAAATTCCAATTGAAAAATAGTATTGTGCTCCTCGACAGTAGAGAGATTCTCTTCCTGGACCCCATCAAAACGGAAGATGACATTTTTCGCTGCCTCTTCAACTAAGGAGGGCTTAATAGCAATGGTCAAGCTTTTCTCCTCGCTCGAACCTTCAGTTTCCCCATCCCAGCTTGCATCCATTATTTCATCGTAGTGAAAGGGAGGAAAATAACCATAATGTGCAATGAGCTGCTCCGCACCTTGAATCGAATGGCGTGGGGAGAAAATCCGTTTGATCTTATGCGCTTCCTTTAACTGCTTATGATACATGGGGGCTGTGAAGAGCAGCAGCGATTCCGGGTTAATCTCCATCACGATCGCTGTGAAAGCGGCCCAAGATGAAGTGCCAGTTGTCCCCGTGGTCACTTGAATGTGATCATAGCGAAGCAGCTCTATTTTTGGCGAATGACTGAGCTTTAACCGATATCCTAATGTATCCTGATGCGCATGGGGGAAATGCAGCCATTCTGGCTCTATGGACAGCACACGGATGCTCCACTCTGCTGCCCTATTCATGCTTTTTCCTCAAGGGTATTTATGTAGGCCAGCGGATTATTTTTCATATCAACCTCACCTTTACGGAATAAAATATTAGCTGCTGCTCGAAATTTATAAATAGCCCGACATTGGGGAATTATTCTAAGGGCGGAAAAAGGCGACTGATCCGCTTTCTTATGAATAGCCAAACATAGTAGGAGGAGATTAAATGAAATTTGAACTTGGGCGCTGCATGCTGCTTGAGCGATTAGCGGAAGCCGACATGACCATCGGTCAATTAACCGAAGCGCTGCATTATAAACACGAGCGGATGAATGATTTTATAGAAAATAAGAGAATGATGCCCTTGAAAACCGCTATTTCAATCGCTGATACGATTGGATGCTCGGTAAATGACCTATATGAATTAATCGCGCTAGAAGCCGAAGCCCCTCCCAGAGGCGAATAGGAGGCTCATCTAGGGCGTATGCCGCCAAGCCGAAATGCCGCCTTGCGAATCCAATTGTAGAAATAGCCGCCCCTCTTCATGGTACAAATCAGGACAGAAGGCTTCCTCTGCAGCTTCCTGTGCCCCGTCATGCCTATTCCATACGGTCATATTCAGCCCCCTCCCCCATAAGAACAAGCGATCACCATCTACTGCTAATTTTCCCTGTGGATGAGGATAAACATTCTCTATTGGTGAAGTGGTCTCATAGGCAGGGGCCTCTCTTAATACGATTGAACGTTCACCCGTCATCACATTGAACACCATAACGACAGGCAATGCGCCTTCATCCGGCAAATCCTCCTCATCGAATAGATCGCCATCCACTTGTCCCCAGATTGCAATGGTCTGCGAATCTACCCAAGCGGCGGGCAAGTCCCAGTCCACAAGTATTTCCCAAGGTGAGGATACGGAAGCACCGTCTTCCGACTCACGAGCGTTTTTAAGCCAAGCTCGGACATTCCAGGACCGAATAATACCAACAGGCTGCCATACCCAGCCCGTATCTACAACCCACTGCTGATCCGGCGATACATAAAGTTTGGCGTGAAAATAATTAAGATAGCCGTCGTCTTCATATTCGGCCTGTGGACGGCTGCTTAGAAGCTCCCCTGTCAACACATCGGTTAAGTCCACACGATTCCACAGTGTTCCATGAATGAGCAGAGATCGTCCGTCAATCTCGGCAAAGGCTAACGGAAAGGTACATACCTCTGAATGATAGTCGTCTCGAGACAGCTTCATCATTTGTTGACGGGCGAGCAAATCATAAACTGCGGCGTGACGGCCAAAACAGTTCGAAACCGCTGCATATTGCCCATCTTTACTGATTACGACTTGTACGGGATGATGAATATTGAACTCAGGGATATCCACTTGGAGCAGTTGTTCAGCAAGTCCTGTAGCAAGGTTCAGCTTCCACAATTCACATGCATGATTTAAGGCAAGCACCGACCTATTTTGCTCATTAGGCAAAGGATGCATAACAGCGATAGGACCTGGGGAGGCGCTAAGCGCTGGCAAAGAAATGTGATGCAATGGCATATTACCACCCCTTTTCATTAATAGCTCTATTTTAATCTATTCCTATGTATCTTCCAAATACTAGGGCGTGCAAGCAAACCGGAGTCGGTCTACTGCGTCTTGCTTAGCGCTTATTCGAAGCGAATCTCAAAGCAAATTTCAAAGCAGATCTCAAAGCAAATCTCAAAGCAAATCTAAAAGCAAATCTAAAAGCAAATCTCATCTGACGATTCAAGACTTAAGGAGCCGCAGCGTGAGATTGTTGCTAAGACCATTGTCGCTAAGACCATTGTTGCTGAGGCCATTGTCGCTAAGAACACGCGGCTCGGAAAGCTCGCTCCTTTTTTTTGGAGGACTGAGGTTCCGCTATTCTGGCTTTTTCAACGATTTTAGGCTTTAAGCGGACAGGAGATCCGTTATCTACCTAATAATCCGAGCAAAATGGCTATTGGAAGTGCATTAGCGTCTCCTGAGTCCGCAGCCTGTCCCATAACCCGTGATCCTAATAAAATAGCGTCTGCTGTGTCCGCCAAAATTATCTTTGTGCAGGGAGTAAAACTATGAAACCAAGCGCATAGAGCTGCCTTAAGGTACGCTTGTTTATATTCATGGAGAGTGATATTTCCGGTAGAAGAGGCAATACGATTGACGCTAAATTCAATCAGGGTCTGGCTTGCTTACGTTTGTATACATGCCTTAGTCGGTCGGACGGCTGTTTTGGAGGACTGGCGTCTTTTTTTTGCTGAGATAAATGCCAATTCACCACAATAGGCTCAAAAACTTTTAAAATCAAGTGAGAGAATTAGCGAGGATGGGGAGTCTTAGTAGTGAGATAAACAAAAGTCGCACCGTAAGAGGAGGGAAGCAAGTGGAGCTGAGAGACGATCATATGATAATCAAAGCCGTGCTGAACGGAAATAAACAAGCGTACGCGGATATCGTCCGGCGCTATCAAAATAAGCTTTATGGACTGTTTCGAAAAATGGGCTCTTCCGAGGCTGATGCTGAGGATTTGACGCAGGAGACGCTGCTCAAGGCGTACCGCAAGCTGGCATCGCATAATCCGGTGCAAAGCTTTGCTGGCTGGCTTTATACAATAGCTGTTAACTTGCAGAAGGACGGCTGGCGACGGAAAACAGCAGAATCCCCCGTGCAGGATGAAGGCTGCGAACGCGAGACACCCGAATCCAAGCTGCTGCAAAAAGAGCTGCGCTCTGAGCTGGACCATCTGCTGGAGAAGCTGCCTGAGCATTATCGGCTGGTGCTGGTTCTCCGCTACACGAACCAGCTGAGCCACGAGGAAATCGCCAGCATAACCGGCATGTCTGTACGGCAGGTCACCAACATCGTTCACCGCGCTAAAATCAGACTGCGGAAAATGGTAGAAGCCAAGGAGGGACAACGTTATGACATTTTGGAATCGTACAAAAGCTGAAACAGCCGGTCTTAAAGCGGGGGCTGAAGCAGCGACACCGACACCAACACCGACGATGGAAGATAAAAAAATAGAAAGCGTCTTGTTCGAGGACAAGCTTCAAGACGATTTTACCGATCGGGTGATGCTGGAGCTGGAGGGCATCGACATAGAGCCAGCGGGAAATCGTGATCCGCTTGATCTTGAGCCGGGCGCCTCATCTATTGCCCATCAAGTCAAACGTCAATATGCGGTCAGAAAATCTTCAAGACGCAAAGCCTGGGGGCTTGCAGCCGCTGCCGTCGTGCTCGCGGGAAGCACGCTGCTATACGCACAACCGACACTTGCGGATATGGTGCGGTCGCTTTTTGCCCAGAACAGTTATGTGGATAACGGCATGAAGCAGGCGCAGGAAGCAGGACTTGTGCAGCATCCGGATGCCAGCGCCGAGGATCAGGGTTATACGCTGAAGGTTAACGAAGTGATAGCCGATTCGACCCGTCTCATTGTAGGAATCGACATTTATGATGCGAAAGGAAATCCGGTAGCTGGCGAAATTCAATCTACTAATGGGAATTTCAATCTTTTTGATGTAGATAGAGGGCATATTGGAGATATCCCTTATGGAATCATGACGGGAGGCAATACGACTACGAGCCGATTCGAATTTGTTTTTAGACGGCCAGTATTGAAAGACAAGCTGCAGCTCGACGCTTACATTAACCAGATCGCCTTGCATCAAGGAACACCGGGTTCGGATGACTTTTCGTCTAAGACGGTCAAGGGTCGATGGGCGCTGCGGTTCGATGTCGATTTGAGCAAGGCGAAAGCCCAGACGCTGCTCACCCCTATCGGCATTTCTTATGAGACGCCAAGCGGCATTCGGATTCAGATGCAAGGAGCAACCCGTACGCCGAGCGGAGGCTCGCTTGAATTTACGACGTCGCTGACGCCGGAGGCGGCGAGCAGGGCATTAAACGGTCAAAGCGGGTTTAATCTGTTAAACTACCATCTGGAGGATGAACAAGGCAATGTGCTTGAGAAGAGCCCAAGCATGACGGAAATGGAATTTTCAAGCCGTCGCTACGAGTTTGACCGATGGAGCGGGTTGACGAAATGGTTTTACCAATTCGATGATTTTGCCTATGACAAGCAGCAGATCCGGTTTGTGCTGGACAGCTATATGATTCGGGAAAAAAGCGAGGCCTCGGTCGTCTTTGATCCGTCTCAAGCTTCGGCCGAAAATCCTGTCCTATTTGAAGACGCTGGCGATTCATTGCTGCTCAAGGGATTAACGGTCAACTCAGATGGGGTAGGGAAAATTCCAATTGGGGGAACGTTCAGCAATCCCAACTTTGCGTCGGATACTTGGATCGCCGTTGATGAGAATGGCAAGGAATACCGGATGTCGGTTGGCGGGGGATATAGCCCTGAACATCCGAATTTGGACGATGGGGCTGATCTTGGATTCGTGATGTTTGGCATGAACAGCATGCCGAAAGAGCTGACGATTAAACGCACGGTCATCAATCGCCAGTACAAGGATGCCGACTTGTCTTTCATCATTCCGTCAGAGGGAACGACTGGTGTCATTCCGCAATAAGCCAGCGGGGCGACAGCGGATGGGCGTTGTCCCCTATGAAACTGTAATTTGGGGTATGATGGCTATTGCAGCTACATGGATTTACGGATTTCTCCTTTCAATCACGAGGATGGGGTGAAAAAATGAAAGAAACGATATTCGTGCTGGCACCAGATTCATTCAAGGAAAGCATGACAGCAAAAGAAGTCTGCATCGCAATGGAAAAAGGGCTAAGGAAAATCTATCCGGCAGCAGGTTATATTCATGTCCCGATGGCTGACGGAGGAGAAGGAACGGTGCAATCCCTTGTGGATGCTACAGGCGGGACTATACATTATAAAGAAGTAAGCGGACCGCTTGGCCAGACCGTAACGGCAGCATATGGCATTCTTGGCGACGGTACAACGGCGGTTATCGAGATGGCATCGGCCAGTGGCATTCATCTGGTGACGAAGCAAAAGAAAAACCCGCTTTGCACCACTACTTACGGGACCGGCGAAGTGATTCGCGCTTGCTTGGATCAGGGAATCCGCAAAATCATTATTGGAATCGGCGGCAGCGCCACCAACGATGGGGGAGCGGGCATGGCTGAAGCGCTCGGTGCAAAATTCCTTGATGCACAAGGACAGGCACTTTCGCGTGGCGGAGGGGCTTTGGAACACTTGGCCCGCATCGATGTGTCGATGCTGGATGAGCGTTTGCAGGAAGTGCAGTTTATTGTCGCCTGCGATGTGACGAATCCGTTATGCGGGGAGCATGGCGCTTCGCAGGTATTTGGTCCGCAGAAGGGAGCGACGCCGGAAATGGTTCAGCGGCTGGATGCGAATCTTTCACATTATGCAGATGTCGTTAAGCAGCAATTGCGTAAGGATGTTCGAGACATACCGGGCGCAGGCGCAGCTGGCGGATTGGGGGCAGGCCTATTGATTTTCACGCAGGCGGTTTTGCGCAAGGGTATTGAAATTGTAATTGAATATACAGAACTTCGAGACAAGTTGGCTGAGGCCGATGTCGTGTTTACGGGTGAAGGCGGCATCGATTTTCAGACGAAATTTGGCAAAACCCCCTACGGTGTAGCACAAGCGGCCAAGGAAGCGGGCAAGCCGGTCATAGCTATCGCCGGATACATTGGGGAAGGAATCGAAACGTTATACGCCGAAGGCATTGATGCTGTGTTCGGAATTGTTCCAGGAGCCTCCGATTTGGAGAAGCTTCTGAAGGAAGGTCCAAGCAACGTAGAACGTACTGCCGAGAACATTGCGAGGGTGTTGAAATTAACGAAAGTTTAGGAGAGCTGCGGGCTAATTCAAGACAGTTCAATAGAGACGAGCATGCCCGCTTTATCCTTTGCCATACTTCTACCCTGTTCAGCAGCACCGTGCTCACACATAATTCAGTTATTGAATACCGACGGTGCTTTTGATGATATCGAAGGGGAGGAATGGATATGTTTGATAAAACGGTAGCGCTGCAGCCTTATGCGGATATGTCTGTGCATATGGAGGGCTTTGAGGTGGTTTCGGCCCAGCTCGGCGGTGATGAATGCGTGTATGTACTGCTGGTTAACCGCATCCCGAAACGGAAACGAGGCGTGCACGTCCCATCAGCACTGAAGGAAACGTACACCTATAAGGTGCTCATCATAGAAGATAACTATATGGAAGCAGTGGTGATTGAGGGACAGCATTTCAATTATCATTATGTGCAGCCCCTTCGGAATAAACTGCTGTTAGTCGGTGCGCGCTGCTCTTATTATGGCTTAGAGAGATATGATTTGAACGCCAAAGTATGTGACTATAAGGGCGAGACCGTTCGGGAATTTATGCTGGGAGACGGCATTCAGAGCGTGCAGGTAACGGAGAAGGGCACCATTTGGACCAGTTATTTCGACGAAGGTGTTTTTGGAAATAACGGGTGGAATCATCCCATTGGGGCACAAGGTCTCCTGGCTTGGGATGAGCATGGCAACAAAATATACGAAGACCACACGTCGAATATCGCGGATTGTTATGCGCTGAATGTCGTGAATGAACAGGAGATCTGGTTCTATTTTTACACGGACTTTCTGTTAGGCCGTATTTCAGGCGGACCCGAGCAGGCTAAGGTTACCTATATGAATCCGAATATTTCCGGCTCCGCCGGGTTTTGTACGGATGGGTACCACTTTTTATTCGACGGCGGCTACGGCAAGCATGAGACCTTTATTTTGAAGAAAAATGAAAAACGAGACAGCTTGAGTGCGGGGCACAAAATTCATTTTTTGAATGAGCAGGCGGAGCCGCTTAAACCGCTTACTCAAGATTTTCGAGAAAACCGTGTGCTGTTCAGTGAAGGCAACTATTTGTACAAAGTGGCGATTGAAGAATTAATTTAGTTCATATAGACTTAGGAGAAAGTTAGAACGAAGCGAGTAAGGGAGCTGCCAGGATGAAAGTGCAATTAGAAGGCATTACCGTATTATCGAATGATGTATCCCGGCTGGCCAGCTTTTATCGTGATGTACTCGGATTTAAAATCGTAGTAGAAGAAGGTCATTATGCGGAGTTTGAAAATAATGGGGTTCGTTTGGCGATATGCTCCAAGCCGTTAATGGCGGATAATACGAACGACCATCCTTCGTTTACAGAAGAGCATAAGGGACAGGCGTTTGAGCTTAATTTTCAATGCTCTTCTCCAGAAGAGGTTTATGCTCTTTATGATGAATTTGTCTCAAAAGGAGCTACAGCGATTACAGCGCCTCAATTAAAGGCTTGGGGACATACAACAGGCTTTTTCGCTGATCCGGAAGGCAATATTCATTCGATATTTGCGATCAATCCCATTGAAGCGAGTCCACAGTAGGCATTAGACAAACAGACAGCCCGCATCTCATGTTATTAATGAGTGAAGGCTGTCTGTTCTTTTTGCCCAATCGTTATTTTATTCGAGTCCTGCCTGTGCTTTGGATAGCAGCTTTCCTTTGTTGAAAGAGAGGATAGCATTCGCTCCTGTATCTCCTGCGCCATAATAGGAGTAGACGACCATATCTGCGGTTTCGCTCAAGGCGCTACCGTCACCGCCAACAATATTTTTCACCTCATCATAGGTCATGCCAATCACAATCTGCTGATACTGATCAAAGGTAATTCGAACATCGTCCCCTTTGTCAGCCGGGCCATTATCGCTTGGCGCAGACGCATCGACACTGCCGCCAGCTTGATTAATGGCTACAACCGTTGATTTGAGCTCTTCCAGCTCTTGTTCCTTAGCGGCTAGCTGCTGTTCCAGCCCCGCAACCTTTTCCTGCAAACTGTCAAAATCTGATTGTGTAGGTCCCGAAGAACCACATGCTGAAAGGGTAAGCAGCGACAATATAAGGGCCACTCCGCTTAACCATCGTCTATTATTTTTTTTCATAGAGACAACCCCCATTTTAAGATGAACTCGCTTTTATACAGCAACCAACAGTTTCTGGAAAGAAAAACAATGCCGCCATCCAGTTTACCATAGCAAATACCTGATGTAACTGAGGCTTTGGCTCTGGTCCTAATTTCTTAGTCTTATGTTCTGCTTCCAGTTAACTGAATCGCTTCTCTATATTGGCTGGGCGTTTGTTTCATTTGCTGCTTGAATTGCCGCATAAAATGAATTTCATTATTATAGCCGCACATCTCCGAAACCTTCTTCACGGAAATATCCGTCGTTGAAAGCAAATATTTCGCATGCTCGATTCGGCTCAGAATCAAGTCCGTAATCGGGCTAACGCCAAAAAAGTCCTTATACAAGTGCTGAAAACAAGATTTGCTCATCGTCAGCTCATGAGAGAGACCGGCTATCGTCCACGGGAGAAAAGGCTGATTGTACATTTTGGTGCGGACAATCGACATTTTATTGTAATGGGTGCTGCTGATTTCTTTATTGGAAACATGGATTTTGTTGCTTAGCTTAATAAAAAACAGCTTCAAATATAATTGAATCGTTTCTGATTTGAAACGGTTGGAGGAATAGTTTTCATAGCACAAATGGTTAATCATCAACGACAGCTCGTTCATGTCGCCAATGCGGACGATTTGATTTTGGGGGATTTCTAGCTCAGCGAGCAGAGCTTCATCACCCTCCTGCAGCTTGAAGTGAAACCAGTCATTCGTAAACTGCGCTCCGCATGCGCGGTACATTTGCGGCTCGTCCTCGCTGTAAAGAATGAAGGAATTCGGTTCAGTCAGCATTTCGGAGCCATTTAAGGTGAAAAATGCAGGTGTTTTCAAAAGCAGCAGCATATAGTCGCCGGAGCCCTGCGGCCTATTTATAATAAAATCGCTATCGTGGCTATGATTAAAGCCGATATTTCCAATATTCATAAGCGCCTCCATGGATGCGGGGTATGCCCATTGTATAATCCGCTTGCTGCGTTGTAAATATAATTTGCACAATAGGTTAGTAGATGCGCATAATGTGTAATTGAATGCCCATGCCCTTCTAAATTATGCTGAATATATCAAATTCAACGTTCAGCGTGACGTGGCAAAGAGGGGATATATATGCAAATCCATATAACGAATCAACGTGGCCCTGCTATCGAGAAGGGCATGATCGGACTGTTTTTCGAAGATATCAATTACGGGCTCGACGGTGGTCTTCATGCGGAAATGATCGAAAACCGTTCCTTTGAGTTTTTAGAGACAACAGGGGACAAAGGCAGTGTTCAGGAGACGTATGCCGGACTTTATGGCTGGAGCGCATATCCGCAAGCTGCAAGCGGCGCTATTTTGAATATCGAAACGGACAAGCCGCAAAACACGACAAACCCGCACTATCTGGCGTTCACCGCGACGGATAGCCAGAAGGCTTTTACGAATAAAGCGTATGATGGCGTTTGTTTGAAGAAGGACGTGGCCTATCACGTCTCTTTCTACGCACGAGCAGAAAATTACTCAGGTGGCATTGAAGTGTTTGTGGAGAAAAATGGCAAGAATATGGCTTTTGCTGAGGTTACTTCATCCGTCAAGGGCGAATGGATTCAATACAAAGCGGAGCTGCGCGCTAGCGAGGTCGTTTCTTATGGCGCTTTTGTCATTCAACTGAACGAGCCGGGCACCGTCTGCTTTGATTTTATTTCCATGATTCCCGCAGATGCGGTGTTGGGACTGTTCCGCACAGATTTGGTAGAGCTGCTGAAGGATATGAAGCCGGGATTTTTGCGGTTTCCCGGAGGCTGCGTCGTAGAGGGCTACTCTCTGGATAACCGTTACCAATGGAAGCATGGCATAGGAAAAGCGGAAGAGCGGAAACCAAATACCAACCGCTGGGCGCTGCATGGAAATAATGAGGAAAACCAGTTTATGAGCCCATACAGCCACTATAATCAGACGCTCGGAATCGGGTATTATGAGTATTTTCTGCTATGCGAATATTTGGGGGCGAAGGCAATCCCCGTTTTGAATGTTGGACTCGCTTGTCAGTATCAGTCTGATGAGCTCGTATGCGTCGATACGCCAGCTTTTCAAGAATACATTGACGATGCGCTGGATCTGATCGAGTTCGCAAATGGACCAGCAGATTCGCCATGGGGACTTATTCGGGCGCAAATGGGGCATCCAGAGCCTTTCGGGCTAGAGATGATTGGTCTCGGTAATGAGCAGTGGGAAACGGAGCATGTCGATTTTTATAAGCGCTCCGATCTGTTCCAGCAAGCCATTCATCGTCAATATCCTGGGATGAAGCTTATCGGCTCAGCAGGCCCGGATATTTCCTCTGAAAACTATGAAAATGCGTGGAAATATTATAAAGACAGAACAGCGAAAAATCCGGATTTCGTGTACGCGGTAGACGAGCATTATTATGTAAAGCCGGAATGGCTGTGCGAAAACGTCCATTTCTATGATAAGTATCCAAGAAACATTAAAGTGTTTGCTGGCGAATATGCGGCTCACCATGGCAATGGCATGAACGCGCCCCATTTTAACAACTGGAGTGCCGCTTTGGGAGAGGCAGCCTTTATGACGGGGCTTGAGCGGAATGCCGATGTAGTCGTCCTTGCTTCTTATGCGCCGCTGTTCGCAAGATTGGGCTATTCTCAGTGGTCGCCAGATATGATATGGCTTGATGGCGAGCATTCCTATGGCAGCCCTAGCTACTATGTGCAAAAAATGTACAGCACGCTTATGGGAAGCGAACTGCTTAAGGTCGTCCATGACGACGAGGAAATTCCGTTCTCCGTCTCCTATGATGCAGAAGAGGGCGCGATCTTCGTGAAGCTGGTCAATACGCTCAAGCGTACCGTTCGGGTAGAGCTGAAGACCGAATTCCAGCTCGCCGAGGATGCGGAAGTTTATATTATGCAAGGCGGAGAAGAGGCGGTCAACTCTATCGAGCTCCCGCTTAACGTAGCTCCGCAAAAGCACGAAATCAAGGTGAGCAGCACGATGGAATATGAGGTCCATGCGAAGTCATTTCATGTCATTAAGATGTTTTGCAAGGATGGGAAATAGGGATAGCTTTAACGGTGCAATAGGAGTTATGACGGTGGGTTGAACAGGAACAGGAACAGGAACAGGAATAGGATCAGGTGGGGCCCAGCAACGACCAGTCAAGCGGCGGAGATTAGTATCCGTTGCTGGGGCTGGTCTTTTTTTTGTGAGGGGAAATGGGCCTAATTTCTAGCATCGCTTCGAATCAGCTATACGTCGGTCCAGCAGCATGCTATAGTAAAATTTAAGCAGTAGCAGGGGGATTATCCCATTTTCAATAGCGGATTTAGCATTCTTGAACCGACCAAGGAGATGGTTTTTATGGAGCATGATGATATCAACATAAGAATGGATAGGCAAAGGGACATTTTAGCAGAGGAGCATAGAGATCCTTTCGTAATAACCTTTTTCACCTACGCCAATCAGGATATTTATGGTTTTGTAGCTAAGGGCAGCACGGGATTTTCCAAATATGGCTTAGACATTATTGCCGCAGCCGTATCCACGCTTACGATTAATGCCGTTAATTCCATTAATCAATTTACAGATGACAGTCCTGAGGTAGACATGGGCAGGAACTATATGAAATGCATCATTCATGAAAAAGTCAGTAGGGATTCGCAAATTTTATTGCGATCACTCCGGTTAGGCATGGAAGACATTCAGCGTTCATATGGCGAGCAATTTTTGATTATTGAGGAAATAAGGATGGAGAAGAATTGAATTGAATTGAATTGAAATAGACAGGGAGAGAACCGAGATGAAACAAGCATTAATCGTTATCGATGTGCAGGAGGTTTTTTTTAACTTGCCGGAAAATTACTTATATCAAAAAGAGGACTTGGTGCTCCGCATTAACCAATGGATTGCGGCTGCACGAAGGGCAGAGGTTCCGGTGATTTTTATCCAGCATACGGATTATAACAATAAAAATGGAGAATTTTATGTCGATTCACCAGATTGGCAGTTGCATCACGGACTGGATATTAGGCCAGGGGATGCAGTCATTCGAAAAACGACATGGGATTCGTTCCACAACACTGAATTGCCTGTTGTTTTGGAGGGGAAATCGATTGAACAGCTTATTTTTGCTGGAGCACAAACCGAATTTTGTTTGGATACAACGATTCGAGCCGCGTACAGCCGTGGCTATAAGTCTAATATTTTGGCGAAAAATAGCCATAGCACCCTTGCGAACGCTGTGCTGACCGCTCCTCAAATTATTGAGCATCACGAGCACATATGGAATGGAAGGTTTGTCAAGATTCGCGACTTAGACGAGCATGTATTTTAACCCTGTATGACCCTTTGCAGTTGAAAAATGCTGTCAACGTTTCTCAACGAGCCGCCGCCGCTTTTTTTGATTTAATTTCAGCAGCTCTGGAAGCTCGATCCTTTTTTGGAGGACTGAGGTTCCGCTATTCTGGCTTTTTCTACGATTTCAGGCCGTAAGCGGACAGGAAAGTCGTTATTGCGCTCCTAATCCCGTCAAAATGGACATTTACCGCGCATTAGCGGCTTCTGAGTCCGCAGCTAGTGCCTTAACCCGTGATTCGGTTAAATAGCGGCTTCTGAGTCCGCCAAGTCAGTCTTTGTGCAAGGGAGTATCGGGTTAACCCTAATGTTCTACTCATAAGGGGGACAATCCCGGTAGTAGAGGCCATACGTTTGATGCTAGATTCGATCTGAATCTGGCCCGTTTACGGTTGCACACGCACTAGATTGTATTCGCTCTATTTCATATCCCATTTCCTTCATAGCGGCAAGTCCGTCCTCGATGACAAGCATTTTCGTCCCAGTCCATCCGCAGCTTAATCCATATAAGAGCCACTCGCGAACCCGTTTGGGATGATTGAGATTGTAATTCTCTTCAGGCATGTTGTTACTATTATTAGCCAATATAAATCCCGAATTTAGTGGACACCCAGCGATAGGATCATCCCATGTGCGTATGCGGATGTGTAAAGGGTGGATTTTGGAATCCTTTAAATAAATTTTTAGTTCGTGCATACAGGTCTGGCTTTCGACTCGCATAGACAGCGTATATTTATAGTCTACTCCGTCGATTGATATACTGCGCAGCTTGTTCTTCAACTTGATCACCTGTTCATATGAATTTGCTGGCGTTGTTGTACCGTATTTCTTGTACTTATTGATTAGATCGTCTTATGGGAGAACGGGAAATGGAAAGCAGAGATCATTCCTTCTACAAATTTCCATAAACCACAATTTCATCAGCCTGCTCCAGCACCTCGCGAACCCAAGCAGTGAATGAATGGATAAAGGCAAGCTGGCCCGGGTCTTCTAAAGATAGGGCATCAAACTCCTGCACAACCTGTTCCCAGACCGCCTGCGGTATCGGATTATCCCAGCAAGGATCGAAAGCTGCATAAATCTCGCCTGTGCGTATATCGGCAAGCGGGTATTTTTGCTGAATATACGGCAGCATATCGCTGAAATCTTCCTCATAAATAAAAATCCGATTATTGGCTGGTTCTGCATCCTCATAACGAACGGGGCTAAAGGAATAGCCGATGCCATTTTTAGGCCCGTTGTAACGATATTTCATGGTGCGGATCGTTTCCGCCTGCTTTTTGCTCATGGCTCCTTCGGCCCCCATATCCTAGTTTTATAGATTTCCCGCTTATTTGCCACTCATTTCATTTAAAGCATCAGGATAAATAATGGTGTCAAAAATAGTTCCCGTACCCTCATCCTGAATGTTAATGGTGACCTTGAGCTCTTCGGGAGATACGCCAGCAATTGCTTGATAAGACATTGCCGCCGCTCCAATGCCAAAATTCGCAATTGCATCGAAGCTGTTTTTGTAAGCTTTTTGATCCACGATACATGTAAACTCTGAGAAAGCTTTGTTATGCTTGACATCCTTAATAAATGCCAAATAGTTCCCGCTTTTTAGATCCTCTATCGCTTGCAGCATGCCTTTTCCTGCTTTTTTCATTCATTCCTTATGAGCAGCTTGCGGCATTCTAAAAGTGACGGAACCGTCCGTATTTGTAGTAATTTCGTCAATCCCAATCTTTTTCGCATCAGCCGTTATACTGTCCATATCCTGGTCTTTGAGTATGGAAGCTGGCATCGTAAATTCGGTCTGTAGCAGCCTGTTATCGACCTCGATGGATTGTGATTGCTCGTTTGTGTCCGCAGCTTCAGCTTGTTGATGATTTGTAGAAGCTTGGGAACATCCGGCAAGTGACAAGCACACGATTAGTGCAGCCGCTCCCCAAATATGTATTTTCTTCAAAAAGGTACCCCCAACTTTATTCGGTTAATGTAAATCCTTGGTATTATACCATAAAGCTGAGGTAGAGAAGAGTTCTACTAGATTTATGCAGGCTGAGTGGAGCGCATGAAAAGCTAGAATGCAATGACCTCTCCATCCTCAGGAATAAACGCTTCATTTTCCAAGCCTCGCTCCTTCAGGAAGATTCTAAGCTGCTGGCGCTTGAGTGTACAATGGCTAATGGCATCCATGTGAACAGCGACGAGCTTCGTAGCTGGCGAAACCTTGCGAATACGCAGGATATCTTCCGCTGTCATCGTAATAGTCGTCCCCAATAGCAGCTGTGCGCGTGCGGTATGCAAAATCGCAATATCCGGCTGGTTCTCCCTAAATGTCTCTTCAATCGCAGGCGTATAGACGCAGTCACTGACTAAATAAATAGAACCATCCGCTGCTGTACTTAGGATGAATCCGGATACAGGGCCAAGCAGTCTGGTAAAAATACCTTGGGCATGCTGTCCTTTGATCCGTTTCAGCTGTATGCCGCCCCATTCCAACGAGTTGCCAATGACTTGTACGTTGAGGAAGCCGGCAGTTTGCAAGAAGGTCTGATCTTCCGGCTGGCAAAAGACGGGGGTTCGCTTGTTTAACACCGAGATCGCTTTTTTATCCATATGATCAAAATGTCGATGGGTTAACAATACAGCGTCCATGTCCTCAAAAAAAGGGAGGGGAACGGGCAGCGGGGTTAGCGGATTTCTGCGTAATGTTCGAGTGAAAGGAACAGGCGGAAGCTCGCGGGCGTCACTTAACATCGGATCCACAAGTATTTTTTTACCGTTTATCGTAACGACCAATGTGGCGTGGCGAATATGTTGGATTGAAATTGTAATAGGAAGCACCTCCAAATAATACCGATCGGTCTGTTTTTAAATTAACATACTTTTGGAGTGCCATCAAGCTGCTATTCCTCTTGCGTTACGGTGCGAATCTGCATCTAAGAAGTTGAACACGGCAGAAGAGTATGCTATTTTAAGACCAATCGGTATTTTTCTGAAAAGAGGGCTGGATATGCGCAAGGGACAAATGACGAAAGAACATATTATTCGCCAATCAGCAGGCCTGTTTAATACGAAGGGGTATGCGGGCACGTCGTTGTCGGAGATTATGGAGCGCTGCAATGTCCGCAAGGGCGGCATCTATAACCATTTTGAAAATAAGGATGAAATTGCGCTGGCTGCTTTTGATTATTCCTTTATGCAATTAAAGAGTTTGCTGATGGATGCCATCTCGAACAAAGCTTCCTCCACAGATCAACTGCTGGAAATATGCGATGTCTATGTAACGTTGATTGAACAGGATGCTTGTGAAGGCGGATGCCCCATTCTAAATACTGCGGTGGAAAATGACGACGGTCACCCGCTGCTCAAGCAAAAGGCGCAGCTTGCCATGAAAGAGCTGATGACCGAGCTTGGGAATATCGTTAGGGAAGGGATGGTTAGACAAGAGTTTCGCAGCGATCTGGATGTGGAAGCATCATGCAGTGTAGTCATCGGGCTAATTGAAGGCGGAGTCATGATGAGTAAATTATTTGATGATGCTAAATATATTCGGCATTGTGCGGAGCAAGCGAAGGCTTATATAAAGGAACGAATCGTTGCTTAAATGTCTTCGTGACCTGTCTTCTTAACTTTTCACCCTCCCACCCCGTGAAGGCGGAATGCCACAAATTGAATAGGAATAGGAAGCTAATTTTCAAAAAAAAGAGCCAATGCCGCGTTTGACCGCGAGCATTGGCTTTAGTTCTATTATGCTTTTATCATACTTCTATCATCTCACATTTAATATTTAATATTTAATGAGGTTGATAAATCTGATAAGCAAAGTGGTAAAGCGTCGTTTCATTAGAGCTCAAAACCGCATTATTGGAGCTGAACTGGATCGGAATAATATCAAAGTAGTGGTAGGAAACCCAGTTGTCATAGCCATAAAGTCCAACACCAGGCTGGATGCTGGAGATAGAGGCAGTGAATCCTCCGCTGGAATTAGTAGTGGTAGTCGCCGTATAAAGCAGATTGTTCAGAACCGTTCTGATGCTCACGGTAATAGGCACATTAGCAGCTGCATTTCCGCTTGAATCTCTAGCTGAACCCGTCACGGTAATATAGTTTTGGATGCGATACTTATTCCCATACCCATAGGTCATATAACCTGAAACGTTAGGGTCGGAGGTAATGTTCGATACCGTGACTGCCGCAGCCGCATTGCTCACGCTGAAGGTGTAAGGCTGCGAAGCATTAAACGAAGATGTGCTTAATACTCTAAAATAATAAGTGCCAGCACTCATGTTGTAGGTTCCACTAGTATTTTGGTTAATGGTAGCCAGTTGATTTAGGTTCTGGTTGTAGATGTTAACCTGATAGTTTGTGCCAGCCGCTGGATTGTTAAAAGATATCGTGTACTGCTTAGCTGTGCTGACCGTGAATTTGATCCAGTCCTCGTCAAAAGCGTTGTCGATGGTCTGGCTGACGGTGAAGGCGCTTGTTTTTGCTTTGGCATACACATAGTTGTCATCAGGCTCGGCACTGTCATAAACAGAGGATTGAACGACTGTAAAATAGAACGGATTGCTTGCATCATAGCCTGCCACCGTATTGACGGCCAAATAATAGATGCCCGCTGGAGCGATCCGGCTTACTTGCTCGTCCATTTGCGGACCATAAACCGAATAATGCTCCTCTACCAATTGCAAGGTATCTAAATCTAAGCGGAATAAGTGCAAATCATAATCGACAGCTGCGGATTGCACCGTTTGTAAAAAAGCGGTCAGTTTGCTAGGCGCAGTCGTTTGAAAGTTAAACCACTTCTGCCCGCCAGCTTGGTCAATATAATCAAAATAGACTTGGCCCGTATTGATCGTATAGGCGTTGCCAGGATCGGTATTGTATACCGCCTGAGTGACGGAGTCGAGGGAGCGCTGTTGCAGGCTTTGTGTCGAACTAGAGATGTCTGAAGGTGCAGGCAACGCTTCTGTAAGGTCAAGCTTGCTGCTTTCCGGAATGTCGAAGGATGGCAATTGTGTGCTGCTGGTTGTCAGACTTACCTCGGGAATGGCCTGGGCATTCGCGCTAGGTGTGAAGGAAAACCCGCCAAATACCGCCGTGACTAGTAGAGAAACCGCCAATAAAAGCCGCTTGAACATGGTAAACTCTCCTTTTTCTTCTAGTAGACTACGAATATAATCATTACATATTTATCTATTTTTTACAATTGTATCTTTGTGAACTTTTTGTCAAAATTTATATAAAGGACGAATGAAAATAGTGAAAATAGCGAGAATAGGCATAAAAAATAGCCCCGACATCCACGTTGTTGTGGTCGTGAGGGCTATTTGTGTATGAAGTAAAAGTTTGGAGTTGGCTCGAAAACTACTCGTTTACGATGTCAGCGATCAGCTCGCTTGCAACCTCAATGAGCTTAGGAATGACCGCATCGTTCGTGCCGGAAACGTAAATATCGCCCTCATAATGCCGGAAGGGGATCGAAGCTTCTCCGCAGCTCCACATAAAGAAATCGCCTTCTATAGACATCGTGGTAGCGCCTTTTACAGTAAACACCGATGTATATGAAAAATCAGGCTTCGACGCAAAATATTGTTTGCATTCTTCCAAAGAAATCGTCAGCGCCGACGAGTTGTTATTTTGCAGGGCTCTTGTAATGCGATAGCGTTTGCTCATTGAAATACCTCCAATTTAAAATGTTGAATGTTTTTTTATTTGATTGTTTTGCGTTCCGACATATAAGTTGCAAGCCCCAGCACCAGCGCCAGTCCCACAAGTACAGCTCCAACCCATGGCAGTGCGTTTAAGGACAGTTGAGTGATGACCCAGCCGCCAATAAAGGCGCCCACAGCATTGCCGAGATTGCCGGCGGAGTGGCTCGAGGTCGAGGCGAGAGCAGGAGCGGCTTTGGCAAGGCTCATAATTCGAACCTGCAGCCCCGGCATAACCGCGAAGGAACCGGCTCCCCAGAGAAAAATCGTCACGACGGCCGCCACTGGACTATGAATCGTAAAGGTTAGGATAGCCAAAATGACGGATATGGCCACATAAAGCCCTAAAATGGCGGGCATCAGCTTCCAGTCGGCAAGCTTCCCGCCGACAATGTTGCCGAGCGTTACGCCGCAGCCGAAAAGAACTAAAATCCACGTTACGCTGTGCTCAGCAAAGCCCGTAACCTGCGTAAGCAGCGGCGTAATATAAGTGAAGACGGCGAATAGTCCGGAATTGCCGAGCGCGCATATTAGCAGGAATACAAGGAGCTTCGGTCTTGCAAGAGCGGCAAGCTGTTGAACGATGCTTGCTGTTTGTTCCTGCTTGATTTTTGGAATGAAAACCAATATGCCTGCCAAGGCGATGACGCCCATGATGGCAATGGCTCCGAATGAGGCTCGCCAGCCCATATTTTGTCCGATAAAGGTACCGAGGGGAACGCCAATAATATTGGCAATCGTCAGTCCGGCCATCATAATCGATACGGCCCCGGCCCGTTTGTTCGGCGGTACAAGATTAGAAGCGATCACGGCTCCGACCCCGAAAAAAGTACCGTGCGTCAACGCGGTAATGACCCGTGCGCCCATCAGGACGGCATAGCTTGGGGCAAAGACCGAAATGACATTGCCGACAATAAATAAAACCATCAGCAGACATAACAGCCGCTTTTGCGGAATCTGCTGGGTGAGCATAGTCAATATCGGGGCACCGATAGCTACCCCAAGGGCATACATCGTAATCAGCTGTCCGGCAGCCGAGATGCTGACATGCAAATCTGTTGCGACATTAGGCAGAAGCCCCATGATGACAAACTCCGTCATGCCGATGGCAAAAGCACCAACCGTAAGAGAGAGAATCGAGACCGGGAACGGTTCCTTGGCTGCCCGTTTCTGGCTTAAACGTTGAGATAACTCCATGATGTAAATGACAACCTTTCTGCTGTGCAAAATAAATCTCTAATCGTTACGGTATGTATCCAAGCAATTAGACCTATTTCCTCATTATTTAGGTTTTTGAGTGTAATATCAAGCTATTTATAAATGGTGTTAAATAAATTTATATTGTAGATGAGAATTATTATCGATAAAATAAAGAAGCACACAGATCAGGTTTTTATCGGAAGGTGAAACGATGGATATAGAGCAGCATGTTAGGCTGTGGAATCAGGCTTCTATTAAAATATTAGATATACGGCATCACGTTATGCGCACGGGGGAGCAAGTGAAGGGCTACCGGCTGCCAGCCAGCGGTTTTTTATATACAGCAAGAGGCAGTGCCCAAGTTGCACTGGACGGAAAATTCTATGAAGTGAACAAGCTGCAGGTGCTGCATGGCGGAAAGGGCATAGGTCTGGATATTTCCGGGGTCGAGGACTGCTTTGAATATTATATGATTTATTATCGGGCCAGCCTTCCGCTGCCCAGCAGCAGAGAGCTTCAAGCCTTACTGGAGCAGCAGCTCCCTTTTCACATTCAATATGCCTTCGTTCCTCATTATCCGATTGTTTTATACAACTATGTTACAAGCCTTAATCAAATGTGGAGACAGGCGGACGCCCTTTCAAAATTCCAAGTCAAAACCTTGTTTTATCAATTCGTCCACGAGCTGCTGCGGCAGCTGGATGCACAGGGCATTCCAACGATGAAGCCGAATATGGTGGCGCAGGCAATCCGTTATCTGAACGAGCGATATGCAGAGCCCATCATGGTGGATGGACTGGCAGAACTGCTGGATTGCAGTGCGGGGCATCTATCCAGAAGGTTTAAAAAAGAGACGGGAAGCAGTCTCATTGAATATTTGACTCGTATTCGAATCCATAAAGCGAGAGAACTCCTTTTGCATACCGATGCGTCGCTACAGGCGGTTGCGGAAAGCGTGGGTATTCCAGACGCGATGTATTTCAATCGTATTTTCAAAAAATATGTTGGCATTTCTCCGGGACGCTTTAAAACGAGCTATGTTCATTTGCCATCCGATCAGTATAATGCTACGGGCAGGTCAGAATCCTCCATTGTCAGGCGTACCTTTCGCCGTTATATTCATAATGGTGATAATCATTATCAATATAAACAAAAAGGGGACTCACGCATACCAATGAAACCGAAACAGTCGATTACGCTCCTTCTTATGCTTAGCCTTACCCTATTACTGTCAGCATGCTCCGGCACATCAAACACGACAGCTGCGAGTGGCAATGGAAACGGCAGCAATGCAGCGCAGCAAACGAACAGCGGGCAAGCAACCCAGCAGCCGTCCACGCAGGAGAAAGTCATTCAGCATGCATGGGGAGAAACGGTTATTAAAGGGGAGCCTCAAAATATTATTTCCTTATTTCCGGCCGCTACCGATTATTTGCTGGCGCTTGGCATCGTGCCGCAGGCGGCATCAAGCAATGAAGAAGGCAGCGATCAATTCCCGACCTATCTTGCCGATCGCCTGCAAGGGCAGAAAAATTTAGGCTGGCAGGTGGAGCCGAATTTTGAGAGCATTTTAGCCTTGGAGCCAGACCTGATTATTGGCCAAGACTTTATGGGCGAATCCTTTGCCAGCTTAAATAAAATTGCCCCTACCTTGTTTGCGGAGAAAGTGAAGGATGAGCAGGGCATCATTCGGATGAAGACGAGCCTGCTTAAGCTGGGCGACATGCTCGGAAGAACGGAGCAGGCGAAGCAGGTTATTGCGGATTACGAGAAGCTGGCTGCAGAGGGCAAAGAGAAAATCAAGCAAGCTATCGGCGATGACACGGTTATGTTTTTGCGCCTGTCTGATAAGGAAGTGCGCTATTATAGCAAACGGAACTATGAAGTTCTTTATGATGATCTAGGCTTGCAAGCGCCAGCTTCTATACCGGATCCAGCGGATTCCATGCAGGTGATCTCGCTGGAGAAGCTGCCGTCTATTGACCCGGACCACATCTTCTTATTGTCATCCGATCCTGCGGAAACGACGGAGATGCAGAAGACTGAAGTGTGGAAAAGCTTGAAGGCTGTTCAAAATAACCATGTCTATTTGGTGGACTATGGCCTATGGTTTCAAGGTCCTGGCGGTCCAATCGGCCAAACGAAAATTATCGAAGAAACGGTTCAATTTCTTACCCAATAAAGGGCGGCGAGCAGAGGAGGATGGTGTGAGATGGCAATATCAGCAATAGAGCAGCTCATTCGCGAAAGAAGAACAATACGTCAATTTAACGAACGGACATTGGCGAAGGAAACGGTCATTGCTCTATTGGATGCGGCTGTATGGGCTCCGGTTCATTCGCGCAAGGAGCCTTGGCGATTCATTTTGTTCATGGGAGCCGGAAGGCAGCAGTTTTCAGATGCGGTGCTGCATACGTTCTCGGAGGACGAGCGGGAAAAATGGGGACAGAAGCTGCAGCTTGATTATTGCGAACGCATGCAAGCCCATTTGCTCATCGTCATAGAGGCTGACGCTAGGCAGCGGGAATGGGAGGATGCTGTTGGTGCAGGCTCCGCGCTTATTCAAAATATCCAGCTGCTGGCGTGGGAGCAGGGAATCGGTGTCGTATGGAAGACGAATGAATATAATTTCGACCCGGATTTTTGCAGGCTTACGGGCGTAAAGCCAGGCGAACGAATTATTGGAACGCTGCATCTTGGTTATTTTGATCCCGATAAGAAGCCTAAGCCTCGGCCTCGTACACCTGTTGGGGAACTGCTAACCTGCATTACAGGGGAATAGAAGAAAATTCAGTTCAGCTTTCGAAAAAAAGGAAGGGATCCCGACTTCTTCCGGGATCCCTTCTATGCCGTGCGGAACGAGCCTGCCGCGGCTATGCTGTTCTGACAGCCCACATATGAATTCAGATGTCCATGATACACCAATTCCAGCTTGGGCGTATGCTGGAGATCGCCAGGCGTTACGAGCAGCGGCGACTTGTCGATCAGAATCATCCCGCTTTGCTGGAACATCGTCGCCACGAATTGTGAGCAGAAGTATGAATTTTTGCGCTCCCATTCGATATTGAACAGAATGCCTAACATGCCGACCAAATTGTAGCTATACAAATCTTGATTTTGCTCAAAATGCTGAACCTGATTTCTCAGATTAGCATAAACTACCGGGCTCACTGTGCATCGATAAAGGGCGCACATCGACTCGCCGAAAAACTCGCTGCTCACGTCTTCCCGGACGAATCCTCCGAAGAACGGATTGTTCGGATTTTTCCTGCCGAAGCTGTACACTTCGCGTAGGTCCGAATCAAAAGCGATCGAAGCGTGATTCAGCGGATCCTTCGTAAACGTTCGGATAATCCTTGTGAAGAGGGTTCCCGTATCTGTCAGAAGCACATAAATCTCTTTTTCTATACTCATCCCACATGACCCCCACATTAAAGATCTTTTGTCTGCTATTAACTTTAATACAGGAGAGCATGCTGCGGAACCTTCTGAGGTAATAGATGATCCCCGACCATTGTCTAGTTTCATTAGCGGCATGCGTGATTACACTCGCCTCCACACATGTTCCGGAAGGTGTTCTGGCTGATTGATAATGACTGAACCGTCATCTAATCTGAGCCAGGATTGAACATGCTGCTCACCTTCCGTGAGCTGGATTATTCTTGCACCGCGTGCAAACCCTTCTTTACCATAGCTGTTATAGCCGGTTGCCCGTCCGTAATAAAGATTTATGCTGTGCAGCTCACCCCAAAAATCGTTAATATGGTCATGACCAACGAACACGCCCCGTACATCATTCATTTCAAGAAAAGCAGTAAAAAGCCCCGAATTTACTTTTGGACATCCCATTCCCTCGTAATTATGTCCGTAGCAGCGGTGATAATTCCACACTTCATTGTATTCAGGCAAAGGAATATGGAAAAAGGCGAGTGACGGCAGTGGAAGCCCATTATTTTGCCCAGTTAGTCGCTGGGATTGTTGCTGATACCAACTAATTTGACGAGGAGTAATCCATTCATAGCCTCCTATTGGATGAGTGGAGTGGCTCCCAGAGTCTAATAAATACAAGGCGGCAGCAGGGCTTGTGCTATTTTTTGAACCAATTTCAAGCACACAGTTTCCATATCGATTATCAAGCTCAGGCCCTTTTTTTGTTAAACAAAAAGGAAATCTTTGTTGTAGGGAAATCAACTCCTCCTTCGAGCATCCTTGCTCAGCATCGTGATTTCCGAAGACGGCTGCCCATGGTATACTAAGCTCTTCCGCGATTTTAATCGCATCCATATAAGACTCCTTGGGGCTTATACATTCTTCACTGTGGATCACATCGCCTGTAAAAATAACGAGCTCAGGCATTTCAGCTTGAAGTATGTTTTTCATCAGCGAATACGTCTGTAAATCTGCCTGTTCTCCATTTTTCCAATGCAAATCGGTGAATTGGACGATTGTAAAAGTACCGTCATCCTGAAATTTTAATTTTGTCATCCTTACCCCCACATAGATGCAGCCATTTTAATACTTCATGTTTTATTAAAGGTTATATCTTCGCGATATTCCTTGTTTTTCCTGCTACAACTAATGAAGAGACACGTAACTATCAAGAAGGCAAAAAATCATATGTGAATGAATTAATGAGTAGGGCAGCTCAGTGGGATAGTCGCCAAAGCCGGGGATGAAATAAATTCCCTTATTTTGGGCCTTATAGACTATTTAAATATTTCCAAAATTTCCGATATTTATATAGGTTATAAATCTACTATCGGAAAGAGGAGTAAGAATGAAATTGGATTATTTTTTTAAGAGGAATGTGATTTTGGCTTTGTGTGCAGCGCTTGTGCTTTCGCTTTGCTATGTTTATCCGGCAAAGGCAGCTGCACTAATGGAAGACACTTTTGATGCAGGTGCTGGCAATTGGACACCTTCTAGCGGAAGCTGGTCTGTCGTTAATGAGAAAGGCAATAAAGCTTATTTCCAGTCTGGCACAAGCGAAGGGCGTGCGGTTGCTGGCAGTCAGTCATGGAGCGATTATTCGGTTGAGGCTGACGTACAGGCTGTCGATTTTAATGGATCGACGAGAACCTATGTGGCGGGCCGTTATATAGATGGCAATAACTTTTATGCAGCATCGCTGTACAACAGCAACGGTGGTGCGCTGGAAATTAGAAAGAAAGTGAATGGTTCGACAACGACGTTGGCTAGCAAAGCGGGTTATGCTTTAGAGACTGGCGTATGGTATAAGGTAAAGCTCGAAATGAGCGGAACGACAATCAACATGTATGTAGACGGCAAGCTGGAGCTGTCAGCTGCCGATACCAGCCTGGCGGCGGGTGCCGCGGGACTCGTTACGTTCAAGTCCATCGCCAAGTTCGATAATGTGAAGATTGCAGATAGCTCGCCAGATGCAACGCAGCCATCAACCGAGCCGACTGTGGCGCCAACACCAGTATCGACGCCTGCTCCGACAGCAGTGCCGTCAACCGAGCCATCGACTAAACCGTCAATTGAACCAACGGCGACACCGTCTTCAACCCCATCGGTTGAACCGACGCCTGTGCCAACGCTCGTTCCTTCACCGCCAGCTGGGAAGGCAGGCCAGTACAATTTGGCAGGCTTTGCGCAGGGCAGCACGGGTGGGGGCATGATTTCAGAAACAGATTCCCGTTATATGAAAGTGTATGATGCCAAGGATCTTGCTCTTGCGCTAAAGAAAGGGTCGGGATATAAGGTCATTGAAATTATGAACGATCTTGACTTAGGGTGGAATGAGATTCCGAAAGAGGCCCAAGTATCGCCTTTCGCTGCTCATAATAGCGCATTAACGCACCCGGTTTTAATGGAAACGGGAATCAGCAAGGTGACGGTCGATGATTTCAACGATTTGACGATCTTCTCGGCGAATGGGGCAACAATTAAGCATGCCGCTTTTACCTTCAAAAGAAGCACGAATGTCATCATTCGCAACCTTGCATTTGACGAGCTGTGGGAATGGGATGAAGCGACGAAAGGCAATTACGATAAAAATGACTGGGACTATATAACGGTGGAAAACAGCAGCAACGTATGGATTGACCACTGTACGTTCCACAAAGCTTATGACGGTCTTGTCGATGTGAAAAAAGGCAGCACGGGCGTCACGATTTCCTGGTCCTCCTTCCTAGCTGATGACCAAAGTGCTAACAGCTGGGTCACCAAGCAAATCAATGTGATGGAGGCGAATAAATCGGATTATCCGATGTACGCTTTTTTAAGAAGCAGCTCGGTTGGGTTAAGCAAGGATGATATTATTGCCATTGCATCCAGCCAAAAGAAGGGCCATCTGATTGGGGCTACTGAATTCGCCAGCGATAACGCTGCGCTTGAAGTGACGCTTCATCACAACTATTATCAAGACGTGCAGGATCGGATGCCGCGCCTGCGTGGCGGTAATGTCCATGTCTATAACATCGTGATGGACAGCGCAGGAGCAAGAAGCTCCAAAAAACGGCTGACCTCGTCCATGGAGAAGGCGATTTCCGGCAAAGGCTATCATTTTGGAATTACAAGCAACGGTGCGATTTCGACCGAGGGTGGGGCTGTGCTCATTGAGAAATCTGTAATCATTGATGTCACGTATCCGCTTCGCAATAATCAGGCAGATGCAGGCGATTCCACCTATACGGGAAAAATTGCGGCACTCGACACGATCTATTCTCTCGATGGAGCAACCTTCAGAGGGGACAGCAGTTCTGCCAAAAGCCCGCTTTCACCTGTGCCGGCAGCTATTAAGCCTTTTGCTTGGAACGGACTCAAGTCGCTTCCATATAGCTACACACCAGATGACCCAGCCACTTTAAAAGCAAGACTAGTCGCGGCTGACGGTTCGGGTGCAGGCAAGCTTTCGTGGTCTAAAGCGAATTGGCTTCAAACGAGCTATAAGTCTTAAGTCAGGAATAAGGCTGTCGCCAACTGCGGATATTTAACCTGCGGCTTGGCGGCAGCTTTCTTTTTTTTACCCGCACAGGGGAGGGTTGTATTTCTTATCGCTGCTCGTTCCTATAAAATAATAAGCATAAAGGTAAAGAGAAAAAGGTGGCGAGCAGGATGTCCGATCATGAATACGCTTCGCAAGCGGGCGAATATGAGCGGCTGGACAACATGTGGTTCAAGCTTAGAGCGGTCGAAAAAAACGATAGCAGCTCGGGAAGCTGGTCGTTTCGGCTGCAATTCATCGAATCGCATATGCTGCTGCTTGCTGCATCCGGCAGAGGCTGGATTACTGTAGACGGGCGGTATTCGGAGCTAAGGGCAGGTAGTGCCTTTGTTTGTATGCCGGGTCAACTAATCGAGGCATTTCTAGACGTTTCGGGCGAGCGTGGACTTTATGCTGTGCGCTTTGATGTGTTTGAGCAGCCCGAATCGTCGGAGCGGCAAACGCAGAACGAGCGGCAGCCCCAAAATCTGCGGTTTCCCGTCGAAGGAGAAGTCATGGTAACCTCCATGATTGAATGGAGTGCACTTTGCGAGGCTATGGGCCATACGATAAAAAGCGACAATCGCTTGCAGCGATTGCGTGGTCAAATTCAGTTTTATGAGCTGCTGTACAGCCTGCTGCGAGATGGCAAGCGCGTATTGGACACGGAGTCCGAGGCTGCAATGAAGCGTGCCAAGTTATATATCGAGCAGCATTACCGCGAGGAGCTGACCATTGAGCTATTGGCGAGGGAGGCTGGCATCAGCTCACGGCATTTTATCCGGCTGTTTAAGCAAACCTATGGTTGGAGTGCCATTGAATATTTGGCAAGATATCGCATTAGGCAAGCCCAGGAGCTGATGAAGCCCGACTCGGAATACCAGCTTAAAGATATCGCCAGCTATGTCGGCTATCAGGATGAGCTTTATTTTCGGCGCAAATTTAAAAAAATAACGGGTACGCCGCCTGCTGCATATATGAAAAATGCTAAAAAAAGAATCGTAGCCTATCATGCCAACATGATCGGACATTTGCTGGCGCTGCATATTACGCCTCATGCGGCTCCAGCCGATCATCCATGGACCGAATATTACCGTCGAAAATACGACACCCATTCGGTTCTGCCCTTAGCGCAGGATGATGATGTGAAAATAGAGCAGATACGCAGTACGAACCCGGACTACATCATCGGGCTTAAAGAATTTACGAGCGCGGCAGCAGAGAAGAAGCTGGAAGAGCTAGCGTCAACTTATTTGATGCCATGGCTGGAGCATGATTGGCGAATGCAGCTAAGATTGCTTGCCCAGTGGCTGGACAAGTCCTCAGAAGCGGAAGCCTGGCTCGATCAGTATGAACGAAAAACACGTGCTGTACGGGAACAAGTGAAGAAGGTATGGGGCAACGATCGTCTGCTCATTGCCCGAATATCGGGGCATGCGATTAACATTTTGAGCAGCAGAAGCTTGGGCGAGGTGTTTTATGACGATCTCCAAATTGCGCCAGCGGCAGGCATTATGCTAGATCAGCCCGAGCAGCAATGGACACGGGATGAGCTGATGCATACGGATGCGGATAGGCTTCTGCTCATTGTAGATGACGATGCAAAGGCGCAAGCAGCCTGGCAGGAGCTGCGGCAATCAGCGGCGTGGGGGCAGCTGAAGGCAGTCAGAAATAGGCGAATCGACCAGCTTCCTTCTTATCCATGGACCGAATATACAGCGTTCACGCAAGATTTGGTATTGGACGAGGTGTTAAAGCTTTGGCGTAATCGTGCATAAAATGTTGGCGAGATCGTCGATAGGCGAGGAGGAAAGTATCCGTTATACTCCTAACAGTGATATTGATTCTCATTTTTAAAAATATAGGAAAGGATATGATTTTTCCATCCTTTCCTATATTTCAACGCGAAACGCTAGCTTTGCCGCCAGAGGACAGCGACAGCCGTTTACGCTTGATGAGAAATGAGATATATCGACCGCTCAGGAGGGTACAGAAAAATGAAACAATCGAAGACAGCATTATCGCTAATCATGATCGCGCTGGTGGCGCTTGTGATGGCTGCATGCTCGGGGAACAATGGACAAGGAAATACGACAGCAACAGCTTCACCATCAGTATCGCCAGAGGCGAGCAATTCGTCCAGCGAGCCAAGTGCCACGGCAGCGGATAGCGTCCGTACGGTAGCCAGCGAGAAGGGCGAAATTACGATTCCGGCAAATCCCAGCCGAGTGATTGGGCTTTCCGTTGTGTATCCGGAATTTCTGCAAGCTTTGGGCGTTACGCCAATTGCCGTGCAAAATTATCACCCGGAGTTTCCGTCTTATTTGGAGGATGCATTCAAAAATACAATAAAAATGGGTATCGCCACGACGCCTGATTTTGAAAAAATATTAGCCGCTGCGCCTGATCTGATTATCACGCCGGAATGGTGGTCGGACAAAGACTACGATCAGCTTACGAAGATTGCACCAACTGTATTGCTGCCGCAACGCGATGACTGGCGTGATGAGCTGAAGGATATTGCTGGCGTATTAGGCAAGCCAGAGGCTGCGGATAAGGTCATTCAAGATTTAGTTGATCATGAACAGGCAGCCAAAGAGAAGCTCGATACTCTCGTTGGGGACGAAACGGTCATGTATATGATGATTATGCCGGATGGCATTGTTCTTTATGGCGAAAATATTGACCGTGGCAGCTTTGTTCATAAAACGCTGGGGCTTAAAGCGGTTGAGAATTTCCCTCAGAGTGAGCTTTCCATTACCATATCGCTGGAGAAATTGCCGGAATACAATCCGGACCATATTATTTTGCAGATGAATGATGATAGCAATGAAACCATCCAGAATTATTACAAAGAAATCCAAAGCAGCTCATTGTGGAAAAACATGACGGCCGTGAAGAAAAATCAGGTGTACCTGGTAGGCGGAGAGGAATGGTTTAATCTGGGGATGTCCCCTCTGGCGAACCGTTTTGCGATTGATGCCGTTCTACAGATTTTTGAAAATAAAGGCCAATAGAGGTATGTCTTTATCTGAGAAGTTTTTTGTTACTTCGGTGGCAGCAGAAAACACGATATTGAGCTTTACGCTGGTGGAGCTGAGCGAGAAGCAAAATGCCGAGCTGCTGCTCCGAACATACGCCCCGATGATTGGGACAGAGGACATGCGCGTAGCAGCAGCTTTTTTTTGCAGCTGGTATGCAGGCGTTTGTGGAGCCATGCATAGCATGCTCGCCGCCGCAGATCGTAGAGCCTCAGCCTTGCGAATGACGAATATGTCGGTGCAGCTCAGCCGAATAGATGGAATGCCGCTCTTTTCCTTTCACATTCATGAGGGCTGGCGTGAGACTATTCCCGCCGAGATTCCTGCCGAGGCGCCTGCTGAAAATGCTCAAGCCGCGCTTCCTATTTTCTACCGGGATGAAGTGAGGCCCATTATTGCTGCACTTTCGCAGGCATCACAAACCCCTGCTGCCTTGCTGTGGAAGCAGATTTATAATGCACTCTATGACTATATGGAAGATGAAGCTATGGAGGCAGCCGGTGAGGAAAGCCAGGCAGCAGTACGCGAGCGTTTCAGGCGCTGGGCCTGGGACATGGAGCCGGAAATTTTCGGGCTGCGCCGCAATCCTTTTCGCATGACGCCGAAATTCATGGCACATCCGACTGAACCCGATCAGATGATGTTTGTGAAGGCGACCTGCTGCCTGGCTTATCGGCTCGCAGCGTTTCGTGGCTATTGCGGCAATTGTCCGATTGTTCAAAGATAGAGAATAAGACTATTTTGCTTAAATAGCGTGGTATTAAACAGAGAAGAAGGTCTGCAACCCCCGCATGAATGGGAGGGCGCAGACCTTCTTTTATTAGGCGTCACAAGCAATGGGGGATGGATAGTGTTCCGATTATGCTTGCAATACCTTCAAATTTATTGAGCCAACAGCTTGGGAAGCTCGTCCAGCAGCATATCACTAGTCAGCATATCTTCGTAATTCCACTTTGTTTCGACAAAAGTGACTTTTCCGCTCTTGACGGCAGGGAGCGATTTCCAAAGGGATGTTTCCAGCAGTTCAGCAAAGGAGGCTTCCGCATCTTCATTGTGTGGATACAAGATGAATAGGCGGTCTCCGATGAGCATGTCGTGCATGAGTTCTTTTGAAACCTCAATATAGGGAGAGCCCGCGGTCGGTTCAAGCTCCTTTACCCGCTCGGACATTTGGTAGCCTGATTGCTGATACAATAAAGAGGCAAGACCGCCGGTTTTCATCAAATACATATCTTTGCTCCAATAATAAATTAACACGACCGCTGTTTCGCCTTCAGTAAGCTTTCCTGCCTTATGCAACTCACTCCACATGTTCTCAGCTTTAGCATTATAATCGGCAAGCAGCTGCTTGGCCTCGGCTTGTTTACCGACGATTTCTCCAATGATGGGGAGGCGCTCGGCTAATGGCAGGCTTTGATCAAAAACGACGGTCGGCGATATTTTTGATACTTCTTCGTACTGTTTATCTAAAACATAACCGAGCATCGTCAGATCGGGAGCCAAGTCTACAAGAGCTTCAAAATTGGTTGGAAAACCAATATCCTGCGCCTTTGTCTGTTCTTTGTCCAAATAGACGGATTCATCAATAAATCGGCGATCAACGCCGATGGGCTGAATGCCTAGCGCCAGCAGATCGCCGATTGAATTGCCTTGGAGTACAACGCGCTCTGGACTTTCGGGAAGCTGTACCTCATGCCCCTGACTGTCTGTATATACGCTTGGAGCAGGTTCAGCATTCGTTTGGCTTGCAGCCGGACTATTGTTCTGCGTCTGAGTGGAAGCAGCAGGGCTGGTGCTGGAAGCTATGGAATTAGCAGCTCCACTGCCGCTGGAGCAGGCGCTGAGCATTAAGGCTAGACATAACAGCACGGTCGCTCCCATGGAGGCTTTGGTTCCTTTGTACATCGTGAAATCCCCTTCTTCGACATATTGATAATCCTTATCATGTTCCATATCAATATAACGTCGAAACCCCCGTGCTGCATCAGACAATCTAAGCATAAGGGTAGGACGATCTGCTTCTTGCTGGCTGCTGCCAGCCCGTGCTTTGAAGCTTCCGGGTGTTACACCGGTCGTTTTTTTGAAGATACGAATGAAATAAGATAAATCTGGATATCCCACACTGCTGGAAATTTCTTGGAGCGAAGCTTCCGAATGAAGCAGCAGCTCCTTCGCCTTATCCACACGAGTTAGAATTAGAAAATCAATTAAGCTGTAGCCAGTCTTATTTTTAAACTGCTTGGAGACATATGGGGCGCTATAATTCAACAATTGGGCGATGGATGCGAGTGTAATAGGCGTGCTATAGCATTCACGAATATGTCGGATGACCTGCTCCACAAGGTCAGGCTTGACGGTCTGCTTGCCTTGCATTTGCAACTGCTGTTCCACCTCGTAGATGAACTGATAAAACAAGGCTTTGACATGAATTCGCTGTAGGGAATGAGTTTCATGCCACTGCTGCTGCATCGTCTTCACCAAATGAAGCAGCGCAACCGGATCATGGGGAGCGAATTCATATTGTTTATGAAAAGGACTGTCATTATCCGCAAGTTTTCGAATAAATGGAGCCGTTAGGAGCGGCAGCGAAGCTTTATAAAGAATGAGATAATATTCTAATGGTTCCTTAATTCCATCTATGTCCAAGAGGCTGCCCTTGCCGCTGTGCAGAATATGGAAACGGTCCGCCTGAAGCTCCTTCCCGTCAAGCCGAAATCGTGCCGTTCCGCGAACGATATATATAAAAGCGGGCGATGGAAGCCGGTAGGCATTTAACTGGCCTCCAACTCCTATAAGCTGATGGCGAATATCGTTCAGCCGGATGTGCGCATGATGCCACAGTAATAAATAGTCGTCATCCTTCAAAACAACGGCTCGCCTCCTTTCTATCAGGTATATAATTGATAACTATTATCAATTATAACACTTCCATGAATAGTAGTGGTGATCTGTTTGGCTGTTTTCTCCGATTTTATTAGGTCTTCGAGACTATTCAAATTTTACCATTAATTACTATAATTAGAATGTAATCTACTACAATATGGAAGGAGTATTTTGAGATGAATGATTTTATAAAGCGGCATTTGGTCTTCGTATTATGTTTAACGCTTGTCTTGTCAGCTGGGACAATCGGCTTTGTTTATCCGGCAAGCGCAGCGACGCTATTGGAGGACAGCTTTGATGGAGGAGCAGGCAATTGGACATCCACTAGCGGAAGCTGGTCCGTCGTTCAAGACAGCGGCAATGCGGTTTATTCCCAATCGGGCACAAGCGAAGGCCGAACTTCTGCTGGCAGCCAGACATGGACCGATTATGCGGTGGAGGCGGATGTAAAGATCGTTGATTTTAATGGATCGACTAGAACGTATGTTGCCGGCAGATACGTGGATGGCAATAATTTTTATGCAGCGTCCTTGTATAACAGCAGTGGAGGCACACTTGAAATTAGGAAAAAAGTAAGCGGTTCCACGACAACTATAGCGAGCAAAACGAATTTTGGCCTGGCAACGGGTGTATGGTATAAGGTGAAGCTCGAATTGAGTGGAACGTCCATCAAGCTTTATGTAAACGGCCAGCTTGAGCTCTCGGCTACGGATTCCAGCTTGGCTGCGGGTGCAGCGGGTTTGGTAACTTTTAAATCTATTGCTAAGTTCGATAATGTAAGCGTTACCAACTCGGGCTCGGTGCCAACGACACCAACACCTTCGCCGACAGTGGCTCCAACCCCGACTCCGACGGTGCAGCCAACCCCGACTCCATCCACTAGCCCGACGACTGCTCCAACACCGACACCAACGCCTTCTCCAACATCTGGGCCGACCAGCGAATATCAACTAACTGGGTTTTCCGCAGGCAACACAGGGGGAGGCAGCATCGCCGAAACCGATTCCCAATATATAAAAGTTTATAATGCAACAGATCTAGCCGCTGCGCTAAAGAAAGGCTCAGGCTATAAGGTCGTCGAAATCATGAACGATCTCGATCTTGGCTGGAACGAAATTCCGGCGGCAGCGAAAGTCTCGCCGTTCGCCTCTCACAACAGCGCATTAACGCACCCGGTTCTACTTAATACGGGCGTTAGCAAAATTACAGTGGACGGCTTTACGGACCTGACGATTTTCTCCGCCAACGGCGCGAAGATCAAGCATGCTGCTTTTACCTTCAAGAGAAGCACGAATGTCATCATTCGCAATCTCGAATTTGATGAGCTGTGGGAATGGGATGAAGCAACCAAGGGAGATTACGACAAAAACGACTGGGATTATATCACAATCGAAGAAAGCAGCAAGTTTTGGATCGACCACTGTACGTTCCACAAAGCATATGACGGACTGGTCGATGTGAAAAAAGGAAGCAATGGCGTCACCATTTCATGGTCCTCCTTCTTAGGCGATGACGGCAGTAAAGGCAGCTGGGTCACCCAGCAAATCAATGCGCTGGAAGCGAATCAGTCGGCTTATCCTATGTATGCTTTTTTAAGAAGCAGTGCAGTAGGACTGAGCAAGGATGACATTATCGCGGTTGCTGCCAGCCAGAAGAAAGGGCATCTGGTGGGCTCAACCGAATTTGCCAGCGATAATGCAGCGCTTGAAGTGACGCTGCATCACAACTATTATCAGGATCAGCAGGACCGGATGCCTCGCCTGCGGGCTGGAAACGTCCATGCCTACAACATCGTTATGGACAGCGCAGGCGCTTGGAGTGCCAGATCACGGATTACTTCGGCGATGGAGACAGCCATTTCCGGCAATGGTTATCATTTTGGCGTAACGAGCAATGGAGCGATTTCCACAGAAAATGGTGCTGTGCTGATTGAGAAATCAGTCATTATTGATGTTTATTACCCGCTTCGCAATAATCAGAAGGATGCCAGTCTTCCTGACTATACGGGGAAAATCGCGGCTATAGACACGATCTATTCGCTGGATGGAACAACCTTTAGAGGAAATAGCGATACAGCGGGAAGCCCGCTTTCTCCAGTTCCAGCAGCGATCAAGCCTTTTTCCTGGAACGGATTCACAACGCTTCCTTATAGCTATACAGCTGATGATCCAGCGACATTGAAAGCAAGGCTCGTGGCTGCAAATGGCGCGGGTGCGGGCAAGCTGTCGTGGGCTAAAGTGAACTGGCTGCAAACGAGCTAGGCATCCTGCTTTGGCAGCAGTTGCTGCAATAGGCTTGGAGGAAAGAGCAAAGGGGACTATAATCGCCTTTGCTCTTTCTTATGTTTATTTCAGTTTGCCAATCGTTCACTTAAATGTATAATGATTATTCGAGGTGATGACGATGGCAAGATCCAAGGAATTTGAAATCAATGAAGTATTAGATAAAGCCATACAGCTATTTTGGGTACAAGGGTACGAGAAAACTTCAATGAATGAACTGGTTAACTTTATGGGCATTCATCGTAGAAGTATTTATGATACATTTGGGGATAAGCATGCCTTGTTTATAAAAGCTCTCGAACGATATGAAGCTAAGCAAACGAATAGAATGAAATTTTTGGTTGAAAAGCGAACGCCGGTAAAGGAAATCATCCGGGAGTTGTTTGAAGCGACAATAAAAAATGAAGGGGAACCTCTTGGGTGTTTTCTCGTGAATTCAGGCGTGGAACTGGGCGTGTTGGATCCAGAAGTTGCATCCCTGGTGGATGAGAGTTATTCACGGACTGAGGAATTGTTGACTAACCTTGTTCTGGAGGGCCAGCAATCGGGTGAGATCAAGGCTGGCCTTGAACCTGAAATGATTTCTCATTATTTAATGAATGCGTGGTTGGGGCTGCGTACGCTGGTCAAGACAACATCGGATCAACAAAAATTCAACAATATTATTGCTATGACACTGTCCGTTTTAGATTAAAAGGGTCATGCCAACATGATGGGCAAAAGGAGTGACCTAAATGGAAGCTGGTTTGTTTCTGTGATACAAGTTCCCACTTGTCCCTCTAGTGCAAGAAAGAGCTTGTATCTTATGCCTTGAACAAGCCAAGGAATGCCGCTCCAAAAGCAATATTTTTAGCCATAAAAAAATTCGTTACTGTTCGTTCTAAAATGGCTATACGAATAGCAAGTTAGATCTAACTGTTTTTTACCCTAATAAGAATGATCATTCTAAAATTGTGCTTGAAACTCATTTACACTAATCTGCACGTTATGAAGGAGAGAATAGGATGAAGTATACCGTTATTACAGGAGCAAGCTCAGGGATTGGATAAATTAGAAGAGCTTAAAACGGCCATTCAGGAAATAGATCCTAGTGTAAATGTTATTGTTCAAACAAGTGACCTGTCTGTTACAGATCAGGCTTACACTTTGTATAGCAAGCTAAAGGAATACGAAATAGACACTTGGATTAACAATGCGGGGCTGGGAGAAGCCGCTTTTGTAGCAGATCAGAATTTAGATAAAGCCCAAACGATGCTGCGTGTTAATATCGAATCCTTGACGATCCTTTCTACCCTGTATGTGCGAGATTATGCAGATGTCGAAGGAACTCAGTTAATTAACGTCTCATCCGCGCTCGGTTATGCCATTGCTGTTGGGAATGTTGCTTATTCAGCATCTAAATATTATGTTAGTGCCTTCACAGAAGGGCTTGCAAAAGAGCTAGAACTGAAAGGTGCCAAACTAAAGGCAAAGGTTTTAGCACCGGCTATAACAGAAACGGAATTTCTAGAAAGCGGCACAAATACAGAATTATTCAAAAAAAATTCAAGTGGAATTAAATGATGTTGATATACCACAGATCAATAGCCATGAGGTACTTGTCAAAGTAAAAGCTGCAGGCGTAAACCCACTGGACATTCTTAATCTGAATGGCAGTGTGCGGATGATTGCCGACTATAAGCTGCCATTCACTTTAGGGAATGAACTATCAGGCGTTATTGAAGCCGTTGGTGATAAGGTATTGAATTTTAAGGTAGGTGACCCTGTCTATACGAGGCTGCCGCTTAATAAAATCGGTGCTTTTGCTGAATATGCGGCCGTGAATGAAGATGCTTTATCCATCATGCCTGACCATTTGTCTTTTAATGAAGCGGCTGCGGTCCCCCTTACTGCCTTGACTGCTTATCAAGCCTTGCATAATGTACTCCATGCCCAGCCGAAGAAAAAGCTTTTCATTCCCGGAGGAACCGGAGGATTCGGCGCTATGGCAATTCCCATTGCCAAATCAATGGGATTATATGTGATTACAAGTGGCAGTGAAAGAAGCTGCATCGATTCAAATATAGCATGCGGAAAAAACTTGGTGCGGCAGTGGAGGGTATAGCTTTAGGTTAGGTGTGGGCTAGCATTCACCGAGGGTTATTCCACTAGTTCGTTGATATTGTGTAGACCCTGTGAAAAGCGCTTCAAAAAGGAAATACCGTAATGGGAGTCAGGGAAGGCATTATTATCGACAACATTCATGATATTAATATTTAAGAGCAATAAAGAGAAGGAGCAAGGGCAGTTAAAGCTGCCTTTGCTTTTTTTGCTAGTACTGTTAATTGTACATCTCTAATTGTGCTCCCAATTGCACATCTCCCTTTCATTGCTTGCTTTGTCATAGCAAGGTAAAATTAAGAATAAAAGACGCAGCTTTTATCAGGTTGGTAACAGGGGAGGGGGAGTAGCGGTGTACAAGGTTCTCTTGGTTGATGATGAATGGCTCATTCTTGACGGCATTTCCTCCGTGATGGATTGGGCTCGGCTAGGTACACAATTAACAGGAACAGCGCAAAATGGTTTGGAAGCGCTAACAAAGTTGAGGGATAATCCGCCGGACATCGTTATTACCGACATTCGAATGCCGGGCATGGATGGCTTGCAGCTCGTAGCTGCTGTTGCGGAGCAGTATCCCGGTATCTCTTTTATCATGCTGACCGGCTTCTCGGAATTTGATTATGCCAAAACAGCTATGCAGTATGGGGTGAAGCATTATTTGCTGAAGCCGTGCAGCGAGGAAAGCTTGGTGGAGGCCATCACGGAGATCGTTCAGGAGAAGAAGGAACGGGCCAGCCAGGAGAGCTTCGTGCAATCAATCAAGTATGATTTAGAGCGCGTGTTGCCGCATGCCAAGGAGCATTTTCTAAAGGAGTTCGTAACGAATAAAACGTATGGCGTAAGAGAATGGCAGTATTTTGGCGACCTGTTCGGGCTGCATTTTCAAACGCAAAGCGTACGCCTGCTGCTGGTGGAAATCGAGGGCGAGCATGAGTATGAGCATCTGTTTGCCGTGAAAAATATATCCGAGGACATCTTTCCTAACCCCATACTCAGCTCTACCGTAGGCCAGCATGTTCTTCTGCTCATGGAAGACGAGCTGTCCGAGGCGCAATTTTTCGAGAAAATTGACAGCATCCGCGCCACCTTCACGAAATATTATCATTTTGACCTAACCGCCGCCCTCAGCGAGGCGGGAGAGCTGGCGCAGGCGCGGCGCTTATATACGCAGACGCTTGTCTGCTTGAACCATCGATTTTATCTCGGTGAAGGCAGTCTTATTATGGAGCGCGACATTTCCCCATCTGGGGAAGGGGATCGTTCTGAATGGGAGTATGACCAAGAACGTTTAATGACAGCAATTAAAGCAGGGCATTGGGCAGAAGCGGATAAAGAGCTTCAGCAAATGTTTCAAATGCTTTCTGAGCTGCGCTATGACATATCCACAACGAAATCCTATTTGATCCAGATGTACATGGAAATGATTCGGCTGTGTGGATCTTCCGAGATGAAGGCGTATATGGATAAGCTCCCGGGTTTAATCGAAACGAGCACCTTGCAGTCTTTTCAACAATATGTGATGGGCATCGCCCAAGAGATTGCTCTCCACAACTATGAGCGGAATCGATGCAGGCAGTCGCAGATGGTGCTTCATATGAAAAATATTGTCCAAAGCCGCTTCAAGGATGAATCGCTGACTTTGCAATCTATTGCCGGGGAGATTTATATGAATCCGGATTACATAAGCAAAATGTTCAAGAAGGAGACAGGCGAAAAATTTACGAACTACATGATGAGCTTTCGGATTCAAAAGGCGCTGGAGATAATCGGCCAAAGCGAGGAATTTACAATAGCGGCGCTGGCTGAGGAAACGGGTTTCGGCGGCAATTCGTCTTATTTTAGCAAAATGTTTAAGAAGTATACCGGATTTTCTCCTTCGGAATATAAGAAAACGCCATAGGCTTATCGTTTACACCCTGAAGTCGTCGAGATACGACTGCAGGGTGTTTTTTTGCAAATATAAGCATTTATATTTCTCGGATTGAAACGCGCCGTGCCGCCAAAGGACGGCGTTAGCCGTTTCACCACGGTTTTGAACATAAAACCATCGGAAATGAACATGTGAAAAGAGAAGCCGTACTTGTATATTTATAAACATAAATATTAATCGATTAACATTTAGGGTGGGGGCAGAAGAATGGAGTTGAAGCTGGAGGAAGAGCAGCAGCAGGCGCTCAAGGGCAGCAGAGCTAAAACAAGCAAACTCGTTTTCCTCAAAAAGGAATGGCTGCGGAATAAATATGTATACCTCATGTTAATTCCGGTCCTAGCGTATTATTTCATTTTCCACTATGGACCGATGTACGGCTTGTTGATGGCTTTTCAAAAATCTTATAGCCCAATCAAAGGCATTTTGGAAGGAAAATGGATCGGCTTTGACAATTTTACGATGTTTTTTAACAGCTATTATTTTTGGCGAATTATTAAAAATACGTTGATCCTCAGCTTTTACAGCATTTTGTTCGGCTTTCCGGCACCGATTATTTTGGCGCTGCTGCTTAATGAGGTCCGCAAAAAGTGGTTCAAGAGCACGGTACAGACGATCAGCTACATGCCCCACTTCATTTCGGTCGTCGTTGTTGTCGGAATGCTGAAAACGTTCTCGTCGCTCGATGGCGGCTTGTTTAATGTCATTCGCAGCTTCTTCGACCTGCAGCCGATTATGTTTCTAGCGGAGAAGGATATGTTTCGGCCGATGTACATTCTTTCGAACATTTGGCAGGGGGCGGGCTGGGCCTCGATTATTTTTCTGGCAGCGCTCAGCAATATTGATACCCAGCTCTATGAAGCGGCGAAGATGGATGGGGCTGGCAGGTGGAAGCAGCTGCTGCATATTACGCTCCCGGGCATTATGCCGACGGTTGTCATTATGCTGATTTTGCGTTTGGGTGCGGTTATGAACGCCGACTTTCAGAAAATTTTGCTCATGCAGACGGCACCGACCTATGAAACGTCAGACGTCATATCCACTTTTATTTACCGTTCCGGCATTTTAGAAGGCAACTATACGTATTCGACCGCTATTGGATTAATTAACGGCATTATTAATTTCTCGCTGCTGTTAATGGCCAATGCGATTAGTAAAAAAGTGAATTCGACCAGTCTCTGGTAAACGGGAGGTGACCTATGAAACGCTCGTCAGGGGAATATGTTTTTGACTTTTTCAATGTGATTATGCTGTGCTGCATTATAGCCGTATCCTTTTATCCGATGCTGTATGTGCTGAATTCTTCTATAAGCGATCCAGATCAATTGCTGCGCTCAAGGTCGCTCATGCTGCTGCCCGAAGGCTTCCAGCTTGAGGCTTATAAATATGTGTTTCAAAATCCGAAAATTTATAACGGCTACTTGAACACGCTCTTTTATGTCGCAGCAGGAACTCTGGTTAATTTGCTAATGACGGCTTTTGCCGCCTATGCGCTATCCAGAATGGATTTATTCGGCCGAAAAACGTTTATGCAGCTCATTACCTTTACGATGTTTTTTGGCGGCGGCATGATCCCAAGCTTTCTGCTCATTCAGAATTTGGGACTGGTGGATACTCGCCTGGCGATGATCATCCCTGGTGCAATCAGCACCTTCTACTTCCTGATTATGAAAACAAGCTTCGAGAGCATTCCGATAAGCTTGATCGAATCCGGCAAGCTGGATGGAGCTAATGATTTTCTAATCTTATTTCGTATCGTCCTGCCTTTATCCAAATCGATTTTGGCGGTCATGTCGCTGTATTATGCTGTAGACCATTGGAATGATTATGTGGGCCCGATGCTCTACTTGCGAAGCCAGGAGCTGTATCCGATCCAGATTGTAATGCGGGATATTTTAATTAGCAGCAGTACGGAGTCGATGGGTGCCGGCGTGGACACAGGCTTTGCAATCGGAGAAAACATTAAATACGCCACGATTATTATTTCTACGCTGCCGATTATGCTGGTGTATCCGTTTATTCAAAAGTTTTTTGTTCAAGGCGCTTTAATCGGTGCCGTGAAACAATAAAAATCAATTATTTTTTGGAGGCGATTTGGGTGAAAAGAAAAATGGGGTTGGTCATTTTGTCCTCGGCGCTGCTTGTCGGCCTGATGTCGGCGTGTTCGCAAAACAATGCGCCAAATGAAGGAGCGGCAGCAGGCAGTCCGGCCAATGCAGGGGCGTCCAGTCCAGCAGCCGGAGAAGAGAAGCTGACGGAAATACCGCTGCCCATTACGAATGAAGCGTTCACGATTAATTATTGGCGTGCGAATGATGCGAAGCTGACCGCCTCGATGGACAACTTTGGGGAAATGGCCTCGTATAAGAAAAAGGAAGAGCTGACGGGAATCAAGGTGAAATTTACCCACCCGCCGCTGGGACAGCAAAAGGATCAGTTCAACCTGCTCATTGCAACGAAGGAGCTTCCAGACGTCATCTACTACAACTGGGCGGATGCAGTAGGCGGTCCTGAGAAAATGATCGAGGACGGGCGGATTATTCGCTTGAACGAGCTGATCGACCAATACGCGCCAAACCTGAAAAGCATTATTGAATCCGATCCGGATGTGTTGAAGCAAATTGCTCTCGATGACGGCACGATCTATATGTTCCCGCTTCTGAAGCTGGATGCGCTCAAGCTGAATGCGACAACGGGCCCCATCGTGCGCAAGGACTGGCTTGATAAGCTCAATTTGAAAACGCCTACAACGATTGATGAGTGGCATACGGTGCTTAAGGCGTTCAAGGAACAGGACCCGAACGGCAACGGCAAGCAGGATGAGCTTCCGTTTACAGGCAACTGGGGACCGGGAAATTTGACGAAGCTGCATGATTTTTCTCCAGCCTTCGGAGTCATTGGCGGCTTCGAAATGAAGGGCGGAAAAGTGGCTTTCGGGCCAATCGAGCCTGAATACAAAAGTTTCCTTGAGACGATGGCAGCTTGGTATAAAGAAGGGCTGATTGATCCGGAAATTATGACGAATGACGGCAAAGCCTTTGACTATAAAATTACGAATAATTTAGCCGGCTCCTACTTGGGCGGTGTGTTCAGCGGCATGGGCAAATATTTCAACCTGATGAGGGATACCGATCCGGATTTTAATCTGACAGGCGCTCCATGGCCGGTATCGCCGGATGGCAATGCCTACGCGACCTTCAATATGAACAATAAGGTGCTGACCTATGGAGAAGCGATCACATCAAGCGCCGATGAAGACAAGCTGAAATATATCGTGCAATGGATGGATTTTAATTACAGCGCGCAGGGCAGCGACTTGTTCAACTTTGGCATCGAGGGCGAGAGCTACGAGAAGGACGGCGATGCTATCAAGTTTACGGGCCTCATCACCGACAATCCGAACGGCTTGACCTATGATCAGGCGCTGGCTTCTTATGCGCTATCGATTATGGATGGCCCGATCAATCAGGACAGCAAATATTTGGACGCCCTCTTGTTCGATCAAGGCCAGCGGGATGCCAACACGGAGTGGATGAAAGCGAGCTCCGAGCTGACGCTTCCTCCTATCCGCCTGACGTTGGACGAAGCAAGCACGGTCACTTCCATTATGAGCCAAGTCAATACGTACTTGAACGAGACGATGACAGCGATCATTAACGGGCAGAAGCCGATTGCCGAGTTCGACAAAATGGTAGAGACGATTAAGAGCATGGGCATTGATCAAGCTGTCGAAATGCACCAAGCGGCTTACGAAAGATACCAAACGAAATAAGCGGCAGCGTGAAAAATGCATAAACGGATGAAGGCTGCTGTATGGGGCGTAAAACGCCCCAAAGTAGCCTTTTCTTCGTGAAAATAGAGCTCCGGGTTCCGCTAGTGTATCTGGTTTTTGCCGAGTATGTTATATCTAGTGTATGACCTATGCAAAGGAGCGCTTTTTATAATGGCGGTATATCGGAATCTGAGCATCAAGCGAAAAATGTTTCTCATGATCTTTCTGATCATGACCCTTATTATTACGATTGCTTACAGCTCCTTATATTATGCCTATTCGATTTATGACAGACAGCTATATGACAAATCCTATCGACTCTTGAATTTATCGTCCACCACGATAGATATGGAGCTGAAGAAGCTGGAGTCGATGTCGCTCACCATTATTTCAGATTCACAAATTCAGCGAGGATTAAAGGATTTGCTTCAGGACGATGCAGAATATGCCGGTTACATAACCCGCAAGAAGATAACCGATCAACTGTGGGCGCATATTAGCAATGCTGAACGTTATGTGCAATCTGTTCATCTTATCGACTCCAGACAGCGGGTCAGCAAATATGGGGACTCCCCATCCTTCTCAGAGAAAAAATACGCCCGCATGATAAAAGAAGCTGTAGCGGGAAAAGGCGAAGTCCGCTGGCTTTACCCGGATGATTCCGACCCTATGCTAATTATGGTCAGGGAGGTGCGGGCGTATGAGCCTTTGACGCTGGAGCCCATCGGCATTTTATTTTTGCGGATTAATATTGAGAGATTAGTGGAGGACTATGCAGGCACGGCGAGTCAGAGTAGTGATATTTTGCTTAAATCAGGGCAGGATGTCATCTATCCGTACGGGCAAATGCCAGAAGGTGTGGCTGTTGCCTTTCAGCCGCTAAAGGCGGGAGACGGCTACGAGATCAAGAAGGTGAACAACGAGCCGACCTTTTTGTCGCAGAAAAAATCCTCTTATACCGGATGGATGTATTATAATATCGTCCCGTACAATCATATTTTTAAAACGGTCGTGTGGCTGAAAAATTCGCTCGTTATCGTCTATAGCCTGACCTTTATTGTCGTTGTTGCCATCGGGATGGCCTTTGCCCGCAGCTTGACGAGGCCCATTCGCCAGTTGATCAGCCAGATGAAGGAGGTGCAGTATGGCGACCTGGAGAGCATGGATGCCAGCATGTCCGCACCTGCTTTTCAGCAAATGGATGAAGTAGGGCTGCTGCAGCGAACGTATCGAATGATGATTACTCGCATTAATACGCTGATTAAAGAAAATTACGCCAACCAGCTTATCATTAAGGAAACGGAGTTCAAGGCGCTTCAGGCGCAAATTAATCCTCATTTTTTGTATAATGCGCTCGATTCTATCCATTGGCTGGCCAAAAAAAATGCGCAGCAGCAAATATCCAGCATGGTCGTCTCGCTTGGTTATTTGCTGCGCTCCTCAATCAGCTTAAAGCAAAATGTGATTACGGTTGCCGAGGAGCTTGAAACGGTGAAGCATTACATTACGATTCAAAAATACCGATTTCAAAATCGGCTGGATTTTCATATGGATGTGCCTGCTTCCTGTTATGCCGCTGCCATCCCTAAGCTTACTTTGCAGCCTCTATTGGAAAATGCCGTGCAATATGGTTTGGAGCCTATGATTGAGCCCTGTACGATCCGGCTTTATGCGGAGTGGGGGGAAGGGAAGCTAGCGCTTATTGTCGAGGACGGCGGGCCGGGCATGGAGGAAGCTTATGTGCAGCGTGTGCTGAGCGGAGAGGCGGAGACGCGGGGGAACGGGATTGGCATTTTGAATATTAAAAATCGGATCAAGCTCGCATTCGGCGAAAGCTATGGGCTAGGAATTGACAGCCGGGCGGGGGGCGGAACGAAAGTCAGCGTCCTTATTCCGCTTGTGCAGGAGGATTAAGCAGATGATGCGAACGACCATCCGAATTGGCATAATGCTTGGCTTGCTAGCCGCTCTCTGGGGCTGCATCCCGGGGGATTCCGACCCATTGAACAAGCTTAAGGAGGAGCCGATTACGCTTCGCATCGCTTGGTGGGGCAATGAATTTCGCAACAACGCAACGATCGAGGTTATCCATATGTATGAAGAGCTAAATCCGCATATTAACATTGAATTTGAATACAGCGCTTTCAATGAATATTGGAGAAAGCTCGCGCCGTACGCGGCGGGCAATGCGCTGCCGGACATCATTCAGATGGACATTTCGTATTTGTCCCAGTACAGCTCGCTTGATTTGCTGGAGAATTTGGAGCCGTATATTCGAAGCGGTATCATAGATGCGTCCTCCATCAGCGAGAGCCATCTGTCCAGCGGGAAATGGGGAGACCAATTATACGGCATGAATTTGGGCGTCAATGCGCTATTTGCCGTATATGACCCAGAGGTTTTCAAGGCCAGCGGCGTAGAGCCGCCTACCGCCTCGTGGACCTGGGAGGATTTTGACCAGATGGGAGAGCAGCTCAAGGGCACAGGCGTTTATTTAGGAACGGTATTTACGCCGGAGCAGTTTTTTGCTTATTTTCTTAGACAGCATGGCTTTACCTTGTTTGCAGAAGATGGCACTAGTCTAGGTTATGAGGATGACAAGCTGTTTATCGACTATTTTGGACGAATGCAAAGGCTCGCGAAGGATAAACTGATATTTTTGCCCGATATTTGGACGTCCGATATTAATAAATCGGACGCAGACCCTTTTTTTAAAGGGGAGGCTCTATTAGGCTGGGGCTATTCCAATCAGTTCATCAACATCGTGGAGCATTACGGCAAACAGCTGGCTATCGTGCCGCTGCCTGGGCCAAACAGCAAGCAAGGGTTATTTTTGAAGCCGGGCATGTTTTTTTCGATTTCCAAAAATTCAAAAAATAAAGAAGAGGCCGCGAAATTCATCAGCTTCTTCGTCAATAATTTAGAGGCAAACAAGCTGCTGCAGGGAGAGAGGGGCGTGCCCGTATCTTCCCAGTTAAAGGAGCAGCTGAAGCCGTTCGTTAAGCCTGAGCTTGCGCAAATCTTTGAATATCTCGATTGGGTGGAGAAAAATAGCAGTCCCATGGACCCGCCGGACCCGGTCGGAACGGCAGAAGTGACCGTGGTGCTGCGTGATTTGCATGACCTGCTGCTATTTGGCAAAATAACGCCCGAGGCGGCGGCCACCGAGTTTCGGGCGAAGGCAGGCGAAATATTGGCGCGCAACAAAAAATAAACAATATCTAATGTTATAATGACTAGTAGACTGACGGAGCTAGAAGGGTGATAGCATGAGTGTAATTCGGTTGGAAAATGTGACGAAGAAATATGAAGACGCCATGATTTTTCGCGATATTTATTTTCGCGTGAGCCAAGGGGAGCGAATTGGCCTCATTGGGCGAAATGGAGCCGGCAAGTCGACGGTATTCAAGCTCATTATGGGCAAAGAAGAGCCGACAAGTGGCAAAGTGGAAATAGATCCAAAGGTGAAAATTGGGTATTTCTCGCAGTTTTCAGAAATGCGCGGAAGTCTGTCCGTCCAGCAAGAGCTGGAAATGTGCTTCGAGCAGGTTGCTCTGATTGAACGGGAGCTGCAAGCGGTTGGGGAAAAGCTGGGCTTGGTATCGGATGATGGCGAAATGAATGAACTGCTGGCAAGGCAGGCGGAGCTTTTCGAGCAAATGGACCATTTGGATGGCTGGAACGTTTCCGTCGAGATCAACACCGTTCTGACGAAGCTGGGCTTCAACGACCGTTCACGCCATCAGCCGATTGATGAGCTGTCTGGAGGCTGGAGAAACCGTGCGGCTTTAGCGAAAATGCTAATTGAGCTGCCCGATGTTGTATTGCTTGACGAGCCGACAAACTACTTGGATATGGAAGGCATTGCGTGGCTGGAGCAGTGGCTTTACCGGTTTAATGGCGCCATGATCCTGATCTCTCATGATCGGCAGTTTATCGACAAGGTCGTCACGCAAATTATCGAGATTGAAAATTATCATTTTCAGCCATACGACGGCAATTATACGGACTATATTCGTAAGAAGAAGCTGCGCAAGAAGGAGCTGGACCGCCAGTTCGAGTGGGAGGAAGAGCTGCTGCTCATGGAGTCGGAAGCGATCGACAGCCGCGCCAGCAAAAAATCGTCCAAAGACCGGTTATCCCGCAAATTGGCCGATAATAAGAAGCGGGTCGAGCCGAATCCGGTGAACGTGCTGATTACGGATATTTATGAGTTGCTGCGTTTCCCGGACAAGCTGTGCGAGGTTAAGCAAATCGGGCAAAGCTATGAGGAACGCGCTATTTTTCAGAACGTCAGCTTTGACATTCAGAAGGAGGATCGCCTCGTCATCGTTGGCCCGAACGGAAGCGGGAAGTCCACGCTGATCAAGGTGCTGACGGGGCAGGAGAAGCCTGAATCCGGCGAGGTCACCTGGGAAAAAGGGGTCAGCTACGCGTATTTCAACCGGATGTGGGAGGAGCTTGATCCTAAGGATACAGTGAGCCACGCCGTCAATACGTATGGTCTAGGGCTCGATGCGCCGCGGAAAAAGGTGAACAAATTTCTGTCGATGCTGCAATTTTCCGAGATGGATTTAAGCAAAGTGATTGGCAGCCTGTCCGGCGGCCAAATGGCCCGGGTTGCATTGGCGAAATGCCTGCTTTCGGGTGCAGCCGTCATCATATTGGATGAACCGACGAATCATCTGGATTTAACGAGCATACAGGTGATGGAGCAGGCGCTGATACATTTTCCCGGCGCTGTTGTGACCGTAAGCCATGATCGGTTTTTCATTGATAAAATTGGCACGAAGATGCTGGTGTTCGATCCGGAATTGGGTATTACCCAGCAAAATTTATAGCAGCGAATGGGCTGGAAAAGCTCAAAAAAACGGTACTTCATCAAAGGATGGAGTGCCGTTTTTTTATTGAAATATAGAGAAAGGATATCTAACGCGATCCTTTCTCTATATTTCTCAGAATGAAACGCGCCGCGCCGCTACAGGACGGCGACGGCCGTTTCACCTTGAAATATAGGAAAGGATATCTAACGCAATCCTTTCTCTATATTTCTCGGAATGAAACGCGCCGCGCCGCTACAGGACGGCGACGGCCGTTTCACCTTGCGCCAGCGCTTCTTCTGTTATTTTACGAATATCGATGGGGGAAAGAGTGCCTTCATGGATAATATCTGGCAGGATGTGCTCGAGGAAATACTTCACGCAGTGGAGGTCGATATTTTTGATTTTAATTAACGCATAACGGTACATGACGATAAATTCCTTCTCGGTATTGCCGCGCTGGAGCTCAGCGAATGCCTCGTAGACCTGATCCATTTTATCAGCAACTTCCAAAATGAGCCCTTCTACCGAATGGTCTTTGCCCTCGCGCAGCTGTCTGCGGAAAATAGCCTGAAATTCCTCAGGAATATGGTCCTGAATAAAATGCTCGACCATGCCATCCTCAACCTGCTGCAGCATCGAACGCAGTTCAAGGGAATAATGCTTGACGGGCGTTTTAATGTCTCCAATAAAAATTTCCCCATAATCATGGCTGCTCGTAATTTCATAAAGCTTCTTCCAATCAATCGTGACGCCGTGCTGCTCCTCGATATCGGCAAGCGTCTTGGCGTACTGGACAACTTTCCAGGAGTGAGCCGACACGCTGTGCTCTTCGAATTTGAATTTGCCAGGGGTGCGGATAATGCGTTCCAAATCGTTTAGTGATCTAAAGTACGTATGAATGCCCATAAGTGCCATCATCCTTTATTTAGTTGAGTATGATTCGACTATACGCCAGTTATGTCAGCTCAGGATTAACGCCGTGTGACGCTCAGGTCAATTTTCAAATCCATTGATAGCGATTCTCAATGTTGCTATACTGAGAGGATAAGCTGGACAAGGCTCGAAAGCATGGAACGGAGGCATCATGTACGATAATCAACCCCCAAAGACGGATTTATTAAGCATTCGCCGCTTTATGGAGCAGCATTTCAATGAGCCGATATCTGTGGGACAGCTGGCAGAGATGGCCCATATAAGCCCTAAATATTTTGTGGATTTGTTCAGAAAAACATATGGGCAAAGCGCCATTGATTATTTGACCGACCTGCGCATCAACAGGGCAAAAAGATATTTAACGGAGACGGACTACCGTCTGCGGGAAATTGCCCACAAGGTAGGCTACAGTGATGAATTTTACTTCAGCCGCAAGTTTAAGAAAGAGGTTGGCGTATCCCCCTCCGCCTTTGTGACCCGTCCCAGACAACGCATTGCGGTATGTTCTCCTTCGCTTATAGGGCAGCTGCTTGCGCTGGGCATTATTCCGGTTGCTGCGCCGCTCGATTCAAAGTGGACGCCTTATTATTATAATGTGTACCAGATGAGCATTCAGGTGCATATGCGCTATGGGGATTTGCAGCGGCATGAGGAATGGGACAAGCTGACGAAGGTCCGTCCCGACGCAATCGTAGGCTTCGATCATTTGCGCGATGAAGAAAAGCAGAAGCTGGGCAGCATTGCCCCTGCCCTATTCGTTGATAAGGGGCAGAAGGATTGGCGAGAGCAGCTTCGTCAAATGGCCTCTTTTTTAAAAGGCGAGCAGCAGGCGGAGGAATGGATTGATGGATATGGGCAGAAGCTGGAATCGGCCCGGACGAACATCAAGCATGCCGTGCAGGAGGATACCTTTGTCGTATTGCGGATATATGGGAAAAAGGTGCATGCCTACTGCAACCAAGCTATTTTTGAGCTGCTGTATCAGGAGCTGCAATTGTCTCCGGCCTATGAGCAGGCTTCGTTGTACAATGTGGAGCTAACACTGGAGCAGCTCAGCCATCTTGACCCGGACCGCTTGCTGATAGTAGTATGCCCTGAGGCAGAGTCGCGCTCGTACTGGCTAGCGCTTCAACATAACAAGGAATGGCGGGCGCTCAAAGCGGTTCGCAATCATTTTGTCTATCTGTTGCCTTCGGACCCATGGTTCGAATACTCAGCCATAGCGATGAATCGGATGCTGGACGAGATGCTGCTGCTCCTAACCGGATATTGTCCAAAGGCAGGAACGGATAAAGTCCATGGAGACTGCATAGGGCATCCTTTATAATTCTCCTAAGTGAGAATTGTTATCATAGGAGGGTATTTCGAATGTTCCAGAAGTACAGTTTTTTGCGAAAAAGGTTAAAAGCAAGCGGGCTCTCGCTGCTCATTATAGGAATGGCGCTTAGCCTGCTGAGCGCTTGTGGCTCCACGAATGCCGAAAACCCAGCTGAGCCAAGCCAGACAGCTGCTGCTGCACAAGAAAGTCAGGCTCCTGAGGTTAGCGAAGCCCCTGAGGCTTCAGAGGAAGTGTCAGCGACGAAGACGGTAACGGATGAACAAGGGCATGAACTCGTTATACCAGCCAAGCCATTAAAGGTATTCGCCCCCTATATGGAGGATTCTCTGCTGAGCTTGGGCGTAACGCCTATTGCCCAATGGGGGAATAGCGGGAAAGGCCAAGCCTACTTGCAGGATCGGCTTAAGGGTGTGCCAACTGTCGAGTTTTCAGGAGGACGTCCGCCTTCCCCAGAGCAAATTATGGATTTTGAGCCTGATCTGATTATTTTGCATACGGCCCATTATGCCGACGACGGCATCTATGAGCAGTATTCCAAAATTGCGCCTACGTACGTTTTCGTCAATGCGGCTGGCGATTTAAACAGCTCGATAACGAAGCTGGGAGAGCTGCTTGGCAAACCTGACGAGGCGAAGCAGGCGCTGAGCGATTATGAACAGAAGAAGGAAGAAGCCAAGGCCAAGCTCGCTCCAGTTGCTGATGGGAAAAAGGCGGTTTTAATTAATTTTAATGCCAAAGGAATGTACCTGATTGGCGGCAACTATTTTGGAGGCTATGTACTTTCGCATGAGCTAGGCATAGGAAAGAGCAAGCTGGTTGAAGAGAAAAACAGCGTGGATGCCTCGCTCGAAATTCTCCCTGAGCTGGATGCCGATTTTATTTTTACAATCGACTACGCGGGCTCAGGCGCAGCCAACATTAAGGAGCTGACCGACAATGCGATTTGGAGAAGCATGCCTGCGGTCAAAGCGGGCCATGTTTACGCGGTTAGCGATGAGTATTGGACAGGCGGCGGTCTAATCGCATACAGCAAAATTATCGATGATATTGTTCGGTTTCTAGCGCCATAATGAAAAGCGAAGCTAAGGGACATTATACGGCTGAAAGCAGCGAGAGAGTGGTGCATGCAAGCCACAGGCAGCTGGAATACCGCATTAGGATAGCCGTGCCGAAGGAGCCGCCTCCGGAGAAGGGCTACCCGATCATTTATGCGACGGATGGGGATGCGGTATTCGGCACATTCGCCGAGGCTGCTCGCTTGCAAACGCGCAAGCCGCATGGCTATGACCCCGTCATTATCGTAGGCATCGGCTATCCTTCCGGTGAACCGTTCGATATGACCCGGCGCTGCTATGATTTCACGACACCTGCAAAGCTCGAAAATTTGCCTGCCCGGCCGAATGGCCAGCCATGGCCGGAGCATGGCGGAGCTGATTGCTTTCTCGATTTTTTGGAGACGGAGCTGAAGCCGGCGCTGGAGAAGGAATTTCCCATAGACAAGGAGCGGCAGACGATTTTCGGACATTCGCTGGGGGGCCTGCTCGTCCTCCATGCCTTATTCAGCCGCCCTCAGTCCTTTCAGCGCTTTGCTGCGGGAAGCCCGTCCATATGGTGGAACAAGCATGCGGTGCTGGAGGAGCAAGCCGCATTCGATGCATGGCTCCCTCAGACCGATCACCCGCCGAAGCTGTTGATCACCATTGGCGGAGAAGAACTGCCGGATATGGTGAAGGACTCCGAGCAGCTGGTGGATAGTCTGAAGCCGCTCCAAGCCAGCGGATTCCATGCGGCAATCGCCAAATTTCCCGAGGAGAGCCACGTTAGCGTACTGCCGGGAGCGATAAGCCGGGTCATTAAATTTGCCTTATCCGGCTAGCGGATTGTTATTGACATCTCACAGATCAGGTCGCTCACTCCTTTTTTGAAGGACTGAGGTTCCGCTATTCTGGCTTTTACTGCGATTTCAGGCCGTAAGCGGACAGGAAAGCCGCTATGGCTCTCATCATCCCGTCAAAATGGCCATTTGCAGCGCATTAGCTGCTCCTGAGTCCGCTGCCTGTGCCATAACACGTGATTCTGTTGAAATAGCGGCTGCTGTGTCCGCCAAATCTAGCTTCAAAATTGAAAATAGATCATTGTATTTAGGCAGGCCCATGCGCATAAGCATGGGCCTGTTTGTTTTGCAGACAATCCGAAAAAAGGACCCCCTAAAACGAAATTTGAAGCCTTACAGGAACGGAAGCTGCCGTCTACAATGGATAAAGAAGGCATTTCAGTCTGTAGAGCAAGATTCCAACGTAGTATGGGGGATTTATAAGGTGAAAATACGGCACGAAGCACAATCGGCGGCAGCGCTTGCTGCAAGCACGAGAGCGGCCAAGCACAGCAGATGGTTCAGGAAGCTGTACGGCCAGAGGCATGTGCAGGTGATGGCGCTGCTTGGCATTTTATGGATGATTATTTTTAATTATGTTCCGATGTACGGCATCATCATAGCGTTCAAAGAATTTAATATCGTCAAGCCGATCAGCGCGGCGCCTTGGGTAGGCTGGTCGCATTTTCAAGAATTTTTCCAAGATGAAAGCTTCGTCAATGTCATGCGCAATACGCTGGGCATTAGCTTGATCAAGCTGGCGATCGGCTTTCCACTGCCGATTATATTCGCCTTATTTTTAAACGAGGTGCGCTCGGTGCTGTTCAAAAGATCGGTACAGACGATATCCTATTTGCCGCATTTTCTATCGTGGGTTATTCTTGGCGGCATTCTGACGACTTGGCTGTCGGATGTCGGCATCGTCAATCATGTACTGATGGCGCTTAACGTCATTAAGGAACCGATCTCGTATCTTGCAGAGCCGGATTATTTCTGGGGCATTATTATTACCTCGGATATATGGAAGGAGCTTGGCTGGTCCGCCATTATTTATTTGGCCGCGATTTCGAGCGTATCGCCTGAAATGTACGAGGCGGCTACGATTGACGGTGCTGGCCGCTTTCAGAAAATGTGGTACGTCACGCTGCCAAGCATCAAAGCAACGATTTCGATTTTGTTCATTCTGGCGGTCAGCGGCGTGCTGAACTCCAACTTTGATCAGATTCTGGTGCTGAGAAACGCATTAAATGAAAGCGCAAGCAATGTGATTGATATGTTCGTCTATCAGACGGGCATGCAGCAGGGACGGTATTCCTATGCCACCGCAGTCGGCTTGTTCAAATCCGTTATCGCCCTTATCTTGCTGCTCATCGCCAATCGTGTAACGAAAAAAATCAATAACACATCGTTGTTTTAGGAAGGAGGCGACTGGCTTTGCTCAGCTTGAAACGAAAAACAAAGGGAGAAGCAGTATTCGACCTCTTCAACGGCTTCGGCATGCTGCTCGTGTGCTTTGCGACCTTGTATCCCATCTGGTACGTCCTCGTAAATGCATTCAATGAAGGGCAGGATGGCATGCGCGGCGGCATTTACTGGTGGCCGCGGGTGTTCAGCGCGGAAAGCTTCGAGGCGGTATTCCAGAGCGCGGGCATTATGACGGCAATGGGCATTACGGTAGCGAAAACGGTACTTGGCGTGCTGCTGCATGTTTTTTTCACCGCGATGGTAGCCTATGCGTTTTCCCGCAGGGGACTTATTGGCGGCAAAATTTACATTTTAATTGGCACGGTTACCTTGTTTTTCGGCGGCGGCCTGATTCCTACCTATTTGCTAATTAGAGATTTGCATTTGCTGGACAATTTTCTCGTGTATATTATTCCAGCGATGTTCAGCTTCTTCGACCTCATTATATTCATGACCTTCTTCCGGGAAATTCCGGATGGGCTGGAGGAAGCGGCGAAAATCGACGGAGCGAATGACTGGGGCATTTTCCTCAAGGTGGTGCTGCCGGTATCGCTGCCGGTTATTGCGACGATTGCGCTGTTCCATGGGGTGTATCAGTGGAATGACTATTTTGCCGGCGTCATTTATATGAACAACATGGATTTGCAGCCGATCCAAACGTATTTGTACCGGGTAGTGGCACAGTCCAGCTCGAATCAGATGGTAGCCGCCATTCCGGGCGGCGTTGGCAAAACCGTTACCTCACAGTCGATCAAGCTGGCGACGATGGTCGTTACGACGCTGCCGATTGTGCTGGTTTATCCTTTCCTGCAAAAGTATTTTGTCAAAGGCATGATGATTGGCTCTATTAAGGGCTAGTCTACTCAAATAGAAAAGGGGAAAATAAACATGGTTAAACAACCTGCAATAAAACGTTTGCTGGTGCTGCCGCTTGCCGCTGCACTCGTATTTACGGCAGCCTGCTCATCAAACAGCAATACGAACGAGGGCACAACGAATGGAGGCGCGTCTCCAACTGCTGCTGCTGAGGTGAAGCTGACGCAGGAGGATAAAGGCTGGGAAGTGGATAAAAGTCCGATTACGTTCGATTGGTATATTAATTTCGCGTGGTTTCCTAATAAGTGGGGCGTAGATGACACATCCAAGTATATTACGGAAAAAACAGGCGTAGATATTAACTTCATCGTCCCTGCCGGCAATGAGGCGGAAAAGATGAATACGATGATCGCCTCCGGCAGCCTGCCTGATTTCATTACGCTCGGCTGGTACGAGGATGCCGTCAAGAAAATGATAGAAGGCGAGATGGTGCTCCCGCTTAATGAGCTGGCTGACCAATATGACCCTTACTTCTACAAGGTGACCGATCCGGCGAAGCTCGCCTGGTACAAGCAAGAGGATGGCCATATCTATGGGTATCCGAACGCCTCCTCCTCACCGAAGGATTACGAGAAGTTTGGCGACAGCATCACCTCTACGCAGACGTTCCTCGTGCGCAAGGACATGTATGAGGCTATCGGCAGCCCGGATATGCGGACAACAGAAGGTTTCCTTCAAGCCTTGGCTGATGCAAAAGCGAAATTTCCCGACATTAACGGCCAGCCGTTAATTCCGCTGGGGATGTATGATTTTAATGAAAAGGGCAACAGCTCGCTGCAAGCTTATATTCAAAATTTCTTGGCTATTCCTTATGAAAAGGATGGGCAGCTGTATGATCGCGACACGGACGCAGAATATGTAAAATGGCTTAAGACGATGCGCCAAGCGAATGAAAACGGCCTGCTCTCGAAAGACGTGTTCATCGACAAGCGTCCGCAAATGGAGGAAAAAATTGCCCAAGGCCGCTACTTTGCCATGCTGTATGCGAGGTCTGATCTGGCTAACCAGCAAAATGCGCTATTTGCAAACGATCCTAACTCCATTTATATTGCGGTGGATGGGCCAGCTAATGCTGCGCAGGATCAAGCAACGCTTGCAGGGCCATCCATTTCCGGCTGGACTGTTACCCTCATCTCCAAAAATGTGAAGGATAAAGCACGAGCGATCCGCTTCCTGGATTACCTGATTTCGGAAGAGGGCCAGCGGGATATGTTTTTCGGCAAGCAGGGCGTAACCTGGGATACAATAGACGGGAAAGACCAGTTTTTACCTGAGGTATTGGAGCTGCTTAATTCCGACCGTGGTGCCTTCGATAAAAAATATGGCGCCTCCCATACGTTCTGGATGCTGATGGATACGAATTTGACGCCGGAATGGTCGCCGCCAGCTGTTGAGCCATTCAAGCAGATGGAAGACTGGACGCGCGGCAAAGCGCTCAGCCTGTCGCAATTTGACCAGCTTGACCCGACGGGGGCATCCGAGGAAGGCATTATGAAGACGAAGCTGGATCATGAATTTGGCAAGGCGCTTCCGAGGCTGCTGCTTGCGAAGTCAGATGCCGAATTCGACAGCTTGTGGCAGGAGTATTTGAGCAAGCGCGATGCTCTTGGCTTTGGCACCGTTCAGGCCTATAAGCAGAAAAAATATGAAGAGAACGTAGCGAAGCTGGCAGAATTCATTAACTAATACAGGTCAGGCCCGGGCATACATCCCGGCATTAGGTGCGCCAAATCCATCATGGACTGGCGCGCTTTTTGCCGCCTGCAAGCAAGTCAGGGGGCTGGGCCGCGAAGATGGAAGTGAGCCTAACGTGGGAAGGCAAATTCGGAACTATTTTCAATCGACGGCTTATTGGCTGGGCAGAAGATCGATGCAAAGCCGTCTGGTCGCCGCGTATGTTTTTATATTGCTGTTTCCAAGCATTGTGGTGTCCAATTATTTGTTTGGGGAAATTAGAGACAGCCATATTAATGAGACGCTTCGGCAGGGGCAGTATTTAGTGGAGCTGGAGAAGGTAAATATTTTGAATCAAATTGAAGCGATGGAGCTGGCAGCCCAGCTTACGATATTAAGCGCGGATATTACCGAGTATATATCTACACACAAGGAATTTACGACGGAGGAGCTGCTTGATTTATATTGGGGGCCGCTGACCGATGTTATCCATATTCAAACGAACAATCCGAACATCGCCCATTTGCGCCTGTTTGCAGACAATGACTATATATCGGAAATGTGGCCGATTGTGTTTCATGAGCGGCGTATTCAGACGGAGCCTTGGTATTCAGAGCTTGCGGAGCTGGATGGCAAGGAGCTGTGGGTGTTTAAGGAGGAGGACGCCGATATTTTGCACCGGAATGTGACGGATGTGCATAATCAGATGCCCAAGGTTTCTCTTATGCGGGTCGTCCGGGCAGGGAGTGAACGGATTGGCGTCATTCAGGTGGAAATGCTGCTGAAGCATTTTGCGCCTAAAGCCTTTGCAAGCTTGCAGGATGAGGGCTCGCAGATGATGCTGGCCGACAGCAAGGGAAGCATCGTGCTCGATGAGCTCCAAGCCTTCGCGGGCAAGGGCAGCAATCCGAAGCTGCGCACAGCCATTAAGGAGCAGTTCGCCGCAATGAAGGAGCTTGGGCAGCAGGAAATACGTTTTACCGTTGATGATCATCCTTATTTGCTCATTCGTACGCCCGTAGAGCAAGCGGAAGCAGAGCTGCTTCATGTCATTTCCTTGGAGTCGGTGTATGAACGCGTATCGAAGGGGCAATTTCGAATTATGGCGGTTAATGTGGGGCTCATTGGCTTGCTGTCCATTATTACGTATATGATGAATGCTATTATTCTTAAAAATTTGCGGCGTTTAACCGACGCGATGAAGAAGGTCAGGCGAGGCGAGACGCCTGCGGGACTTCCTCTCAGCGGAGGCGGGGAAATTGGCGAGCTGGCATTCCATTTTAACAAAATGATGCAAACGATTAATGAACTGATTGCCCAAGGCGTAAGGAAGAAGGCGCTGACGAAGGAAGCCGAGCTGCGGACGCTGCACAGCCAGATTGATTCCCACTTCTTGTACAATACGCTGGAAAATATAAAAATGCTGGCCGAAATTGAAAACCAGCGCCTCATCTCTGACTCGCTTACGTCGCTGGGCGGCATGATGCGCTACAACTTTAAGTGGTCTGGCGAATATGTGCGCTTGCAGGATGAAATTCGCCATATTCAAAACTATATCGACGTCATGAATATTCGCTTCGACGAGCCCATCGTCCTTGAACGGAGCATGGAGCCGGGCTTGCTGGAAGTAGAGATGCTGAAAATGTCCTTGCAGCCGATTGTTGAAAATGCGCTTAAGCATGCCTGGCCAGAGCTGGGAGAGGAGCAGCGCCTCATCCAGATTGCCGCATTCGAGCAGGCGGAGGGCGGAATCGTCATTACGCTGCGCGATAATGGCGAAGGAATCGCTCCGGAGCCGCTTGCGCTGCTGAATGAACGCATCCAGCTGGAGCGGGCGGGGGAGCGCCTGATGGATGAATATGAACGAAGCGCAAAACCATTGTACGGCATAGGGCTGCGTAATGTGCATCAACGCATCCGCATTTATTACGGCAAGCCCTACGGGCTGCAGGTGCGCAGCGAGGAAGGCCAGTTCACTGAAGTTATGTTGACGCTGCCCAAGGTGCTGATTGCAGGAGGAGGGGATGACGATTAAGAAGCTGCTGATCGTGGATGACGAGAAAAATATAAGAATCGGCCTGAAAACGATGATTGAGCGTGAGTTTCCAGATTACTACCATATTCGGCTAGCCATTCATGGGGAGGATGCATTGGCGCAATATGAGAGCGAGCAGGCGGATATCGTCATTACGGACATTCGTATGCCGGTGATGGATGGCATTGAGCTGATCAAGCAAGTGATGCAGCAGCCGGAGGAGGAGCGCAAGCCTGTTTTTATTATTTTGAGCGGCTATGATGAGTTTACGTATGCGAAGGCGGCGATTGAGTACCAGGTCAGAGATTATATTTTGAAGCCGATTCGCCGGGATGAGCTGTTCGAGGCGCTGCGCAAGAGCGAAAGTATTTTGCAGGCACAGGCAGAGCTTGCGCGCAAAACAGCTGAGGGAGACAAATACCGCGAGCAGGTTCGAATGAGCCGCCTGAAAGAGTGGCTCATTCAAGGAGAGCTGCTGCAGGGGCAGGAGGAGGAGCTGCGTCCTGATAATGATATGCCCTTCGAATCAATCACCTTGCCATGCCATGTTGCTGTTCTAAGCTATAAATCCGAGAATGGGGAAGCGGTGAACCGCAATGAGCGGGGGCAGCTCATCGAGAGTATGCTGGAGCAGCTTGGAGGGACGGTCGATGCTTCTTTTGTGGATGGCGGGGGAAGGCTTGTCCTAATTGGAGGGCAGGCCGCGCAGTTCCACGAGCTGCTGAGGCTAACTGGCGGCAAGGAGCTGGAAGGGCTGCGTTTGGGACTAAGCTCAGAGGCGGCTAGGCTTGAGGATTTGCGCAGCTGCTATAAGCAGGCAGAGGAAGCGCTGCACTATTCCTTTCTTTATCCCAGCAGCCGCCTGCTCCAGCATCAGGATATTTGCGCGTCGCAGCGCCGCATGCATCCGCTGCCGGATGAAGACATTCGCAAGCTTGGCAATATGCTGGGCACCGAGCGGGAGAAGGAGCTGCAAGCGCTGCTTAAAGCTATTTTTCGTATCGAGGAATTGGCTGATATAGATATCGGTTATTTGCGCCAGGTGGGCAAGCGAATGAATGAGCAGGTGCTCGATGAAGTGTTCCGCCTATACGGAGAAGCGTCTATTGACGTGCTGAAGCTGTATCGCAGAGTCGGCAGCATGGACAATTTTCGCAGCTTTCACGACTATTACCGCAGTCTGGAGCATCTGCTGTACAGCGTAAATGAATATGTGAAAGGCATCCGCTCTGCCTATAACGAGCATGCGGAAATTAACGCGGCTATCGCTTATATGGAGATGAACTACGCCCGGCCGCTCAATATGGCGGTTGTCAGCAATTATGTCGGCCTCAATTATTCTTATTTCAGCGAGGCGTTTAAGGCACATACAGGAGAAAGCTTCGTCTTGTTTTTGAAAAAGCTGCGTATCCGCAAAGGTAAGGAGCTGCTGGAGAGCACAAGCGATAAAATGCAGGACATCGGTAGCGCTTCAGGCTTCGAGAGCAGCAAGCAATTTACCCGCGTGTTCAAGGAGCTGGAGGGGATTTCTCCGCAGGAATATCGGCTTAAGGTTAAAGCTGCTGCCAGCTTGAGCGAATAAACGATAAAAGCAAATATTTGCAGCTGCATTGACACCAGCCCGCCAATTGGCGATGATGAAGGTATTCGTACATGAAGGAGCATCATTTAAGTGGCGAATATCGAATGGAAGGGGCTGACACATATGCAATTAATCGTTGAGCAGCCAGCGGCGAGCTGGTATAAGCAGCAGTTGGAACTGAAAAATGGAGAGTCGGTCAGAATATTTATAAAGCTTGGCGGCTGCAGCACTGTAGTGCCGGGCTTGTCTCTAGGCGTTAATAAGGAACTGCCAATAAATCCGGGGCTCAGCGCTACCGTTGAAGGAATTACCTTCTTCATGGAGGAAGCCAATTTGTGGTATCTCGACAATAAGGGGCTGCGCATTACGTTCGACGAGCAGCATGAGGAAATTGACATGATCGTGGAATGAAAAAAAAAGAGAGGCAGGGGCCCGTCAAGGCTCCTGTCTCTCTCGTTTCTCGGACTCTTCTCCATTGCCGCCAGCAAACAGCGAGGTCATAAACTTCACCTCTGGATAGGCTTCGCTTGGTCCCTCCAGCAGGCTGTTGCCTTTATTTTTCAAATAATGGTCGAAGAAGCTAAGGGTATAGGCGTTAATAATTGAAGCAACCCGGTCCGTACTCCGCTTCCCGGTCATGCCAATTTGCCGGAGTATGGAGGTAAGAAACTACACATCGGCAAAATTATAATGCTCTGCGCCTGCTACATACACAACCTGTCCTCCGTGATCAGCGACGCTGCCCATATGCTTAAGCTGTGCCCCGACATCGCGATAAGCCCCGCTGTGAGTGCCAGCATAGCGGCGATTCCAGCATAAACGGTGCCCCTCCAAAACCTCGTTAAATGAGGAAGAGCGGTCTGTTTGAATGAGGCATAATCAAACCGTCCCTTTTGTGAAATTTCCTCAAGTACTGACGAACAAATCACAGGTGAGGTTAATCCTATTTTATCCTGCCAAAAACGCCTGAACTATAGTTGTTCCCTTACAAAACGGGACATCCAAGCTTACAGTGTTGTCATGTAGTCTCGTCGTTGTTTTCCTGTCATGTGAAATAGCAGAAGCCTGTTTTGTCCATTGTGCTGGATGGCAGCATCCAGTATATTGATAATGATTATCATCAAACAAAAAGAGAGGTTTTCACATGTCTACAAAACAAGTCAGAATGTTCATTGCCGCTATACTGCTATTAACCTTCGGTTTATTAGCAGCTTGCGGCTCTACGGGTGGTGTAGAAGCGACGGAGTCGGCACCAGCTGCAACCGAGCCAACCGAGTTTGAGACGGCTGAACAAGCTGCAACAACTGTGATAGAGGCAGCAACACGTATCTATAAGGATTTTAGCGGGCATGAAGTTGCAATTCCAACACATCCGCAGAAAATCGTATTGCTCGGCGACATTCCAGGGGATTTGCTGGCACTGGGCATTACACCTGCGGGGAACGATTGGGTGAACGAGCCCTACATTTATAAAGACGATTTAGTCGGGGTTGTCGATATTGGCTACCCGCATAATATGGAGAAGGTGCTGGAGCTTGCTCCAGACCTGATTTTGCAGGCTGGATATGGCGGGCCGGATGACACCGAAATTTTTGAGAAAATGTCCAAAATCGCGCCCACGGTCATCTTCAATAGAGATGCGGCAACGTTTGATCGCTTGCGAGAGGTTGCTGACATCGTCAATAAGAAACAGGAGGCGGAGGCTTGGATTGCCAGCTATGAGATTAAGGCGAAGGCGATGTGGGATAAAATCGGCTTGAAGCCGGGAGAGTCGGCAACGGTCTACCTAAGCCTGGCTGGTGACTTCTATGTCATGGGCCATTTCAGCTTAACAATGTCGCTGTACCAGTCAGGCGGCTTTAGCCCAAGCACGAAGGTACAGGAGCTCATTGATAAGAAGGAAGTATTCTCTCTTATTTCAATGGAGGTGCTGCCTGATTATGCGGGGGACCATGTGTTTTTACTCAGTTCACCCGGTACAGATGATGAAGTGGAAGCGAAAAAGCTGATGGAAGGCCCGCTTTGGAAGTCGATCCCCGCTGTTAAAAATAATCAGGCTTATACGGCTGATATTAGCTGGAATGCGAGTGATCCCATTACAATGGAACGTTTTCTGGAAGAACTACCGAAAATTATGGGCATGAAGTAGGCAATCGTTTACAATAGACGAAGGGTCTACATATTTTCCATGAGGAGCTTGATTTTATGCCATTAACAAAACCAAATCAGGAAAAATTGGAACACTTGCTGCAAGAACAGGAGTATACCCATGCCTTGGACTACTTAATGAAGCATGCCCGTGAAGGCGTGCGTTTGGCGAAGCGAAATTTAGCGGATTATTCTAAAACCTGCGTATCGCGAATTGGCGGAGATCCCGATCTTCCTGATGAAATAGAATGGCCGCTTGATCAAGAGGGCACACCGATGACTTTTTTGGCGCAGCTGCGTCTGGAGGAATTGGCACCGCATGATGCGGCTTCGCGGTTATCGCATGGCGGCATGCTTTATTTTTTCTTAGGAGTGGATGAGCCCGCTTATCATATTGACCATTTCGTCCTGCATTTGAAAGACGAACAGCTTGCAGGTGCCAAGCGCCGCCTTGCTCCTGAGGAAACGTCACTGGAGGATGCGGACTATACAGGCTATGAGGTGGTGGGCCGAGCTTCTATTGAGCTTCCAGGCTATGGCTATGTTGATGAAGAGCAAGTAGAAGATGATGAGCATGATTATGAGGAATACGAGGATTTAACCGATGAATTGAGCGGCAGCGAAGATGGCGATCTTGCCGTCATGTTTGGCTATCCGGCAACGCAGCATGGCGACTGCGAGATTGAGGCGGCGCTGATGCTGATGACGGGCAAGCATTATGAATACAGCCCGGATAAGGCGATGAAGCAGCTCGCGGACCACTTCGGAGGCGATGAAGGACAGGCTGAGCAGGAGGTTGCGGATACGCTTGTGCTGCTAGCTCTTGATTCGGATAATGACGTAGGCTTCTGCTGGTGGGATGCCGGGGAACTGCAATTTTATATACGCAAAGAAGATTTGCTTGCAGGGAATTTCACGCGTACGTATTGTTCGCTGTATTCCAGCTAAGGGAAGCTAACGGCGTATAATTGTGAAGCGAAATGAGAAAAAGCATGTTCACCGGCATCAAGCTGCTGGCGAACATGCTTATTTAAGTTGGGCAGGCGTTAAGCCTTGTCACCTATAAAGCTCTCAATAATAAATTGCAATTGAGCTTCCAAGGAGATGGGATCATTGAAATAAGAGCCTTCAGCGTTAATGAAAAAAACTTGATTTTGCTTCACAGCAGGAAGCCCTTTCCATAGGCTGCTCCCGTAAACGACGTCCGGGTCCCCATCGTCCCAGCCCCAATTGCTGGTGAAAATATAGTCCCCGGCATACTCCGGCAATTGTTCAAGGGATAAGCTTGAGCCAAACTCGGCGCCATCAATAAGAGCTTTTTGAATAATAGCAGGAGCCTTCAGGCCAAGATCGCCATACAGGATTTCTCCGCCCCTGCCGCCTTTATTGCCCCAAGCATAAATGCCTTTCGCATAAGGCTGCAAAATCGAGACGGTTTTGTCTCCGACAACCTCCGTAATTTTAGGCTTAACCTCGGCGATTTTTGCATTCCATTCTTCAATCCATGCTTGTGCGACCTGTTCACGGCCGGTTATTTTTCCGAACTCGGTTAACAGCTCCGCAGGGGTGCCTGCTCCATATTTAAGCCGTACAACCGGAGCAATTTGCTCCAGCTTCTCATATTCGCTTTCCTCCAGAAAATCAAAGACGATAATTAAATCCGGATCGAGATGCAGGATAGCCTCCAAGTTAGTGCCATCCCCGAGATCCACAATTCCATCCAATTTGCCTTCATGATAAGGGTTAACGAGTGCTTCTCCCAAAGCAGCGACTGGCTTCAAATCCAGCTTAAGCAAGTTTCCGATGGCGCTGCCTGTCAAATCAACGATCCGTTCCGGGTTGGCAGGTATGGTTACCGTTCCTTTGCTATCTGTATAGGTTTTAGTTGCAGCAGAGCTGCTGGCTGGAGAGGCTTCCGCCGACGGCTGGCTTGAGCTTTGTGCTGCAGGACTGCTGCTTGTCCCAGGCTGATTAGCGCCTGCGTTTGTTGCGCCAGAGCAGGCGCTTAACAGTAAGGTCATACATAGCAGCAGAGCTGCCGCCATGGAATAGGGCTTGTTTATTTTTGACACAGAAAATCCTCCACTTCGCGTTGAATGATAATGATACTCGTAATCATTCACACTATAGCACTGTGTATAAGGAGGGACAATGGCAAATTTAGTACGAAATGCAGGCGATTTTGGTATAGGGCCGTTTTGCTGGTATTTGGCTCTAAACTCGGATAGCGGCAGCCCATAATATTTTTTGAAGCTGCGGCCCAGCGTATGGGCGTCGGGATAACCGACAAGCTCCGCCGTTTCTTGAAGGGAGGTCTCGGTTTGCGCCAGCAAGTCGGCAGCCTTCCTTACGCGGATTTGAGTCAGCAGGCGGATAGGGCTCTCATTCATTTGTTTTTTGAACAGCTTGGTTAAATAGCTTACACTGCAATCGAACAGCGCCGACATCGTTTCCAGCGTAATAGGGTCCCTGTAGCTTTCCTGCATATAACGCAGCATCTGAGCCAATAAATCCGGGCGAGCCGGTTCAATTCCTTGACGCTGCATTTGCCAAAGCAGCTCATGTACAAATTGATAAAATAAAGTCCGCGCGTGGAACAGATGAAGGGGATCAGGCGTCATCCACGCTGAATGCATCTTACCAAGCGTCTCTAACAAAGGTAAAGGATATAACGGCACAAAGCCGTAAACATATTGGAAAGGGCGGTTCAAATCATGGTGCTGCATCAGCTTATGTGAAGGGGCCAGCATCAGAACGGGCTTGTACAGAACAAGGTAATACGTGAAGGGCTCTTCTGCTTCGATGGTGAGATACGCACTGCGTCCGCCGTGCAGGACATGAAATCGTTTCATGTGATGCTGGGATTGATCCAGCTGTACATGTGCACTGCCGTCAAGGACATAGAGAAAGGCGTTGGACGGCAATCGGTAGGGGGACAGCCGTTCTCCAGCTTCCAGCTGGGCATGGCGAAAATCCATTACTTTCACAGAAGCATGATTCCAGAGCATTATATGGTCATCTAGTTTCATTGCAGTGTTTTATCCTCCTAAATAGGGCCTTATTCTTCTTTCTTCATTATATGGATACTTATTTTCAACGTAAATAAGCAGGGGCAGAAAGAAGGGGGAAATTTGAAATGGTGTTGCGGCGGGTTTTGTGGTAGTATTTACTCTTATATTGAATGAGGACGTGAGCAGCGCGTGATTAATATTACGATACCAACACCGGATGTAACGATTGAGAAGCAAATTTCTCCTGAGCTGAGCAATATTTATGGCTTTACTGATTTTCACCTGATTCCCCGCGACAAGGGCGGCATCTTCATGTTCTACAACAAGAGCAAGGAGCTGCTTTTTGTCGGCAAGGCAAGAAAGCTGAGACCAAGAATCAAGAAGCATTTTGAAGATTCGGTATCCCCAATGAAACCGCACCGCGACGAAGTGACGACGATTGAGGTTTGCATCATTGAAGAGCCAGTGGATAGAGAAATTTACGAGACGTATATCGTGAATAAGCTAAGAGCGAAATACAATGTGGACAAGGTGTTTTTCAAGTAAGCGTCAAGGAAAACGTTTAAGATTGAAAATAAGCCATGAGCATCGTCTGTCGAGACGTTGTTCATGGCTTATTTTTTCGTGTCTATTATGCCGTATGCTTGCGGAGCAGGTGAAGATGAAGATGGCCTGCTTTATGCTGCTTGAGCGCCAGCAGCCGGGCTTCTTCTAATGCGCAGCGCCATCAATGCCGCGAAGAAGCATACAAATCCGGCGATGACGAAAGCTTGCGAATAGGTGCCGAACCAATCGCGCATAACCCCTGCGCCATAGGCCGCGGTAGAAGCGCCGAGCTGGTGGGCAACGACGATCCAGCCGAAAATCATGCCGGATTTCTCCTTGCCGAACGTTTCGCCAGCCAGCTTGGCGGTCGGGGGAACCGTTGCGATCCAGTCGAGACCATAGAAAACGGAGAATACGACAAGCATGGCTGGCGTCGCGGTAAGCGCATAGGGCAGAAACAGCAGCGACAGGCCGCGCAGCCCATAATACCAGAACAGCAGCTTGCGGCTGTCAAAATGGTCGGATAGCCAGCCTGAGATCGTCGTTCCGAACAAATCGAACAGACCCATCATGGCGAGCAGGCCGGCAGCAGCAACCTCCAGCATGCCATGGTCGCCGCAAGCGGCAATCAGATGGGTGCCGATCAAGCCATTGGTGGAGAAGCCGCAAAAAAAGAAGGTGCCGGCGAGCAGCCAGAACGTCGAATTTTTCATAGCCAGCCTGAGATTACGCAGCGGAGTCAGAAGCAGGTTCCCCGTGAATTCGGCTGGTTTTACGATTTCGCTGGAGCCGTAGGGAGCGGCACCAACATCATAAGGGTGGTTGCGCATCCAGATGGCTACAGCAGCGAGAACGAGTAAAACGCCCGCTATAGCTGCAAAAATAGCATAGCGCCAGCCGAAATCCGCCGTCATTTTTGCAAAAAGGGGCAGAAACAGCAGTTGGCCGGTAGCGGCGCTTGCTGTCAGCAAACCAATGACTAGGCCTTTGCGCTTAACAAACCACATATTGCTGACCGTTACGCCAAGCACATTCGCCATCATGCCCGTAGCAAGGCCTGAGACCAGCCCCCACAGCAGGTTGAACTGCCATAAGGCGTGGATGAACGGCGTGGCTGCCAGGCTGACGGCAAGCAGCGCGAGCGAGCTTATGACGACTTTGCGCACCCCGAAGCGCAGCAGCATGGAGGCGGAAAATGGCCCGACTAAGCCGTATAGCAAAATGCCCATGGAGATGACGCTGGAGATGCTGCCGCGGCTCCAATGGAACTCATTTTGAAACGGGACAAGCAAGATGCTCGGCAGCGAGCGGATACCCGCCGACACGAGCAGCGTGGCGAAGGTCAGCAGTACAATGATCCAGCCGTAATAAAAACGGGATTTCGGCTGCAGCTCGGTTTGCGAATGAAGAAGACTCATATAAATCGATCTCCCTTTATATTTTAGTTGTACATACAAAATTAAAAACCATGCAAAATAGCCGGTGCCACGCTTGAAGTGGCTTATACAACCGGCATGCACATTCTAGCGCTCTAGCTGCTCGCTCGCTAATTCATGAGCATGGGTTAGCTGGTCAGCTAGCTCTTTGCCGAGAATCGCTTCATATTTTTCCTTCAGTGTGTGTGAAGCTTGGCGTAGTGACGGTACCAGCTCCTTGCCCTTGTCGGTTGGATAGACGAGTACGGTTTTGCCCTGCACTTGGCGCTCCACCAGCTGCTTTCCCTCAAGCTTATCTATAAAACGCGTCAGAGTGGAAGGGGTAATATACAGCTTCTCCGAGAGCTCCTTCTGCGTAATGCCTGGCTTACCGACGACGAGGCGAATCAAATAGCCATAGGCTGGCGCAAGTCCCGTCGTCGCAAAGGCTTCATCCGCCATTCGCGTTATTGCCCGGCTCAGGCGGTTCGTTGTGAAATACATGCAGCTATGCAAAAAAGCATCATCCTGCTGCACGGCATCGGTTTGAGGCTGCTCTGTCATAAATATTCCTCCTTCTTTTATTTTGTATGTACAACGAAAATAAATGATTTGGCTGCGTTTGTCAATCCACAAGCTGGTTGACCTACTGAATGTTTTTTTGAGGCACTAAGTTGAAAAATGGGATTAATTCCTTCTATTTTTGATGAGGTGATGTATAATTAATTGAAAATAGGCATGATTTATTATGCATTTATTTAGGAGGTTGTATGGGAACTGCAATTCTTTTTATAGCTTTTGGTTGGATGGTGCTTATAATTATACTATTGCTTAACAGACTAATGAAGAATGAGCTTTTTGCTCGAAGAAGAGAGAATATAGGCATGTGCATAAATGGCATTCTGCTAGCCGTATTGTTCACCTTTACAAGAGATGCTGCTTATGTTCCATTTATCACGATCCCATTTATGATTGTATTTATAGTCCTGCTCTGCATTGTTGTGTCTAGGACACGGAATAATAGCAATACATAGCAATAATACACTGGAGCTATACGCAAAAATAAAAGGTTGCCCTGCTTACGCCTATTATCAGGCATGAGCAGGGCAACCTTTTTAACTTGCTCTTAAATGAAATGGGACGCTTTCAGCAGACGCTGCCGTTACTTAATATATTTTTTAACTATCGGTAGTTAAATTATTGACAGACTGTTTTCCTGTCGCTTATAATCATTTCCAGCAGGATGGATGAAGAAAGGTGCGGAATGCCTTGAAGAAGAAGGAGCTTACAACGAATCAAATTATAGAGGCGGCATTTGAGCTTTTTGCCGAGCACGGCATTGAACGAACGAGCTTAAGCATGATTGCGGGCCAAGTCGGCATTACGAAGCCGTCGATTTATTATCATTTTTCGACAAAGGAAGAGCTGGTCAGCCGGATTTATTCTTATCTTTTTGAAAATCATTATTTCGAAAGCTATTTTCAGGCGGACTTTGCTGCGGCAGAGGATTTCAGGAAAGCCTTGTATGAAGGCGGCTTGAAGATGCTTCCCGATGGGAGTAAAGAGCATGCCGCCTCTTTAAGGGTGTTAAGTGAATTTATGCTGCTTGCGGAGCGCGATGAGCTGTACCGGTCACTTCTCGGAAATATGCAGCAAAATTTTCTGAACGGCTTCCATGATCTATTGATGAAGGGTGTGGAGCTGGGAGTGGTAGCACCGCAAAATGTCGTATACAAAGCCCATATGCTGGCCTTGGTTATTGATAATTTATCCCGATGCATGATGATGAAAGTTGCGATGGAGTACCATGAAGTATGGATGGAAACGGTCAATAGTGTATTGATAGACGCTAAGGGGGAATAACGAATGAAAGTTTTTTTCATTACGGGTACATCTAGAGGCATTGGCGAGGAACTTGCTAATCAGCTGTTAGCAGAGGATCATCATTTATTTTGCCTATCGCGGGCGGAAAATGAACAGCTGATTGAGCGTTCGATTCAGAAAAAGACAAGTATGACCTATTATCCTTTCGATTTGAATCATTTGCTACATATTGAGCATATGTTTACGGCGCTATTCAGCATGATTCCGCAGGATACAGAAATCACAGGCCTCTATTTAATTAATAATGCGGGAATGCTAGCTCCGGTGGCTCCCATTGAACAAAATCCAGCTCAAAGCATCATTGAAAATGTGAACATTAATTTGCTGGCTCCGATGATTATAACGGCTAATTTCCTCAAGTTTGCCCAGCAGTACCAAGTGGATAAGCGGATTATGAATATTTCCTCCGGATCTGCCCGCTATTTGCTGCCTTCGCAAAGCTGTTACAGCACTTCGAAAGCGGGTCTGGATTCTTTTTCAAAAAGTGTGAGCTTGGAGCAGTCGGTTCAGCCGTATCCAGCCAAGGTCGTGTCCGTCTATCCGGGGATGATCGATACCCAAATGCAAGCGGAAATGCGTTCAGTATCCAAAGCGGATTTTCCTTACGTTGATCAATTCATTCAAATCGCGGAAGAGGGCAAGCTGCAGACACCTGAATACACGGCTGCAAAATTAATTAAGCTGTTGTTTAGTGAAGATTTTGGCAGCACCGTCGTAGTTGAAAACTTATAATCTATGAGAGAGAATCATTATCATTTATAATAGAGGGAGTTGTTGCGACAGTTATCTCATAGAGCGATTCAGCATACGGGAAACTGAGGAGAGGAATTGAAACGGTGCGATGAGTATAGAAGATCATATCTTGTTATGGAACCACGCGTTAGTTCGAATGATGGATGTTCGTCATATCAGGATGGAATTTAATGAGAAGCTGCCGGCTTATGACTTGCCCGCGAGTGCGTTCTTGTTGACGGCGCGAGGCAGTGCAAAGGTTTCATTGGATGGCCATGTGAGCATGGTTCGGCGGTTTCATGTGCTGCATGGCGGCAAAGGAGCCCGGCTGGAGATCGAAGCCGAGGATGTATTCGAATATTATTTAATTTTGTATAAAGCGTCATTAGTGCCACCTTTCCGGCGCGAGCTGCAGCTTCTTATGGAGCGGGAAAATCCGTTCCAACAGCAATATGATTTTACACCGCAATATCCGGTTGAATTGCTGGACAAGGTAAAGCGGATGCATCGTGAATGGAGCAGGCTGAATACGCTGGAAAAGCTGCATGCCAAATCGCTGTTTTATCAATTTGTGTATGAATTGCTGTGGCAAATACAACGGCAGGGCTTGGAGACGGACAGTCCAGATTTATCGGAGCAAGCCATTCGTTATATGACGGACAATTATCAGCACAATATTACGATTGAGTCGCTGGCGCAGCTGCTAAATTATAGTCCGCAATATATATCCAGAAAGTTTAAGGAGCAGACGGGAAACAGTCCAATCAACTTTCTCATCATGCTAAGAATGGACAAAGCGCAGGAACTGCTGTTGACGTCGGATGCTACCTTGCAGGAGGTTGCCGCTTCTGTGGGCTATCCCGATATGTTTTATTTCAATCGGATGTTTAAAAAGCATGTGGGCGTAGCTCCCGGCCAGTACAAAAAACGCAAGCTTGCCGGCGGCAAGATACAATATTCTGCAAAAAAATCGTTAACATCCTCCATTGTGAAACGTGTCGCTCAACGATATATTGGTGATGAGTATGAAAATCATTATCAATATAAACCAGAGGGGGATTTTACGTTGTACAGAGGTACGAAAACATCTATGACAGCAACTTTATTGCTATGTCTCATGCTGCTGCTAAGCGCTTGCGGCACAGGAGGCACGAATACGACGACGGCAACAGCAAACGGGGGAAGCCAATCGGCGAACGTACAGCCAGCAGATGCTGCTCAAGGAGGAGCCGCTGATGGCCAGCAAGGCAGCACAAATCAAGCGAGCTCAGCACCAACGGAAACAACTAAAACGGTATCCACCGTGTTCGGGGATGTTACGATACCAGTAAATCCTAAACGAATCGTAGCGATAGACTATCTGGGATCTCTCGTCGCTTTAGGTGCGAATCCGATCGGTTCATCCGAGTGGCTTATGCAAAACCCGTATTTAAAGGATAAGATCGATGGCGTTGAAAATGTGGGGGATTCCATTGAAAAGGTTATGGAAATGGAGCCCGATCTGATTATCACATTGACAAGTGATCAAAAGAAATATGAATTGTTAAGTAAAATAGCTCCAACAGTTAGTGTTCCCTATAATAAATTCAACAATGTTCATGAGGAAATAAACTATTTCGGGGAGCTGCTGGGCGTTCAGGAAAAAGCAACCGCTTGGCTGGACGATTACGATACTCGTATAGCTGCCGCTAAAGCGAAGGTGAAACAGGCGCTTCCTGAGGATGCGACGGTTAGCGTGCTTGAAGATCAGGATAAATCGATTTACGTCTTCGGTAATATTTCTGGCCGGGGCGGACGTGCAATCTATGAGGCACTGGGGCTCAATCCGCCAGTAGGACTTACTAAAGAGATTATGAAGGAGAAATATTACCCGATTTCGTTGGAAAAGCTGGGCGATTTCGCTGGTGATTATGTTGTCCTGACCAGTCCGAAAGCAATGGATGAATACAAGTCTAATCCGTTATGGAGCCAATTGGATGCAATAAAAAACGATCGTGTATTTCTGTGGACAGAGGATCAATCATGGTTCCAAGATCCGATCGCAATGCTGTCTCAGGTTGAAGAGCTGGCAAATTGGCTGATCGAGAAATCGAAGTCCTAGATTGGAGGAAGCAGAGTGACACAATCCACAGAGTTATACGATGTAACGATAATCGGCGGGGGCCCGGCTGGCATGTACGCGGCCTTCTATAGCGGTATGCGCGATATGAAGACAAAGCTGATTGAAGCCAAGGAAGAGCTTGGTGGAACGATGCTGATTTATCCGGAAAAAATGATTTGGGATGTTGGCGGCGTGACGCCGATCCTATGCAGGCAATTGATTGCGCAGCTGGCACAGCAAGCGCGGACTTTCGATCCGACCCTTGTATTTGGACAGCAGATTGTCGGTCTGGATCGATTGGAGGACGGAACCTTTCTCCTTACAGCGGAATCGGGAGAGACGCATTGGACGAAAACGGTCATTCTCACGATCGGCTACGGCATTCTGAAAATGTCGAAGCTTGAGATTGAAGGAGCAGATCGTTATGAGGTGAGCAATCTCCATTACACGGTGCAGGAGCTTGAACCGTTTCGCGGCAAGCATGTTCTGATATCCGGCGGCGGGGACTCGGCGGTAGACTGGGCAAATGAGCTGGAGCCGCTGGCGGCCAGCGTTACGATTATACACCGTCGCGAGCAATTTGGCGGACATGAGAAAAATGTTGTACGGATGAGACAGTCCACGGTTAATGTTAAAACGCCATATGCGGTTACTCAGCTGCATAGCAAGGATGGTAAAGCAATCCATCAGGTGACTATCAGTCAGGTGGAGAGCGGAGAGACAGAAACGCTGGACGTTGATGCCGTAATTGTAAATCACGGCTTGAAGAGTGATTGTGGAGCTATTCGTGAATGGGGATTGGATATTGGCGTTCGTAGAGTAAAGGTAAGCAGCAAGCTGGCTACGAATATTCCGGGTGTTTTTGCTGCCGGAGATTTTGTAGATTACGAATCAAAGCTTTATTTAATTGCCGGAGCGTTTACCGATGCAGCTTTTGCCGTGAACAGCGCCAAGCTGTATATGGAGCCAAAAGCCGACGAGGTTGCTTATGTTTCCTCGCATAATAGCAAGTTCAGAGAAAAAAATCTGGCGCTTGGTGTTCGGGAAGAAGACGCGTAAGAAGGGAGAGTGCTCCGTTGGGTAAAGTGGGCAGAAGCCGAAGCATCGGCTTTGCCTACACTATTCCGGGTATTTCTTATTTCATGCTACTGCTTTGCTACCATCGCCTTGAGCTCTGACAACAACTGGTCCAACTGACCGTACTCCTGCACCATCGTATGGATCTTCACATCCTGCGTCTCCATACTAGCATGAACCTCTTCAACGGAAGCCATGTTCTGTTCAGTCGTAGCAGCAATATTGACCATCTCATCGACCATGCTTGCATAACGCTCATGCAGATCACCCGCAGAACTGCCTACTGTATCAGAGTGCTGCCTCACGAGCTCCATATTTTCGCTGATGCGATCAATAAGCTGCTGTACCTGACGTGAAACATCCCTGCTGGTTGTCACTGCTGCTTGTCCGCTTGTTACCTGCAGGTGAACAGCGCTGATTTGCGAACGAATACCGGATAAAATTGTCGTAATTTCATGTGTCGCAGCTCTTGAACTATCGGCAAGCTTTCGTACCTCGTCGGATACGACTGCAAAACCTTTGCCATGCTCGCCTGCCCGTGCTGCTTCAATGGCGGCATTAAGCGCCAGCAGATTCGTTTGCTCTGCAATATCGCTGATCGTTCCGACAATCGAGCTTACCCGATCATTTTGCTCATTAAGCTGGTTCATCATGTCGACTGTATGCAGGATGATCGCTCTAACACGCTCAATCTCGTCTGATAGTGCAGCCATTTGATCCCGATTTTCCACGGTCAACGCAGCATTGTCCGCTGAATATTGTCGCAGCAATTCCGTTCCATCAAGCAAGCGCTTGACGGCCGTGTCTATCATCTGCGTCGTATCGCTAATGTTCATAATGGTTCCCGTCTGTGTCTCAATGGCAGCCGACATGGCCGAGAAGGTCGCCGTTACCTCTTTGGAGATTTCTCCGGTTGAACGAACCGTCGCTTGCTGGCTGCTGCTGAATTCGGTAAGCACAAGAATCGAGGATTCCAGCTTGGTAAGCAGCGCCTCCGCCATATCCTTGGAGGCTACTGCCTCGCGCTGCTTGTCTGTTACCTGCTTTTGCAGCCGCTGGGTGAAGCTGGCCGAGAATGCTAGCGCCCCTGTTGCAAACATTAAATACAAATACAAATAGGCGAGCGATTCTCCTGGGAATAGCTTAGGCTGAAGCACAGGGTTCATAAATAAATAAGTGCTCAGCGCTGCTCCCAGTATGCCTGTGAAAATAATAGGCCGATAATCGGCGTACAAGGTGATGATTGCGAGATTAACATAAACAATAAAATAAGTGCTTACGACTGGATTCGGATCGGAAATGATAAGGAAGGAGACAACTATCGTTAAAATGCACGGAACCATATACTTAATATAGTCTGTAAGGATACCTCTATAAGTCATAAAAGTGACTATAGCACTCGTTCCACCTCCAACGAGGGCAAGAAAAAGAATCATATTTTTATCCAGACCGATAACAATATCCGTGACCACTCCTAGAAAGAGCACGCCCCAAAGAATTTTGATTAACAATCGGTTCCGCTTATCAAGCTCCGTTAGTACTCTCTTCATACGTAAATCCACCTTTTTATAATTTGTAAAGCTAAGCCGATTCAGTTCTAGACTCCTGCGTTGCTAGCATGTGCAGTGAAAACGCCCTGCTGCGAATAGGAAAGCCAATTATATTTTTGTTTATTCGAATAAATTTGCTCCACATTTAATACCATTGGAACCACATAATCTCCTTTATAAAACACCTTCTCTCCAAGCTTCTCTAACGGCACCTTGAAAGTGACCCGCAATGCCCTAAAAAATACAGGCTCCAGCAACGAAACATAATATTTGATCTGCCGTTCCTCCGCAGTATAGACAAGGGAGGAGAGCAGCTCAGATATGTATTGTTGCCCACGATACGGCTTTAATAAGGCTATTTTGTCAATTTCCGCAATTTCTCCCTGTGCGCCTATCAGCTCCGGGTGCTCCTGAAAGAATCCGGCTTCGTTAATCGTGCTTGCAGCACTGTACGGCTTAATCTCAGCCGTGCCTACATAATGTCCCTCCATCGTGACAATCATAAGTCGCTCAAGTGCTTGAGCGGAAAACTCAAGATCAAATCCTTTCTCCCTCCAGACAGTTGTCCAAACACCATTAAACATCGCCAGCTCCAGCTCATTCTCCACTCGCTTAAACATACGTATGGTCTCCTTTGGTTTTTTTCTTTCTCCCAAGTGAATTATGTATATAGATTATTTATCGGGATAATCCACTTAATAATGTACATGCGTTAGATAATTACTTACTTTTCGTCTATTTGCAAAAATCATCAGCTTTATATCTATCCTTTCTTTACAAATCGAGGGTTCCAATATGGATCAGTCTGCTAAATTATTGATTCAAATAGAGCTTCGAATCCATATTAAGTTATTGAAAATCCGAGCGGCAAAAAGAAAAGCAATAGGGCTGACGTACTTGCTGCTTGGATGTTATCCTTTATAATAAAGGATGCAGGTTCAGCATTTATTTTCGTTTCGAGGTGTTTTTATGGAATGGCAGGATACTATCCAATTATGGAACCGAAGGCCTGTTCAAGTGCTGGATATTCGCCATCTTACGATGAAGCCGGGAGAGAAGCGGTTAGCCTATCGGCTTCCTGCAAACGCTTTTGTATATGCCAATCAAGGCAATGCGAGGCTAGTAATGGAGGAGCTAGAAGCTCCTTGCGATAATGGTTATTTGCTGCATAGTGGAAAAGGCGCCAACCTGAGCATATGGTGTGGGGATGAGCCGTTTGACTATTATTTAATTTTGTATAAACCGCTGGTCATGATAGGCAATCAAGTAAGGCATGGTGATTTAGAGCAGCAGGATGTGTTCGGGAGGCGCTATGCCTTTGAGGTGATGCATGCTATGTCGCTGCTGTCGTTGCTGGAGCAGATGTCTCAGCTGTGGGCAAGTAGCGAGGAGCTTGATCGGCTGCAGGTAACGGGAATTTTCTATCAATTCGTGGTGGAACAGTTTCGCCAACTGCAAATGGTGAAAGCCGAAGCTACAGTACCAGATTTACCAGAGCAAATCGCTGAGTACATTCACGAGTATTTTCATAAAACGGTAACGATGGAAACGATGGCTGGGAAGTTCCATTACAGCACGCATTATTTAGCAAGGGTGTTTAAGCGCAAATTCGGCTGCAGCCCCATGGAATATTTGATGCAAACTCGGATCAATCGAGCCAAATATCTGCTCACGGAGACGGATACGCCGATTCGCAGCCTTGTTGAAAAGGTGGGCTATACCGATATTTATTATTTCAGCCGCCTGTTTAAGAAGCTGACAGGAGTAACTCCTACACAGTTTAAAAAGCTTAATTTGGGCTCAATAGGTTCAATTCGTCCAAAAATGATGCCCGAATCGCACATTGCCCCTCAAGCTGGACAAAGCTATATTGGTAACAGCGAGAATCATTATCAATATAGCGCTTGGAGAGTGAATGAAATGAAGTTAGGTTTTAAGCCATCTTTTGCCGTTACATTATTATTTAGCTTGTCGCTGCTGCTCGCTGCATGTGGCGGTACTGCTGCAGAGCCGCAGCAGAGCGCACAAGGAAGCAATGCTCAGCCAGGTGCAACTGCTACGGCTGATACAGCAGCAGAATCACCAGCAGCAACGACAAGAATGTATAAGGATGCACTTGGACGTGAGGTGGAAATTCCATCGAACCCTAGCAAAGTGGTTGTTATCACCTATGGCGGCTATTTGCTGCCGCTTGGCATACAGCCGGTCGGTGTTGATCAGGCGGTGCTTGATCATTATCCAGAAGAGCTGGCAGGCGTTGCTAGCATTGGTGAAGGGCTTGGCAATGTCGAGGCCGTTTCTGCGCTTGAGCCGGATTTGATTATTTTACCGGAATACCATGACGCATCGGCGTACACCCAGTTTGAAAAGATCGCGCCAACGGTAGCTGTTTCATGGGGCGGCGATCCAGATATCATCAATACGCTGCGGGACATGGGCGATATTATGAACCGCAAGCAAGAGGCGGAAGCGTGGATTACGAAATTTGAAGCGAAGCTGCAAAGCGTCCGCGATCAGCTTGAAGTAAAAGTGACGCCGGGCGAAACGGCTATCACCTTTATTCTTTACCAAGGAGAGCTGTTTCTTGGAGGCGAAGGCGGTACGCTTGGCAAATTGATTTATGAGGATTTCGGCTACCAAATGCCGGAGCAGTTCAAGCAATATTCGGATGGCGGAGCCGCCCTTTCCATGGAATCGCTAGCGGATCGCCCAGCCGACTATTTCTTCACGCAAATGACCGACGAGGAACTGGTCGACATGAATAAGCTGTTCCAGGAGCCGCTATACCAATCCATCCCTGCGATCAAAAATAATCGGATTATCAACGTAACCCGCGATAAATGGAACTTCGGCCCTTATTTGGCGGAGCAAGCGGTTGATGAGATGATTGAGAAGGTAGCCCAGCTGCAGAAATAAGCAGGTATCATCGATCCTGAGTTTGAAAATAATGCTGAAAGTCCGGGAGCTTGCCTCCTGGGCTTTTTTTGCTTTCTACACCGTCCAGCTTCCCGGCTGTCTTTCTGCTAAAATAGACGTAACCAATCCTTAAAATAAAAGCATATAAGGTGAACATCATGGAACAGAGCCGGGTAATGGCGCTAGCTTTAATTGAATCCCATATCGAAATGAAACATATTCAATATCAGCGAATTGATGGGGAGCAGACGATAAGGCTTAGGTATGCGGACAGCGGAGGTCTGCTGCTTGTAGCAAGCGGAGCAGGCATTTTAGAGGACAGCGGAATGAAAAGAATGCTGCATCGAGGGAGCTTTTGCATCAGCATGCAGGGGGCTGAGCTGGTTGTTACGGCAGAGCAGGAAGAGCCGATGGGGTTTTATGAGCTTGCTTTTCGGCATGATGCATTACCGGACATTGCCGTATCTTGCTATTATGCGGAGTTGTCCAAACGTGCCGCCGGGTCGCTTATTGACCGCGTGAAGGAGCTGTATGTGAATCGTCTTTACGATGGGACATTGGAGCGATTCCGCCTGCAAATTGATTTTCAGGAGCTGCTTTACAGGCTGCTTAAGGCTGTCGAACAGAAGCCGGGCCTCAGCCAGCGGGAAGTGCTGCTCCTCACTGCCCGCTATATGGAGCAGAATTTTCAGGAGCCGTTATCCCGCGATAAAATGGCCGATATGGCTGGCATGAGCGCACCGTATTATTCGCGCGCCTTCAAAAAGGCGCTGGGCAAAACCCCTCAGGAATATTGGACCGGGATTCGGCTCAATCAGGCGAAAAAAGCGCTGATCCAAGGCGCAGACAAAATTAGTGAAATTGCCGAGTACGCCGGATTTGGCGAGCCCTATTATTTTAGCCGAGTGTTCAAAAATGCTTTGGGAGTTTCGCCAACGACTTACCAGAAGCAGCCACGCCGGAAGATCGCTTGCTTATATCCGCCTTTTATTGATGCGCTGCTGGCGCTGGGGGTGGTACCCTGTGCAACGATGATCGATCCCGATCATCCGCTGAGCGGACGCTTGCAGGCTTCCCTGCATTTGGGAAGCTTGGAGGAGAATTTCGGAGAACGGGAAGCCATACTGCTGGCGGCACAGCCGCCTGAGCTTATTTTGTGCAGCGATTATATTCACCCTGATCAGGAGCAACTGCTGAGCCGAATTGCGCCAACCGTGACTGTAACCTGGCGGAGAGAGCGGCGGGCCGACCTGCTGGAAATTGCGGGCTTGATCGGAAGAAGAAGGCTTGCTGAGCAGCTGCTTGCAGACTTTGAGCAGCACGTAGCAAGTGCACGTGAACAATTAAGCCGGATTTTGGCGGGGCACAGCGTAGCTATGTTGAGGTTCCATGCTCAGCAGCTTCGCTTGTATGGCGGACCAGAGCAGGGCTTCGTCGGTCCCGTCCTCTATGGCGATTTATTGCTGGAGCCACCGCAGCTTGTTCGGCAGCTGACTTGGGATAAATGGTGGGCAGAGCTTGATCCCTCGCAGCTGCCAATGCTTGACACCGATCATTTGCTCCTCGTCATTGACCCGGGTATGGAGGAGGAAGCTAGCGTTATTATGGCGAGTGAAGCTTGGAATCAGCTTCCTGCTGTCAGGAACGGGCAAACCTATAAAGCGGACTATTATACGTGGATGAGCATCGGTATGGAGATGGATAAGCTCAAAATAGCAGAAGCGCTGAATTTGTTCGTCTATGGCCGCCAATGACACAAATGTCCTATAAAAAAAGTCGATTTGTCCTTGGGGAAATGGTGAAAAAAGAATATAGTGATAACGATTATCATTATACTCAGGGAGTGGTTACAGGCATGTTTAAGGCAGGGGCGTTGCCCGGCATAATGCTGGCGCTAGTTATTTTATTTACAGGATGTGGGGCTGCGAATAGCAGTTCGACGGAAACAGAAGCAGTGAAGGAGCCCATTTCAACGGAGGCTGCAGTATCAGCCGATCGGGTCGTTACGGATGAAATCGGACATGAAATGACAATTCCAGCCGAGCCGAGCAAAGTTATCGGCATCTATTTAGAGGATGAATTGACAGCCTTGGGCGTTACCCCGATTCGCCAATCGCGAATTGGTTCATGGAGCAGCCAAGACTATTTGGGGCTTACGGTTGAAGATATTGATATTGATGGAGATGTCGAGGCGTTTGTTAAGGCGGAACCAGATCTTATTTTGACCAATGTGTATGATGAGAAACAGTATGAGCATTTGTCTAAAGTTGCTCCGATGTATGCTTTTACGGATGCACGCGAAGACTGGCGCGCGACGATTCGCACACTCGGAGATTTACTTGGCAAGAAGGAGCAGGCGGAAGAAGCAATCGCGGCGTATGACCAGAAAGCAGCCGCTGCTGCCGCTGCTCTAAAAGCGGCTATTGGTGACGAGACCGTTGCTATTTTGCGTGTTCATGCCAAGTCGCTAAGACTATATGGTGGGCCAGGCTATGCAGGTCCTGTTCTATACAACGAGCTTAAGCTGACGCCGAGCAAGCTGGTGCAAGAGCTCGTTCTGGATACCAAAATCGAAGGCGCGTTCGACTTGTCGCTGGAGATGGTTCCGCAGCTGGATGCCGACCATATTTTTCTGACCGTAGATACGGGCGCAGAGCAGCAAGCGAAGGATTTGCTTGAAAGTACATTATGGTTAAACCTGCCTGCTGTTAAAAACGGTAACATTCACGAGGTTAATTTTGGAACATGGATGAAGAGCGGACCGATCGCTGACGGCAGCAAAATCGACGATGTGCTCGCGGCTCTGATTCCTTAGCCTGGCTTTAGGAAAATCGTTGATAGATTCTATTTCAAATGCAAAACAGCCTCGGCATGCTGCCGAAGGCTTTTTTTTATAAGCTGTATCTATATCATCTGTTACATTAAGCCGATAATTACAATATTATACGAAGCGGATAATAGGGGATGAGAGAGAAGTATATGAAGAAGATAGTCGTATTGGTAATAGGATTTTTATGCTTAGGCTTGCTGGCTACAGCAGTTTACGGTGCAAATGGTACACGAGAAATAAAGATATTGCTCGATGGAGTTCCCCTTACCTCTGAAACTGCTCCTGCTCTGCAAAAAGGACATGTAATGGTACCAGCGGAAATGATCTTTGAAGCGCTAGGCGCGGAGCTTGTTTGGTACAACAGTTATAAAATATTTATCTCCTCCAAAGCTGATCAAATATTGTCATACCAGATGGGGGAACAACAGGCCTTTATTAACGAGGATCCTGTATCGCTTACGCTGCCAGGGGATTGGGTAGACGGTTCAGCGATGTTTCCTGTACGGATTGCGGCGGAAGCCTTTGGAGCCAAGCTGATGTGGGATAAAACGAATCTTACGCTGCAAATACAATCCGCTCCAAAGATGGATGCTGAGGTTGTTGAGGCTTTTGATGGCCTGTATGTGGCATTAAAATATATAAATACGGAGCAGGAGTTGGTCACCGAACAAGTCCGGCTTTCGGGGCTCTCTCCCATTCAAAATAGTATGGAGGCAACGGAATACTTAAAGGCTATGCTGCCAATTGGCACAAAGGTTAAGGTGGATTTTCGAAGTGGGCGGGATAGAAATAAGAATCTGTGGGCTTTGGTATATAAGGACGATGGAACGATTGTTAACCAAGAGTTGGTGAGCCGAGGGTACGCTAAAAGCTCTTTAGTTAATGAAGATCCCTACCTGAAAGCACGGCTGCTGCCTTTCCAAGAGGAGGCCCACATGAAAAAGCTAGGGATTTGGTCCAAAACAGAGCCCTACATAACCGATTCGATTAAAACGGCAAGTATAGATGGAGAAATTGCGCTTGTAACATCAAGCGGGCAGTTATGGACGTGGGGGCAATTTTATGAGAAGCCTATGAAATTATTGGAAAATGTTAAACAAGTCAAACTGGATGGGGACCTTGGTATTGCTTTGAAAAATGACGGAACTGTCTGGGTTTGGGGTTTTAATAATGCAGGTGGTTGGGGCAATGGCTTGGAAAAATATGAGGTGACCCGCATTCCCCAGCAAGTGGAGGGGCTTGAGAAAATATCAGCTATAGAAAATCATAACTCGGCTGTCATGGCTATAGATGATTCAGGAGAAGTATATGCTTGGGGGTCAAACTCCAATGGGAAATTGGGAGAGGAATACGATATCAATAAGATTATTCACCCAAGCCCTGTTAAGTTGCCATGGAGCAATGTGAAAGAGGTTAAAATCGGATTTACCTTTACAGCTGTATTGAAAAATGATGGCACGGTGTGGAAGACGAATCCTGACAGCTCCGAGCTTATTCATGTTAAAGAGCTTTCCAACATTACGAGCATTGAAATGAACAATACAGCCGTTCTCGCTATAAAGAAAGATGGCACGGTGTGGGGGTGGGATGAGCTGCGAGAAAGTATTTTTGGTAGCAGCTATTATTTTGCCAAGTCTCCAAAGCAGATTGATGGTTTAAGCCGTATCGTAAAAACTGTAGCTGGAAAATATCATTTTTTTGCAATTGATGATAAGGGAACATTATATGGTTGGGGAGAAAATGTCGCCGGAGAGCTTGGTATGCTTTCGATTGGCGAGGCGGTGGAGAAACCAACGAAAATTATGGATTTGTCTCCGGTAAGAGATGTATTCGCGGATACAAGCAAATCCCTATTTTTAAAACAAGATGGGACGTTATGGGGAGTCGGGCATAGTCCGTACTTTATTTTTGGCGAGAATTATAAGAAAGGTTGGATGGATGATCTAAATTACAGTGAGTTAACGCAAATTAAGCTTCAATAATAGCTCAGTGTGGAGTGAAAAATCAATGATAAGAAAACTCTTTATTAAAAATGGTTTCGTGTTTCTACTGGTTATAGCATGCATGCTAATGCCTAACACATCGGTATTTGCAGCAGATAAGCCAGTTGTGCAGCCGATACGTCTCTTGGTACAGGATAAAGAAATTAAACCTGTGGTTGCTCCCATTATCCGTGGAGGAAGAGTGTATGTCGAGTTTCGCAGTGTTGTGAAGGAATTGGGTTTTACTTTTCATTTTGATAAAAACAAGAAGATTATTACGGCAAGGTCAGAGGTACGCATTTTTTAAAATTGATTTAAATAGTGGGATGGCTTACGTTAACGGAAGGCAGTTTGTTTTTGATTGGGAAACACCTACTATTATTGAATCTGGGGCGAACACCTTAGTCCTTGGACATTTGTTTCAACCTACTGAGTATTTAGTTGCAGAGTATTATACAGACAAAAGAATTGTAAACGTACATGAAAGTATGTGGCCAAAACCCAAAAAGGCCGATCTAAGAATAATTCGATCCATTCTTGAGTCATACTTTCAAGATTTTAATCCCGTTGCTCAGATAACAAGCATTGAATTAGAATCTTGGGGCACCTATGTCACGATGCTCACGGGTGTATTCATACCAAAGATGGGGAATGAGTTGCTGGATCGCATGGAGCATGCAACTATTAGAATGAGTAATGAAGAAGGAAAAGGCTGGGAAATACATGATGTCTCATCGGAAATCGAATATCTTGATTATGAGTCACTCTCCCATGAGGAGGTAGCTGTACCTGATAAAGATAAATCCGCTATCTATACTTTAGTGGAGGCAAACGCGAAAGCAATAGATGATGAAAATTCCTCAGCTTTGATCGAGATGATCAATCCCGTTTATTGGGCAAGTGAAGGCTCTTTTTCCAAGGAAGAATTGAATAAATATTATACCTCTGTTTTTTTAAATTACGATTACGACTATAGGCTGGAGCAAGCGACGATAGTTTCATATGAGCCGAATAAAGCAAAAGTATATTATGTGTCTACGGTAAAAAATAGTGAAGGGACTACAGAAGAATTTACTCGGCTCTATGAGTTGCAGGATGTAAGTAAAGCAACTGATGGCAAGTGGTACTGGGAGCCCGATAGCTCTATCATGATTTATTCGGAGCTTGTCTCATAAAATAAAAAAACACAGCAATGCACATTTCGCGCCGTTGCTGTGTTTTTTTATGGAGCGAATATTTCACTCCATTACCTATTTTCTAAACGCCATTAATTTATTATTTCGTACTTACAAGCCAATCAGCAAGCTCTTCCGTTTGGGTCAGAATAGCGATCGGGTCCCAGTACCAGGAACGCTCTTTGCCCCAAATAAATACCCGGTTATTTTTGACGGCGTCAAGAGATCCCCAGATCGGGTCTGCTTTGAGATCGTCGATGGACTGCCTGTCGGTCGTGAGCACGATATAATCCCCGGCATATTTAGGCAATACCTCATTAGATAGGGTTGCCCAGCCTGGATCGCCTATCTCAGCAGCTACTTCAGCAGGAGGCTTAAAGCCAAATACATTGTAAATGGGCTGTCCGCCTTTGCCATAGTTGGCGCCGACCGCCGAAACGTCTTTCCCGATCCATTCCAAGACGGAGAACGTGCTTTCTGCCGGAATGACCTCAAGCACTTTTTGTTTCGCTGTTGCGATACGGCTATCATAGTCGGCAAGCCATGCGGTTGCTTCCTGCTCCTTGCCCAGCAGTTCGCCAAAATAGGAAACTTCCTCATGTACCGATTTAAGCGAAGCATAAGGGATAATAACAGTTGGCGCGATTTTGCTTAGCTGATCATTCATTTCAGTATACATGTCATCCATAATGATCAGATCTGGCTCTATCGAAAGAATTTTCTCTATACTGCCGTTCCCGTCTCCCAGATCCTCTACGTCCTTTAAAGCATCGCTTAAATAAGGATTTGAAAGATGGTGAGTGGAGGTTCCAACCGGAATCACACCGAGTGCCAGCAGGCTGCCTAAATATTCTCCAGCCACTACGCGTTTCGGATGCAGCGGAACTTCAACATCACCCATAACGGTCGATACGATTTTGGTTCCTTCTTGCTCAGGCGCGGGGCTAGCCGTTGCTTGAGGCGTACTGCTCGGTTCTGTAGAGCTTGCTGCTCCAGTAGCAGCATTATTGCTAGACGCTTGTGTTCCGCAAGCGTTGAGAAGCAGCATAAAGCTGAGTAGTATTACCGCCGCCATGGACGGTTTTAATTCTCTAAACATAATAGACTCTCCCTCTTTGCTCCGTTGATAATCGTTATCAGCTACATTAGTATAGCGGAGCGTTTTTGGAGGGGCAATGGAGGATCTCATGATTGTAGAAGGACAATCTTCTACCGGTTTAATTGCAGAACGCTGCGCTCTGAATAGGGAGGGAGAGACGCCTTTATATTTTTTAAACAGCCTGCCTAAATAATAGGGGTCGCGATAGCCGACGCCAGCCGCTATTTCGCTTAGCGTGGCATCGGTTTTAAGCAGCAGAGCTGCCGCCCTGTCGATACGGACTTTGATCAAATAATCAATGGGGCTAACACCCGTCCGGCTTTTAAAATAGGAGGATAAATGAGGGACGCTGTAATTCAGGCTTTCTGATAAAGACTCCAGTGTAATGGGCTCGGCATATTGCTTCTGAATAATCGCAATGATTTGCGCTGCTAAATCACGCTTTTCTGAATAAGTGCCCTGTACTTTCAATTGATTTAATAGTTCGTGGACGAACTGGAAAAGCAGGTTTTTGGCATGCAGCTGTCCAAGCGCCTCCGCCTTGTTCCATTCCTTGTACATGTCGGACAAGCAGCGGTATAAAACGACAGGATGGGCAGGCGCAAATTCATATAGCGTGTGAAAAGGGCGCAGCCGTTCAGCAAGCTGAACAATGTGCTGCGGCGCAGGCAGTGGAATCGTCGCTTTATAATAAACACTATAATATTCAAAGCCGTCCTCACCAGCCTGAAAATCAATGGCTGCTCCTTTACCGATATGCAAAATCTTAAAACGATTAAAAGGGTGCAATTCCCCGTTAACTTGTACCTGCGCGCTTCCACGAATACACATAATAAACAGGCTGGCAGGCGCTTTATAGGGGCGAGTGGATTCTCCCGCTTTCACAACAATGTGGCGAACATCCAGCAGTTTGCAATAGGTGTAATTCCATATCACGATATGATCATGTACGTTCATCCTCTGAAACCTGCTTTCTCAATAAATGCCGAGCTGCTTAGTGCTTATACATTCAATTATAATGGACAGATCTTCTGATCAACAACCAGCGGTGCCGCAAAATAGAAAAGGGCTGCCCTTAAGTCATCGTGGATGACTTGAATGGCAACCCCTTTGGTCAGTCTAATTTTAATTATTGAATCAGATACAATTTTTGCAGCAGTCTTTGCATAATGGCAGCGACCTCAGCTCTGGTAATAAAAGCTTTAGGAGCCAGCTCGGCGCTGGTTCTTCCGGATACGATGCCTGCTAGCACGCTGTCGGCTATGCCATTTTTCGCCCATTCAGCAGCATTCGCTGCATCTTTATAAGGGAGCAGAGTTTGTGCTGCCGCCTCATTCGCAAGCTGGGCTTTCAAATTCGTCAGCGTCATGGCTTTAGCGATAATGACCATCGCTTGTTCCCGTGTAATTTTATCGTTCGGACGGAACGTACCATCTTCAAATCCATCGATTAAATGATAGGCATAGGCGGTATGAATGGCGGAGCTATACCAATCCGAGGCGGATACATCTGAAAATGAAGCCGCACCGTTTTCAAGTCGCAAGCCTAGTCCACGGACGATTACGGCTGCAAACTCTGCGCGAGAAATGTCGCGATTGGGATTAAAGAGGCCATTTTCATTTCCTTCAATAATCATTCGCGAGCCCATATCGTTGACTGCCTTTTTCGCCCAATGCTGCGTGACATCGCTAAACTCAAAGGGATGCCAGACTATCGCATACGTACTGTTGGTTAGGCTATTTACTTGTGCAAAATAGGCACCATTTTCTTGGACGACCTTTGTCGGCACATGGCGCACCGTTCCATCTGGTTCAACGACAACTCCCGTTGTAATTTTGTTCGGGTCAATGCCGCTCGGAATAGCGATTGAGCGCTGTACATAAGTGTTGAACTTGGTAATCTCAAAGGTTTTATTGCCGTAGATGCCTTTGACAGTAAACTCAATGGCAGGAGCGACAAGCGTGAGTCCTTCTTTAGCCACAGCATTGTTTACTACATTTTTCATATCAGCTGTTGGCGTGGATATTGTAATTTGAATTTTTATGTCCTGCAAAGATAGAGCGTTGCCAAGCTGGGCGGAAACAAAGCTGCTATTGATTTGCAAAACGGGAATTTTGTAGGATGCACGATCTGTTCTGATTTCAAGAGTGGCTTGATAATCTTCCATCGTTTTAAGCATCTGACCATTGATTTCACCGATGATCACATCAGATTGGCTGCTTACCGGAATCGTGACGACGGCAAACTTGCCTTCCTCTGCAAGCTTTTTCTCCAGACTTTTTTGATCAACTATAATGGTTGTGGTGGAACGGTTGTTGATGATACTAGTGATGGAAGTGCCGATATTTTCAACCTTACCATTGATCCATACTTCAACACCGTTACGGGTAGTTGTCGAATCTGTTGGCTGTACAGCAGGTGAAGATCCACCGCTGCCACTATTGCTAGTTGTCGTAAATGGCATGACGGCGTTAGAGGCAGTGGAAGCCATGCTTTCGCCTGCAGCGTTAAGCGCCTTGACTGTAAAAGTGTAGCTCGTACCATTTGTTAAGCCAGTAATGGTGATTGGGCTAGCTGTTCCGGTAACCGTTGCGTTTCCTGGAGAAACGGTTATTTGATACGCTGTTATTAAGCTCCCGCCGTTGTCTGCTGGGGCGGTGAAGGAGACAGTTGCCTGCCCATTCCCTGCTGCTGCGGTGACGTTCGTTGGGGCTGTGGCAACGGTGGCTGGAGTCGTGCTTGCTTCATTGGATTGAAGGCTCAGGCCGCCTGTACCGCCTGCTTTTACAACAAAGTAATAAGCTGTGCCATTGCTTAGATTTTGCACAATCGTGCTAGTGCCTGTCACTGTTGCGATAGGCGTATTGCTGTACTGCCCGGAAGCATTTGCTATAAAAATATCGTAATAGCTCGCGTCTGCTGAAGGGCTCCAATTCAAGGTGACTTGTTGATCGCCGCCTAGGGCAACAAGATTTTGCGGTTGAGCAGGTGCGATTAGTGCATTAACCGTTACACCAGCTGCATTGCTGGTAACCGTAGCGGTTTGGTTTCCCGTTGCGCTGCTATCTGTATTTGTGATGACAACGTAGTAGTAAGTCGTACCTGCACTAGTAGTTGGTGCTGAGTACGAAGCGCTAGTTGCACCGCCGATAGGCGTACCGCCAACCGTGCTATTGGTTGAATTGCTATACCACTGATAGCTCAGTGTTGCATCGCCACTAGCTGCAATACTTAGGTTCGCGTTGTCACCCACGTTCACAGTCTTATCCGTTGGCTCAGTATCGATAGTAGGAGTGGATGCGTTGGTTAGTGCATTCACGGTTACGACAGCTACATTGCTGGTAGCCGTAGCAGTCTGGCTCCCTGTAGCACTGCTGTCCGTATTGGTCACGACAACGTAGTAGTAAGTCGTGACCGCACTAGAAGTTGGTGCTGAATAAGAAGCGCTAGTCGCACCGCCGATAGGCGTCCCGCCAACTGTGCTGTTGCTTGAATTACTGTACCATTGGTAGCTCAGTGTTGCGTCGCCACTAGCTGCAATACTCAGATTCGCGTTGTCGCCCACGTTCACAGTCTTATCCGTTGGCTCTGTATCGATAGTAGGAGTGGATGCGTTGGTTAACGCAATCACGGTTACGGTTGCAACATTACTGGTAGCCGTAGCGGTTTGGTTACCTGTTGCGCTACTGTCTGTGTTTGTGATGACAACATAGTAGTAAGTCGTGCCTACGCTAGAAGTTGGAACTGCATACGAAGCGTTAGTCGCGCCGCCGATAGGCGTACCGCCAACCGTGCTGTTAGTTGAATTGCTATACCACTGATAGCTCAGTGTTGCATCGCCACTAGCTGCAATACTCAGGTTCGCGCTGTCGCCCACGTTCACAGTCTTATCCGTTGGCTCAGTATCGATAGTAGGAGTGGATGCGTTGGTTAACGCAATCACGGTTACGGTTGCAACATTACTGGTAGCCGTAGCGGTTTGGTTACCTGTTGCGCTACTGTCTGTATTTGTGATGACAACATAGTAGTAAGTCGTGCCTACGCTAGAAGTTGGAACTGCATACGAAGCGTTAGTCGCGCCGCCGATAGGCGTACCGCCAACCGTGCTGTTAGTTGAA
>NZ_JBXENY010000017.1:0-109657 GCF_059383875.1 Paenibacillus sp. JT22N7
CGACCGTTAAGCCCTCCAGCGCCGATGGTACTTGGACCGCAGGGTCCTGGGAGAGTAGGACGTCGCCAAGCACGAGAAGCCTGCCGCAGTTTGCGGCAGGTTTTTTGTTTCAATTTTAATTTATAACCACTGAATTAAAGGGTAAATATGCATTTAAAGAAGCTGTTCCTCCACTAATGACTGAGGAACAGCTTCTTTTTCATAATCATAGATATTTGCGTTATAGGATAGCCAGTTAACGATGGTAGTACGAGGCTTCGTATTTTCCAAGGCGGAGAATGCCTTCTTTTTTTTGTTTGCGAAAAGCGACGGACAAAAGGAGGCGAGGAACGATGAGCCACAAATGCCAACAGATGATGCTGATCATAAGCGATTCCGAAATCCAAGGATATAAGATGCCAGTGCCACAAAGCCCTATCCAGAACAACTGGCGGTGTACGCGGCGGAAAAGCTGAAGCTTAATATCGTTTGCTGGCTTAAAGCCGAACCAAGGTGGCGTAATACCCCATACCCAGCGGCGATCAGCTGCCTCTTCTACTCGGATAAAGGTCAGCAGCAATATAATCAGGTGAATGACTTGAATGACAGCAAAGCCGAACAACCAGCTGAAAAGTCCATCTCTACCATACATAAGCAGCTGAAAAGCGACGAATATAACGGCAATAAGGATATGGCTTTGGACAAGCTCAGGCCTAATGATTTTACGTTTAACGAGCTGGTATTGATAAATCGTTGCAGCTTGCTGCTCAGATAATGATTGACGCATCTTTCTAACATCCCTTCCATAACGTTCAAGCCTATCCTATATATATCGGTTAATTAGAGCTTTCCCGCGATAGCACACGGCTAATTTTGTATTCACCATCTGGGCTCTGGCGGCATACGATATATAAATATTTGAAATGGGCTATGAAACAAGTTTAAAAAGCTAGAATATATGCCATAATAGTAGCTATAGAGTTGGGATGAAAGGCGGGATTCAAATGCTTGAAAATCATCAGCTTCATTGTATTATATGCGGCGAACATAAAGCCGAGGGTGAAGGAATTCGCATCGTTACTGAATTTATATGCCAATCATGCGAAATAGAAATGGTGCAGACCGACGTTAAAGATGCTAAATATCCATTCTTTATCCATCAGATGAAGCAAATCTTCGTTGAAAAAAATGCTTGAGCGAACTCTACCTATAGAATTCGCTCTTTTTTTCATGAAATATATGAATGTATAAGTTTTCATTAGCTTATATTCCACCAGCGAAACGGTAGCTTTGCTGCCAGAGGACGGCAACAGCCGTTTAAGCTTGTTCAAATCCACTAAAATAGATTTAAGTTTATAGCGAAAGGAACGGCTCTCTTTGATGCAACATATACATGCTCCGCTATATGAAATGCTGCTTAAACATACAGCTTCGCAGCCGGTTAGCTTTCACGTACCCGGGCATCGCTACGGCCAGGCATTTGGGCCAGATAAGCCCGAACGGGAAGGTGAAGGGCAGGAGTCCGATTTTATAAAAGCAATGAAAGAGACTTTTACAGCGATTATGAGGCTGGATGTGACAGAACTGTCCGCTACAGATGATTTGCATCATCCAGAGGGGGCCATTGCCGAAGCGCAAGACTTGGCAGCTCGCTGCTTTGGCGCGGAGGAAAGCTTTTTTCTCGTGGGAGGAAGCACTTCTGGCAATCTAGCTATGCTGCTGGCTGTATGTGAGCCTGGCGATTATATTCTCGTACAGCGCAACGTCCATAAGTCGGTCATTAATGGTTTGAAGCTCGCGGGTGCAAGGGCCATATTTATAATGCCGCAAATAGATGAGCCTACCGGAATTGCAACGCAGCCTTCTCTAGCGCAGGTAAAGATGATGATGGACTTATACCCACAGGCGAAAGCTGTATTTCTCAATAATCCGAATTATTATGGGATGAGCATGAACCTACAACCTTATGCTGAAGCGATTCATCAGTGCGGCATGCTGCTGCTTGTGGATGAAGCACACGGTGCCCATTATGGCTTGCATCCCAAGCTACCTGGCTCAGCGATAGCGGCTGGAGCAGATGCCGTTGTGCAGTCCACTCATAAAACACTCACTGCGCTTACAATGGGAGCGATGCTTCATGTGCAGGGTGAGCTTCTTAACCGAACCGCCATTAGAGAAGCTTTAGCGACGATTCAAAGCTCGAGTCCGTCTTTTCCAATTATGGCTTCGCTCGATATTTCCCGTGCAATGATAGAGGCGTCGGGCGCTGACTGGTTTGATGATGCATTAGCTGTTGCTGCATATTTGCGTAAAGGAATAGAAGAGTGCTGTGCGGCAATTGAGATATTGAAGCAAAGCGATGATAGGCTAGCCGCAATGCCCGCTTACAATCAATTAGATCCATTGCGAATTGTATTATGGGATCGAACGGGGGCATTAAGCGGTTTTGAAATATTGAAGCTGCTGGAACAGCAGGGCTGCTGGGCAGAAATGGCGGATATGCGCCATGTCGTGCTTTTGCTGGGGATTGGCATTCAGTTTGAGGATGCCGATCGTCTCATGCAAGCTTGTCAGGCAGTGGAGATGATTATCGCATCTAAAGGACGGGTAATAGCTGAACAACCGCTTGCAAGAGCAAGTAACCCGCTGTTCTTACCAGAATCGGTAGAACCAATTGCCTTTTCGCGAGTGAGTAAAGGGACTATGGTAAGAGTGAAGCTGGAAGATGCGATAAATTGCAGGGCAGCAGAGATGATCGTCCCATATCCGCCGGGCATTCCTATTGTATATCCGGGCGAACTGCTTACTGCGGAAATGCTGGGCTATATTAAAGAGCTTGCTAGCAGTGGAGCGAAGTTCCAAGGTGCGGAAGATTCAGCCATGCAATCCATTGCAATCGTGGAATAAATGTGATTAGACGGCAAAAGCTCGTATACAAGGGAAAGTCGCTTTGTTAAAATGGAAGTAAGCATTACGCTGAAAATTCAGTTTCATAGATTAGGAGTTACGAACCGTTGAATAAGGGTATTTTTATTACAATAGAAGGCGGCGAAGGGGCGGGGAAAACTACACTGATCGAGCAGCTTGCGCATACGATGAAGCAGCAGGGCAAAGCAGTGTTGACCACTCGAGAGCCGGGAGGCATCCCTATTGCGGAGAAAATCCGGTCAGTCATTTTGGATCGGAATCATACCGCAATGGATGCTAGGACAGAAGCACTCTTGTATGCGGCTTCAAGACGACAGCATCTTGTAGAGAAGGTCATGCCGGCACTTACAGCAGGCAAGCTTGTCATTTGCGACCGTTTCGTGGATAGCAGCCTAGCCTATCAGGGACATGCGCGTGGACTTGGCATGGAAGAGGTATGGTCGATTAATCAGTTTGCGATTGAAGGGGCGATGCCGCAGCTCACAATCTACATGGATGTGACGCCAGAGGTAGGTCTTGCCCGTATTGGACAATCGGATGATCGTGAGATTAATCGGCTTGATTTGGAGGAAATCGCTTTTCACGAGCGAGTCAGGGAAGGTTATTTTATATTGCTGGAGAAGTTCCCTGAGCGAATAGTCCGAGTTGATGCAAATCAGGAGCTGGATATGGTGCTGAAAGATGTTTTGGCCGCAATAGAGGGCAAACTCTAGCATTATTTGAACTAAAGCAACGTTAGAGCTTACGTTTAAATGATAACGATTAATGGGAGGAATCAGGATGAAATTAGTCATTGCGATTATTCAGGATAAGGATAGCAACCGTTTGTCGAATGCGCTTGTGACAGAAGGATTTCGGGCAACGAAGCTGGCAAGTACGGGCGGTTTTCTGCGCGCAGGCAATACAACTTTTATGATTGGTATTGAAGATGAGCGTGTGCACGAAGTGTTTCAAGTGATCAAAACCAACTGCAAAGTGCGCGATCAATTAGTTACGCCTGTATCGCCAATCGGCGGCTCAACGGATTCTTATATTCCTTTCCCAGTAGAAGTACAAGTTGGTGGCGCTGCCGTATTCGTCGTTCCGGTAGAACGCTTTGAACATTTCTGATTGGACGTGATAACGGATGAAAATTGATCCAGGGTTTCGTCCGCTTGGGGCGAATCGCACGAGTAACGACCTAGCTTCCAAGCAGCCGCAGATGAAGAGCTTCGGCGATGTTATGGTTCAGCAGGAAGCACAGCGGACACAAGAGCAATTGCAGCAGAAGCTGCAGGACATTCATAGACAGGGTGACCATTTATCCAGAGTAATGACGGTGCGGGAATTAAAGCTTTACCGCCAGATGGTCAAGAAGTTTCTGGAGGATACCGTTAGGCGCGGCATCGGGCTTAAAGAGCTTAGAGGGTTTGACCGCAGAGGCCGTACGAAGCGCTATAAGCTGCTTGACGAGATTGATGCAGAGCTCGTTAATATGGCGGAGGAGCTGCTGGAGACCGAAGAAGGGCGTATTGAATTGCTAGCCCGGATCGGTGAAGTGCGTGGCATGCTGATTAATTTATTGTTTTAGATTGGAAAGGTTACGATCGAGGAAGGAATTTTTGAGCTTATGAGCATGGAGCAGCTAACCGGTCAATGGAAAGCGAAGCGTATTTTACAGCATGCGCTGCAAAGCGGTAAAGTATCGCATGCTTATTTATTTTATGGACCGAAGGGCAGTGGCAGAATGGCGATGGCGGAAGCTTTCGCTAAAGCCTTATTCTGTACGAGCGGTGGCGATGATGCCTGCGGGCACTGCCTGGAGTGCCGCAAGTTTGATAATAACAATCAGCAGGATATGATTCGGATCGCTCCGGAAGGGCAGTCGATCAAGATTGATCAAATTCGCGAGCTGCAGCGGGAGCTTGGGCTGCGGGGCAGCGGGGCGAAACGCAAAGTATACATGATTGAGCGAGTAGAAACGATGACACTTCAAGCGGCGAACAGCCTATTAAAATTTTTGGAGGAGCCGCTATCCCCTGTTGTAGCGATATTGATAACCGATAATGGACAAGCTGTGCTGCCGACCATTCGCTCGCGCACACAGTGGGTGCCGTTCCTCCCGATGTCTTCCGATGAGATGCTTCAAACATTAACAAATGAAGGACTGCCCTCTATTCTTGCTCGCGCAGCCGTACAGCTGAGCTCGGGATTGGACGGCGCTAGGGAAATCATCCAGCAGAATCAGTTTGCAGAAATCCGAAACGTAGTGATACAATTAGGGAAGGACAGTCTGACCCGATTCACCGCGGCAATGATTACCGTCCAGCAGCAGTTCATTAAGAAGGATATTGGTGAAGATCCGCAGCTGCTGTTATCTCTTTTTGTATTATGGTTTAAGGACATGATTAAATTTCAGGCCGGAAGGCAAGAAGATATTGTATATATAGATCAGTTGGAATGGATAAGCAAGCATGCATTCAGCCGGCCAGTGGAAGGCTGGGTCACTTGCATGGAGCATACACTCGAAGCAAGCAAGCGTATTAGGTCGAATGTATCTGCTCAACTCGCTTTAGAGCAATTAATGGTAAACTTACAGGAGGGCTAAATCCTTGTATAATGTCGTGGGTGTCCGCTTTAAGAAGGCGGGTAAGATTTATTACTTTGATCCAGCCCTGCATCCCGTTGACAAGGACCAGCATGTCATTGTTGAGACGGCCAGGGGGATCGAGTATGGCAAAGTAGTGGTTGGACAGAAGCAAGTCGGTGAATCGGATGTTGTCCTTCCGTTAAAGCGCGTTATACGAATTGCCAGCGACGTGGATGCGAAGGTTGTAGAAGAGAATCGTTCTGCTGCTCAAGCTGCATTCTCAACCTGTTCAGACAAAATAAAAGACCATCAGCTGAAGATGAAGCTGGTTGACGTCGAATTCACGTTCGACCGCAACAAGATCATTTTTTATTTTACAGCTGAAGGTCGGGTAGATTTTCGCGAGCTTGTGAAAGACTTGGCAAGCGTGTTCCGTACTCGGATTGAGCTTCGGCAAATCGGGGTTCGTGACGAGGCGAAGATGCTTGGCGGCATCGGACCATGTGGACGGATATTATGCTGCTCTTCGTGGCTGGGCGATTTTGAGCCGGTATCGATCAAGATGGCGAAGGACCAGAATTTGTCGCTCAATCCGACTAAGATTTCTGGTTTATGCGGCCGTTTGATGTGCTGCTTGAAATACGAGCATGACAATTATGAAAGCTCAAGAGAAGAGCTTCCAGCGATTGGCAAGATCGTTATCACTTCACTTGGTGAAGGCAAGGTAACGGGAATCAATGTTGGTTCCAAGACCGTGTACGTACACTTGTTTGAAGTTTCGGGGAAACCGAAGGAACTTCCGTTAGACGATGTCATTTTGAAATGACAGTATTAAGAACAATTCATAGCATGTCCAAACGACCAAGCGCAATGCTTACAGCTAAGGTGCAAGACGATGCTTGAAGCTCTGGGGTGGGAACTTGGAGAAAAAAGAGATTTTTGTTCAAATGGATCAGCTTGATACCCAAATGGGCGAGTTTCATCGTCAAGTTGGGGATCTGAAGCTGCGGGTGAAGGAACTGCTTGAAGAGAATAAGCGGTTAAGCATGGAAAACCATCAGCTGCGCAAAATTTTGAAGCGGATACCGCAACAAGCGGAGGAACCTTTGCCAGTTAAGACAGCAGGGGCTTCAAAATCAAATGCGGGCAAGACGATGGGGACAAGCACAAAGGTAGAGCAGCAGACAGAAACAGCCGATTTGTTCACTTCCGCCGAAGATGCAGCTGCATATTCAGTAGGAGAAGGGCATGATAATTTGGCGAGACTTTACCATGAAGGCTTCCATATTTGCAATGTCTATTATGGGCATTTGCGGACAGAAGGCGATTGTCTCTTCTGCTTATCCTTCTTAAATAAATAATGCAATCGGTCAACACTATGCCGTCCTTGCTAAGAGGACGGTATCTTTATGTCAAGGGAGCAGTGGGAAAGTCGTGGACGAGCAGATCAAGCTGGAAATCAATGAACGTTTGGACGATTTAATGATGGATACCGGACTGCGAATTATTCAGAGCAGGGAAGTGTTCAGCTTTTCGACGGATGCGGTGCTGCTTTCCAACTTCGCAAGCATTCCGAAAAAAGGAAAGGTCATTGACCTTTGCACAGGGAATGGCGTAATACCGCTGCTATTGACAGGGCGGACGAAAGCACAAATTGATGCAGTGGAGATTCAGCCAAGACTTGCGGATATGGCAAGGCGGAGTGTAAAGCTGAATGGGCTGGAGCAGCAAATTAATATCGTGGAAGCCGATTTGCGAAATTTTGCAGCGAATAAAGCGATTTATGGAACGTATGATGCGGTAACCGTCAACCCGCCTTATATGTCGGCTGAAGCAGGAGACTCTAATGAAAATGAGCATTATGCGATCGCCAGGCATGAGGTACACGGAACCTTGCAGGATATTGTCGAAGCTTGCTCAAGGCTGGTGCGACCAGCTGGGAAAGTAGCCATGGTGCATCGGCCATCACGCTTTGTAGAAATAATTGAGACGATGCGCAAGTACAAGCTGGAGCCAAAGCGGGTACAGTTCATTCATCCGAATAAAAATGGCGAAGCCAATATGGTGCTTATTGAGGCTATGCGTGATGGCAGACCGGAGCTGAGGCTGCTGCCGCCAATTATGGTATATGATACTTAGCCTAGTGGAATGCTAGAAGGAGGGCTCAACAATGTTTGTGCAAAAAAGCTTTAGCGGGCCGCAGCAACACGGTGCCGGGACGTTATATTTAGTCGGAACGCCAATTGGCAACTTAGAGGATATGACCTTTCGCGCGATTCGTACGTTGAAAGAAGTGGATCTTATAGCTGCCGAGGATACGAGACAAACACGTAAGCTTCTTTCCCATTTTGAAATTGCGACACGGCTTGTGAGCTATCACGAACATAATAAACAAGCGAGTGGCAGCGAGCTTATTCGATTGCTGCAAGAGGGGCAATCGATTGCCCTTGTAAGCGATGCAGGGCTGCCTGCTGTATCCGATCCCGGTGCAGATTTGGTTGCCGAAGCGGTGGAGCAGGGTATTTTTGTCGTTCCGATACCTGGTGCGAATGCGGCATTGTCGGCTTTAATTGTATCAGGCTTGCCAACGGAGCGTTTTATGTTCGCCGGATTTCCGCCGCGAGACAAAAAGTCACTTGCGAAATGGCTGCTTCAGCTTCAAGCACAGGAAGGCACCTTGATGCTGTATGAGTCGCCACATCGCTTGCGGAAGACGCTGGATGCCATACTGGAGCATCTCGGAGACCGTCGTATCGCGATGGTGCGGGAACTGACGAAGCGTTTTGAAGAAATGGCGCGTGGTACAGTAACGGAATGTATCACTTGGATTGAGGAAAATCCGCCATTGGGAGAGTATTGCCTTATAATAGAAGGAAGCAGCTCAGATGAGAATACGGGGGAGCTTGCTGCCGCTTGGTGGGCGGAGCTGAGCATGGAAGAGCATGTACAGCATTACGAAGCAGAGCTTGGACGGAAGGACGCGATAAAAAAGGCAGCTACAGATCGTGGTCTATCAAAGCGTGATGTTTATAATGAAGTAAACCGCTAGAAAAACAAAAAATAGAGAAAAAAAAGACCTTCCTGGCCGGGTTCTAGCACAGGAAGGCAATAAGGAGTATTAAAAGGTTAGAATTAACTAGTTGAATAAGGTTATTATAACCTATTTTTTTTATTTTGTCACAGGTGAAGGCATTTCTGATAGGCAAATGTGACAAACAATTTTTCCTTTGAAGTAAGATACGTTCTCAGCGTTACCACAGAAGATACAAGCTGGCTCGTATTTCTTCAACATAATGCGCTCGCCGTCTACATAAATCTCTAGTGCATCTTTCTCTCCGATACCAAGCGTACGGCGAAGCTCGATTGGAATAACAACGCGACCTAATTCATCAACCTTACGGACAATACCTGTGGACTTCATCATAATAATTTGTTTCCCCTCTCATCAAAAAGTGTATTCGTCACTTTTCGACATAGTTTCTCTTTTTATGTCTACTATAATACCAACGTTTCCCATAATAGTCAACTGAAATTATTGAAGAAAATTGCAGCTACTAAGGGAGTTTGACTATATAGTAAGGTCATATTACTCTTACTATAGAATACAACAGCTTCGACATTTTGGAAACTGTTTTGCGACATTCTTCGACATATTTTTTGCTTTTTTATGTCGAACCAGAGAACAAAAGGAGTTGATTTGTTGAATGAACCGACAGCTATCGGAAGAGAAAGTTTTTAAGGACCCCGTTCATAAATATATTTATGTTCAGGATCAGACGATATGGGATCTAATCAATACGAAGGAGTTTCAAAGATTACGGCGTATTCGGCAGCTCGGAACGTCTTATCTTACTTTTCATGGCGCTGAGCATAGCCGATTCTCCCATTCTCTTGGCGTGTATGAAATTACTAGAAAGATTATTTCCCAATTCGAACGCAATGGTTTTCCCGGCTGGCCGCAGGAGGAGCGGCTATTGGCGCTTTGCGCTGCACTGCTGCATGACGTTGGTCATGGGCCATTTTCCCATTCGCTGGAACAAGTATTCGATACGCATCACGAGCAGTGGACCTGCAGCATTTTGCTTGAGGACACCGAGGTCAATCGTATACTACGAAATGTAGCAGACGACTTTCCTGAACATGTCACTGCTGTTATTAATAAGACATATCCGAATCCAATTGTTAGCGGCTTGATTTCCAGTCAGCTTGATGCGGACCGAATGGACTATTTATTGAGGGATGCTTATTTCACAGGGGTCAATTATGGCAACTTTGATCTGGAGCGTATTCTGCGTGTGCTCCGTCCTATTAATGGAAGGATTGTTGTTAAAGAAAGCGGCATGCACGCCGTAGAGCATTATTTGATGTCCCGCTATCAAATGTATTGGCAAATTTATTTCCATCCGGTTACGAGAAGCTCGGAAATCATCCTTAGACAAATATTTCGCAGAGCGAAGGAGCTTTATGAGGGTGGGTACACATTTGGTTGGATGCCGGAGCCGCTGAAACGGCTGCTTGACGGGACAATTGGGGTTAAACAATATTTGAAGCTGGATGAGGCGTATTTGCAGACAGCCTTTATAGAATGGAGCGACGAAGGCGATGAACTGCTGGCGGAGCTATGTGATCGTTTTTTGACGCGTCGCCTCTATAAATACATCATGTTGGATAAACCGGATATTGGCCTCTTTAATGAAGTAAGACAACAATTTGCAGCGATCGGGTTGAACCCGGATTACCATATGGAAATTGATTTTCCATTTGATCAACCGTATGATGTGTATCAGCCTGATACGAAAAAAGGCGGAAAAGAAGAAAAGACGCCGATTTTGTTAATGGATAGCTACGAGGCTGTCAGTGAAATTTCCACGAAATCTGACATCATTCGTTCCATTACTGGACTTCATCAGGGCCAGTCCCATTTGTATTATCCGGAAGAGAAGCTGCGCGCTGCCGCTGATCAATTAAGCGATAAAGTACGAATGTTATTTAAAATATAGGAAAGTATATGATTTTGCCATACTTTCTCTATATTTCTCGGACTGAAACGCGCCGCCAAAGGACGGCTTTCGACCGTTTCACCATAGACTATAATATAGAAGGAGCTTGCTCAATTATGATTTCTTTATTCGACACACACACCCATTTGGACTCCCCGCATTTTGACGAAGACCGCGAAGCTGTTATCGAAAGAGCGCGTGCGGCAGGGGTGGATTTAATGGTTAATATTGGATTCAATCGGGAAACGATTCCAACAACACTTGCGCTGGCAGAAAAATATGATTTTATATATGCAGCAGTTGGCTGGCACCCCGTTGACAGCATCGATATGCTGCCGGAGGATCTGGGATGGATTGAAGAGCTTTGCTCTCATCCTAAAGTGGTAGCCATTGGCGAAATCGGACTGGATTACCATTGGGATACGTCCCCAAAAGACGTCCAGCATCGCGTATTTCGCGAGCAAATTCGCTTAGCCAAGAAGTTGAAAAAACCAATTATTATTCATAATCGCGATGCCCATGAGGATATTGTCAAGCTGCTGAAGGAGGAAAATGCTTCTGAGGTTGGCGGCATTATGCATTGCTTTTCCGGCAGTCCAGAAACGGCTCAAAAATGCCTCGATATGAACTTCTATATATCGTTCGGGGGACCGCTTACATTCAAAAATGCAAGGGTGCCAAAAGAGGTGCTTGCGATGGTTCCGAGTGACCGAATTTTGATCGAAACGGATGCCCCATATTTGACCCCTCATCCATTCCGAGGGAAACGAAATGAGACGTCTTATGTGTCGCTCGTTGCGGAAGCCGCAGCAGAAATATTAGGAAAATCGGTGGCCGAAATCGCCAATTTAACGACCGAAAACGGTAAAAAATGTTTCGGAATTGTGTAAAAACGGCTATAAAAACGAGAATAAGTGACCTTTACGGCGATAAAACTAATTTTTCATGCTGAAATAGACTCTCTTTTCCGTAAATATCCTAAAATTTCGCTTAAATCGGTTTTTATCTGATCTTTACAATTAGGCTCCGATGAAGGTATGATTCATTTCAGAGCTTTAAATTTTTGTATTGGATTTCCAGTTTGCGCTTAATCTTCGAACTTTGGAGAGCGGGGGAACCATGCACGATGCTGTGAGGAATTTGCGGATCACATTGCACGCGCACCTGAATTTCTTCTAGGGGTGAATTTGGCGGGGATTGCCATGAGCATTCTTCCGACGATAGGGCAGCTCTCTTGCCCGAACCCGACAGCTAACCTCGTAAGCGTTTATAGAGAGTGATCAACCTCGTGCATCCACCATTCCTGAATAGTCTATTTTGACGTTCCCGGGAAGCCACGAAACAGATCCTCTGTCGACGGGCTTTCTTTTTATTTTTGAATATTGGGTAAACCGTCGTCATAGGGTAAATCTAGGAGGTTGCAGAGGAAATATACTGGAGCGTGCTAGAAGCACGCCAATATACTATAGTCGCGTCAATGGTATCATGCGTAATTCGACGGCGGGGCTATGAAGGAGGACCGATGAAGTGGGCATTATTCAATCAAGTGAGACCCATGGGAAACGATCATCCAGCATGTCTTTCGCATTGCGATGGAAGCGTGAAAACTTGCGTTTGATTCTTTTGAGTACTACGATCTCAATCGCTATGACTTTCATGTTTTTGGTGTTGTTGTACGGATCGGCTGACAAAAGCGTATCCGTAGTAGTGAATGGACAAGAAACCGTTGTTTCAACGAAACAATGGGTCCTGCAACGCCTACTGGATGAACAAGCTATTACAATTGGCCCGCATGACGAGGTATCTGTACCTCTGAATACGGCAGTAAAGGATGGGGACCGCTTTGAAATTAAGCATGCGGTACCGCTACTTGTAAAAGCTGATGGCAAAACATCAACGGTGTACACGACAGAGAAAACCGTGCAGGCAGCGATAAAGAAATTAAATATTCCTGTTGAAGATGATGATAAAGTATTACCTTCGCTTGGCTCGGGCGTCAGCGCGGATATGACCGTAACAGTCATTCGCGTCGATACGAAGCTAGGCAAGTCGTCCAGCCCAACACCGTTCACCATTGTGAAGAAGGAAGATCCGAACCTGGAAGTAGGCAAGGAGAAGGTTGTGCAGACGGGCAAAGAAGGCGTCGTAACGATCAAAATTGAGAAGCAGTTTGAAGATGGCGTACTTGTCTCCAAGAAAGTGGTAGACAAGGTAGTCGAAACGGTTGCGGTCAATCAGGTCGTTGCAGTCGGTACGAAAAAGCCGGAGCCTAAAGTTACTGTGCTGTCGACAGCGACAACCAGCAACAATGTAACGGTAGACGGCACAACGCTCACATCCAAAAAAGTGCTCAGCAACGTCACATTGACGGCCTATTCAGCTGGCTTAGCATCAACGGGCAAGAGCGAAGGGCACCCGGACTACGGAATTACGGCCTCTGGCGCTAAAGTATCGGAAGGACGGACAATTGCCGTTGACCCGGATATCATTCCACTCGGTTGGTGGGTGTATATCGAGGGCATTGGTTTCCGCCGTGCTGAAGATACCGGAAGTGCGATCAAGGGCAATAAGATCGATGTTTATTTTGACAGTGAGAAGCAAGCTAATAAATTTGGTAAGAAAAAAGGATTTACCGTTTATGTGATTGGTCCTAACAAGCCATCGCTTAGCTAATTAGTGGCAGTTCTTTATGGATTGTGCTCTAGTTTATCGCAATCATAAGCTAAATATGACAGGATGCGGAAGAGGCCTTGCCTCTTCTTTTTGTTTGCGTCAGATTCGCTTGAATGGCCAATTGGGGTTATAATAAAACAGACGTGAATGAGCGGGTTGTTGTTGCAGCAATCGCCCATTTTTTCTGAAATATAAGATTGATAAGTTTCACATTTATAATCAGCTTATATTTCACCGCGAAACGGCAGCTTTGCCGCCAAAGGACGGCGACAGCCGTTTACGCTTGAACGAATATCCAAGATAAGTTTCCCTTTGTGAAAGGATTGTTCGATGTGATCAAGGAAATGATTGTAGTAGAAGGCAAAGAGGATACGGTAGCGATTAAGCGGGCCGTTGAAGCCGATACGATTGAGACGAATGGATCGGCCATTGGCGAGGATGTGCTGCGGCGCATCGCGCTGGCACAGGAGCGCCGTGGCGTTATTATATTTACAGATCCGGATCATGCGGGAGAGCGTATTCGTAAAATTGTCGCTCAGCGCGTGCCGGGCTGCAAGCATGCTTTTTTACCGCAGGAGCTGGCTTCCTATAAAGGGGATATCGGCATTGAGAATGCGGCGCCTGATGCGATTAGGCAGGCGCTCTCGGAGCTGCGTACAGAAACGGCTGAGAGCGTCGGGGCCATTACATGGGACGATCTGATGGCAGCTGGCTTAATTGTGCATGAAGAAGCGGCAAAGCGGCGGCTGGTTATGGGCAAGCTGCTGGGGATCGGCTATGCGAACGGGAAGCAGTTCTACAAGCGCTGCACGAGCTTCTGCATTACGCGCGAAGAGTTTGAGAAGGCGCTGCAAGCCATGGAACAACAGGAACAGGGGTGACGAAGGCGTATGACGGAGCAACAAAGCTTGAATAAAGGCGCAGTTAAGGCCGCAGAGGTAGCTACGCCTAAACGAACAAAGGAAATTATTGCGAAGTACGGGTTCTCCTTTAAGAAGAGCTTGGGACAAAACTTTCTCATCGACCAAAATATTTTAAACAATATTGTCAGCGCAGCTGAGCTTGACGAGACAAAAGGCGCGCTTGAGATCGGCCCTGGTATCGGAGCATTGACGCAGCGCCTTGCTGCAGTTGCGGGAACGGTAACGGCTGTTGAAATCGACAATCGGCTCATTCCGATTTTGCATGATATTTTCGAAGGCGAAGCGAATGTGGGCATTGTGCACGGCGATGTGCTTAAGCTCGACCTGAAGCAGCTGTTCGAAGAGCGCTTCAGCGGCGTAACGGGCGTTAGCGTCGTGGCGAACCTTCCTTACTATGTGACGACGCCGATTTTGATGAAGCTGCTGGAAGAGCGCCTGCCGCTGGAAAACATCGTCGTCATGATCCAGAAGGAAGTCGCGCAGCGGATGGCAGCAAAGCCAGGCGGCAAGGAATATGGCAGCCTGAGCGTGGCTGTGCAATATTATTGCGAGCCAAAGCTCGTCTGCACCGTTCCGCATACGGTGTTTATTCCACAGCCGAATGTGGATTCAGCTGTCATTAAGCTTGCGCTGCGGGACAAGCCGGCTGTTGATGTGCCCGACGAGGCGCATTTCTTCCGCGTCGTGCAGGCCAGCTTCGCACAGCGCCGCAAGACGCTCTACAACAATTTGACGGCGCTTGTGGGCAAAGAACAGCGGGAGGCCCTTACAACGCTGCTGCAGGGGCTTGCGATCGATCCTGCGCGGCGGGGTGAAACATTGTCGCTGGAGGAATTCGCCAAGATCAGCCGCGCATTTTTGGAAGTGGGCTGGAAAGGCTAAATAAAGATGGGCGCCGCCGGGCAATAGCCTCGGGGCGCCCGTTTGTTTTTTGCGCACACTACACGCCTTATGCCCATAGGATAGACGAAGAGGTGATTTACCTATGGAGCAAGGGGAGCTGGTCGTCCGCAAATCGTATGGCGGTGACGTGCTATTCCGCGTAGAAGCTGTTCGAACGCATCATGCCCTGTTGAAAGGCACGGATTACCGATTGCTTGCGGATGCACCGATTCCTGATTTATCGGTTGTTCGCGATCCAAAAAAAGAAAAAGCTACGCAACTGGTTCGAGTAAAAGTAAACGACTCGCTCAGCCGCATACGTCAGCAACATGAGCAAATGGCCGTTCAGGTGAAGGCGGATATTCGGCATGCGATGCCACAAAGCCAGCCTTTCTTCGAGGTGCCCGGCAAAGTGCTGCATTTGGACGGTGACGGCAATTATTTGCGTAAAAGCATGCAGCTGTACCAGACGATGAACGTACCGGCACATGGCGTGCATGCGCATGAATCACAGATGGCTGATTTGCTTTACCGTCTGCTGCCTCAAGTGAAGCCGGACATTGTGGTCATTACGGGACATGACGGAGTGCTAAAAACAAGGCTGGAAGCCGATCTGCACAGCCTAAGCAGCTATAAAAACTCGCAGAGCTTCTATAATGCGGTCCGCGTAGCACGGGAGTATGAGAAGAACCGCGACGGCCTTGTCGTCATTGCGGGAGCGTGCCAGTCGCATTTTGAGGCGCTGCTGCAAGCCGGCTCGAACTTCGCAAGCTCGCCCGGGAGAATTTTGATTCATGCGTTAGACCCGGTATACATTGCAATCAAAGCAAGCTATACGTCCATACGAGATACAATTAACCTGGCTGATGTCATTCATGGCACCATCAGTGGCATTGATGGCGTAGGCGGCATTGAGACGCTGGGAAGGTACCGCATTGGTTTGCCAAAGCCTAAAATTAAGGCAGTCGAGTCATCCTTGCAAAGCATTTCTTAACAAACGGCCGAGTGCAGTTGAGACTCGCAACAGTTCTCGGCTTCATTGATTTTATAATTTTTCGATAAATTATTCATGGAATGATAAAAATGGATGAAAACACCGTTGACAATTAAATAAGTTGACTGATATAATATTTTGCTTTGTTTGACAACCCCTCTCCATTTTGTTATAATGGACAAGGAAAGAGGTGGTAGTGGACAATGGCAAAAAATGCCCTACTGGATATAAAACGCAATTTGGAAGCTCATGTGGGCTCCAAGATTCGTCTGCGAGCAAATGGCGGTCGTCGTAAGACCGTTGAGCGCACCGGTGTGTTGGAAGAAACCTACCCTTCTGTTTTCATTGTTAAACTGGATCAGGAATCGCAGTCATTCAAGCGTGTTTCCTACAGTTATGCGGATATACTGACGGAGTCGGTGGAAGTGACCGTATGCAATGATGAAGGTCAAGTCCGAATTACCCAGACATAACATCAGATCTATAGATGCCGACAGGCTATACTAAACGCGGAGACGACAGTTCTTCGCGTTTTTTTTCATTTTCTAAGCTGGAATCGGTCGATGGGCGCTCATGCGTATAGGGCTGCTGGATTGTCGCATACTAAGGGGGCATAACCAATTCAGCAGCAAGGGAGGATCTCACGCATGAGCCGCAGAAGACGCAGTGTAATGTCCGAGGAGCTAAAGTATGAGCTGGCGAAGGATCTAGGTTTTTATGATACGGTGCAAAAGGAAGGCTGGGGCGGCATTCGCGCCAAAGACGCTGGCAACATGGTCAAGCGGGCGATCCAAATGGCAGAGCAGGCCGCAGCGAATGGAATCAATCGGCCTTAACATGGCATCCGTAATGCGAGGCAAAATCAGCAATAATCGGCTAAGAGTCGCCGCTCTTTACATAAGCGGCAGCACTCTTAGCTTTTCTTCTGCCCGTTTGCTATAATATTGGATAAGTTAATGATAGGAACGGGAGAGCTTAGGATGAAAATTTATGAAAAAGCTCCGGCTAAAATCAATTTATTGCTCGATGTGCTTCGCAAGCGAGAGGACGGCTTCCACGAGGTCGAGATGATTATGACGATGGTAGACCTTGCAGACCGCCTTGAAATGCAGGAGCTGCCGCGCGACACGATTATTATATCGAGCCAGGCCGGCTACATACCTTTAGATGAGAAAAACCTGGCGTTTCAAGCGGCACGTCTTATTAAAGACCGCTATGATGTGCGTAAAGGTGTATATATTCATTTGGACAAAAAGATTCCGGTAGCCGCTGGCCTTGCCGGCGGCAGCAGCGACGCGGCAGCAGCCCTTAGAGGGCTGAACAGGCTGTGGGGGCTGAACATTCCCGAGGAGGAGCTGTGCACGCTTGGAGCGGAGCTGGGCTCCGACGTCCCGTTCTGCGTAACGGGCGGTACTGCCATTGCTACCGGACGCGGCGAGCGGCTGGAGCCGATCGAAAGCCCGCCGCAATGCTGGGTCGTCCTTGCGAAGCCGCCAATCAATGTTTCCACCGCAGATGTATACGGCAAGTTTCGGGTAGCGGGCATTGGCCAGCATCCGTCTGCCGCTGACATGGTGTCAGCGATTCAGCGCGGCTCCTTCGCCGATGTGTGCGGGGGATTAGGCAATGTGCTGGAATCGGTCACGCTTGATCTGTACCCGGAGGTGCGCCAGCTCAAGGAGAGCATGATTCGTCTTGGAGCTGATGGCGTGTTAATGTCAGGCAGTGGACCTACAGTATTCGGGCTCGTTTCCAAAGAAGGAAAGCTCCCGCGCATATATAATGGGCTGCGTGGCTTTTGCAAGGAAGTTTACGTGGTAAGAATGCTAACATAAAAGTGACGTTTCCCTTGATTAAATCCGTATAAAAATGTTATATTAACATTATAATATTCGGATTTTAGCAGGGGGAGAATTCCTTGAAAAAGTTAAAACGCAGCGCAAGACTGGTAGAGATGACGCAATACCTGCTAAGTCGCCCACATACGTTAATCTCGCTAACAGCTTTTGCGGACCGCTATCAGTCAGCCAAATCATCCATTAGCGAGGATCTGGCGATCATTAAAGAAGTATTTGAGGAAGAGGGCATTGGCGAGCTGAATACCCTTGCGGGCGCCGCAGGCGGCGTAAAATTCGCACCGAAGATGCATGCCTCGGATGCACTCGACATTATGAATAATATTTGCCGTCAGCTGGAGCAGCCAGAACGGGTGCTCCCCGGCGGTTATTTGTATATGACGGACATGCTTGGCCAGCCTGAGCTGCTAGCCGATATTGGCCGCATGTTCGCGACCGCTTTTGCCGCGAGGAAGATTGATGTCATTATGACGGTAGAAACGAAGGGCATACCGCTCGCTTATGCAACAGCTGCCTGCCTGAACCTACCCGTCGTTATCGTACGCCGGGACAATAAGGTGACGGAAGGCTCTGCGGTCAGCATCAATTACGTCTCTGGCTCGAATAAGCGCATTCAGACGATGTCGCTTGCAAGGCGGGCGCTTAAGGAACAGTCCCGCGTGCTTATTATTGATGACTTCATGAAAGCAGGCGGCACCATTCAAGGGATGATGGATCTGCTCTTTGAATTCAAAGCGACCGTTGCCGGCGTTGGCGTCTTTGTAGAATCGGGCGAGGTGGAGCTCGAAGAGCGTTTATTAGAAGATTATGTGTCGTTAGCCAAGCTGACGGCCGTGGATTTGAAGACCAAGCAGACGACGGTCATTCCGGGCAATTATTTTCGCACGGAATAACGACGATTATAACTAAAGAAGGGTTGGAATAAATGATGTCACAGCATTTAGAACCAAAGGTTATTGCAACAGATAAGGCGCCTGCCGCTATCGGACCTTATTCGCAAGCGATTCAGCTTGGAGGACTTCTTTTTACATCGGGACAAATTCCGCTTAATGCAGCCGGCGAGCTTGTGACGGGCGATATCACGGTGCAGGCGAACCAAGTATTTCGCAACCTGGAGGCTGTACTTGCCGAAGCGGGAGCAACCCTGCAAAATGTAGTGAAGGCAACCGTCTTTATGAAGGACATGGACCAGTTTGTAGCGATGAATGAAGTGTACGCTTCTTACTTTGGCGACCACAAACCAGCACGTTCGGCAGTAGAGGTGGCAAGGCTTCCGAAGGATGTGCTTGTCGAAATTGAAGTGATTGCAGCGATTCCTGTCGAATAGAGTCAAATAAAATTCAAATAGAAAATTTTTTTAAAAATATGCATGTTTTTTCCAAAATAGGAGAAGGAATTGGCACAAAAATGTGGAATATTACACCAAGTCCCAGATAGGCAAAGGTGGTGAACACAAGTGCAAATTACTGATGTAAGACTCCGCCGTGTCAATTCGGAAGGTCGCATGAAGGCTATTGCTTCCATCACGATTGACAACGAATTCGTCGTTCACGATATCCGTGTGATCGACGGAAACAATGGAATGTTTGTTGCAATGCCGAGCAAGCGTACCCCCGATGGAGAATTCCGAGATATCGCTCATCCGATTTCTTCGACCACTCGGGAGAAAATTCAAGCTGCCGTACTCGCTGAGTACGAGCGCGCTGCAACGGAAGAAGAAGTGGCCATTGAAGAGGGTGCTTAATAGCAGCTTCGTTAGAGGGCAAAAATCAGTATCTGCATGAGGGGATAAGGGGGCCAAGGGGGCTCCCTTTTCTTTTTGCCCAAGATGGGATATATTCTTGTAGATAGATCGATGCGGCAGACCGTATATATAATAGGACAACAAAGATTTAGAGCCTAGTAGAGAAAAGCCGCTTTCATGCATGAAGGCGCTTGTGCTTACTGGACTTTTAACTTGGGAGGAATAGCAATTGAAAGTAATGGCGATTGTGCTTGCAGCAGGTCAAGGCAAGCGGATGAAATCCAAACGATATAAAGTGCTCCACCACGTATGCGGCAAGCCGATGGTAGGCCATGTGCTGGACACGGTGAAACAGGCAGCTAGCGAGCGGACGGTTGTCATCGTCGGCCATGGCGCGGAAACCGTTAAAGCTTATTTGGGTGAGCAGGCAGAATATGTGCTGCAGGAGCAGCAGCTCGGTACGGGCCATGCGGTACGCCAAGCTGAGGCGCTGATTGGCGCGGAAGACGGCAAGACGATCGTTATTTGCGGCGATACGCCGCTTGTGCGTGCAGAGACGATCCAGGCGATGCTGGCTTTGCAGCAGTCGAGCGGAGCGGCAGCAACGGTACTGACGGCTTCTTTCGCTGATCCGACTGGCTATGGCCGGATTATTCGCGGCGAGAGCGGCGAGGTAGAGAGAATCGTCGAGCAGAAGGACTGCACGCCAGAGGAAGCAGCGACGAAGGAAATCAACACGGGTACGTATGTGTTCGATAACCGCAAGCTGTTCGAGGCGCTTGCCAAGGTAACAAGCAATAATGCGCAAGGCGAATTTTATTTGACCGATGTCATTGGCATTTTCCGCCAAGCAGGCGAGTCCGTTCAAGGCTATTGCACAGAAGATACGGCGGAAGCGATTGGCATCAATGACCGCGTGGCGCTTGCCGAGGCGGAAGGCTTGATGCGCGCGCGCATTAACCGCAAGCATTTAATTGAAGGTGTTACGATTATAGATACAGCCTCGACTTATATAGAAGCAGATGTGCAAATCGGTGCAGATACAGTGATATACCCAGGAACGGTGCTGCGCGGCTCCACAGTCATTGGCGAGGATTGCATCATTGGGCCTAATGCGGATATTCAGGATTCGGTCATCGGAGACGGCGTCAGCGTAAAATATTCGGTAATCGCCGAATCCGAAGTCGGCAATAAAAGCTCGGTTGGGCCATATGCGAATTTGCGTCCCGGCTCCAAGCTGGGCGAAGACTGCAAAATCGGCGATTTTGTCGAGCTGAAAAATGCTACGCTTGGCGACGGCAGCAAGGTATCGCATTTGAGCTATGTAGGCGATGCGGTAGTCGGTAAAGACGTGAATATCGGCTGCGGCGCGATTACGGTTAATTACGACGGCTTCAATAAGTCGGTAACGGAAATCGGCGATGGCGCGTTTGTTGGCAGCAACGTCAATTTGATTGCTCCTGTGAAGATTGGCGACGGCGCTTTTGTCGTTGCTGGCTCGACGATTACAAAGGATGTGCCGGCAGGTGATCTGGCGGTTGCGCGTGCCCGTCAGGAGAATAAGGAAGGCTATGCCGAGAAGATTCGTACTCGTGCAAAAGCGAAGAAGGAAAAAAGCAAAAAGGGCTGATTTTTATAAAATTCCAGCGGCCTCAAAAAAGGCAGCGCCGTTTAAGTTTGTTTATTTTTTGGCTCATTAGGGTAAAGCTATATGGAATATCACTTTTCTAGGAGGTTTCCATGATGTCTAACTCGATGATTGCCGAAACAAGAACTGCTCTTACAAACGGTGAGCTGCGCTCCCTGAGACAGCGGGGCAAAGTGCCTGCCGTCGTATATGGCAAACAGCTGTCCCAATCCACATCTGTTTTGCTTGAAGAGAAAGAATTGCTGGCTTTGCTCCGTTCGCATCCAAAGGCCGTACTGGAACTGAATATTCCATCCCATGGCAAAAAGCCAGTTATGATAACGGATGTACAGCGTGATCCGGTATCGCGCCAAGTGCTGCATGTGGATTTTCATCAAATTAACATGAATGAAGAAGTGAAGACGCAGGTTCGTATCGACTTCCTCGGTGAAGCGAACGGGGTGAAGGAAGGCGGAATCCTGCAGGTGATGCTCCATGAGCTTGAGGTGCAGTGCTTGCCAGGCAGCATTCCGGATTCCATTGAGCTGAACGTGGCGGATTTGGAGATGGGCAGCAACCTGCTCGTCAGCGATATCGTGGTGCCAAGCGGTGTAGAAGTGAAGTCCGATCCCGAGCAGGTCGTTGTGACTGTGCTGGCTCCTCAGAAGGAAATTTCCGAGGAGGAAGCGGAGGAAGCGGCAGCCGAGTCGTTTGCTCACGAGATACGCTCCGAGGATGCGAAAGAGGTTGGCAGCAGCTCGTAGCTTGCAAGCACGTGGTTCTTAGCTAGTAGCTCGAAGGGCAAGCGTGACTGGCAGCTTCTGCTGGATCATTATATAGGTGTCAAAGAAACGTTTCCATACGATAAAAACGGCTCCATGCATTTGCATGGGGCCGCTTTTTGTTTGCCTGATATGTGAGTTTCCTTCAATCGTCAATGGATGGAAGCGCCTCTCGACGCTAACCTTCTAACCTTGCGAAGCCGGCCATGCTTAGGTGCTTTTTTCGAAAAAGGCTCCCGCCTTCAATTGGTCCACGAATTGCTGGAGCCAAGCGTAATATTGCACGGCATGCCGCAGCTTCTGCAAATCCTCCAGGCAGCGCATACGCTCCTCCTCGCTCGTCTTCATATCCAGAATCAGCTCGCTGAGCAGCGGAATAGTCGATTCGGCCGCTTCCGTCATGACATCCACTTCGTGCTGAAGCTTGGAGGTGAAAAAGTTTTGGAACGTTTTGAAAAAATCGGTCTCCGCCTGATACAGGTCCTGCCGCTCCCGCTTCTCCGGCAGCTTCATAATCATTTGCGACGACATTAACGAGCGCACCGCATAGCTCATATTGCTTTTGCTCATATTCATATGCGCCTTCATCTCGTCAAGTGTCATCGGTTTATCCTCGAAAAACATAATGCCATATAATTGTCCGAACGAATAATTCGCCCCGTATAAATTCATCGTTTGGGCGATTGCGTCAATCATCGTTTGGCGCAAGGCAAGCCGCTGCGTCTCCTGCTCCTCCGTATGGTCTGGCATAACCATCCTCCATTTCTCCCGTCTGCCTCTTGCCCATATTATAGCGAATTCTTAAAAATCCAGCTTTATATTTGTAACTTTACAATAAATTAAGCTGGTGATGACGATGCGTTAATAGTTCTGCGACATAATGAGTATACAATAAATTTTGAATTTATAGATTTTCATTTCGGTAAAACGGGTCATTTGGTCATTAATTAAATTTTTATTGAATGGAGAGTTTGAGTGTTGAAACGGACAGGATGGTTGAATGAGATAAAAGCAGTGCTGTTTACGCTGCCGGCGATGATTCCGATTACGGTGTTCTGGCTGGCACCGCTGGCCTATGTCTTTTATCTGAGCTTCGTGGAATGGGACTTTATGAGTCCGGACAAGCTGTTCGTCGGCTTGGACAATTATGTGTATTTGCTGCAAAATCCCGCCTTCTACCAGTCGCTGAAGGTGACGCTTCTATTCTGTCTTGGCAGCGTGCTGCCTATTATGGCAGGCGGGCTGGGGCTGGCGCTGCTGCTCGGACGCTCGCTTAAAGGCTCCGCTCTATACCGAACTCTCGTATTCGCGCCATGGGTAACGCCAACGGTTGCCGTTTCAATTGTATGGTCTTGGATTTTAGAGCCTAAAGTGGGGCTTGGAAATACGATTTTAGGGGCAATAGGTCTTCCGGCCATTGGCTGGCTGCAAGATCCCAAATGGGCTTTGGTTGGGGTGCTGCTAGTGGGCATCTGGAAATCGGTCGGATGGGCGATGATCTTCTACATTGTAGCGCTGCGAAGCGTGCCGACAGATATGCTGGAGGCGGCGGGGCTCGATGGAGCGGGTGCGATTCAAAAATTTCTGCACGTAACGCTGCCGCTTATCTCGCCAACGACGTTCTTCCTGTTCGTTGTACAGACGATTGAAGCGCTGCAAGCTTACGATTCCATTAATGTACTGACGCAAGGCGGTCCATCAGGCTCTACGCGTACGCTGCTGTATTTGTATTACCAATCGGCCTTCGAATCGTTCCAGGTTGGCGAAGCATCATCGATTTCCATCGTTATGATCGCAATCTGTGTTCTGTTGTCCGTGCTGTCCTTCTCGGTCAGCCGCAAAATGGTGCATTACAACTAGCTAAAAGGGAGGAATTTGGAGTTATGAAGGGTGTTTACCAGGCAGGGCTGGCACTGCGGCATATTAGCCTGCTGGCTATTGCGCTCGCGATGGCATTTCCATTCTATTGGATGATGACGAGCGCGCTGAAGACAAATGATGAGATTTGGCAGTTTCCGCCGACATTATGGCCGGAGCTGCCGCTATGGAGCAACTATGTGGAGGCGTGGCTGGCCGCGCCGTTCGGTCAATATATAGCCAACAGCGTAATCGTTGCGGGCGCCATCGTTCTTTTGCAAATTATAAATTCAGCTATGATGGCTTACGCCTTGACCCATATGAAATTTCGGTTGAAAGGTTTTTTGACCGGCATCATTATGCTCGGTTACATGATTCCAAGCACAGCGGTGTATTTGCCCAGCTATATGATTTTGTCCAAGCTTTATTTGCTGGATTCGTATGCGGGCCTGATTCTATCAAACGCGGTCAGCGTCTTCTCGATTTTTCTAATCAGGCAGGCGTTTCTGCAAGTGTCGCATGAGATGGTGGAGGCCGGGCAAATTGATGGCGCGTCGCACAGCCGGATTTTATGGACGATTATGATGCCGCTGACCCGCGCCTCGTTCGTAGTACTGGCACTTATCACGTTTATCTCGCAGTACAACAACTATTTTTGGCCGATGCTCATTACGAAAAATCCCGATCTCCAGCTCGTATCGGCGGGACTGCGCAGCTTCTTCGTGGAAGGGGGTGCTTACGGGCTGAAATGGCCGCTCATTATGGCGGCAAGCTCCTTCACGATTATCCCGCTCTTGCTGCTGTTTCTGTTCGCCCAGCGGACGATTATGCAGAGTGTTAACTTATCTTCAGGCATTAAGGGGTAGCTTTACGAAATCGACAATATAAATAGTGGAGGAATGGACGATGTTGAGAACAATGAAATGGGCGGGCACGATGTCGCTCACGCTTGCAATGGTGACGCTTAGCGCATGTGGACAGACGGCAGGCACGCAGACGGGTGGAGCGAGCAGCAGCAGTGCGCCTCAGCAATCGGCAGCAGCTTCGGAGGCGCCGAAAGCGCCGGTGCAGATCGAGTTTTGGTATGGCCTTGGCGGCAAGCTGGGCGAAAATGTGGAAGCACTCATTAAGAAATTCAATGAATCGCAAAGCGAAGTTATCGTTAAAGGCGTTGTGCAGGGGGATTACAGCGAAACGGAGCAAAAGCTTCAGGCCGCTATTGCCGCCAATCAGCCGCCTGCTGCGGTGTTGGCCTCCAATGTGGACTGGGCAGCTAAAGGGTATTTTGAACCGCTGGATGACTATATCGCGGCTGCTCCGGATTTTAAGAAAGAAGATTTTATCCAAACGTTTCTGGAGCAAGGACAAGTAGCAGGCAAGCAGTATTTTATGCCGATGTATGGGACGACTCAAGTGATGTATTACCGTCTGGACACATTCGAGAAGGCGGGCATTAAGGCAGAGGACATCAAGACTTGGGAAGACCTGGCGAAGGCGGCGGAAACGATGGCTGTGAAGGATGGCGGCAAAACGACCTTTTATGGCTGGGAGCCGATGTGGGGCTCGGGCAATATGATTGATGCGGCACTTAGCAAAGGCGGTAAAATTTTAAGCGATGATGGCAAAACAGTCGTATTCGATTCGCCGGAATGGATAGAGACATGGGATTTATTCCGCAAATGGCTGCATGAAGATAAAACGATGGCGATTCACTCCGGTGGACAAGGCTGGGAATACTGGTACAAAACGATAGACGACGTCATGAAGGGGCAAGCAGCAGGCTACACGGGCTCCAGCGGCGACCAAGGCGATCTGGATTTCAGCATCGTTGGCGCAATGCAGCAGCCCGGCTGGGAAGGGGTAGGGGAAGGCAAGCCAGTCGCACAGGCCATTATGGCGGGCGTTCCTGCCAAAGCGAAGGATGAGCAGAAGGAAGCGGCCTTTAAATGGTTGTCGTTCTTTACAAAAAGCGAGAATACAGCTGCCTGGTCGATGAACACAGGCTACATTGCCGTCCGTTTGTCCGCGCAGGATGATCCGGCTTTCAAGGCATTCAGCGAAACAAATCCGCAAATCAAAATTCCTTTGCAGCAAGCTTCGCACGGCTCGAAGCCATTCCTTGATCCGACGGGCGGCAAAATCAACGATGCACTGACTGTAGCGGCTGATCAGGTGCAAATCGAGAACATTTCGGCAGAGAAGGCGCTGAAGCAGGCGAAGGAAACCGCACAGCGTGAGCTGGATAAAGCGTTGAAGGGCAAATAAGGGATGGCAGAACATTCAGCTCATTCAGAAGCCCTACAAGCTCTACAAGCCCTACAAGATGGATTGGAGCAAGAGCAGTGGCGAAGCCAGAAGCAAGCTCAAGGGAAGCAGACTACCATTGCTGGCCTTAAGGTTGACGGCGGCAAGCCGTGCGGCGTTGAAGCCATTCTTTTTGATAAAGATGGAACGATTATTGATTTTGTCTCGATGTGGGGGAATTGGAGCGAGCTGTTGGCGAGCCGTTATACAGCGCGACTCGCGGCTAAGGGCTTGCTGCTGCCGAAAGGGGTATTCCCCTCCCTCTGGGGAACCAGCCTGGATGCGGCGGGAAATGTATGCGCGTATGACCGCAACGGGCCGCTCGCGATGGGGACGATGAATGACTTGTATGCCATTGCAGCCTTGCAAGGCTATAAGCTTGGCTTGTCCTGGGGCGAGTCGATGCAGCTAGTCAGGGAAAGCAAGGAAGAGGCTGATAGGGAGCTGAAAAGGCGTAAGTCTGCCATCCCGCTTGTGGGCGTTGTCCCTTTTATTGAGCAGTGCAAGAAAGCGGGGCTGAAGCTCGGCATCGTCACGGCAGATGATACCGAAGCGGCGCGCGAGCATTTGGAGTGGATGGGGCTGCTGCCCCATTTCTCCGTCATCGTAGGAGCGGATCTCGTACCGCGCAGCAAGCCGTATCCCGATATGCTGGAGCTGGCTTGCCAGGAGCTTGGCGTTGCCCCATCGTCGATCGCTATTATTGGCGATACCGATGGCGATATGCGAATGGGGCAGGCGGCGGGAGCGGCACTTTGTATTGGCATAGCGAATCAGGCCGCGAGCGTGCTTCCCTCGGCGGATGTCATTATTGCTTCCTATTCGCAGCTTGCTGTGGAGGAAGCTCATACTGAAGGGTGAGTAAACATTGGGTTATCTATGGCTGGCACTGGCGATTGTGCTGGAATTGTCAGGAACAATATCTATGAAACTTTCGGCGAGCTTTACGCGTGTGGTTCCGTCGATTGCTATGTTTATTTTTTATGGAAGCAGCTTTACGTGCCTGAACTTCGCCCTGCGTTATATGCATGTAAGCGTTGCGTATGCGGTATGGTCAGGCATAGGCATTACGCTCATTACAGGAGCGGGATATATCTGGTTCGGCGAGCGAATCCCGCTTTCAGCTCTGCTATGGGTCGGAGTCATCGTTATCGGGGTAGTTGGGCTGAACATGAGCATTAGCGCGCATGGCGCAGCCGTTAGAGGGAATTAACGGAGTTAGAGCAGCGAAGCGGCTAAGGGAGTAAGGCAGTAAAAGCAGTAAAAGCAGCAAAAGCAGCAAAAGCAGCAAAAACAGCAAAAACAGCAAAAACAGCAAAAACAGCATAGGCGGCAACATCAGCAAAAGGAGTTTTGACCATGAAGAAGGTTAGTTTGTGGTGTGAAAAAGAGACGGCGCCCAGCTTCAGCGAGCCGCTGATGTTTTTTCAAGTCATTACGGATACGCATGTTACGGTTGACCCGAGCCATGTGCATAATCAGCATTTTGAGCGGGCGCTGCTGGATATTCAACAACTGGCGGCTGCTTCGGGCAGCGCTGGCATTATGCATGCCGGAGATATTACGGATCATGGAGATGAAGCGGAATATGCGCAGTTTTCAGCGATTGTCGAGCGTGTTAAGCAGCAGGGCGAGCTTCCACCTATGCTGTATACAATCGGCAACCATGACACTTGGAAGGATTGGGAGCAAGGGCAGGAGCTCGGCAGCTTCAAGCATTTTACAGGGATGACTGCTGTTTATTATGACCGCTGGATAGGCGGCAGCCATTTTATTTTTCTAGGTTCTGAGCTTCAGACGGCTAAAAATGCGGAGCTGTCCAGCACGCAGCTGGCGTGGCTTGCAGAGAAGCTGGAGGAGCACCGCGGGGATTCGCGTCCCGTGTTCCTATTTCTTCATCAGCCGCTGAAAAATACAGTTGCCGGCTCGCTGGAGGAGCAGGAGTGGTACGGCGTGAATCAGGACGAAGAGCTGCGCGCGGTGCTGGCCAGCTGGCCGCAGGTGATATTATTCACCGGGCACACCCACTGGGAACTGGGTGCGCCGCATACGGTGTTTGATGGGCAAGGCGAGATCGCGACCATGTTCAACGCAGCGTCCGTCGCCTATTTGTGGACGGATGAGGATGCGCATAAGGCCGGCAGCCAGGGCTATTATATAGAAGTATACGAGCAGGGCGTGCGTGTCCGGGGCCGTGATTTTGTGGCGCGCCAGTGGATGGAAGCCCAGGACTATTTTGTGCATAACGGTCATGCGGGTGAAAAAGGAAGCTAACTCTGCCATTTTTCGTCTTCAATATTGTTCCAAACGATTGCGCCTGTTTTATTGATGTAGGCTTTCATAGCGGGCGTCTTCGTTTTAGCATTTTCGCGGAGCTCGACGACAGCCAGCTCTCCCCGAAACGGCTCGGCATAGCTATATGCAGCCGTAGGTTTGATCGCATAAGCACCTTGTGGATTGATATAGCCAAAGGATGAGCCTGCTTGAACAGGGGCTAGTCCGTTTGAGAAAGGGCCGCTGGAACTCACGTTCATGGTTGCTCTTTTTCCTTGTTTATCGACGAAAAAGGATTTGCCATTGCGTTCCACGTAGGCAAGACCCTCTGAGAAAGGCTGAACAGCGGTGTAATTGGGCTCGAACAGAAACTCGCCGCTCTTGTTAATAAAGCCGTAGGTGTCTCCAGAAGACACGCGTGCAGCGCCGTCTGTAAACGAATCGGCATAGTAGAAGCGCGCAGGAATAACGACCTTTCCGGTTTTATCAATAAATCCGTATTTGATGGTCACGCCATCCTTGCTTTTTTTCAAATATCCGACTACGGCCATGCCATCTGAAAAGTTAGTCGCACTACTGAACTGATAAGGGATGACGAGCTTGCCCTCTGTATTAATGTAGCCGCTGCCTTTGCCCATCGTCACGATGGCGAGCCCTTCGGAAAATTCACGGGCTTTATGAAAAATAGGCTCGGTCACCTTTTCCCCCTTGGCATTCAAATAACCATACCTCTTCTGCAGCTTTCCATCTGCTCCCTCAACTTTCTCTGTGTAGATGACCCGCTCGTTCTGCATAATGCCAACGCAGCGCGTCTGAGGGCATTCAAACAGCTTCGTTCCTTCAGCCGAAAAATAGATGATCGTCTTCTGTTTATTGTCAGTAACTTGGACTGGTTCATTCGGCTTTAAGGAGAAGGAGCGTGAACCGCCGTCGTATACGGGCTTAATGACGATTTTCCCGCTTTGATTAATGTAGCCGTATTTGCCATCCTTCTTGATCAAATACAAATAATTGCGGGCATCAGCCGCTGGTTTCGTCTCCTTTTGCGAGACTGTGTCATCCGCACTGCTGGCAGAAACCGTGCCTGTAATCAGGCTGGTGATGATGGCAAACATCCATAATGCACGAAATAATCGCATAGGCCTATTTCCTCTCTTATAGCTAGTATGGTTGAATATGGAATGATTATTTTCCATGTTTTATGGACGTTGTTGGGGAGGATTAGGTTGCAGTAGTAGCGTGATATGATCTAGTTTATGAAAGGTTTGTTCATCGAAATGGAATTAAATAGGCTTAAGCAATCAACCTTTGAAACGCCTGATGGCCCGCTGGGATGATCCCGCTGGCGGTCAGGCTTTTTTCACGTGGAACATTTTTCGTAAAAGAGGGGCGCAGCATTATCGATAATTTCGGTCATCTGCTGCAATATATTGCCCGCAATGAAGGAAAATAAGGTAAAATGGAGAACATAACAATCGATAAGGATCGAGACAGCAAGGAGTGAAAGACCGCTATGAAATGGATTGTGGGACTCGGCAACCCTGGATCGCAATATCAGGGAACGAGGCACAACGTTGGATTTATGGTTATTGATGAGCTTGCACGGCGTTGGGGCATCCAAGTGACGCAAAGCAAATGCAAGGCGCTGGTTGGCGAGGGCAATGTGAATGGAACGAAGGTTGTGCTGATCAAGCCGATGACGTATATGAATTTATCAGGAGAATCGGTGCGTTCGTTCATCGATTATTTTAAGTCCGATGTGACCGAAGGGCTCGTCGTTTACGATGATCTCGATACGGAGGTGGGGCGTATCCGTCTTCGATTCCAAGGCGGGCCAGGCGGGCATAACGGTATTAAATCGCTGATTGCGCATTTGGGCACACAGACATTTGACCGGATTCGCATGGGGATTACACGTCCGCAGCCCGGCGGCAACATTGCCGACTATGTGCTGTCCAATTTTCCAAAAAGCGAGCAGGAGCAGTTGAAAACGATGATTGATCAAGCATGCGATGCGGCGGAGTTCTCGCTGAAAGCGTCGTTCGAGGAAACGATGGCGAAGTTTAATCGCTAGCTTGGGGAAAAATGCGTAAAATAGGGTAAAGCCGGGCATACTGAAGGGTATAACGATTCTTCAGGAGGCATACATATGGCTGTAAACTATATTTGCAAACACTGCCGTACGCCTATAGGGACGATTGCAGGCGGGGACGGAATTACCGAGCAGCAGCTGGGGTTCGATTTCTTGACCCTTGAAGAGCGCAGCGATATAATTACGTATGACCAGCACGGAGACGTGACGGTTAAGGTAATTTGCGATTATTGCCGGGAAGCGCTGGAGGCGAATCCTGAGCTGAACTTGATCGCGAGCCCGTTGCAGTAGCTTGAAGGTGGCTTGGAAGTGGTTGGAACAGGTTTAGCTCACAAGTATAGTAAGGCCTTGGCGGCTGGCTGAGGCTTCTTTTCGATGATAGCGATTCATACATGCAAAGCGCTGAGCTCACCTTTTTAGGTGGGCGGTTTTGCTTGAAATTAATTTAAGAGTTTATAAGTGGTCTGTTTATAGAAATGGGGTGCCGAGACGATTGAAAGCGTTAATACAGGCTTTTGCGGCTGATCCGGATGTGCAGTCCATAATAGCCGGAATCCGTTCAGGAATGCGCGAGCAGATGGTATCAGGGCTTGCTGGCTCATCCAGACAAGTGCTGATGGCCGCAGTGAAAGAAGAGATTGACCGTCCGATGCTAGTCGTGACACATAATATGTTTTCAGCGCAGAAAATCGCAGAGGATCTTCAGGAATGCTTCTCTTCGGATACTGTGCTGCTCTATCCCGCCAATGAGCTTGTAGCTGCCGAATCGGCGATCTCGAGTCCTGAGACGCTGGCACAGCGAATGGACGTGCTGATCAAGCTGTCCGAAGGCTTCCGCGGGATTGTTGTCGTCCCCTTTTCCGGTGTGCGGCGCTATTTGCCTGTACGCGGCGTTATGGCAGAAGCGAAAATTACGATTAGTGTAGGCGATGTTCTGCCGATAGACAGCTTCCTAAGAAAAATGACGGGACTTGGCTATGTTCGCGTAGATCGCGTTGAATCCCGTGGTGAAATGAGCGTTCGCGGGGGAATCGTCGATTTTTACCCGTTGACCGAAGCTTCCGCTTTCCGGATTGAATGGTTTGGCGATGATGTCGATTCCATTCGGACGTTTGACGCGGCTGACCAGCGGTCGCAGGATAACATCCAGACGTATACGGTTCCGCCTTGCCAGGAAATTGTCGCGAGCGCAGAGCGCTTTGCATCAGCAGCCAGCCATGCGGCAGCCTTGCTGGAGCAGCAGCTTGGCAAAATGTCCGACCGTACGGCGAAGGAGCGCCTTCGTTCGGAAATCGGCAGCGAGCTGGAGAAGCTGCGCGAGCATATGTATTTCACCGATATTTATAAATATATTTCCTTGCTGTATCCGGAGCGCCAGACCATTATGGACTATATGCCGGAAGATACGCTGCTCATTATGGATGAGCCTACCCGCTTGATCGAAACGGCGAAGCAGCTGGAGCGCGATGAGGCAGAATGGGCAACCCATTTGCTGCAAAACGGCAAGTCGCTGCCAGGTTTTGAGCTTGCATGCAAGTCGGAGGAAGTTTTGTATGGTAAGCGGTTTCCTACGTTGTTCTTATCGCTGTTTTTAAGGCAAATTCCGCATTCGCAGCCGCAAAATATTCTCAATATGACGAGCCGGGCGATGCAAAATTTCCACGGACAAATGAATGTGCTCAAGGCGGAGATGGACCGATGGCGCAAAATTGGGGCCAACGTGCTCATGCTGGCCGGCAATGCAGAGCGCATGGAGCGCATGCGCCGCGTGCTGTTCGATTATAATATTGAGCCGCCTACGCTGCTGGAAGGCAACCTGCAGTCTGGCTTTGAGCTGCCCTCTTCGCATCTGGTCGTCATCACAGAAGGAGAAATGTTCTCCCAGAAGCAGCGCAAGGCGCGCCGTATCGACAAGAAGATAGACAATGCTGAACGAATCAAAAGCTACACCGAGCTGAAGGTTGGCGACTATGTCGTGCATCAGAACCACGGCATCGGCAAATATGTCGGCATCGGCACGCTGGAAATCGCGGGCATTCATAAAGACTATTTGCACATCGTATATGCAGGCGGGGATAAGCTGTCTGTTCCGATTGAACAAGTCGATATGATCCAGAAATACGTCGGCAATGAGGAAAAAGAGCCGAAGATCAATAAGCTGGGCGGCAGCGAATGGACGCGGGCGAAAAGCAAGGTGCAATCTTCGGTTAAGGATATTGCCGATGACTTGATCAAGCTGTATGCGCAGCGCCAATCTGCGCCGGGCTTTGCCTTTGGACAGGATACCGCTTACCAGAACGAGTTTGAGGAAATGTTCCCTTACGATGAGACGCGGGATCAGCTGCGGGCCATTGAGGAAATCAAGCGTGATATGGAGAAGCCGATGCCAATGGATCGTTTGCTTTGCGGCGATGTTGGCTATGGCAAGACGGAGGTTGCTGTACGGGCAGCGTTTAAGGCGGCAATTGAAGGCAAGCAGGTTGCCATTCTCGTGCCGACTACCATTCTTGCGCAGCAGCACTATGAGACGTTCCGCGAGCGCTTCTCCGGTTATCCATTCAATATTCAAGTGCTCAGCCGCTTCCGCTCGCGCAAGGAGCAAAATGATACGATGAAGGGCCTCAAAGCCGGAACGGTCGATGTCGTCATTGGCACGCACAGGCTACTGTCGCAGGACATTGTGTTCAAGGATCTGGGTTTGCTGATTGTCGATGAAGAGCAGCGGTTCGGCGTATCGCACAAAGAGAAGCTCAAGAAGCTGAAAAATAACGTCGATGTGCTGACGCTGACGGCAACGCCGATTCCGCGCACGCTGCATATGTCGATGCTGGGCGTTCGCGATTTATCGGTTATCGAGACGCCGCCGGAAAACCGTTTCCCGGTTCAGACCTATGTGGTCGAATATAACACTGCTCTTGTGAGAGAGTCGATTGAGCGTGAATTGGCCCGTGGCGGCCAAGTCTACTACTTGTACAATCGCGTTCAGGGAATCTACCAGATGGCGGAGCTGATTTCGGAGCTCGTACCGGATGCGAAGGTAGCGGTCGGGCATGGGCAAATGTCAGAGCAGGAGCTGGAGAAGACGATACTCGACTTCCTCGACGGCGAATCCGATGTGCTGGTCAGCACAAGCATTATTGAGACGGGCGTTGATATTCCGAACGTCAATACGCTCATTGTCCATGATTCGGATAAAATGGGCCTGTCGCAGCTTTATCAGCTGCGGGGACGGGTTGGCCGCTCCAATCGGATCGCTTATGCCTATTTCACCTACCAGCGAGATAAAGTGCTGACGGAAGTGGCAGAGAAACGTCTGCAATCCATTAAAGAGTTTACGGAGCTAGGCTCCGGCTTCAAAATCGCGATGCGCGACCTTGCCATTCGCGGTGCCGGCAACCTGCTGGGTGCAGAGCAGCATGGCTTTATTGCGTCGGTCGGCTTTGACTTGTACTCGCAAATGCTTGCCGATGAGATTGGCAAGCGCAAGGCGGAGCTCGATGGCGCCCCTGTGCAGGAAAGCAGAGTCGTCAGCACGCTCATTGATGTCAGTGTAGATGCCTACCTGCCATCCGACTATATTTATGACAGCATTCAGAAGATTGAGATTTACAAGAAGGTGGCTTCGGTACGCTCCTTCGATGAGGCGGATGATCTGACCGAGGAAATCATCGACCGTTTCGGCAACCTGCCGCAGGCGGTAGATAATTTGATGACGGTGGCTAAATTGAAGGTTTATGGCGCGATGTATGGCATTGAGCAGATTAGTCAGCGCAACGATGAACTCGTCGTTCGATTTGCCTCCGCCGAGAAGAAGCGGATCGATAGAAAGCAGGTCGACAAGCTGTGCCTGCATTTTGAAAATCGGTTCCACCAAGGCAGCTCGCTGGAGGACAATCCGGTAGTTACCCTTCGAGGCAAGGGACTCGATATGGATCAGCGTCTGCTGCTGCTTGAGCAGTTTTTGAAGCGTTACGCGGATGCCCGCATTGTGAAGGAGGAGCTGCAGGACACAGCTCCTTGATTTACTGTAAATTCGCAATAGGGCCCACATATCTGTTACAATACAATCAACTTTATGATTTGAGAGGAGATTTCTTAATGTTGCACAACACACGCAAATCGGCATGGCGCAGATTGGCTCTGCTTGTAGTCGCGGCAGTGCTGGTCATGACGGTACTGGCGGCTTGCGGCTCGAAGAAAGAAGAAGGAAACGGTACCTCGTTCAGCGGTACAAGCGAAGGAGCGACTGTTGCTACTTATAAGGACAATGGCAAAGTAACAGAGGCTGAATTCAACAAGTATTTGGCGGTATTTAATTTCTTGCAGCCAGGGTATGAGTCCGTAACGGCTCTGCCGCAGTTCCAGGAGCAATTGCTGCAGCAGTACATTGCTTACAAAATCTTGGCGGCTCAAGCAAGCGAAGAAACGGTGAAACAGGCTACTACAGATACGGACAAGCAGTATGCGGATTTTGAAGCGGCACTGGAGCAGCAAGCCGAGCTGAAGACGCAGCTGGAAGCAAAAAAAATCACGAATAGCGATGTAAAAGCCTACATGAAGCTGATGCTGGTTGTCGTAGACCACATGAAATCCAAAGTGACCGACGAAGAGCTTAAGAAAGAGTTCGAAACGAATATTGCTAAATATTCGACCGTGACCCTTCGTCATATTTTAGTGGCTACAAGCGAAACGGATTCGGAAACGCAAGAAACGAAGGAAATTCGTACGAAAGCAGAAGCGCTGAAAATTGCCAAAGAAGTAAAAGCGAAGCTGGATGAGGGCGGCGACTGGGCGGCTCTTGCTAAGGTCTATTCGGACGACCCGGGCTCCAAAGAAGCTGGCGGTCAATATGCAAATGCGAAGCCAGGCGACTGGGTTGAAAACTTCAAAAATGCAGCTATGACGCAAAAAATCGGCGTAATTGGCGAGCCAGTAGAAACTGAATATGGCTATCATGTCATTTTGGTTGAGAAACGCGATGAGCTGACGTATGACAAGCTTGATGATACGACGAAAGAAGCAGTAGAGAGCGCTGTAGCTTACAGCCACATGAGCACTTTCATGAGCGAAGATATGAAAAATCAAGAAGTGAAAATTACACTGCCTGAGCAATCTCCTGCCCCAGGTGCAGAGCAATCCCCGGCAGCAAGCGATGATGCGAAAGCAACTGATGATGCTGCTGCGGCATCGCAAGCGCCAGCTGCATCGGCTTCGCCTAGCGCGTCGGTAGAACCGTCCGCATCGCCTGCGACGAAGTAATAAACGCCTATCGCGCATGCATGCGATAAGCTTTAAGGATACGCAAAAATCCCCATGTCCAGCTAAAGAGCTGACGGCATGGGGATTTTTGCTGTGCCTGCTTGGCGCACGCGTTTAGCCATGCGAGAAGCGCTGGCGATATTGGCGCGGCGAGAGCCCCTCATAACGCGAGAAGCAGGAGGTGAAATAGGCAGGCTGATTGAAGCCGACCTCCTCGGCAATGCGGGCGACTGCAAGGTCCGTTTGAAGCAGAAGCAGCTTGGCCTGCTCCAAGCGGAAGCGCATTAAATAATCGAAGGGCGCGCAGCCGAACTCTTTTTGCATGCATCTGGCAATGTAGACAGAATGAAAGTTAACGGCCTCGCTTAGCTCCTGTGCGGTTATGTTATCACGGTAGTGCTCACGCAAATACGAGGCGGCTTGCTCGGCGCAATACGCGGAGGGAGAAGGTCCAGTTACCTCCAAGGAGGCGGAAAGCTGCTCCATAATTTCCTGGAAAGCGAGCTGCTGCTTCCACTTGACGCCGGGAATATGATCATTCGTATTCAACTGTACAAGCTGCCGCAGCAGGCTGTCCATGCGGGAAGGCTGGAGCAGTTTTGCAAATTGCGGGAGTTGTTTTGTAAAGGTTGGCATCGTGTAATAGTTATTATTTTGTATACGCTCAAGGCTGCCGCCGCCAGCCTGCTGATCGGCGAGCCTTTCTGAAACGCTCCATGCTCCGGTCGTCTGGAAATGAATCCAGAAGTAAGCTGTAGTTTCTTGGCATGCCATTGTCGCATAATGGTAAGCATCGGGCCGCAAAATGAGCGCATGACCAGCATGCACCTCATATTCCCGCTCCTCTTCACCGATATAAAGGCAGCCTTTCGTCACGACGAGCAGGTCGAACACGCCAATATTTCTTCTGCTCGGGTGTCTGCGTCCTGCCGGGGCGATGGAGAGGCCGCCTATAATGTAATGGGGAAGCGGGGGAATCGTCAAATGAATCATCGTCATGTGGCCGTGCTTCCTCCTTGCTGTGAAGTTTGTATCTTAATAGTTTCGGTTTTGAAAATGATACATCATGCTCAGTATAGCATCTATAATTTGAGATGACGAATGATACAAGAGCAGCGGAAGAGCGAGCAAGGCTGGCTCCAGAGGGAGATAGGAAAATGGCAGTAACGAACAAAAAATTTTCGCTGTGGCTGCTGGCATGGCCGATTTTTATTGAATTATTTTTACAATTTTTGCTAGGTGCGGCAGATACGCTGATGGTAAGCCGGATTTCCGATCAGGCGGTTGCCGTTGTCGGCTTCTCCAATCAGCTGTTTCAGGCGCTCACGACGCTGTTTATTACAGTGGCGAGTGGAGCCGGCATTCTCATTGCCCAAAAGCTGGGCTCTCGCAAAAGCGAGGAAGCACGGACGATTGCGATAATGGCAGTCAGTGTGAGCGGCATAATTGGGATTGGGCTAAGCATCGTACTGTATACGATGCCGGAGCAAATTGCTTCGCTGCTCAAGCTGCCAGAGCATTTAATGCCGCTTGCTGAAACTTATATTTCCATCGTAGGCGGGGGCATGATGCTCATTTCCTTGATGGCGGCGCTTAGTACGGCGATTCGCAACACCGGCAATACAAAGGGACCGATGTATACAGCCATTGGCATGAACATTGTACATGTGGTTCTCAACTATGCGTTTATTTTTGGCGCGTTCGGCTTCCCGGAGTGGGGGCTGAAAGGGGTAGCGATATCGACGGTCATCTGTCGTCTGCTCGCCGTCACGGTGCTGTTTGTTATGTTCATGCATGCCTTTGAACATACGATTCGGATTCGCGATCTTGCAAAATTCAGCCGCAAGCTGTTTGGCGATGTGCTGAGAATCGGTTGGCCGCTTGGCGTCAATATGTCCTGCTGGGTGTTTACGCAGCTGCTTATTTATACTTTTTTGGCGATGCTCGGCACGAATGAGCTGGCAGCTCGAACGTATTTAAATACACTGGAATCGTTTTGCTTTATGCTGGGCTATTCCATTGCTTTGGCTGTGCAAATTCAAATTGCTCATTTGTATGGAGCGGGAAGAATTAAAGAAGCTTATGGCATAGCGTATCGCGCCATGTGGATCGGGCTTGCCATCGTTACGGTCAATGCCACGCTTATCTTCTTATTCGGCAAGCAGCTGCTCGGTTTATTTACGCAAAATCATGAAATAATAGCGCTCGGCGTCTCTCTGCTAGGACTTAACCTAATCTTGCAGCCAGGCAAAATGGTCAATATGGCGATGGGAAATGCGCTAAACGCAGTCGGTGACACAAGGTTTACGATGTGGAGCTCGCTAATCTCCATGTGGCTCATTGCAACGGGGCTGGCCTACTGGGTCGGCATCGAGATGGGCTGGGGTCTGCTCGGCATTTATGCCTGCATGATTTTGGATGAGTACATTCGGGGCACACTTGCTCTGCTGCGCTGGCGGGGTAGGAAATTTCTGCTCAAAGCTGAGCGGCAGCATGAACTGGAGCATAAGGCTGCACAAGGTTTAGCAGCGGGTTCGGGTGCACTTGCTAAGTAATGACGGGCTCAGAGCTTTGAAGTGCCGTTCAAGATTAAGCGATGATAAATACAGACGCAACAAAAGGAAATCGTATCAATAAACAATAGATAGAGCAGCTATGCGCTAAGCGTATAGCTGCTTTTTTGTGCTTGAGAACAAGAGCAGCGAATGATCAAGGGGCATAGCGCTACGCAAAAGCAAGTTGGAAGTCTAATTTCATGTTAGATAAAATAACTTTAATATAAAGGGGAGAGTAAGGCGATGCGCAAATGAGGCGCTGGAATCATCTTTCGACTGAATAATTATGTCATAAAAACAAGTTTTTTGTCGAATGAAATAGAATCAGAAAAAGTTGTGTTAGATATATTGACATGAGATAAATTGCCAATCTATAATGAACCTGCGAACGTTGCCTCTGAACGAACGATCCATACATAATTTCTCTTAACGTTCGGTTTTTAGATAGCTCTTATACAAATAATGCTTAACTTAGGGGAGTGGAGAAATGAAAAACAGAAATGTAATTCAAGCGGGAATGATCTTATTGCTTATTAGCCTTGTAGTGTCGGCATGCGGGGGGAATAAAGAGACAGCCTCAACCACACCTTCGGAAACCGCGGGGGGAAGTAGTGGAACTGCGGCGGCAGAAGGCATTAAAGTAGGGATTCTGCACTCGCTCAGCGGTACGATGGCGATTAGTGAAGTGTCCGTAAGAGATGCAGAGCTGATGGCCATTGAAGAAATTAATGCAGCAGGCGGCGTACTGGGCCAGCAAATTATTCCGGTCGTTGAAGATGGAGCATCGGATTGGCCGACCTTTGCCGAGAAAGCACGCAAGCTGATTTCCGAAGATAAGGTGGCGACGGTGTTCGGGGGTTGGACCTCCTCGAGCCGCAAGGCGATGAAGCCGGTATTTGAAGAATTGAATGGACTGCTCTGGTATCCGGTGCAATATGAGGGGCTGGAGGCATCGCCGAACATTTTCTACACGGGAGCGACGACGAACCAGCAGATTGTGCCAGCTGTTGACTGGCTCCTCGAAAATCGCGGCAAAAAAATGTATCTGCTCGGATCAGATTATGTATTTCCACGCACGGCTAATCTGATTATTAAAGAACAGCTCAAGGCTAAGGGCGGAGAACTGGTTGGTGAGGAATACACGCCGCTAGGACATACGGATTACAGCACCATTATTAGCAAAATCAAAGAAGCAAAGCCGGACATCGTATTTAACACGCTGAACGGCGATAGCAACGTCGCTTTCTTCAAGCAGCTGAAGGATGCAGGCATTTCCGCAAAGGATTTGACGACATTGTCGGTATCGGTAGCGGAGGAGGAAATCCGCGGCATCGGTGTTGATGTGCTGGAAGGGCATTTAGCGGCATGGAACTACTATCAGACGACGGATACCCCGGCCAATACGGCTTTTGTAGCGAATTATAAGAAGAAATTTGGCGAGGATCGTGTGACGGCTGACCCGATTGAAGCTGGATACACAGCAGTGTACTTATGGAAAGCAGCCGTAGAGAAGGCGGGTTCTACTGATGTTGCCAAAGTAAAGGAGGCTGCGAAGGAGCTGGAGTGGGATGCGCCAGAAGGCAAGGTGCGCATTGACGGCGAGACGCAGCATATTTACAAAACCGTAAGGATTGGCGAGGTTCAAGCAGACGGACAGTTTAAAGAGCTGTGGAATTCCGGTGAAGCCGTGAAGCCAGACCCCTATTTGAAAAGCTATGAATGGGCTGCAAGCATACAGCCATCTGAGTAGGAAATTTAGGCTCGGCTCATGCTTTCGGAACGCCCCTTGGGCTTGAAATGCCTATAACAGCAGCGGGATAATGGCGATGGCGCAAGCCATCGCAGGAGGTGAAGAGCGGAATGGACGTATTTATTTTGCAGCTGTTCAATGGCATTAGTGTAAGCTCGATTTTGCTGCTTATCGCACTGGGGCTGGCCATTACGTTCGGCTTAATGAAGGTCATTAATATGGCCCACGGCGAGCTGATTATGATTGGCGCTTATTCCACCTATTTGACGCAAAATCTGTTTCACGCCTATATGCCGGGCTCCTGGTTCAACTGGTATTTTGTTTTATCAATTCCGGCGAGCTTCCTGATTGCATTCTTGTTTGGCCTTTTGCTGGAAGTCAGCCTGATTCGCCATCTGTATGGCAGGCCGCTTGACAGCTTGCTGGCAACCTGGGGCGTAGGCCTTGTACTTCAGCAGCTAGCACGGTCCATATTTGGCGCTCCCAATGTGGCGGTGACCAGCCCTTCATGGCTGAATGGCGGCATGCGCATATTGAACGATGTCGTGCTTCCTTACAAAAGGCTGTTCATTGTCGGCTTGGTCGCGGCCTGTCTGATCGCCATGTACTTCTATATTTACCGCAGCCTTGAAGGGCGACGCATGCGTGCCGTTATGCAAAATCGCGATATGGCGGCGTGCCTTGGCGTATCGACCCGCCGCGTAGATGCAATGACCTTCGCGATTGGCTCAGGTATCGCAGGAATTGCGGGCTGTGCCTTAACGCTGATGGGGCCAATCGGCCCTTCTCTGGGCACCTATTATATTGTTGATGCGTTCATGGTCGTCGTGCTTGGCGGTGTCGGCAAGCTGGTTGGTACGGTGCTTGGCGCACTCGGGATCGGCGTATTTAATACAATGTTTGAATATTGGACGAATGCTTCGCTCGGCAAGGTGCTGGTGTTCCTATGCATAGTGGCGTTCCTGCAATGGCGTCCTTCCGGATTTGTGGCAATGCGTACACGCTCGCTTGATTAATAGGGAAAGGGGTGACGGGTGAAAATGGAACAGCGAAGGTTATCACCCCAGCGATTGTGGATTTTGGCAGGTTATGCGGCTGCGGCCGCGGCGTTGTTCTCGGCGCCGATGTTTTTAAGTGATTTCCGCCTCAATCTGCTCGCAAAATTTCTTGCTTTTGCTATTGTGGCGCTAGGACTGGACTTGATTTGGGGCTATACAGGCATTCTCAGCCTCGGCCATGGCATCTTTTTTGGAATTGGCGCGTATGCGATGGCGATGTACTTGAAGCTGGAGGCGAGCGGCGGGAAGCTGCCGGATTTCATGGGCTGGAGCGGGCTTAAGGAGCTGCCACTGTTCTGGCAGCCGTTCAGCAGCTTTGGCTTTGCGGTAGCGATGGGCATAATAATGCCCGCGCTCCTGGCGCTATTTCTCGGCTTTTTCACCTTCCGCAATCGAATTCGTGGCGTTTATTTCACGATTTTGACGCAGGCGTTGGTTATTATTACGACGACGCTGCTCGTCGGGCAGCAGGCTTTTACGGGCGGGACGAATGGTGTTACGGGGTTTGGCAAAATATTGGGAGCTCCGCTCGCCTCTCCTGATACGAAGCGGATTTTATATTTTGTTACGGTGCTGGTGCTGATTGCTGTTTTTGTAGCTTGCCGCTACGTTGTCGGCAGCCGCTTCGGCAAGGTGCTTCGCGCCATTCGCGACGGGGAAAACCGCGTGCGCTTCATCGGTTATAATCCTGCGATGTACCAAATGGCTATTTTCACTTTATCTGCCGCATTTGCGGGTATCGCGGGCATGTTGTTTGTGCTCCATGTTGGCATTATTTCGCCTTCCATGATGGGCATCGTGCCCTCCATTGAAATGGTGCTGTGGGTGGCCATTGGCGGGCGCGGCACTTTAATTGGGGCGGCGCTGGGCGCTGTATTGCTCAATTGGGCAAAAAGCGAATTCAGCACCTCTTACCCCGAAGGCTGGACTTATTTTCTCGGTGCGATGTTTGTCATCGTTGTTGTATTCCTGCCGAATGGCTTAACGGGACTGCTTGGCAAAATCAAGCTCGGCAAAAAGCGGAGGGTGACGAAAAATGAGCCAACCATTGAGTATCCTGCAGTGTAATGATGTGACGGTAGAATTTGACGGATTTAAAGCCATTCAGGGCATGAGTCTTACCTTGGCAAAAGGAGAGCTGCGCTTCCTAATCGGTCCGAACGGCGCGGGAAAAACGACGATGCTCGATGTGATCTGCGGCAAGGTGCGGCCATCAAAGGGGCAGGTCACATTCAATGGCGATATCGACATTACGCGAAAAAAAGAGCATCAAATTGCGGAGCTGGGCATCGGCCGCAAGTTTCAGGCCCCATCTATTTTCCCCTCCATGACGGTGCTGGAAAATTTGGAGATCGCGCTGCGCCAGCGGCGCGGGGTGTTCGCTACTCTGTTTGCAAGGCTTCAGGCTGGAGAACAGAAACGGATGAAGCGGCAGCTGGAGATGATCGGGCTGGCAGATCAAGAAGATAGCCGTGCTGGCGGGCTGTCGCATGGCGAGAAGCAGTGGCTGGAAATCGGCATGATGCTGCTGCAGGAGCCGGATATTTTGCTGCTCGACGAGCCGGTGGCCGGCATGACCGATAAGGAGACGGATAAGACGGGGGAGCTGCTTCAGGAAATTGCGCGTGAACGTTCCATCGTTGTCGTTGAGCATGATATGGAATTTGTGCGCAGCTTTGCAAGCAAGGTGACCGTTATGCACGAGGGCAAGCTGCTCAAGGAAGGCACGATGGAGGATGTGCAGCGGGATGACCGGGTAGCGGAGGTGTACTTGGGAAAAAGGCGGGATGCAGATGTTAGCCGTTCAACAGCTTGAGGCGGGTTATGGAGAAAGCATTATTTTGCGCGATGTATCGTTAAAGGTGGAGGCAGGCGAGGTTGTGTGCCTGCTCGGGCGTAACGGTGTCGGCAAAACGACGTTAATGAAAAGCATTATGGGGCTGTTGAAAGCACGCCATGGAACAGTAGCTTACAACGGCGTAGATCTGACGAAGCGCGCACCGGGCAGAAGGGCGAAGAGCGGCATGGGATATGTGCCGCAGGGAAGAGAGATTTTCGGGCAGCTCACCGTATACGAAAATATTCTTATTGGCTTGGAGGCTGCGCCGCGGGAGAAGCGAGGGCGCGGACAAGCGAATATGATCCCGCCCGATGCCATTGCGAAATTTCCGGTGCTGCCGGAAATGTATGCGCGGCGCGGCGGTGATCTCAGCGGCGGGCAGCAGCAGCAGCTCGCTTTCGCCAGAGCGCTCGCATCGCAGCCGTCGCTGCTGCTGCTTGATGAGCCTTGCGAGGGGATTCAGCCCTCCATCGTGGATGATATCCGCGAGGTCATTCGTTCCATTAAGGCGGATGGCCAGACGGCGATTTTGCTCGTTGAACAAAGCCTCGACTTTGTAAAAAGCGTGGGCGATTATTTTTATATATTAGAAAAGGGCGCTATCGCATGGGAAGGAACACTCGCGCAGCTGAGCGACGACGTAATCAAAAAGTATTTGACGGTTTAATGCCCCGATTCATCCCTTACCTCGGTTCTGGCATCCCCGCTTCAAAGCAGATAACAAGAGAAAAATGAAAGTCTTACTCTAGGCAGGAGCCTTTAGAAGAGTAAGGCTTTCTTTTTGCGATAATAACTCCATAGCATAACAATAAATAAGGGAATGGCAAACACGTTGGTGAATTGGGCAAGCGGCATTTCGAAAATGGGGGAGAGAGATTTGCTGAATATATTTGCAAGTAATAAGATAATGGCTCCGATTATAGCTGAGCCTGGAATAATAATGCTGTAATTATTTCCACACCATTTACTTAGTAAGACTGATGATGCAAATCCTACACATGCTACGGGACCAACAAACCATACGGCAATGCCAGTCATAATGGTAATGATTACAGTGGACAGGATGTGAACAATAACTCCAGCGCTTCTCTCATTATTATAGTGTTTGGAAATAAGGCTGGACATCAAGGTGGCGGCAATTAGGGCAGCAATAATTACAAAAGCCAGAGTATATGACTCTCCTTTGAAAATGCCATGCCCCCGAATGGAAGAGATAGTGGCTTCCTCGCTAAATCGGTTAAGCATATAAAGCAGCGCCAAGATAAAGTGAGCGGCTGTTCCAATGAAGGCGCCAGCCAAAATAAGCTGGATGGAGGACGTAGAAATTTTTAGTAAACGAACAACGGCGTATAGAAGGATGTAGCCTAGTATACAACCTACCATAGTGGTTGCTACTGTAAGAGTAGAAACGCTAATTGAATTTTGCATACTAGTTATGCTAGACCAAGTAACGAGTAAGGAGAGGCTTGCCATTTCTGTCAGTCCAAAAGTTGTGGGTGCAGCCAGACGATTGCGTGTCAGCCCTTGAAGCATAGCTGCGGAACAGGCCAGTGCTGCTCCTGCTAATGCAATGGCTATGGTATTAGGGAGCCGCAATGTCGTCAATACCACGTACGCATCGGCCTCCCAATATTTTACAAGAATAACTTGTTTAAAGTCATTAAGTGTAAACCCCATGGGCCCCGTAGACAAAGACCAAGCAAAACAAGCAATCACCAGAATAGGCCCTAAAATAAACAAGGCAGAGACAAACAGCGGGTTCACTTTCGTACGTGTTGTCATGAAGCAGTAGTCCTTCCTGAAAAAATCTATTTTCCTTTATATCGGAAATATAGCAGGGAAATTTTAACCGGACTGTTCATCACCTTAGTATGGCGACCGCTGGCAAATCTATTTTTCAATTAAGAAACGGCGATTGTGGCCTTTAAAAATGTTTCTATATTATCTATAGAATAATTCACATATTTATTATCCTGTGTGAGCCGGCTGACCATAATGCCTCCTTCTAGGGAGGAGAAGATAAAGGAGGCGGTTGATTCTAAATCGCAATCCGCCCGAAATTCGCCTCTGGCTATGCCTAGCTTCAAAATCTCCTGTAACATGGCAAGCGAGCCTTCAAAAGCGGCAATCGTATGTCCGCGAAGAGCAGGAAAAGCGTGATCGCTTTCGACTGCACTAATAATAAACGGGCAGCCGCCCTTTATTGGAGTATTGTTGACTGTATCACTGTAAATATGGCAAAGCGCCATGATTTTGCCGAGTGCTGTTTCTGCACTTCCCACGGCCTTCTCGAAATGCTCTTGCAGCACTTCTCCCGCATAGGCAAAAGCTTCAAGAGCAATTTCATCCTTGCTGCTAAAGCTCCGATAGATACCGCCTTTCGTTACGCCAGTTGCCTCAATAATATCCTGGATCGACGATCCCGTAATTCCCTTTTGATTAAAAAGCTCCGCCGATTTTATAATAATATGACGGCGTGTTTTTTCTCCTTTACGCATGGGCGGTCAATCTCCTCTCTATAGTTACAGCTCTCGTTTCATGGTTGTCTAAGTATTGTAACATTTTGCAGATGAAACAAAGAAGCGAATGAGCTACAATAAAAATACCGAACGGTTCGGTTTTTAAGAGGAGGAGAAATAGCTTATGAAGTCTCTATCAAGCAGGTCCTTATATTCCTTAATGGTTGCCGCAGCAGTGATTTACATCGGTTACGTCGTTTATCAAAATTTCTTCTATGACCCACAGGCGACCGCCTTCTTGGAGCATAAAACGAAACGCCCGACCAATGCGGCCGCCTGGCTGATTGTCATGTATGTGCATATTGTGTTCGCAAGCCTTGCGATGGTATCCGGGGCAGTCAATTTTTCAGGAAAAGTATTAGCCCGCTTTAGAAAGCTTCACCGTGTCAATGGCTATGTGTATTTGATTGCCGTTCTTGTTGTCGTCCTTAGCTCAGGCTATATGGCCCCTTATACGACAGGCGGGAAAATCAACAGCATTCCCTTCAATATAATCAATATGGCATGGACAGCGATGACAATTGCGGCAATTGTTCAAATTAGAAAGAAGCAGGTGGTCAAGCATCGCAAATGGATGGTAAGAAGCTATGTTTTTTGCTTTACAAACATGTTCATTCATAGCCTTACATTTGTATCGCAGCAAGGGTTTGGCTTGGATTACGTCACCAGCTACACGATCGGCGTCTATGGATCTATTGTCTTGAACCTTCTAATTGCAGAGTTGGTTATTCAATTTATTTATAGACGTAGGCCTGCCTAATGCAGGAGCTATTGCAACAGCAGCTGGGCAGTTTGCTCTGGATGAGAAATCGGAAAATGATGCCCATAAGGAAGGCTGCTCAGCTTCAAATGGCGGTAACGATCAGGCAGTTCATAATTCCGCTCCTTCTCTCCCCATAAAATATGCACCTTCTTCTCATCCCACTGCTCCGGCGATAGCTGAAAGCTTTGCGGGCGTGTCAGTTCGCGCAATAGCTCGGCAAGTGTTTTTCTTACCCGCGGTGAGCGCAGCTCCTCCTGCACATAACGGATATATTCAGCTGGAATTTGTGCCTCTGATTCGAAGCAGCTTTGCTTGATCAGCGACTTCACCAGCGCAGCCTCACTCATGCGTGAGAGCGCCATTTCTGTAAGCCAGCGCTGTTTATACATGGACGGTGCCGGATGAAAAACGGGCTGCAGCAGTCCGAGCGCTTGAATTCGCTCCGGCAGGCGCTCCATGACTTTGGCAGCGAGGAGCGCTCCGTAAGAATGCCCGATTAAGGTAACGGGAGTATCCATTGCTTCGATGGATTCTATAAAACTCTCCACGTGGCCGTCAATTACATGGGAGTTGTGGTGATAAGGGCTTCTGCCCAACCCGGGGAGGTCAGGGAGCCATACGTTGGCATTCTGAAAATGATTAGCCAGAGGAATCAGGCAATCCGCTCCGCTAAAGGTGCCAGGTATGAAAATAATCGGATTTCCGCTGTTATTGTTATTGTGCAGTGCAGTCATATTGCCTAACTTGCTCTGCTTGTAGCCTTTATGTGCCGTCACTGAATGCGAGAGGCGAAAATCGAGGTCAGTGATCGTATGGCGCAGAGCGGACGGCGTTACCCTGTAGTCCAGCGCATATTTTTGTTGGATATGTCGGGCTGAATCGAGCGAATAAGAATCGTCTACGACAAAGCTCAGCGATTCTTGGGGAATGCCTAGCTTGCTGCCCAGCGGGCTTCCAAGCACCTTGGATAAGAAGCTAAGAGGCAGAGAACCAATGGGTTTTGCTACGCGAAGCTCCTCTGCCATCGTTGTAATAAGCTGCCTCATATTAGGGTTGTCTTCCTTTGCTTGCAGCAAATAATACGTTTGGCTGATGGGCTGCTCTTCTTGGGCAAGTGCGGCGATAAAGGCTGCGGCGTGATCGAGATGGAACAGGGGCAGCCAATATTTCTCGCCTCCCGGCACAAGCGCCATCAACTTTCGGCGTGCAGCATCAACTAACAGACCTAGACCGCCGAGCTGCTCCGTCTCTCCTGTTGCGGAATCGCCAATGACGACGCCGGGGTGAACGACGGACAGGGGATAGCCTTGCTTTGTACTTTGCTCCCGCATGTGCAGGTCTGCAAGGAACTTGGCTTGTTCGTAAGGCGGCTCATGGTTGAGAGACGCAATAGCCTGCTCTTTTTGCGATAGATCCTCATTGCGAAAGGGGCTTTTAAAGCCGACCAAATGGATAAAATGGCGCAGCGTCGTCTCCGCATGAATAAGTGAGGCTATATCAGCCATATGCTGCGAGGCTTGTAAAAACACTTGTTTTGCCTGCTCGTCGCTCAGTCTGATATCCATAGGGCCTCCCGCATGAATAATGACTTCTGCTGTTTTCACTCGTGCCAAATCCTCTTCATTCAAACCTAATAAAGGCTGCGTCAAATCACCGCATACCGGTTTGATGTACTCGTTATGCTGCTGAAGGTCCAGCTTGTCCAAAAGCTGCTCATATCTGCTTAAAGAACGAACGAGAACGGTTATGTGCTGCTTGGTTTGTGCAAGTGTCTGTATCAATCGTTGTCCAATAAATCCTGTACCGCCCGTAACAAATAAATGTGCCATGTGCTTGCTCCTTTTGTATCGATCATTTTATTAGTTAAGAGGTAATTATCTTCTCAAGAAATAGTACTATTTAGTACTAAAATGTTCAAAAAAATTACTTTAGCAAGGCTGCTAAAGCATGAAACGCATGTTGAACGGTATTTGGATTCTCGCTGGCATGCTGCAAAAATAAAGCTCCTTCAATCGTAGACAGCATGAGCGCGGCGGTTGGTTCGACTGGTAAGTCGGACTTGAGCTCCTTAAGCGCTATCCCCTCGTGCAGCAAATGCTCGATAAAGGAAAGCTGGCTTTGGAAAAAACGGCGGAACTGCTCGCGGAATGGTCCGTTCTCCAGCGGCGCCTGCGTATAGAGGGTCAGAAATGGGCAGCCGCCAAGGCAGCGTGCATCCTGCTCGGTCAATAGCTGGACTAGTTTATCCAGACGTGCAAGTACAGGGGTGTCAGTCTGCCCGCCAATGTGCTGGAATAAGCTTTCATATTGGCTGATCATCCGTTCAATAATGGCGGACAGCAGCTCTTCTTTGCTTTTAAAATAATAATAGATGTTCGTTTTGGACACTTTGCTGGCAGCAACGATGTCATCCATGCTCGTAACCAAATAACCTTTGCTCAAAAATAACTGTTGGGCCGTGTGCAAGGCAATCTCGCGGTTGGATTGTTTTGTTTTCATACTAGTACTGTATAGCACTAAAATTATTTTGTCAATGCTTGCACATGCGCAGACTGCTTCAATAGAACCTATCACATTATCATAAAATGAATGCCAGTTACCCTTATAAAATCTCTTGTTAAATATATACATATGAGATAATATAATACAATAATGACTGCGTTATTGTTAACTGGAGGGATTCGATATGATGCTATCTATTAGAAGGATGACTATTTTTTCGCTTTCTGCCATTATCGCACTCGTAACATTTATTTCTCCCGTAGGGGCCGCCGAGGCAGCTATCCAGGCAATTGCTTTCCCTGAGGTGCCTGCTTCCTTCCAGAAATCGAAGCTCCCTAACATTCTGGTTATTGGTACAGGCGGCACGATTGCTGGACAATCGACGGATGAGACAAGCTTTCAAACGTACCGTGCGGGTACGCTTTTAATTAAAGATATGGTGAAGAGTCTGCCGAATCTGGATAAGATGGCAGACGTTGAGACTGTGCAATTTGGCAACAAAGGCTCATCGGCTTATCTGATGGACGATCTGGCAAGCCTGTCGATGACAGTAGATGCAGCGTTGAAGAAATACGACGGTGTAGTCGTTACGACGGGTACGGATACGATGGAGGAGATCGGTTATTTCCTTGATCTTACGGTTCGCAGCTCGAAGCCGGTTGTTATTACAGGCTCTATGCGTCCATGGACAGTAATCGGAAGCGATGCTCCGGCGAACTTGTTCAATGCGATCAAGCTGGCGGCGAGCGGCAAGACGAAGAAATTCGGCACCGTGCTCATGCTGAATGATGAAATTCATGCTGTGCGCGAAGTGACGAAAGCAAATGCAATGCGTCTCGACACATTCGAGTCGCCAGGATTTGGCCCGCTGGGCTACATTGATGAATCGATTATTCAAATTTACCGCGTGCCGACAAGAGCGCTGATAACCGATGCAGAGTGGGCAACGCCGTTTGATCTGTCCAAGCTGCCGAAGGCCGGCTTCTCGAAGGTTGAAATTGCTTATTCGTATCAAGGTGCTGGCGGCGAGGCGATCAAAGGCTTCGTAGACGGCGGGGCGAAAGGGATTGTTACAGCGGGTACGGGAGCTGGCGGCATTTCCGCTGCAATGAGGGAAGAACGTACGAAGGCGATTGAGAAGGGTGTTGTTTTCGTAACGACGACAAGAACCGGATCGGGCAATGTTTATGGCGGCAGCGATGGGATTTTGGCAGGGGATAATTTGAATGCTGCTCATGCTCGTATTCTGCTTATGCTGACTCTGACTTACACAAGCGATTTCCCAACTATGCAAAAATGGTTCACTACTTACGGTGCGCTGGAAGTGCCGGAAGATACTGCGGTGAAAGCTGCTGCATAATACAAAGCATTTTAGATGAAAAACATATGGTTCCTATGCTGGCTGTACACATCGGGAACGACAAGCTGTCCAGGGTTCCGTTGACAGGCCGCAAGCATGCTTGCGCCTTATCAAGTCTGGTCCAAAAGACGGCGTACGGCGGGCGTGCACCCATTGAGAGATGACAGCAACCGCTGTGTAACACGGAAGGATAAAAGCCTGGGAGATCACAATCTCCCGGGCTTTTGTTTTTTTAGAAATATAAGGAGCGGGACAAGGCGATCTCGCGGTTGGATTGTTTTAGCAGAAGACCTCACACCGTCATTAAATTTATGTTAGTTATTCTTACACATATAGGTATAAAGTCACTTGTTCGATTTAAATATGTGAGATAATATAACGCAATAGAGATTACATTATAGTTAAGTGGAGGGAACCAAGATGATGCTGTCTATTAAAAGGATGACTGTTTTTTCGCTTTCTGCCATTATCGCACTCGTAACATTTATTTCTCCCGTAGGAGCCGCTGAGGCTGCTATCCAGGCAATTGCTTTTCCTGAGGTGCCTGCTTCCTTCCAAAAATCGAAGCTCCCTAACATTCTGGTTATTGGTACAGGAGGCACGATTGCTGGACAATCGACGGATGAGACAAGCTTTCAAACGTACCGTGCGGGTACGCTTTTAATTAAAGATATGGTGAAGAGTCTGCCGAATCTGGATAAGATGGCAGACGTTGAGACTGTGCAATTTGGCAACAAAGGCTCATCGGCTTATCTGATGGATGATCTGGCAAGCCTATCGATGACAGTAGATGCAGCGTTGAAGAAATACGACGGTGTAGTCGTTACGACAGGTACGGATACGATGGAGGAGATCGGTTATTTCCTCGACCTTACGGTTCGCAGCTCGAAGCCGGTTGTTATTACGGGCTCTATGCGTCCATGGACAGTAATCGGAAGTGATGCTCCGGCGAACTTGTTTAATGCGATCAAGCTGGCAGCAAGCGGCAAGACGAAGAAATTCGGCACCGTGCTCATGCTGAATGATGAGATTCATGCTGTGCGTGAAGTGACGAAAACAAACGCGCTGCGTCTTGATACATTCGAGTCGCCAGGATTTGGCCCGCTGGGCTACATTGATGAATCGATTATTCAAATTTACCGCGTGCCAACAAGAGCGCTGAAAACCGATGCAGAGTGGGCAACGCCGTTTGATCTGTCCAAGCTGCCGAAGGCCGGCTTCTCGAAGGTCGAAATTGCTTATTCGTATCAAGGTGCTGGCGGCGAGGCGATCAAAGGCTTCGTAGACGGCGGGGCGAAAGGGATTGTTACAGCGGGTACAGGAGCTGGCGGCATTTCCGCTGCAATGAGGGAAGAACGTACGAAGGCGATTGAGAAGGGTGTTGTTTTCGTAACGACGACAAGAACCGGATCGGGCAATGTTTATGGCGGCAGCGATGGGATTTTGGCAGGGGATAACTTGAATGCAGCTCATGCTCGTATTCTGCTTATGCTGACTCTGACTTACACAAGCGATTTCCCGACTATGCAAAAATGGTTCACTACTTACGGTGCGTTGGAAGTGCCGGAAGATACTGCGGTGAAAGCTGCTGCATAATACAAAGCATTTTAGATAAAAACGACGTAAATTAACATGACATGAGTATTGACAGAATGTTGGATGCCCTACTATAATACAGATAAATGTAAGGTAATCTGACAAAAAAACATATGGTTCCTATGCTGGCTGTACACATCGGGAACGACAAGCTGTCTAGGGTTCCGTTGAAAGGCTGCAAGCGTGCTTGCGCCTTATCAAGTCTGGTCCAAGAGACGGCGTACGGCGAGCGTGCACCCATTGAGAGATGGCGGCAACCGCTGTATAACACGGAAGGATAAAAGCCTGGGAGATCACAATCTCCTAGGCTTTTGTTTTTTTAGAAATGTAAAAATGTATGAGTTACATACTTATACATTTTTATATTTCGCCCTCGAAATGGCAGCTTTGCTGCCAGAGGACGGTGACAGCTGTTTACGCTTAGCCCAATCTCCCGTTATTCAGGGGCTGGAGCTATAAAGACAAGGGGTGGGACAATGAGACGGTCGTGGAAGGTTTGGCTCTTAGGGTTGCTTGTCGTGTCGGTGTTTGTTGTGTCGGGTTGCAGCAGTTCAGAAGGCAAAGCGGAGGAAGGAGGGGGAGGGGAGCCGATTACGATTGCCCTAAGCCCGTGGCCGGGCTGGTATATGTGGTATGTAGCGGAGGAAAAAGGTTTTTTTGAAAAGCATGGCGTTAACGTCAAGCTGGAGTTTTTCCCGGTATACAGCGACTCGCTGCAAGCTTTGGCAACGGGGAGAGTCGATGCGAACAGCCAGACGCTGAGCGATACGCTTGCTCCTTTTTCAAAAGGAATTCCGCTTAAAGCGGTTCTGGTCAACGACAACTCCTTCGGAGGCGATGCGATTGTCAGCAAATCGGAAATCCAGTCCATTCAGGATTTGAAGGGAAAAACGGTCGCGACGGAGCTTGGAACTGTCGATCATTTGCTGCTGCTGACTGCCTTGGCGCAAAATGGCATGAAGGAAGAAGATGTGAACTACGTCAATATGACGGTGAATGATGCGGGACCCGCTTTTATTTCCGGAAAGTCAGATGCTTCTGTGCTGTGGGAGCCGTTCCAGACGATTGCGGTGAAGGAGGGCAAGGGGAAAGTGTTGTTCTCTTCTAAAGATACGCCGGGGCTTATTCCAGATTTGCTTGTGTTCCGTGAAGAGGTCGTGCAGAAGCGTTCCGCTGAAGTGCAGAAGGTGGTGGATGCTTGGTTCGATGCGCTTGCGTATTATGAAGCCAATCAGGAAGAAGTGCTGAAGCTGCTCGCGGCTAAGGCGGAGACGACCCCGGAAGATCTCAAGCTGGGATTTGGCGGCATCAAGCTGTTCTCGCAAGCGGATAATCTCCATGCCTTTGAGAAGCGTGATGAATATACCTCGCTTGAGTATACGGCGGGGCAGACGGCGAATTTCTTGCGCGGACTTGATATGGTCGGTGACATAGATGACGTGAGCGGACTATTCGACTCGCAATTCGTCAAAAATACAACAGCAGGGAAGTGATGGCGATGAAAGCAGTTCGGCGGCGGAAGCCGCATCGGATACAGATTTTTAAAGATATCGGCCCCCGGGCGTTTGCGCTTACAGCTAGCTGCTCTTTTCTGCTCCTTCTGCTGCTCTGGTCGCTGCTGAGCTATACGGAGGCAGTGAACCCTGTATTTTTGCCGAAGCCGCATGTCGTTCTGACTACCTTTATAGAGCTGCTCGGCAGCTCTGATTATTGGAATCATATTGGCGTTAGCTTATTTCGCGTAATGTCGGGCTTCCTGTTGGCATGTGTATTGGGCATTCCCATCGGGATATTGGCTGGAACGTTCAAGTTCGGCGAAGCGCTGGTGGAGCCGCCGATGGAATTTATTCGCTATATGCCGGCGGTCGCTTTCATTCCGCTTATTATGGTATGGGCAGGGATTGGGGAGTGGGCCAAGGTGCTGCTTATTTTCATCGGCTGCTTCTTCCAGCTGGTGCTGATGGTAGCTGACAATACGCGCAGGGTGTCGCAAGATTTGCTGCAAGCCTCCTTTACGCTTGGAGCAGGTCGTTGGAAGGCGATTGAGACGGTGCTGATACCGGCGATCCAACCGCAGCTCATGCACACGATGCGGCTTATTCTCGGCTGGGCATGGACGTATCTGGTTGTGGCGGAGTTGGTTGCGGTTAACAGCGGGCTGGGATATGCGATTATGAAGGCGCAGCGATTTTTGAATACGGAGGAAATTTTTGTTGGTATTTTCGTCATTGGATTGCTGGGCTTGATTAGCGACCGCATTTTTGCCTTTTTGAACCGCAGATTATTTCCTTGGGTATAGCGTTCGAGGACTGAGGTTCCGCTATTTTGGCTTTTGATCTGATTTTGGGCCGTAAGCGGACAGGGAATCCGTTATCACCTATATAATCCTGTCAAAATGGTGATGGGGAGTGCGTTAGCTGCTCCTGAGTCCGCTGTCTGGCCGTAACCCTTGATTTTGTTAAAATAGCGGCTGTTGTGTCCGCCAAGTCTACCTTGGTGAAGGGTGTGAACTCCTGAAATGAAGAACGCGAAGCATTCGATCGGGATCGGGATGTTAAAAAAAGAATATCAGTACCTGCTATGCGAGGCTTGCAGTCCAATAGGGAGATTTCCCTGAGGATTGTGGGCCTTTTTTAAATTATAGGATAGTATATGATTTTTCCAGCCTTTCTCTATATTTCTGCGCGAAACGACAGCTTTGCCGCCAGAGGACGGCTTCAGCCGTTTGCGCTTGCTTGCATATAAATGTAAAAAGTGATATCATAAATATATCAAATTAATACTAAGGGGTGTTCTGACAGATGAAGGAGTACAAAGCTTGGCATGTGAATGGATTTTTAGCATTGCTCATTGGCATATTGTCACTTGTTGGGGGAGTTATTCTTATTGTGTTTGGCGCATCGGACTCACAGCCGGACTTTCTTTTGATTATTGCAGGTGCTTTGCTGATTCTTGTTTTTATTATCGCCGCTTCCTCGCTGACGATTGTGCAGCCTAATGAAGCGAAGGTCATCACCTTTTTCGGAAAATATATCGGTACGGTAAGGAATGCGGGGCTGTGGATGACGCTTCCGCTGACGAACAAGCAGAAGGTGTCGCTTAAAGTGCGCAACTTTAACAGCCATACGCTGAAAGTCAATGATGCTGACGGCAATCCGATTGAAATTGGAGCGGTTGTTGTATTTAAAGTGACGGATACATCCCGTGCCAGCTTCGATGTCGACAATTATGAGCGTTTTGTAGAAATCCAAAGCGAGACGGCTGTTCGCCACACGGCGGCGCAGCACCCATATGATACGCATACGGATGAGAATGCGATGTCGCTCAGAGGCAATTCGGAGGAAGTGGCTGAAGAGCTGCTCAAGGAGCTGCAAAGCAGGCTTGCTGTTGCGGGAGTTGAAGTGATTGAGACGCGGCTGACGCATCTGGCCTATGCGCCGGAAATTGCTAGCGCGATGCTGCAAAGGCAGCAGGCGACAGCGATTGTGGCGGCTCGCCAGAAAATCGTTGAAGGCGCAGTTGGCATGGTGGATGCGGCGTTGAAGCAATTGGAGGATAGTGGAATTGAGCTGGACGTGGAGCGGCGTGCGGCGATGGTCAACAATCTGATGGTGGCGATCGTATCGGATCGTTCTGCTACTCCGGTCATTAATACCGGGTCTTTGTACACGTAAGGAGCTGTCGATAATGGGAAAAGAAAAGAAAGCTTTTCCGCTCCGACTGAATCCTGACATTCACCGCGCTCTGGAGCAATGGGCTAATGAGGAATTTCGCAGCGTTAATGGACATATTGAGTTTCTGCTGCGCGAGGCGCTTAGCCGCTCTGGCAGGCTGCCAAAGCCAAAACCAGCCGAGCCTCCGGAAATTGCTGGTGAGCCTAAGGAATAGAGAGAAGCAGATAGAGAGCCTGATTATGGGCAAGAGCAAAGCCAAACAGCAGCTGCCGTCTAAGGACGATAAGCTGCTGTTTGGCTTTGTTTGAGGTGGGGGATTCACTGGGTCAGCGGTCATTAAACGAGCGCGGCTGCCTTGTAACTTTTTTTATGGAAGGAAGCGTCGTTTACTTTAAAGCTATTAGTATGTATGTTGCAGGCATGAGGGTTAATGGTATGGCAGATGGGGGGGGATGAAAATGAACGAAAAACGGCAGAGTTCATCTCTGGTGCTTGTTATTGTGATGGCATTTGTATTTGTCTCGGGAGCAGCGGCTGTTTATTTCTTGAAGGGCAATCATAAGGAGGCTCCTGCTGGTACAGATGCGGCTGATTCGGTTCGCTTGGAAAAGGAGAAGGTTGGACCTGAGGTGCTCGTGGTCGAAGGGGCTAACGGCGAGAAGGTGGAATTGGCTATTGGCGATATCCCGCTCTATAAGGAATATTTGGGCTTGCAAGCTCATGTTGCTGATATTGAAAAAGAAGTCAAACGGACTCAATTGGAAATGCTCGATATCGCTGATCAAGAACGTTTTATTTTGCTGAAGTACAATTGTGGCAATAAGCAATGCTCGACTATTTTGGTGAAGGAAAGTAATTCCGGGCTTGTAAGCGTTGGCTTGGCGGACGGCATTTTTCAAGATTATAAGCTTTCTCCAGAGAAAAATAGGCTGTTATTGAGATTTGGCTACAATGAGGGCGGGCAGATTGTCCGGAATGTGTTGTTTGCTGTTGATTTGGTGCAGATGAAGGTTGTTCCATATGAGAGGGCGGAACTGGGCGAGGTGTATATGTACACGCCAACTTGGCCGATTCCTGACTACGAATGGGTAGATAATAATCAATTTTGGATGGCTTCGGCTGATCTGCAATCATCTAAAACGGGGTTTGAAGAAGTTCGAAATTGGCTCGCTTCAAGTGAACGAAAAATCAAGAAGATTACTATTTCGCTAAACCGAGAGGAGCAATTAGACGCATACTCAATGCCGTAGAAGGGTGAGTTGTTTATATAGCGTTATATTTAATGTTACATTATCTAACATGATCGTTGACAAATGATATTCAACGGTCATATAATCTATTTAGTGTTAGGTTATATGACAATTAAATATGGGTTTCCGTTGCAAAATAAACTGGAAACAAACCGCTGTCTAGGGTTCCGTTAGCTGCATATGGGGATTGCCTCCTCTGATGAATGCTAAGCCTGGTCCGAGAGACGGCATACAGTCGAATATAAGTGCTGCTGGCGCGAATCGCTGTATAACACGGAAGGATAAAAGCCTGGGAGATCAATCTCCCAGGCTTTTTTTATTTATATTCACGGGGAGGCGGAGTGGAAATGAGTAAAGGGTGGAGCAAGACAATTGAAGCTGGAGGCAAGTGGTCAGGTGTTATTGGACGGGGGAGGCTCATCCGTTTGACTGCCCTTGAAGGTGGGGCTAATGTGTCTGCCATGCTGTTCAGTGCCGCAGATCTGAATGAACGCTACAATATGCCGGATACCCTTAAGGCGCAGCATACCTCACATCTGACCAAAGGGAATGTGTTGATGAGCGACAACGGACGCGCAATGGTCAGCATTGTAGAAGATGAGCTTGGCTGGCATGATCCGCTTGGCGGCTACACAAGCCGCGAGCTGACGGATGAGCGCTATGGTGCGACGACTTATCAGGAGCTTCGAAACGGCTGGCTGCGAAGCGGGCAGGAAAATTTGGCGGTGGAGCTCGTGCGAAGCGGCATGGGTGTCAGAGATTTAATGCCGGTCGTCAATTGGTTTTCCAAAATCAGCTGCGACGAGCAGGGTGATATGCATTATGCGGAGCATCATTGCCAGGCGGGCAGCGCTGTAACGCTTAGGACGGAAATGGATGTGCTGCTAGTGTTATCGAATACGCCTAATCCGCTCGATGCAAGAAGGGGTTATCCATCGGTTCCTGTGCTGATTGAAGTATTGGCTGCGGAAGCGGTAGACCGGGAGCATGATTACTGTGTGAATTATCGTGCGGAAAATCGCCGTGCGTTTGAAAATACGTGGGAATACGATGCTTTACGAGGAGGCGAATAATAATGGCCGCATTTAATCTGATAGAAAGCCCGCGCAAGGTAGCGGAGGCTGTATACAGTAAAACGATTTTGGCGGGTGATGGCTGGATGCATGATCTGCTGCCTGGCCAAGTGCTCAGAATTGTCGATCTGGAAGGCAATCAGGCGGCGGACACGCTTTTTTACGACGCTGATCAGCCGGAAGATCACTATAGTGCCATCGCGACGATTGCGGGGCAAGCGAACGTATATTTAACGGCGGGGTCGGTGCTGCGGGCGGAATCGGGCAAGCCGCTCGTGACGATCATTGCCGATACATGCGGACGCCACGATACGATTGGCGGCTCCTGCTCTGCCCAGAGCAACACGGTGAGATATGCCCATGAAAAGCTGCATATGCACAACTGCCGCGATACGTTCATGCTCCAGCTGTCGAAGCGGGAGGCGGGTTATACAAAGCGCGATTTGGCGCCGAACGTAAATTTTTTCATGAATGTGCCGGTGACCGCTGAAGGAGGCTTGCAGTTTGCGGACGGCGTATCCGCGCCTGGCTATTACGTAGAGATGCAATCGCACGGCAGGACAACGGTGCTCATCAGCAACTGTCCGCAGCTTAACAATCCTTGCAATGCCTATAACCCAACACCTGTACAGGTGCTGATCTGGAACGAATAAATAAATGCGGGGAGAGGTCGCTATGTTTACAAAGGTACTGATTGCTAATCGTGGCGCAATTGCCGTGAGAATCGAGCGCACGCTGCGCAAGCTGGGCATTCAATCTGTTGCTGTCTACACGCAGGCAGATCAAGACAGCAGGCATGTCGATAACGCCGACGAAGCGGTATGGATTGGGGATGGTCCCGCCAAAGAGAGCTACTTGAATGCGGAGCTCATTCTTCAGACGGCGATCGCAACAGGTGTGGAGGCGATTCATCCGGGCTATGGATTTTTGAGTGAAAATGCAGACTTTGCCCGTGCTTGCGCCGAGCGCGGCATCGTATTCATCGGCCCGACTCCGGAGCAAATGGAGCAGTTTGGGCTGAAGCACTCCGCTCGTGAGCTGGCGTCAAGGGCGGGTGTTCCGATGCTGCCGGGAACCGAGCTGATTGACAGTGTGGAAGAAGCGGTGCTGCGTGCGGAGCAAATCGGATACCCGGTTATTTTGAAAAGCACGGCAGGCGGCGGCGGTATCGGTATGCGGGTGTGTGACGATGAGCAGGCGCTGCTTGCTGCTTATGAGGGGGTTCGTCATCTGGCGGAGACGAATTTCAAGAACGGCGGCATGTTTTTGGAAAAATACATCGCCAAAGCGCGCCATGTCGAGGTGCAGATTTTCGGCAACAGCTATGGCGAGGTTGTTGCGCTCGGTGAGAGGGATTGCTCCGTGCAGCGGCGCAATCAGAAGGTGCTGGAGGAAAGCCCGGCGCCCCATTTGCCGGATAGTGTCCGCGCGGCCATGATGGAGTCGGCAACGAGGCTCGCTGCCGAAGTGGGCTACCGCAGTGCGGGGACGGTGGAGTATTTATATGACCCGGAAACGGCCGCTTTTTATTTTCTGGAAGTGAACACGCGGCTGCAGGTAGAGCATGGTGTTACGGAAGAAGTGCTTGGCCTCGATCTCGTGGAATGGATGGTGCGGGAAGCGGCGGGCGAGCTGCGCGATTTGCATACGCTCGTGAAGAAGCCGCAGGGACATAGCATTCAGGCGCGGATTTACGCCGAGGATTGCCTGCAGGGCTTTCGCCCGAGTGCGGGGCAACTGGATCAAGCGAGATTTTCGGAGCAGGCGCGCAATGAAACATGGGTGAGAGATGGCATGACCATTACGACGCTGTATGACCCGATGCTGGCGAAAATTATCGTGCACGGCACGGATCGCGACGATGCTTTGCGCAAATTGGGCGAGGCGCTGGCCCAGACGCGGATGTACGGACTGACGACGAATTTGCAATATGTGCAGGCGCTGCTTGAGGATGCAGCTTGCAAGGAGGGGCTAGTTTATACGCGGATGCTGGAAGGCTTTGCGCCAGTGGAACAAGCCATTGAGGTGCTGGATGGCGGCGTGCAGACGACGGTGCAGGATTGGCCCGGAAGAGTCGGGCATTGGGATGTCGGTGTGCCGCCATGCGGACCAATGGACCCTTACTCCTTCCGTCTCGGCAACAAGCTGCTCGGCAATTCGGATCAGGTAGCGGGCCTGGAGTTGACATTGCGCGGAGGTTCTTATCGCTTCCGTAGTGCAATGCGGTTTTGCCTGACGGGTGCTGATATGCAGGCGAAGCTGGATGGCGAGCTTGTTCCGCTGTATGCGCCTATTCTAGCAAAGGCGGGTCAGGTACTCAGCTTCGGCGAGGCGGCGGCGGGGCTTCGGACGTATTTGCAAATTGCAGGCGGACTGGATATGCCGCTTATTCTGGGTAGTGCTGCAACGTTTACGCTGGGCGGCTTTGGCGGTCATGGCGGCCGGGCGCTGCGAGCTGGGGATGTGCTGAGAGTGCACGGCGCTGGCAGCATGCTATCACATGAAATGGCGTTCTCTGAACATTGCTCGGAGCTGTCGCGAGACTATTTATCCGCACCGTTAGCGGTGGAGTTTGCTCCTGTGTACCGTCCGGCCATTACAGGGCAATGGACAATCGGCGTTATACCGGGACCGCATTGTACAGAGGAATTTTTGCGGCCGGAATATTTGCAGCAGTTAACCGAAACGCAGTGGGAGGTTCACTTTAACAGCTCCCGCACAGGCGTGCGTTTAATCGGCCCAGCGCCGCTTTGGACTAGAGAGGATGGCGGAGAGGCGGGGCTGCATCCTTCTAATATTCACGACAATGCCTATGCTGTGGGAACGCTTGATTTGACGGGCGATATGCCGATCCTGCTGGGGCCAGATGGCCCGAGCCTCGGCGGTTTTGTATGTCCGGTTACGACGGCTTCGGCCGAATTTTGGAAGCTGGGGCAGCTGCATCCCGGCGACAAGGTCTATTTTCAGCTATTGACGCTTGAAGAGGCTGATGTGCTGCGCGAGGCACAGGAAGCTAATCTGCGGGCGCTTGGCGAAGGCGACATGGCGTCACTTCAAGAGCTGAAGCTTCCTGAGCCTAGGGGGCAGCTGCTTTCGCCGTCCTATCCGCTGCTCGTCAGCGAGGAGGAGGGGCGGCGTTTTCCCATCGCTATTCGGTGCAGTGGGGATGAGAATTTGCTCGTGGAATATGGCGAGCTGAAGCTGGACATTTTGCTCCGTTTTCAGGTGCATGTGCTGATGGAGGCCATACGGGCGGATGCTTCGCTTCCGGTGCTTGATCTTACGCCGGGCATTCGCTCGCTGCAGGTGCATATCGATCGCACTCGCATCACGGCCCGCGATGCTTGCCGCCGCTTGCTGGAGCTGGATAGCCTGCTGCCGCCGCTTGAGACCATTGAAGTTCCATCGCGAATTGTGCGGCTTCCGCTGTCATGGGACGATCCGTCCACGCAGCTGGCGATAGACCGCTATCAGCAAACGGTGCGTCCGGATGCTCCATGGTGCCCGAGCAATATAGAGTTCATTCGCCGGATCAATGGCTTGGAGGATAGGCAGGATGTGCGGCAAATCGTTTTCGATGCCAGTTATCTGGTGCTAGGTTTGGGCGATGTGTACTTGGGTGCGCCAGTTGCTACGCCCATTGATCCGCGGCATCGTCTGGTGACGACCAAATATAATCCGGCGCGGACGTGGACGCCTGAAAATGCAGTTGGAATTGGCGGAGCCTACATGTGCGTCTATGGCATGGAAGGGCCGGGCGGCTATCAATTTGTTGGGCGCACGATTCAAATGTGGAATAAGCTGCAGGCGACGAAGAGCTTTACGGCGGGCAAGCCGTGGCTGCTGCGGTTTTTTGACCAAATTCAGTTTTATCCGGTTGCTGCGGATGAGCTGCTGAAGATGCGTGAGGACTTCCCGCGTGGGCGCTTTGATGTCGAAATTAAGGAGACGACCTTTCAACTGAATGACTATTTGCTATTTCTTGCTTCTATTGAAGAGGATGCGGCATCGTTCCGCGACACCCAGCAGGCGGCGTTCAAGGCAGAGCGCGATAGCTGGAAGGCGCTTGGGCTTGCGGAATATGTGTCTGAGCAGGATGGTGCGGCTCAAGGCGAAGAAAAGGAGCTTCCTGCGGGAGCGGAGGCTATACGCTGCAATATGCCGGGAAGCGTCTGGAAAGTGCTCGTAGGTCCGGGTGATCAGGTGAAAAAGGGCGATACGCTTATCATTGTCGAAAGCATGAAAATGGAGTTTTCCCAGCAGGCATCCTGTGACGGGGTCGTTGCTTCGATCTATGTCAAGCCTGGTGATGAGGTTCATACTGGCCAGCTTGTTGCTGGCATTATGCAAATCCAGAAAGAGGTGTCGCTCGTATGACGGCTGTTACTTTTCCTGAAGTGCTTACGATGCAGTGGCTGCGTGAAAAATATGCCGCCAAGCAGCTTGCTCCTGAGGCGGTTATTGAAGAAATCATCCGCCGTTCCGAGCGGGATGCCGCAATGAACATCTGGATTACACCGCCTGCGCTTGCGCGGCTGCGCCCTTATTTGGAGCGGCTCGCGCTGCTTGATCCGGCAAAAACGCCGCTCTGGGGCATTCCTTTCGCGATCAAGGACAATATCGACGTTGCTGGCTGGCCGACAACGGCAGCTTGTGCGGAATTTGCCTATACGCCAGAAGAAAACGCCACTGTAGTGGAGCGTTTAGTTCGGGCGGGAGCCATTCCGCTGGGCAAAACCAATCTCGACCAATTCGCCACCGGCTTGGTCGGCATGAGAAGCCCTTACGGCGAGGCGCATAATGCTTTGCGCCCCGAGCTGATCAGCGGCGGCTCGAGCTCCGGCTCGGCTGTCGCTGTTGCCCGCGGCCAAGCGGTATTCTCGCTTGGCACAGACACCGCCGGCTCCGGCCGGGTGCCGGCTGCGCTGAACGGGCTTGTCGGCTATAAGCCGACCCTTGGCGCGTGGCCGACCAAGGGCGTCGTGCCTGCCTGCGCCAGCTTGGACTGTGTGACGGTATTCGCCCCCAGTATAGATGATGCGCTCGCCGTCGATAGCTCCGCTCGCGGCCTCGATCCCGCTGATCCATGGTCAAGGGAGGTTGCGCGCTCTGCGAGCGGCCTGCCGTCCAAGCTGTATTTGCCGCTAGAGCGTCCGGCCTTTTATGGACCGTATGCGGGCGATTACGTTCAGGCATGGGATGCCTCCGTTCAACAGCTGCAACAGCTGGGGATTGCTATTGAAAATGTGGATTGCAGCTTGTTTGCGGAAGCGGCAGCTGAGCTATATGAAGGTCCTTGGGTGGCAGAACGCTGGGCTGATCTGGGCAGTTTTATCGAAAGCCATCCCGGAATTACGGTGCCTGCAACGGAGCAGGTGCTTCGTTCGGGAGCTGCTGAGCGCCATACGGCAGCTTCCGTATTTGCTTCCATGCATCGCTTGCAAGCCTTCAAGCTGGCGGCAAAGAGCCTGCTCGATGATGCAGTGCTGGTTATGCCTACCTGTGGCGGAACGTGGACGCGTGAGCAGGTGCGCGAGCAGCCTATACAGACGAATACGGCAATGGGCGCTTTTACGAACCACTGCAATTTGCTCGATCTAAGTGCGGTAGCTCTTCCCTCGGGGGAGGCAGCGGAGCGGTTGCCTTTTGGCATAACGCTGTTCGCATTAGCGGATCAAGAGCATCTGCTTGAAGGCTTGGGGAGGCTGTATGCCAACCAGACAATGGAGTCTGGGCAGTCGGGCTGGACGGAGTGCAGTCAAAATAGCGCAGTTGCAGCAGTGCCATCCGAAACCGTCGACGCCGATCAGACGACGCTAGTGGCTGTATGCGGTCTCCATATGCGCGGATTCGCATTAGAGCGGCAAATGCACGCTTTCGGAGCGAGCTTTGTCAGGGAAGCGAGCACGGCGGCTAAATATGAGCTGATTAAGCTTTCTACGACGCCGGCAAAGCCTGGCATGATTAAGCTGGATCGAGGTGGCGTATCGGTCGCGCTGGAGCTTTGGCGAATGCCGCTGGCGCGTTTCGGCGAGTTCGCGGCTCTTATACCGGCGCCACTGGGCATAGGAAAAGTGGAGCTGGAGCATGGAGAAGAGGTGCCGGGCTTTATTTGTGAAGGCTATGCTCTTGGAGGGGCAGAGCGAATTTCGGCTTATGGCGGCTGGCGAAAATATGAGCAGGCTACAAGTATAATGTAAATAAACCTAACATATAAATTGACAAATAGTAAAAATTTGCGGTATTCTAATTAAAATTGTTAGATTACCTGACAAATCGGGCGGCAGTTAGTCAAATCCGATGCCGGTTTGCTTGCTGGAACGCAAGCAGGCTAGGCAGCGCAAATTGAACGCTTATGGAGGCGATCACGTTTGAATATGGCGACGGTAACAGCGAAAGCGAAAGAGAAAGAGCAGCCGAAGGAGAATGTATTGGCGCAACACGCGCCAGCTGCCGTAGCGGCTGCTGGCAGCGGAACGATCGAAATCCGCGATCTCCATAAGGTATACCAAACGAAAAAAAGCAGCTTTGAAGCGCTGCGCGATATTCAGCTCACTATTGGCTCCAATGAGTTTTTGACGATACTGGGCCCGTCTGGCTGCGGCAAATCTACGCTGCTTCGCATGGTCGCCGGACTTGATGAGCCTTCGAGCGGCATGCTTGCTTTGGATGGCGAAGAGATTGTCGGGCCCGGTGCAGAGCGAGGCATGGTCTTTCAGGGCTACACGCTGTTTCCGTGGCTGACGGTGCGTGAGAACATCGAATATGGTCTCAAGCTGCAAGGGGTACCCACGCTTGCGCGCCGGGCGATCTCCAATTATTGGCTCAAAATCATTCGTCTTGAGTCGTTCGACAAGTCATATCCGAAGCAGCTTTCAGGAGGAATGAAGCAGCGTGTGGCCATTGCCAGGGCACTTGCCAATCGCCCGAAGGTGCTGCTGATGGATGAGCCATTTGGCGCGCTGGATGCCCAGACGAAGCTGGAGATGCAGGAGATGCTGCTGGATGTGTGGCAAAAGGAGAAAACCACCGTGCTTTTCATTACGCACGATATTGATGAAGCGATCTTTCTGTCGCAGCGCATTGTTGTAATGGGGGCTGGACCTGGGCGGATTTTAAAGCAATTTAAAGTGAATTTGCCTGCGGAGCGTTCGCCAGAAGTGCGTGAGCACCAATCATTTTTAGCTTTAAAGCGCGAGCTTGCCGATCTGCTGAAGCATGATTGATTGATTTTAAAGGAGGAGTTAATAATGGAGAAACTGACTAGGGCTGTGCTGGAAGAGGAACAGAAAGATCAGCGGAATTTCCCTACTGCCGAGGTTCTCAAGGCTCGTCCCAAACTGCTTGCGGCTATGGCTTTGCTTGCTACCGTCATGTTATTCAGGCATCCTGCCGCTCTTAATGGAGCAGCGGGATGTTTTTCTTTTCGGGGAGAAGAAGGGCGAAAAGAGGAGGCCCGCGGAGGGCAAGAACGAAAAGCTTAACCGGTTCAGGGTTAAATCAAAATGGTGGAGCTGCTGGCCAAGAGCTGGATGAAGCGACAAATATTTAAAAATTTCGTGAATATTCGCCCGCTGGAACTAGGAAATTAGTCCGGGAACGAGCTGCCTGCCGCCTTTCAGGAGTGCTGAAAGGCGGTGTTAATGAAGGGGATGTAAAGGGTAAAATGATTTGAAGGGTTGCTGTTCAAGGTGCGTGCATAAGAAATTGGGAGCGGATGAATACTATGGTCAGATTCACAGCAAACGAGTTGCCTGGCTTGATCAAGTAAAGAACGGTCATTCGAGTGGCGGCCTTCGTCATGCATCGAAAAACGACTGCTTCAGCATTCGAGGCTTCCCGCCTGTTAGCCGTGTTTTTTAAAATATAAGACTTTATAAGTTCCTTGCTTATAACCCGCTTATATTTCAGCGCGAAACGAGCCTTTGCCGCTGCATTTCGGCGATAGCCGTTTACGCTATTAGACAGGTAGTTCGTACCCAGTAGACTTAAAATCCTCTAGGAAAGTGGGGCAACATGAAATGAAAGCAACTGGAATTGTACGCCGCATTGATGATCTTGGGCGTGTAGTTATTCCGAAGGAAATTCGCCGGACACTACGCATTCGGGAAGGTGACCCGCTTGAAATATTTGTGGATCGCGATGGGGAGGTTATTCTCAAGAAGTACTCTCCTATTGGCGAACTCGGGGATTTTGCCAAAGAATACGCAGAATCGCTGTTCGAGAGCACGAATCACGTGGCGCTCATCTCTGACCGGGATACGATTATTGCGGTAGCCGGAGCCTCTAAGAAAGACCTGTTAGACAAGCAGGTTGGGCCGATACTGGAGAGCTGCATGGAGAACCGCAAGGCTGTAGCCGAAACGACTCCTGGCGCTTATGAGATGATTAAAGATATAAGTGACACTTTTTCAGCCTTCGTTATAGCACCTATTATTGCAGGCGGAGATCCGATCGGTACCGTGGTGCTGCTGAGTAAGGATGAAGCTGTGAAAATGTCGATTATGGAGCAAAAAATGGCTGAGACCGCTGCTGGTTTTTTAGCGAAGCAAATGGAGCAGTAGGACAGGCTGTCCCTACAAACGAACAGTCCCGGTGCACACAGCAGGTTAGCTGTTTAAGCACCGGGCTTTTGCGTGTTTATAGCGGCATCATCTTGAACGGCGAGCTCGCCTGCATAAAGCAGCTTGAAATATTTGTAGCCCAATATACAAAAAGCAATTAAAAAAACGAGTTGTTTAATCAGCATAGGCACAGGAATGAAGTCAGAAACGATCCAAACATCCAACAGGACGGTGAACACGATGATTTGGGTCATCATTTTTGTTCGCAGTTCTGTCCTAATCCACTTTTTTACATGTAAAAGAGCGATTCCGCCGCACAGCATCAATATGAGCCAAATAAAAAAAATGTCTTTATTGAGCGAGTAGCCGAATAAGGAGCCATAAAGCAGTGATGAGGCAATGCTGGAGAATTTATGCAATTTTTGCTCGTTGGCATTTAAATTATTATAGGTCCTTTTCATTTAGTTACCATGTGCCTTGCGAGTAATTTGGGAAAAATCCATCCCAGTTTAAGCCGATATAAACGCCATTTTTTTTATTAACCTTGGCTTGGATGATTAAATAACACAGATTAGTCAGTGTGCCGATTCCGATGATTGCAGATGTCGTTATTAAAATTAAGGATTTCTTCAAATTAATTCTCCGCCTTTCTGGTTATAGAGGGTTTATCGAACGGCATCGAACTCTTCGACTAGATAATACCTCAATTTTCCATAAAAGGGAATTGATTAAAATGTGCTTGTCCGCTTTTTTGTAGTAGCAGCGTCTTCTTTAGTATACTAATGGGACAAGCCAATTGTAGGAGAGTGGGAGAATAATGAGTGAACCGCATATTACGGTTGTTGGCCTCGGTTCTGGCGACGCCGATCAAATGACGCTTGGCGTATGGCGCAGACTCCAGCAGGCAGCGCGCGTCTATGTCAGGACGGAGCAGCATCCGGCGATATCGCTGCTCAAGGAGCATGAGCTAGCGTATACCTCGTTTGATTCCGTGTACGAGCAGCATGATACGTTTCCGGAGGTATATGAGGCGATAGCGGCCACGCTGCTGCTGGAGGCTCAATCGCTGCAAGGGGCGCTCGTATACGCCGTACCAGGGCATCCGATGGTCGCAGAGCGCACGGTGCAGCTGCTTCGCGAGCGCTGTGCAGCTGCGGGCGTGCAGCTCGACATTATCGGCGGCGAGAGCTTCTTGGATCAAGCGTTTATCCGGCTCGGCATTGATCCAATTGAGGGTTTTGCACTGCTGGATGCCGCAGAGCTTCAGCCCGCCATGCTTCAACCGCGCGTACATACGATTATTGGGCAAATTTACGATGCGTTTACCGCATCCGACGTGAAGCTGGCTTTAATGGAGCGTTATCCCGACGACTTCGAGGTTGTCATCGGGCATGCACTCGGTGTTGCCGGCGAGGAGCAGATTATTCGCGTGCCGCTCTATGAGCTTGATCGTACACAAGGCTTTGGCAATCTATCGCTGCTGTACGTGCCTCGTACGACGGAGGATGCGGTGCTGAACCGCTCTTTTGATCGGCTTCATGAGATTGTGGCCATTTTGCGCAGCCCTGAAGGCTGTCCATGGGATCGGGAGCAGACGCACTCGTCTATCCGCAAAAACTTTATCGAAGAGCTTTACGAGGCGCTTGAAGCGATAGATAATGATGATCCGGACGGAATGCGCGAGGAGTTCGGCGATGTGATTTTGCAGGTGATGCTGCATAGCCAGATGGAGGAGGAGACGGGCGCGTTTACCGTCTATGATGTCATTGAGACGCTGAACGAGAAGCTGCTGTTCCGTCATCCGCATGTATTTGGCGCAAGCAGCGCTGCGGATGCCGATGAGGCGCTTGGCAATTGGGAGCAGATGAAGGCCGAGGAGAAGGAGCGCAATGGCACAGCTGCCAGCCGGCAGTCGCAGCTAGACGGCATTCCGCAGGACCTTCCGGCGCTGATGAAGGCATACAAGCTTCAGAAGAAAGCGGCGAAGGTCGGCTTTGACTGGGATGATCTTGGGCCTGTGCTCGATAAAATCCAGGAGGAGCTCTCCGAGCTTCGTGAAGCGATTGCCTCGAAGGACGAGCTGGAGCAGGCGGGTGAGCTAGGCGATTTGCTGTTCGCCGTCGTCAATGCAGCGAGATTCATCCATGCGGATCCAGAGGAAGCTTTGACGATGACAAACCGGAAATTCAAGTCTCGTTTTGCTTATATTGAAGAGCAGCTTCGTATAAACAACAAAACATTTGACCAGACTGATTTAACAGAAATGGACCGCTGGTGGGAAGAAGCAAAGCGACAGTAAGGGACGCGGTTCGCTAATAGCAGCAAAGATTCCGCACTTTTCGTGAAAAAAATTTGCGGTCAGCGGCAGGAATTCATGTCGGCAAGCAGAATAAGTTAACTTCGTAAGTGTAACAGTTTCAAACTTTCACGAACGTAGGCCGTACTGTGCGGCTATACCATTAGCTAAGCTTATTATTAGGAGGATTTTAGAATGAACAAAACAGATTTGATTAACAACATTGCAACAAAAAGCGGTTTGACTAAACGTGATGTAGAGGCTGTTCTTAACGGCTTTCTTGGAGAAGTAACAGATGCTCTTGCTGGTGGAGACAAAGTACAATTGATCGGCTTCGGTACTTTCGAAACGCGCACACGCTCCAGCCGTGTTGGCCGCAACCCACAAACAGGCAAAGAGATTAACATTCCAGAATCGAAAGTTCCTGCATTTAAAGCAGGCAACAAGCTGAAAGAAGCTATCCAGTAATTCATGCGTCTGGATAAGTTTCTCAAAGTATCCCGCCTGATCAAGCGGCGTACAGTCGCTAAAGATGTGTCCGAGCAGGGACGCGTCTGGATCAACGGCCGCGAAGCGAAAGCGAGCAGCGCCGTAAAGGTTGGGGATGAGCTTGCTATCCAATACGGGCAGAAGACGGTAACCGTTCGAATTGAGCGAATTGCCGAAACGACCCGCAAGGATGAAGCCGGTGAGCTCTACACGGTGCTGAAGGAAGAACAGCGTCCGCGTGACAATGATCTTGAATGGCAATAAAGATAAAGGGTTGCTCGCGCATGGTAATTATGTGCAGAGCGGCCCTTTTTTTATAAATATACGTATATAACTGTGGATGGAACAAAATCAAGGAGGGAAAGTGGAGCATGACGAAAATTGGTTGGATTAGACATGGGGTTACGCAATGGAACGTCGAGGGGAGAGCGCAGGGCTCTACGGATATTCCGTTGAATGAGGAAGGCTTGCAGCAAGCGGAGGTATTGGCGGAGCGGCTCAGCAAGGAGGAATGGCATCATATTTACTCCAGTGATCTGCAGCGGGCGCTTGTGACGGCTGAGGCGGTGGCAAAGCGTCTGGGCGGCGGCATGGCGGTCAAGCAGGACGAACGGCTGCGGGAAATGGGAGGCGGCCTGCTGGAGGGCACCACGGAGGCAGAGCGCATCGAGAAGTGGGGAGCCGATTGGCGGGAAATGGACTGGCAGGGTGAAAGCCATGAATCCGTTGTTGGTCGTGGCAGCGAGGTGCTGAGGGAGATTGCCCTTAACCATCCGGGTGAAAATGTACTCATCGTCAGCCATGGTGCGCTCATCGGCCGCTGCTTGAAGGAGCTTGTGCCGGATGCCTATAAGAACGAGCCGCTTCAAAATACGTCCATCTCGACGATTTATGCGAATGCCGCAGGCGGCTGGACATGCGAGAAGTTTAATTGTGCGCTGCATTTGAGCGGCGTGGTTAATGAAGCAGCGGCGAAATGATATTTTTTCTGAAAAAGCTGCTGTTGTTCGGCTACTTGCAGGCACTGAACTGCCTGTTTCCGGTTACAATCTTCGGGGCTATGGCTCTTACGCATTACGTCCATGTGCCGGGTATCGCCCGTTATGATCTTATTTTGCTCATCTGCTTGGCCATGCAGGTTGTTATGGTAGCTACAAAGCTGGAGACGTGGGATGAGCTGAAGGTTATTTGCCTGTTTCACATTATCGGCCTGGCGCTTGAGGTGTATAAGGTGAAAATGGGCTCTTGGACGTATCCGGGCGAAGGCTGGTCGAGAGTATTCGATGTTCCGCTGTACAGCGGCTTCATGTATGCGAGCGTAGCAAGCTATATTTGTCAGTCCTGGCGCAGGCTCCATCTGGAGATGGTGGGCTGGCCCAAAATGGCGTATGCGGTAGCGATCAGCGCAGCGATATATTTGAACTTTTTTACCCATCATTATTTGTGGGATTTCAGATGGGTGCTGATGGCGGGGCTGATTATCGTATTCTGGCGTACCAGCGTCCACTTCAAGCTAGGGGAAGCTGTATATAAGATGCCGCTTACGCTGGCTTTTGTTCTAACCGGTTTTTTTATTTGGATTGCGGAAAATATTATGACTTTTTTCGGGGCATGGGCCTATCCGGATCAGGAAAAGCAATGGACGCTCGTTCATGTGAGCAAAATCAGCTCATGGCTGCTGCTCGTCGTGATCAGCATCATTATTGTAGCCCAGCTGAAACGGGTAAAAAGCGCCCGCTGAGCGCAATAGAAGCTTTCTTTTAATAGATAGGAAGGCAAGGCATTCTGCTGTTTCAAAATCATAGAATAGGGTATATATCGGTAGCAGCTCTATTTTCATGAGCCCTTTCATAGATTCCATAGGTTTGTCCCTCTGGACAGGTTCTAAAGTTCGTCCCACTCCCATAAGCTTTAGCATAAGCTACGCTTTTGAAGTGGAGGGACGGGTCAATGGTGGAACAGAATAAAGGACAGAAGCGTCAGGAAGTGAAGATGCTCAATCGAAAGCTTCTGGAGATTACCGGCGTATTAAACGTGGAGAGCTTTGACAGCGAGGAGTTTTTGCTGGAAACCGATCTGGGCTTCCTGACGATTAAAGGGCAGAACCTGCATATTAAGCATCTCAGCCTGGAGCAAGGCTTTGTCGCTATAGAGGGGCTCGTTCATTCACTCGCCTATCTGGACGGCAATGCCCCAAGCAAATCCAAAAGCATATTTGGTAAATTATTTAAGTGACACTGACGATGCAGTGGTACACGCTCGCGATGATGCTTCTGTCAGGAATCGGAATGGGAGTCGCTTTTGACGGCTATCGTGTGGTGTCGAATGAGCTGCGGTTTCCACGGTGGTGGCTGCCGGTTCTGGACATTATTTACTGGCTGGTGGCGTCGATTATCGTGTTTCGTGTGCTGTACGCAAGCAACAATGGCGAGGTGCGGGCGTACGTTTTCCTAGGGCTGGCAATAGGTGTGACCAGCTATTACTTTCTGTTTAGCAAGCCAGTCATCAAACTGGTACAGGGCATCATTCGCGCCATCCGCGCACTCATCAGAGGAATTGTCAAAACGGTGGAATTTGTCATTATTAAGCCGATCCTTCTGATATACAAATTAGGTATTGTAGCACTGGGATTTGGGACTGCTTTCACTATTTTTGTTCTAAAAATTATGTTAAAATTGACTCGTCCATTATGGCTATTGCTATGGTGGGTATTAGGTCCTATCATACGACCGTTGAACCGCCTAATTATCAAGTACGCCGATAAGCTTAAGCTTACAGAGCGCTTTAAGGCAGCGGTTGCACGCGTAGTTGCGCTTTGGCGGAAGTTATTCTAAGTTTTCATGGCATGGAGCAGATCGAGTGATGGATGCATCTGGTTCAATTTCTTAAGGGGGTACAAGCAATTGGCGACAGCAGCAGCAAACAAGTTAACCGTTAATCCAGGCTCCAAGCGTCGGATCAAGATGTGGATGATGTTTATTGTCCTCTTCATGGGCTGGGCGGCTTATACCTTCTTTGGACAAATCCAGCAGCAAAACGCTACCGAACTGCGGCTTGCAGCTGTAATGAAACAGAAGGAAGAAGCTACAAATCAGGCGCAGCAGCTGCAACAGGAAATTGAGCGGCTTAACGATCCGGAATATATTGCCCAGCTGGCAACCAAAGGTCAAGGCATGGTTAAAGAGGGCGAACAACAGATACAGGTGGTTAAATAGACGCACAAACGGGTGAACGTCTGTTGACCTTCCTTCTTCCGTTCGGTTATAATCACGTTAATAGTACATTAAGCGAAACTTTTAGGGAGGAACATTTTATTTTATGGCAATTGAAGTAGGCGCGAAGTTAGAGGGCAAAGTGACAGGCATTACGCATTTCGGGGCATTCGTTGATTTGTCTGGAGGTGTCACAGGTCTCGTTCACATCTCGGAAATTGCTGATAATTACGTCAAAGACGTGAAAGATCACCTGAAGATCGAAGACGTGGTCAAGGTCAAAGTGATTAACGTTGACAAAGACGGAAAAATTGGACTTTCCATTAAACAGGCAATTGATCGACCAGAAGGCCAACTGCCTCCTGCACGCGAATCACGTCCAAGCTCTCGTCCAAGTGGCGGGCCTGGTGGCGGCGGCGGAGAACGCTTTAATCGTGGCGGCAGTGGTGGCGGTCAGGATCGTGGCGACCGTGGAGGACACGGTGGCGGCGGTGGTGGACGTCCATTCAAGCAGCAGGCCGGGAGACCAGCTTACGGAAAACCAACTTTTGAGGATAAAGTGTCGCGCTTCCTGAAAGACAGTGAAGAACGCATTTCCTCCCTGAAGAAGAATACCGAAGGCAAACGCGGTGGACGCGGAGCCAAGCGGGTTTAAGTAAGAGCCATATTTTAATGACAAGAGCAGAGCCTTTATGGTTCTGCTTTTTTTGCGTTTATGTGCCGCCTCAAAGTTTTTTCCTCCCCTACTCTTTCAATACCGACACATTCACCTGTATATTCGCCAACAAATGGAAGTGCTGATAGACGGTTTTTGTTGAAGCTGTTTGAGGCAATGGCTGCAAAGAGGACGGCATGAGCCCAGTCAGGGCAAGCGGAAATTTGCTTTTGACAAGGACTGCGAGGGCAGTTGATTTTGTCGGAAAAAACTTTTGGCCCGCCTACGTTAAACTGACAAACTTCCTGTGGACGACCTCCTATAATGGGAAACACAATACATTCGGAAATGGTGGTGTCTGCGGATGAACAAGGAAAGTGTGCTCGTATTTCCCAGAGGAAAGAAAGAAGGATGGCTGCAGCCTCGAATCGGTAAAATCAAGGAGCGCGTTGCCTCGCAGCGATTTATTCAGCTGGTGCTGGCGAAAAAATGGACCTTCCTGCTTGTTGCTGTTGGTTTTTTGCTTGGACGAGCCGTCATTTTGGAGTCGCTTATGCCGTTTGCCGCCGCTTATTTCGCCGTCATTTATTTTCTTCGAAAGGATGCGGTTGCTTGGGTTGGGCTGTCAGTGGTGGTGGGGAGCTTCTTTGCGGTTACACCCTCCCCGGTCTGGATTGCGATGGAAATTGCGGCATTATTTCTTTTGTTCAAGGGGCTCGAAGCCTATGAGAAAGCTGAGCTTGCTTCGGCTCCGCTGCTCGTATTTACCGCCACCTTGCTCGTCCAATTGTTTCATGCCTTCACCTTGGACACGCTGACCTGGTACAGCATCATGCTGGTTGTCGTGGAAGCGGCGCTTGGCTTCGTTCTCACACTCGTGTTCATTCAGGCCATACCGGTGCTGACCATGTCTAAGAAAACGGCGGCACTGCGGAGCGAGGAAATTATATGTCTAATGATTTTGCTCGCTTCCGTCATGACGGGGGCAGTTGGCTGGGTGATTTACGGCATGTCGGTGGAGCATATTATGTCGCGGTATATGCTGGTGCTGTTCGCGCTTGCTGGGGGAGCGCCGCTTGGTGCATCGGTTGGAGTCATCGCGGGGCTCATACTCAGCCTTGCGGACTTTAACGCCATTGTGCAGATGAGTCTGCTGGCATTTGCGGGCCTATTAGCGGGGCTGCTAAGGGATGGAGGGAAGATGGCCGTAGCCTTCGGCATGCTGCTCGGGACGTCCATTCTAGCTGTATATGTAGGCGGCCAAGGCGATGTGATGGCGTCCACTTGGGAATCCGTTACAGCAGCTATCATGCTGATTTTGACGCCGCGGGTCATGATCCGGACGATATCCCGCTATGTGCCGGGAACGAATGAGCATGCCAAGTCGCAGCATGAATATGCGAAGCGGGTGCGAGAAGTGACGGCGGAGCGGGTCACGCAATATTCGGAGATGTTCCGGCAGCTCTCGCGAAGCTTCGGACAATTAAATGGCGGTGTCGTGACGATGAACCGCGAAGACGAGATTACTCATTTTATGAATGAGGTGGCGGCTCGAAGCTGTGCTAGCTGCCATCGGCAAAACGCATGCTGGGGAGATAAATTTTATCAAACCTATAAAGTGATGACCGAGATGATGACGACGGTCGAGCAGGAGCGGGCTCCTGGAGCCAAGGATATGCCGCGAACGTGGACTGCCCATTGCTCCAAGTCGACGCAGGTGATGTCTGTCATGAAGCAGCAGTACGAGCTTTATCAAAATAATATGCACTGGAAGAAGCAAATATTCGACTCCCGTCAGCTGGTGGCTGAGCAATTAACCGGCGTGTCCCAGGTTATGGAGGACTTGGCGAAGGAAATTCGCCGCGAGGGACAAACGCTGCATTTGCAGGAGGAGCAAATTAGGGAGGCGCTGGAGGGGCTGGGCCTGTCGATTCGAGAAATTGAAGTGATTAATTTGGAGGAGGGCAATGTTGATATTGAGCTGTACCATACATTTAGCAAGGGATATGATGAGTGTCGCAAAATTATTGCGCCGCTGCTTACGGATATTTTAGGTGAGCATATTGCAGTTAAACTTGAGGAGGAACCGGAGAAAAATGGAGAAGCAACAAGAGTCGTATTTGGCTCCGCCAAAGTATTTGAAATTGAAACGGGCGTTGCTGCTGCGGCCAAAGGGGGCGATCTGCTGTCAGGCGACAGCTTTAGCATGGTGGAGCTTGGCAACGGCAAATTTGCCGTGGCGATTAGCGATGGCATGGGAAATGGAGAGAGGGCGCGCCAGGAAAGCAGCGCAGCGCTGTCGATTTTGCAGCAGCTGCTCAAGTCGGGTATGGACGAGAAGCTCGCGGTCAAATCGGTCAACTCAATCCTGCTCCTGCGTTCCTCAGATGAAGTATTCGCAACCGTGGACCTCGCCATTATCGATCTTTATACCGCCTCAACGATGTTTATGAAAATCGGCTCAACGCCGAGCTTTATTAAGCGCGGCAAGGAAGTGATTCCAGTTACGGCTAACAATTTGCCAATCGGCATTTTACAGGATATTGATGTGGATATGATATCGATGCAGCTACAGCCGGGAGATGCGCTCATTATGATGAGCGATGGCATTTATGATGCGCCGGGCCATGCGGTCAATAAGGAGATGTGGATGAAACGAATTATTCATGAGCTGAAAACGGAGGACCCGCAGGAAATGGCGGATGTGCTGCTCGATACGGTTGTGCGCCATCATAAGGGGGAGATTATCGATGATATGACCGTGCTGGTGGCACGCGTGGACAAGCATTTGCCGGAGTGGGCGGCATTCCGCTGGCCGGGGCTGACGCGGATGGAGCGTCCGCGGACGGTAAGCTAGCTTATGTAAGAATGGGATAGTAAAAAGGAGAAAGGAGAGAAGATCGGGACGATTTGCTAGAAATATAGGAAAGGATATTTCTCGGAATGAAACGCGCCGCGCCGTCAAGGACGGCGACAGCCGTTTCACCTTGGCTCACATATTAAACGGAGGTGAAGTAGCTGGTCGGGAGCTAGGGAGCTTAAACAAAGTGTTTTCTTGGAGGTGATTAGCCGAACCGGCGTTCATTCATAGCGGGCTTCAAAGGGGAGCGGCTATGAATAAACGCTGGTTTTTTTCTGCGCATAGCCGTTTATCTCTCTTAAAATGGGCAAAACTGATAGAATCAGCTCCTTGTCTCCTATGTAGGGTGGGCAGCTGATCCGTGGATGTTTGTGCAAATATAAGAATTTATAAGTTTCACACTTATAAATTCTTATATTTCAACGCGAAACGGAAGCTTGCCGCCAAAGGACGGCTTCAGCCGTTTACGCTTGATTTTATTCGTTTTTTAAAATATAGGAAAGTATATGATATCGCCATACTTTCTCTATATTTCATCGCGAAACGAATGCTTTGCCGCCAGAGGATGGCAAAGCCGTTTACGCTTGTGAAGGGAGATTGATAGGGATGAAACAAATTTTGCTTATTACCGATGGTTGTTCGAATGTAGGGCTTAGTCCGATTGTAGCAGCGGCGCATGCGAAGGCGGAAGGTATTGCGGTCAATGTTGTTGGGGTGCTTGATCATGGTGATGCAGGCGAATCCGGCAGCATGGAGATTGAGGAAATCGCAAGGGCTGGCGGCGGCATCAGCCGAATAGTTCATACGCGGCAGCTGGCGCAGACTGTTCAGATGATGACGCGCAAGACGGTCGTACAGACGATTCAGCTGGCTGTGCAGAAGGAGCTTAAGCATGTGCTAGGCAGCGGGGCGATTGAGGATTTGCCGCCGGAGACACGCAGCGAGGTCGTGAGGGTGATGGATGAGCTTGGGGAAAGCTCAAGTCTGCAGGTGGCGCTGCTTATCGACGCCAGCGCCAGCATGAAGCCAAAGCTCATTGCGGTAGAAGAAGCGATCCGCGACCTAATGCTGAGCCTGCAAGCAAGGCAGGGGAAAAGCGAAATCGCTGTCTTTCATTTTCCAGGCGGAAGGCATGGAGAGGAGTGCAAAATGGATTTGGGCTGGACGGATAATTTGACGGGAGCGCAGTCCATTTTTCCAAAATTGCAAATGAGCGGAACGACGCCAACGGGTCCTGCGCTGATGCAGGTCATTGATTTTTATCGTCAGGGGGATTATGGTAGGAGGAGCAGAGAAGAAACGGATGGGATGATGAGTGACTACGTCGTTTAGAATCAGTCTCCGCCGTGGCACTGTGGTGACTGGAAAATGGAAGCGCCGTAAGTATCGGGTCGAGCGTCTGCTTGGGGAAGGCGCCAATGGCAAAGTGTACTTGGTCCACTCGGACCAGGGCTGGGTCGCGCTTAAGGTAGGCGCTGACGCGGTCGACCTGCAGTCGGAAATTAATGTGCTTCAGACGCTTGCGAAGCAGGGAAGGCGCCAGGCGCCTGCATTCTTGTATGATGTGGATGATCTGCAAGGCTCCGATGGACGAGATTACCCTTTTTATATTATGAAGTATGTGCGCGGAGTGAACTTGTCTGCGTATTTGCTGCAAAACGGCAAGGAATGGTTCCCGCTGGTCAGCCTCAATTTATTGAATAAACTGGCGGAGCTTCACAGCAAGGGCTGGGTATTTTGCGATTTGAAGATGGAAAATGTGATGGTAGCCGATTATGGGCATGTCGAGCTGGTGGATTACGGCGGGGTGACGGCGGTAGGAAAGAGCATTCGCCAGTTTACTGAAATTTATGACCGCGGCTACTGGAATGCAGGGTCTCGGGCAGCCGATTTGAAATACGACTTATTTTCTTTCGCGGTGCTGTGCATCCAGATGCACGACCCGAAGCGGCTGCACCAGCTTACCTTGACGCTGCTCCCGCAAAACCGTTCGACCGAGGATTTGGAGCAGCTCATCGCAACCAATGCTTCACTGAAGCCGATTGCGGGCTGGCTCGCAGAAGCGCTTGCGGGCCGTTTCGCAGATGCTTCTGAAGGCGCGGAGGCATGGCGCTTGCTCATGCACCGAACGAACGGAAAGCAGACTGCTCCGACTCCTTTTTGGCTTAAAGGACTAGTTGCAGGCTCGGCGATTATGCTGGCTGTATCGGTTTATTGGCTGCTTCGCGTGGGTATGTAATGACATAAGATGTTATAGGAAGGCTTCGCTAGCTTTTTTGTTGAAGGCGGCGGCCAGAAGGGAATGAGGGAAGAGGAAATGACGATAGGAATCGATATGCTTCCCGAAGTCCAGAAGCTGGCAGCGGCTGAACGGCTGTGGAGTGAAGGAGACTGCATAGTCGTTGCCGTGTCCGGGGGACCTGACTCCATGGCGCTGCTGCATCTCATGAGCCGCCTGAAGTCAAGCGGTGCGATAAGCGTTGTGGCGGCTCATGTGAATCACGGCTTTCGGCCGGAGGAGTCGGCGCTGGAGGCGGAGGTCGTTCGGCGCTATGCAGGCGAGCTTGGGCTGCCCTTTGAGCTGGCAGAACTCGATTTGCCTGCTTATATAGAAGAAACAAAAATGAACGCACAATCGGCGGCGCGCGCGAAACGCTACGCCTATTTGCATGAGGTTGCAGAGAGGTGGGGCGCGCAGGCGATTGCCCTTGCCCATCATGCCGATGATCAAGCGGAAACGGTGCTCATGCATTTCATTCGTGGGAGCGGCATTTCGGGGCTTTCTGGCATGGCGCTGCGCAGGCGAGAAAAAAACGTGGAACTCATTCGCCCCCTCATGCGTAAGAACAAAACAGACCTTTTACGATACTGCCATCATTATGGCATTCCGTATTGCGAGGACAGCAGCAACGAGAAGCGCCATTACTTTCGCAATGTTGTCCGTCTGGATGTAATTCCGCAGTTATCCAGCTTCAATCCGCAGCTGTCCGAATCGCTTGGCCGCCTTGCTGAAGTGGCGGGGGCCGAGGATGAATGGCTGGATAGCCAGACTAAAGCTTTATTCGAAGAATTAGCCTATACGGAGCCGGAGGAATGTTCTGTAAGCTGCAGTCGTTTGGCAGGCCTTCATGTCGCTTTACAAAGGAGATTGATTAAACTAATATTAGATTATCTTTCGAGGGATGCTGATGTGGTCTCCTTCGAGCATATCGAGTCTATGCGGCTTGCCGCAGCGCCCGAAAGTTCAAGCACCTGGCGTATGGATATTGGTAACGGCTTGCGCTGTTTGCGTGAATACGACCATATGCGTTTTGTCAGATTGCCGAAACAGGTGGACGTGAATACGGACTATGCGCTTGCAGTTGCACCTTTGACCCAGCAATACATAGAGGTAGAGGCGGGCGGCTGGAAGCTCGTATTTGAGCGGCGGACAGCTGATGATCAGGCTGCTGGGAAACTGGCAGGCCGCCATGAAGCGTGCTTCGATATGGAGCAGCTTGCATTTCCGCTGACTGTACGAAATCGGCGCCGTGGTGACCGAATTCAAGTTTTAGGATTAAATGGGTCTAAAAAAGTGCAAGATATGTTCGTTGACGAAAAGCTGCCTCCTTCACAGCGTGAAAGCTATCCCCTGCTATTTGATGCAGACGGGCGGCTGCTGTGGATTCCAGGCATCAGGCGATCAGGCCATGCGCTTATCAGCCCAAGCACGAAGGAACTATTATTCATTCGTCTGACGAAAGAATAAGAAGCACTGTTACACTCATAAACATAAGTACTGTAGGGGGATTAATCCGTTGTTAAACGACATTCAAGAAGTGCTGTACGATGCAGAACAGATTCAGGCCAAGGTGCGTGAGATGGGCGAGAAGCTCAGTCAGGATTTTGAAGGGCGTGACCCTCTCGTTATTTGTATCCTTAAAGGGGCCATTATTTTCATGTCCGACCTGATTAAGGAAATGACAATTCCGCTGGAAATTGATTTTATGGCGGTGTCGAGCTACGGTCAATCGACCAAGTCCTCAGGTGTGGTCAAGATTATTAAGGATCTTGATGTATCGGTTGAAGGCCGTGATGTGCTCATCGTTGAGGACATTATTGACAGCGGCTTGACGCTGAGCTACTTGATTGATGTTTTGGAGCGTCGCAATTCCAAATCGGTTACGGTCGCTACGCTGTTCGATAAGCCAGCGCGCCGTACGGTAGATCTCGAAGCGGACTACACGGGCTTTACGCTGCCGGACGAATTCGTTGTCGGTTATGGCCTTGATTTTGCCGAGCGTTACCGCAACCTGCCGTTCATTGGCGTTTTGAAACCGGAAGTGTACGAGAAGTAATCTTAAATGGGCTTAGCCAGTATGGCTGTCCTCCAAGTGGTTCTATTGTGATGGAAAGTCATGCTATGTTAAAATATGAAAAGCGTCTTGAGAGGAGGTAGGAGATGAATCGGATCATCCGTAACACTGGATTTTATTTGATCATCTTTTTGGTAACCGTCGGGATTATTCAGTTTATCAGCAATCAGAATGATACTACCGTCGAAATACGATATGATCAGCTTCGCGCTGCTATTAATGAGAACAACGTCGCGGAAATGATGATAAAGTACGATGGTCAGTCTTATTATATTTCTGGTAAATACATTAAACAGCCCGAAAGCGCGAAGAGCATACAGTTCACATCGCGTGCAGGGATTGATTCAGGCGAGGTATTGCGTGAAGCCGCAGTGAAAAACGGTTTTGAGTTACAGTATAAACCAATGGATACGCCAAGTGTCTGGCTTACACTCCTTACTTCCATCATTCCGTTTGTGATTATATTCGTTCTGTTCTTCTTCTTAATGAATCAAGCGCAAGGCGGCGGCGGTAAAGTCATGAATTTCGGCAAAAGCCGCGCTAAGCTTTACAATGAAGAGAAGAAGCGCATCACTTTCGAGGATGTGGCAGGGGCGGATGAGGAGAAGCAAGAGCTTGTTGAAGTTGTTGACTTCCTCAAAGATCCGCGTAAGTTTAATCTGGTAGGCGCCCGTATTCCTAAGGGTGTTCTGCTCAATGGTCCTCCGGGAACAGGTAAAACGTTGCTTGCCCGTGCAGTAGCCGGTGAAGCAGGCGTGCCATTCTTCAGTATTTCGGGTTCGGACTTCGTGGAAATGTTCGTCGGTGTCGGCGCATCCCGTGTCCGTGATTTGTTCGAAAATGCGAAGAAAAATGCACCATGTATTATCTTTATTGATGAGATTGACGCCGTTGGCCGTCAACGTGGCGCTGGTCTTGGCGGTGGTCACGATGAGCGTGAGCAAACGCTCAACCAATTGCTCGTCGAGATGGACGGATTTGGAGCGAACGAAGGCATTATTATCGTTGCAGCAACGAACCGCCCTGATATTTTGGACCCTGCCTTGCTGCGTCCGGGACGTTTTGACCGTCAAATTACGGTAGATCGTCCAGATGTGAAAGGCCGTGAAGCGGTGCTTAAAGTGCATTCCCGCAATAAGCCGCTTAACAAGGACGTCAAGCTGGATATTATCGCAAGACGTACAACAGGCTTCTCCGGAGCAGATCTTGAAAACTTGCTGAACGAAGCAGCACTGCTTGCTGCCCGTCGCAACAAGAAAGATATTGCAATGGTTGAGGTTGATGAAGCGATTGACCGCGTAATTGTAGGTACAGAGAAGAAAAGCCGCGTAATCAGCGATCGTGAGAAGCGTATTGTTGCTTTCCATGAAGCTGGACATACGATTATTGGATTCTTCCTGGAGCATGCGGATCTCGTTCATAAAGTGACCATTATTCCTCGTGGTAAAGCTGGCGGTTACGTCATCATGCTGCCGAAGGAAGATCGGATGCTCGTAACGAAGCAGGAGCTGCTGGATAAAGTGACAGGCTTGCTTGGCGGACGTGTAGCTGAGGAATTGTTTATCGGCGAAATCGGCACAGGCGCATACAGTGACTTTAAACAAGCAACAAGCATCGTTCGTGCGATGATTATGGAATACGGAATGAGCGACAAGCTTGGTCCATTGCAATTCGGAAGCTCGCAAGGACAGGTGTTCCTTGGACGTGATATCGGCCATGAACAAAATTACTCCGATGCGATCGCTTACGAAATTGACCAAGAAATGCAAGCGATTATTGGAGCTTGTTATGAGCGTGCCAAAAAATTGCTCACCGAGAAATCGAAAGAAGTTCACACCATTGCGGAGACACTTCTATCTGTAGAGACGCTTGAAATGGATCAAATCAAACGTTTGATCGAAACAGGCACGCTTGAATTGGCGGAAGGCGAAGCAGAGAATGTTGCTGTTGAACCAACGACTGAACCAATCGTCGATACGATTGGCGATGTAAAGGTTCGTATTCAATCAAGAGAAGCGGGAGAAATTACTCCGCCTTCATTGGATAAGCCTGATGATAAACCGAACGATGAGGAAGAACCGAAATAAACAGGATAAGGACGTGTTTTAAACCAGGTATAGTCGGTCGTTGAACAATCGTCCTTTCCCGTTGTTTATGGAGACAGCTATTTTCTCAGTAGTGACCGAGAAAATAGCTGTCTTTTTTTGAAATAAAAGCATTTATAAGGTACGTCCTTATAAAGGGCTTATATTTCACCCTCGAAACGGTGCTTTGCCGCCAGAGGACGGCTTCAGCCGTTTACGCCTGATTAATTTTACTTTATTAATGTTCGGGTTTAGCCTATAATAATAGAGGTAAAACGTAGCCATTATTTGGTTTTGTCGGGTGTGTGTGAGGTTTTTAATGGCGTGTTTGGCACAAATGTTAAATAATTGTGAGATATAGACGTGAACAAAATTTCTATGTCATGTTACATGACGTAAAAATGTTGACGTATGTAGATAAGCAATTATAATAAAGAGAATAGCAGCCAAGCACAACAACAATAATAGAAGCAAGCAGGTTGCAGTTACAACACATCTATATTAAGGGGAGAAATCGAAGATGAAAAAACGTTTAGGTTTTATGTTGTCTATTGTTCTTATGTTCGCATTAGTATTGTCTGCTTGTGGCGGTGGCAACAAGGGTACTTCTGGCACAAACGGAGCAGCGTCGCCTGAAGCGTCTGCTGCACCTGAAGAATCGGCAGCAGCAGGTGCTAAGCTCAAAATCGGTATGGTTACAGATACAGGCGGCGTAAATGATAAATCCTTCAACCAAAGCGCTTGGGATGGCTTGCAAAAAGTAACTAAAGATACAGGTTCGGAGACGAAATATCTTGAAAGTAAAGGCGACGCTGATATGGAACCGAATCTGCGCGCATTCATTTCTGAGAAATACGATATGATCTGGGGCGTAGGCTTCCTGTTCCAAGATGCAATGGGTAAAGTAGCGAAAGACAATCCAGACTCCAAGTTCGGCATCATCGACTCCGCTGTTGACGCACCAAACGTTGTTTCTGTTAACTTCGCAGCTAACGAAGGTTCGTTCCTTGTAGGTGTAGTTGCTGGCTTGACAACAAAATCGAATAAAATTGGTTTTGTGGGCGGCATGGAAATCCCAAGCGTAACTGTGTTTGAAGCAGGCTTCAACGCAGGTGTAGCGGCAGTAAATCCTGATGCAAAAATCATTCGCAACTACACGGGTGAATTCAACAAACCAGACTTGGGTAAAGCAGCAGCAGCTGTTATGTACAATGATGGCGTAGATGTTATTTTCCAAGTTGCTGGTGGTACTGGTAACGGCGTATTTAACGAAGCAACAGCTCGTAAAAAAGCAGGCCAAGATGTTTGGGTAATCGGTGTTGATAAGGACCAATCGATCGAATTCGGCAACGAAGTCACGCTTACTTCCATGCTTAAAGGCGTTGAAGCTGCCATTTACCAAGTTTCTAATGACCTGATTAACGGCAAATGGGAAGGCGGCAAATCGCTTGTTCTTGGTTTGAAAGACGGCGCAGTAGGTCTGCCAGAAAACAACCCTAACGTTTCTGAAGAAATTATGAAAAAAGTTGAAGATTACAAACAACAAATTATTAGCGGATCGCTTGTAGTTCCAGCTGATATTAAATAATTTTCAATCAATCTATTTAGATGTCGTTTGTTTATTATGTACAGCCGACAAGACCTGCTATGAGCTGGTCTTGTCCTTTTTTGAGATTGGGAGCTAACAAACCGGGGAGGATAACTGGATGAAACAAAGTGCAGCGGCTGTCACACTTAAGGGGATTACGAAACGCTTTCCCGGTCTTGTAGCCAATGATTCGATTGATTTTGAGCTCAAGAAAGGCGAAATCCATGCATTGCTGGGCGAGAATGGTGCAGGCAAGTCCACATTGATGAACATTTTGTTCGGGCTGTATCAGCCGGATGAAGGAGAAATTTGGGTTAACGGCAAGAAAACAGTTATTGAAGGTGCAGGTAAGGCGATTGAACTCGGAATTGGCATGGTGCATCAGCACTTTAAGCTCGTACAGCCATTTACGGTGGCTGAAAATATTGTGCTTGGCAATGAGCCGCGCAAGTTTGGCACATTCGTCAATTATAAGCAAGCAAATGACAAAGTCCGTTCCATCTCGGAGCGTTATGCATTGAAAGTAGATCCGCAGGTGCGGATTAAAGATATTACGGTGGGCATGCAGCAGCGTGTGGAAATTTTGAAAACTTTGTACCGCGGGGCCGAAATTTTGATCTTCGATGAACCGACAGCGGTGCTGACCGTACAGGAAATCGAAGAGCTGATTGGCATTTTGCGCAATTTGGCTGCCGAAGGCAAGTCCATTATTTTGATTACGCATAAGCTCAAAGAGGTTATGGCACTTGCAGATTCCGTTACGGTTATTCGTCGTGGCAAGGTTGTGCGTACCGTCACGACCAAAGAAACGAATGAGCAGCAGCTTGCTGAACTTATGGTAGGCCGCGATGTTAATTTCCAGGCTATAAAGACTAAGAAAGTGCCTGGAGAGCTTATCGTTTCCGTCGACAATCTTACGATGAAGGGCGAAGAGAAAAAACTTGTTCTGAACGGAGTAGCCTTTGATATCCGTGCGGGCGAAATTTTGGGTATTGCTGGTGTTGATGGAAATGGACAAAGTGAACTCGTACAGGCCATTACAGGAATGCGTAAAGCATCAGGCGGATCTGTAAAGCTTCAGGGTAAGGAAATGATCAATAAAACGCCGCGCCAGTTGTCCGTTGCAGGCGTAAGCCACATTCCAGAGGATCGTCACAAGCATGGTATGGTACTAGATTTCACGCTCAGCGAAAACATGGTGCTGGATACGTATTTTGATCCGCAGTTCGGCAAAAACGGCTTTATCGATTATAAAGCAATAGACTTGCTTGCGAATCAATTAGTAACGGAGTTTGATGTACGTTCGTCAGGTATTGGGGCGAAGGCCCGCTCCTTGTCGGGCGGCAACCAGCAGAAGGCTATTATAGCCCGTGAGCTCTGGAAAAACCCATCATTGCTCATAGCTGTGCAGCCGACTCGTGGCTTGGATATAGGTGCGATTGAATATGTGCATAAGCGGCTGATTGAAGCGCGGGATGCAGGTAAAGCGATTTTGCTTGTATCGTTCGAGCTGGATGAGCTGTACGCGTTGTCTGACCGCATTGCGGTTATGTATGAAGGTAAAATAATGGGCTATGCCGATGCTGATCAGCGTGATGATCAACAGCTGGGTCTAATGATGGCAGGCAATTCGGCGGCGAATCAGCCGAGCAAAGGTGGGAGATAGCAACCATGGATAAAGTCAAAGGAATTGCTGGAAAAACATTCAATAAAACATCTTTCCTCGTCCCCTTGGTGGCTATCATTTTGGGTCTGTTATGCGGGGCGATAGCCATGCTGGCAGGCGGGTTCGATCCTATACTGGCTTACCAATCGCTGATCAAAAAGCTATTTGGCAGTCCTTACGATATGGGCGAGGCTATTCGTGCAATTACCCCGCTGATATTCACAGGTACAGCGGTTGCTTTCGCTTTCCGTACGGGCCTGTTTAATATCGGGGTAGAAGGCCAGTTCATGATGGGTATGACTGGTGCAACCGTCATAGGGATTACGCTTGACCTACCGTGGTTTCTACATGCTCCGCTTGCTATTATTGTCGGAGCGCTGTGCGGAGGCTTATGGGCGGCCTTGACCGGCTATTTGAAGGCTGTTCGCGGCGTTAACGAAGTTATTTCTTCCATCATGTTGAACTGGGTCGCGCTTTATTTGTCCAATTACATTATTCGCGCATTTTTTGTGGCAAAAGGGCAGCAAAAATCAGATCCAATCCAAGAATCTGCACTGGTATCGATTGGCTGGTTGTCCGATGCGATGGATCATGCCCGTATGCATTGGGGCACGGTCATTGCCTTGCTCGGTATTGTTGTATTTTATATTATTCTGTGGAGAACGAAGCAGGGCTATGAGCTCAGAGCAGTGGGTCAAAGCCCTGACGCAGCGCTGTATGCAGGGATCAATGTCAATCGCACCATTGTAAAGTCGATGTTTATTAGCGGCTTGTTTGCGGGGCTGGCAGGCGTGTTTGAGACGCTGGGCGTATTTGGCTATCAGACGATTCTAGCAGCGCCTTGGGGCTATGGCTTTGATGGTATCGCGGTTGCTTTGCTTGGCGGCAATACGCCAATTGGCGTATTGTTCGGTGCTATACTGTTCGGTGGTCTCAGCTATGGCTCTGCGGGTATGAGCTTTGGAGCGGGCGTACCGCCAGAGCTCGTTCGAATCGTTATTGGTTCGATCATCTTCTTTATTGCTTCGCATGGCATAGTAAAGTTTTTCATAAAACCATTCCTTGGACGACGTGCAGACAAGCGTAAGGAGGCGATCTAATATGAATGCACTGGAAATATTGGGTCAGCTTATTAACGTTACGCTTGTATTTTCTACGGCGCTTATTTTTACCGGTCTCGGTGGTCTCTTTTCTGAGCGATCTGGCGTTATTAATATCGGTCTCGAAGGCCTGATGGTGTCAGGCGCGTTCGCGGCAGCAGTCATTACCGACTATGCGATACAAGCTGGTTATGAGGAATCTGCTCCGTGGATAGGCTTAGTGGGGGCAGCTATATATGGGGTGATATTTGCCCTTCTACATGCGGTATCTACCATTACATTTAAGGCGGATCAGACGATAGTCGGTGTCGTTATTAATATTTTGGCAGCGGGCATCGCGATTTATTTGACGAAGAGCTTGTATGAAGGTTCGGGACAGACAACAACGCTGACTCATGTATTCAACAAATGGGAAATCCCTTATTTATCAGATATTCCGTTTTTTGGAGAGGCGTTCTTTAAAGCTTATCCGACGACATATGTTGTTATTTTGCTTGTCATTATCAGCTATATTGTACTGTACAAAACGCACTTCGGCTTGCGCCTTCGCGCAGTCGGAGAATACCCGAGCTCGGCCGACACAGTGGGGATCAGCGTAACAAAATACCGTTATATCGGCGTGCTGCTTAGCGGCGCACTTGCAGGTCTTGGCGGTGCGACCATTACGTTAACAACGACGAGCAACTTTGCCCATAATACCATTTCGGGCCAAGGCTTTATCGCTATCGCGGCTGTAATTTTCGGAAAATGGAATCCGCTTGGCGTTGCGGGAGCTGCTATTTTCTTCGGCTTCGCGCAAGCGATTCGCAACTTTGCCCAACTGTTCGATTGGTCGCAGCAAATTCCGACCGAGTTTTTCTATATGCTGCCATACGTATTGACGTTGGTTGTACTCGTAGGTGCAGTAGGACGTTCTTCTGCTCCAGGCTCGCTTGGCGAACCATACGATCCGGCAAAACGCTAATAGAATCAAAGAGCTCCAAACTTCCCATGGATATCACGTATGTCGTGATCAATCCAAGGGAAGTTTTTTGTATTCTGATCATTTGCGCAAGGTTAGTCACAGAAAATCCACGATTGTGGATAACTTGTTGATAACTATGTGCGTAAATGCTGCATTTATACACAATAGTCGCCAATGATGGAAAGTTCAGCTGCGGCAGGCGCTATTTTTAATGGGAATTCACACTTTTGTCATAAACGCATTGACAGCATGATCTGCCTGGAGTAAATTAAACCTTATCAAATGAATTTACCGTAAAGGTCAAATGAAAGGCGAACGACTTTTTAGGTTTGTGCATCAATTCACAAAGTCGGAAGTAGCCATATCTGGAATGGGCAATCAGCTTGCCCTTCCCTCATAAGAGGAGAGGATTAACTGTGGAAGCACTGGCACTTGAACGCAAGGCGGAGCAGAACCGCGAACTGCGGGAACGGCTAATGCAATTGAAGAAAGAGCGCAACGCCATCATTCTTGCTCATTATTATCAGCGTGATGAAATTCAAGAGGTTGCAGATTTCCGTGGAGATTCTTTTTTGCTAGCACAAAAAGCGGCGCAGACGGACGCGGATGTTATCGTATTTTGCGGCGTGCATTTTATGGGCGAGAGCGCAAAAATTTTGGCACCGAACAAAACGGTTATTATTCCGGACGAGCGTGCAGGCTGCCCGATGGCGGATATGGTCAATGTTGATGGTCTTCGCAAGCTGAAAGCCCAGCATCCGAATGCGACCGTCGTTACGTATATTAACTCATCTGCCGAAATTAAGGCAGAGACTGACATTTGTTGTACATCGGCAAATGCGGTTAACGTTGTAAACTCCGTGGAAGGCCAAGACGTCATTTGGGTACCGGACAAAAACCTGGGGCATTACGTGCAGCAGAAAACCGATAAGAATATGATTATCTGGGAAGGTTACTGCAACACGCACGACATGTTGACGGTCAAGGATGTAGAGGAAATGAAGGCGAAACACCCGAATGCGCAGTTTGTTGTGCATCCTGAGTGCCGCCCTGAAGTGGTGGAGCTGGGTGATTTTGTCGGCAGTACGACAGCGATTATTAAATACTGCAAGGAATCGGATTGCAAGGAGTTCATCGTCGGCACGGAGGATGGCACTGGCTATCAGCTGCGGCTGGACAGCCCGGACAAAACATTCCTTTTTGCATCTAAATATTTGGTCTGCCCGAACATGAAGGTTAATAACCTCAAAAAGCTGGTAAAATGCCTCGAAACGATGCAGCCGCAAATCTATGTACCGCCGCATGTGGCGGATCAAGCACGCTTGTCCTTGGAGCGCATGTTACTCGTGAAATAGGAGCAGCATGCGCTACTCCTATGCCTGGAGGCGCGAAAAATGATTCCCAGATACCTTGTAGACATCAATTTAGACGAACTGCCGGTAATCGAGAAGGATGTTATTGTGATTGGGGCCGGCATTGCCGGTCTTTTTACCGCACTTCGGGCAAGTGATCGGCATTCCGTGCTGATGATTACGAAGAAGTCGCTGCTGGACAGCAACACCCGCTATGCGCAGGGCGGCATTGCCGCGGTCATATCGGAGGATGATTCACCCGCTTATCACAGCGATGACACGTTGATTGCGGGAGCGGGCTTGTGCTCGGAGGATGCGGTCAATGTGCTTGTGCACGAGGGGCCAGAGGGTGTAAATCAGCTCATTGAAATGGGCACGCAGTTCGATTTGGAAAATGGCGAGTTTGCGCTGACGAAGGAAGGCGCTCACAGCCAGCGCCGTATTTTGCATGCGAATGGGGATGCGACGGGCTACGAAATTGTACGAGCCTTATCGGAGAAAGCGTTGTCTAAGCCGGGTATTGAAGTTTGGGACGACCATTTTGTCATCGATTTGGTGACTAATGATGGAGAATGTGTTGGCGCTGTTGTGCAAAAGCCCGACGGCTCGCGTCTGCTTGTGCGCGGCAAGGCGACCATTTTATGCTCTGGCGGAGCCGGCCAGCTCTATCGTTACACGACGAATCCTGAAGTAGCCACAGGCGATGGGATCGCAATGGCTTACCGGGCAGGAGCTTATATACAGGATGTAGAGTTTGTTCAATTCCATCCGACCTCCCTATGCTACCCAGGGGCGCCGCGGTTCCTGATTTCAGAAGCGGTGCGCGGCGAGGGAGCCGTACTTCGCAATACGCGGGGCGAGCGTTTTATGGAGCATTACCATCCTCAGCTGGAGCTGGCGCCGCGTGACGTGGTGGCCCGCGCCATTATTAGCGAGATGGAGGCCACGAAATCAACCTTCGTTTATTTGGATGTGACGCATGAGTCGCCGGATATGGTGAAGCATCGTTTTCCGAATATTTATGAATTCTGCTTGCGTTATGGTTTGGATCTGACGACGGATTGGATTCCGGTTGCCCCTGCTGCACATTATATGATGGGCGGCGTTAAAACCGATCTCGATGGGGAAACCAATATTAAAAGGCTGTTCGCCTGCGGCGAGGTTTCCTCGACAGGCGTTCACGGAGCGAATCGCTTAGCGAGCAATTCGCTGTCGGAAGCGGTCGTTTTCGGCAAGCGAATCGTCGAGGCGATTGATAAACTTGCAGAGCATGCAGAGATTCAGCCTATAATAGAGAGCAGCGTACCGCGCAGCAGCGTGCCGATTCAGGCCGTTGTGGAGCGGAGATTGAAGCTGCAAAAGATTATGGTCAGGTACGCAGGCTTGCAGCGTGATGCGAAGGGCTTGGAGAAGGGGCTTGAGGAGCTGCGGCGCCAGCTTCCGATTTTTCAAGCGATGCTGACCAAGCGGGAAGAATTTGAATTTGCCAATATGTTGACATGCGCCCTGCTGATGGCGGAATCCGCTTTGCAGCGGGAGGAGAGCCGCGGCGCGCATTACCGTGAGGACTTCCCGGAGCGCAATGATCAGGCTTGGCGCAAGCATACTGTAATGCACCGTGTATACGGGAGGACAGAGGAGCGGTTAACCAATGTTTGAGACGACGCTGGACGGCTATAATGAAGCACTGCGCGCACAAATACGCAGCTGGCTTGCGGAAGATATCGGAAGCGGCGATGTAACGACCGCTATGACGATTCCACGCGGGGCGCAGGCGAAGGCTGTTATTCATGTAAAGGAAAATGGACGGATTGCCGGCATTCCGATTGCTCGCCTTGTGTTTGAAACCGTTGATCGCTCGCTGGTCTTCACGGCGAAGGTTGAGGATGGGCAGTATGTGGAAAAAGGCACCGTGCTCGCGGAAGTAGAGGGCAGCATCCATAGTCTGCTGACAGGGGAGCGCCTTGCGCTTAATTTAATGCAGCGGATGTCCGGCGTTGCGACGAAGACAAGCGAATTTGTAGCGGCTTTGCAGGGCTTGCCGGTTAGGCTGGTCGACACGCGCAAAACGACGCCAGGCCATCGCTTGCTTGAAAAATATGCCGTTCGCGTAGGTGGCGGCTCGAATCACCGATTTGGCTTATATGATGCCGTTATGATCAAGGATAATCATATTAAGGGCGCAGGCGGTATTCGGGAAGCGGTGGAAGCAGCGCGAGCAGGCATTCCCCATACGATGAAGATCGAAGTGGAGACGGAATCTTTGGAGCAGGTCGATGAGGCGATTGCATGCGGCGCCGATATTATTATGCTCGACAATATGCCGCAAGACATGATGAAGGCAGCTGTCAAGCAAATCAAGCAGCGCTCGCCACATGTTATTGTAGAAGCTTCGGGCAATGTGCGGCTTGATACGATTCACGGCATAGCCGCTTGCGGTGTAGATGTCATTTCGGTAGGAGGCCTTACCTACTCCTTTCAATCGCTTGATATTAGTCTCGACCTTAATGCGAAGAAGGGAGGGGCAATGTCTTGATTCTCGTCATTGACGTCGGCAATACGAATATAGTGCTGGGCATTTATCAAGGCAAGGAGCTGCTCCATCACTGGAGGCTCAGCACGAATCGTTCCGCTACAGTTGATGAATATGGCATCAACTTTCATCATTTGTTTCATTTTGCCGGCATGCGTTTGGAGCAGATGGAAGGCGTCATTATTTCATCCGTCGTTCCGCCGCTGATGCGGACGCTGGAGCAGCTGTGCATGAAGTATTTGCGCAAGAAACCGTATATCGTCGGCCCAGGCGTGAAGACAGGACTCAATATCCGGTATGAAAACCCTCGCGAGGTCGGTGCTGACCGCATCGTGAATTCGGTGGCGGGCATCGTCAAATATGGCAGCCCGCTTATTGTCGTCGACTTTGGCACCGCAACGACGTTTGATTACATTGATGCCGCTGGCAGCTATTTGGGCGGCGCCATTGTGCCGGGCATTGCTATCTCGACAGAGGCGCTTTATCAGCGGGCGGCGAAGCTGCCGCGCATTGAGCTGGTGAAGCCGCCAAGCGTAATCGGCCGCAATCCGGTCACATCTATGCAGGCGGGCATTATATACGGCTATGCTGGACAAGTGGACGGTATCGTGCGCAGAATTCGCAAGGAGTTTAAAGTTTCGCCGCGTGTCATCGCGACGGGCGGCTTGGCTGAGTTAATTAGCTCAGAATCGGAAACGATAGATGAAGTTGATCCGCTTCTGACATTAGAAGGCTTGCGTATTATATATGAACGGAATCAGGAGGGATAGACGATGGAGCAAAGGAAAGATTTTTTGGTGCGCGGCACGGCATGGGAAGGCAAAATTCGTGTTTTCGCTGCCCGTACAACGCAATTGGTCGATGAGCTGCAGCGCCGGCACGGTACACTGCCGACAGCAACGGCGGCGATCGGCAGAACGGCAACAGCCGGAGCTATTATGGGCGCCATGCTGAAGGGCGAAGAAAAGCTGACGATTCAAGTGAAGGGCGATGGCCCAATGGGACAAATTGTTGTTGATGCAAATGCTCATGGAGAAGTGCGAGGCTACACGGACAATCCGCTCGTTCTGCTTCCAAGCAATGCGCAGGGCAAGCTTGATGTTGCAGGTGCAGTAGGCCATAGCGGTTATATTCATATTACAAAGGATCTAGGCCTGAAAGAGCCTTACCGCGGCAGCGTTCCGATTGTTTCCGGCGAGCTGGGCGAAGATTTCACCTATTATTTTGCCGTATCGGAGCAGACGCCTTCCGCAGTTGGGCTAGGCGTGCTGGTCGATGAGGATGGCCGCGTCATCCACGCTGGCGGCTTTATCGTACAGCTGATGCCAGGACTTACGGATGCAGAAATTACAAAGCTGGAGAAAGCGCTCAGTGCGATGCCTCCTGTCACTGCGCTGCTCGATCAGGGCGAGACGCCAGAAGGGCTGCTCAAATGGGTCGTCGGCGACGATGCTGTCATCCATGAGTCGCTGGATTTGCGTTTTCAATGCAAATGCTCGCGCGAGCGCGTAGAGCAGACTCTGATCAGCATGGGCGAATCGGAATTGCAGCAAACGATTGAAGAAGAAGGAAAAGCAGAGGTCGTATGCCACTTCTGTAATGAAGCGTACCAGTTTAACCGTACTGAGCTGGAGCAATTGCTCGACCAAGCCAAACCGAAGCCGATCCATTAAGATGGAGGCTACCGGGCAATGAACAAAATCGGTGTAGTCAGGACGATCGTCGTCATTCAGGCGTTGTGCATGATCGTGCTCAGTGTAGTTGTTGTAGTGAGATTGTCGCCTTTTTCTGAAGGGCTGCCAGAGCATGAGCCGGATTCGGGAACACGTACGGAGACGGGCAATGAGATAGTACCCGGCAGCTCGGAAAACGATAAAATTATTGCCATCATTGGCAATCACAGCATTAGGGTAAGCGAGCTGATGAACAGGCTCAGCGAGCAATATGGCGAAGCCACCCTCAAGCTGATGATGATTCACAGCGCCATTGACCAAGAAGCTGCCTCGCAGCAGCTTGAGGTTACCGCTCAGGAACAGCAGAGAGCTGTGGAGGAGCAGGCAGAAGGGTACGATAGCGAAGAGGATTTTTACCGGGTCATGGATCAGCAGCTTGGCATGTCCAAAGAGGAAGTTTTGAAGGATGTGAAGTACAGGCTGTTGACTGAAAAAATAGCGATCCAAAAAGTGGACGTGCCGGACGCTGAGGTTGAACGCTACATTGCGGATCATGAGGAACAGTACGGCGACAAGCTGCAATATCGCTTATCCTGGATTGTGACGGCGAATAAGGAAGAGGCGAACCGCGTGCTGGACAAACTGTCCCAAGGAGCGGATTTCGCGCAAACCGCGACTGAAAACTCAATAGATGCTTTTACGGCAGAGGCTGGCGGTGATTTAGGCCTTATTGATGCGAATGACCCGTTTCATGAGCTGGCGATTCTTTCAGCAGCAAGCAAGCTGGGTACGGGAGAGATTGCCGGCCCGATAGCCATTGCCGAAGGTTATGCCATTATTCGTTTGATGGAGCGTCATACAACGGATAAGCCACAGGGGCAGCAATTGCATGAACTTGTTCGCAAAGAGCTGGCTTTATCACAGGCTCCTTCGCTAAGCCAAATTGAGCAGCAGCTATTGGACAAATATGATGCTGTCACCTTTCCGTAAATATAAGAAATTTTAGGTTTGTTTATAAGCTTCCATTATATTGGAGCATCATATAGCCGTATTCGCCAGACGTTTGGAAAATGGGCGAACAATCCGTCTTTTTCAAAATATAAGCATTTATAAGGCTTCTACTTATATCAGGCTTATATTTCAATGCAAAACGGAACTTTTTCCGTCGGGGATGGCGTTAGCCAGCCGTTTTCGCTTGAAGGAAATGAAGGTATTGACAACGAATACAACTCATTGATAAGATGGAATTAGTTAAAAAACCAACTGAATTAGTCGGAATAAGGAGGAAGTATGACACATGGCAAAAATCGTGCAAAGCATTACTGATCTAATTGGTGATACACCGCTAGTTCGCTTGAATCGTCTTGTTCCTGAGGACAGCGCTGAAATTTATGTGAAGCTTGAATATCAAAACCCAGGTGCGAGCGTAAAAGACCGTATCGCAATCAGCATGATCGAAGTAGCTGAACAGGAAGGCGTCATTAAGCCAGGCGATACAATTGTTGAGCCTACGAGCGGCAACACAGGTATCGGTCTTGCCTTGGTAGCAGCGGCTAAAGGTTATAAAGCTATTCTTGTTATGCCTGAGACGATGAGTATTGAGCGCCGCAACCTGCTTCGTGCCTATGGTGCAGAAGTGGTTCTGACGCCGGGTTCGGAAGGCATGAACGGAGCTGTACGCAAAGCTGAAGAGCTGGCGAAAGAAAACCCGTCCTATTTTATCCCGCAGCAGTTCAATAACCAAGCGAATGTGAAAATCCACCGCGAGACGACAGGCCCAGAAATCGTTGAGGCGATCAACTCCCTGGACGGCAAGCTGGATGCATTCGTAGCGGGCATTGGTACTGGCGGCACAATTACGGGTACTGGCGAAGTGCTGAAGAAGAACTTCAAAGATATTAAAATTTACGCGGTTGAGCCAGCGGCTTCCCCACTGCTTTCGGGCGGACAGCCTGGCCCTCACAAAATCCAAGGTATTGGCGCTAACTTCGTGCCGACGATTTTGGACCGTGAGATCTACGACGAAGTGATTACCGTTGAAAATGATGATGCATTCGACTACGCACGCCGTGCTGCGAAAGAAGAAGGCATCTTGTGCGGAATTTCCTCCGGTGCTGCAATCTATGCTGCTTTGAAAGTAGCGAAGGAACTCGGCAAAGGCAAGCGCGTTATCGCGGTTGTTCCAAGTAACGGTGAGCGTTACCTCAGTACGCCGCTGTTCAACTTCGAGAACTAACACTTATGTCCAAGCGCGGGGCCGTGCCTTAATTGGAGCGGTGTACCGTTTGACTGGCCTTCCATTCATTTGAGTGGAGGGCTTTTTTCAATTATAAGAATGTATAAGTTTCACCCTTATAAACGGCTTAGCATTCACCTTCGACACGGCAGCTTTGCCGCCAGAGGACGGCTGCAGCCGTTTACGCTTGATGGGCGTAATGGGCCGCATGAATATGGTGGCAGCGCTCTTTCCTTTTGGGCGGGTATTCTGTATACTAGGCAAAATAAACATGCTTGTCGATCGGGGGTTGGAAGGTGATGTTCACCGCCTTGGACTATTGGTTAGGGTGGCACGCCGAGCAGAAGTATACGACTTTTCCACTGCTGCGGGAGCTGCCGCTTGGAGAAGAAGGCGTCGCTTCATGGGAAGAGGCATGGCGGGATGCATCGCCGTATGCTTTTGTGCTGGAGAGCGGCAAGGGCGGGCGCTATACGTATCTCGGCTTGCAGCCGGAAAGCGTCATTCGCGGCAAAGGTTTGGAGGCGGAAGCCCAGGCGTTGAGCCCAGATCTCGCCGATGCTTCACAGGCGGCTGATTCAGTCGTACGCTATCAAGGCAAGCCGCTCGAAGTGGTGCGGAGCTGGATGGAGCCTTATCGCGCGCCGAAGCTTGAAGCAGCTGGCACGCCGAAATGGACGGGCGGCTGTGTCGGATTTTGGAGCTATGACGTCATTCGTTCGATTGAGCGGCTGCCGGAGCTGACGGAGGACGACTTGAATTTGCCGGATTATTTATTTCTGCGTTTAAATGAACTGTGGATTGTCGATCATAGCGACAAGAAGCTATATTGCGCGGTGCATACGCTTGTGCCAAGCGATGCGGGTGAAGAGGAGCTGCGGCGTCTTTATGCGCAAGCTTGCTCGCGGGCCGATGAGATGGCCGTTTATTGGGAGAAGCGGTTCGGAAGCGAAGCGAATGGACAGCGGGGCGTGAATCATGCTGCTAGCTCAAGCACAAGCGACAGCCGCCAGCTGCGTCAAGAGCGTCTGCAGCTTGCCACGGACGATTCCCTCCAGAGCAATCTGGATGAGATGGGCGGGATCAGTACGCGTTTTTCGAAGGAAGCCTTTGAGGAGGCTGTTCGGCAAATTCAGCGTTACATCGGGCAAGGCGACGTATTTCAGGTTAATTTATCGGTGAGGCAGAGCCGGGCGCTGGGTGTGCAGCCAGAAGAGCTGTACGAATGGCTTCGTCTCATTAATCCTTCTCCATATATGGGCTTTCTGCGCTGTCCTGACTTTCAGCTCGTTTCGGCTTCCCCGGAGCTGCTCGTTGAGCGCCGTGGCGACTTGCTTGCAGCCCGCCCAATTGCCGGAACGCGCAGACGCGGCCGAACAGAGGTGGAAAACGAGCTCATGGCGGAGGAACTGCGGACGAGTGAGAAGGAGCGCGCCGAGCATATTATGCTGGTCGATTTGGAGCGCAACGATTTGGGGCGGATTTCGGCTTACGGCACTGTGAAAGTGGAAGAGCTGATGGTCATAGAGCAATATTCGCATGTGATGCATTTGGTATCCCAAGTGGAGGGACGGCTTGCCGAGGGCAAGGATGCTTACGATGTGATTGCGGCTACTTTCCCAGGCGGAACTATAACAGGCGCTCCCAAAATCCGCACGATGGAAATCATTGAAGAGCTGGAGCCTGTAAGGCGTGGTCCTTATACCGGCTCGCTCGGATGGATTGACTATAATGGCGATATGGAATTTAATATTATCATACGAACTATGGTCGTCAAAGATGGCATGGTGCATATTCAGGCCGGAGCAGGCATCGTCATTGATTCCAAGCCGGAGCGGGAATATAAGGAATCATTAAGCAAGGCGAAGGCGCTGTGGAAGGCGATTGAGTATAGTGAACGGTTCAGGCAGGCTGCGCCAAGCGGGCGCAAACATTAGAGGGGGCGCATGCGATGATTCTCGTAATAGATAACTATGATTCGTTTACCTACAACCTGGTGCAATATTTAGGCGAGCTTGGCGAGGACATTGTTGTGAAAAGAAATGATGAGCTGGGGCTGGCGGACATTGAGCAATTGGCACCTGATCATATTTTGATTTCTCCGGGACCTTGCTCTCCGAACGAAGCGGGCATCAGCCTGTCGCTCATTGAGCATTTTAAAGGAAAAATTCCGATTTTCGGCGTGTGCCTTGGCCATCAGGCGATTGGACAAGCTTTTGGCGGCGATGTCATTCGCGCTGAACGTTTGATGCATGGCAAAACATCACAAATGGTGCATGACGGCAAAACGATTTTTGAAGGCATCCCTTCGCCGTTCACCGCAACCCGTTACCATTCCCTTATCGTGAAAAAAGAGACCCTGCCAGACTGTCTTGAAATCAGTGCAGAAACAGCGGAAGGCGAAATTATGGCCCTTCGCCACAAAGAATACCCGATTGAAGGGGTGCAATTCCATCCGGAATCGATTATTTCCGAGCATGGGCTGACGCTGCTGCGCAACTTTTTGAAAATTCGTACAGGCACGCCGCGATGAAGGTCGCTTTTGGCGGCGTTGTCATGGATGCCGGTCAAGCTGTGATCTCAATATATGATCACGGCTTTTTGTACGGTTTGGGTTTGTTCGAGACGTTCCGGACCTATGGCGGCCGCGCTTATTTGCTGGAACGGCATCTGCGGCGGCTGGAGGCGGGCTGTTTGTCGCTGGGCATTCGCTACAAAGCGGATCAAAGCGCGCTTGAGGCGAGGATCGCCGAGCTGCTTCATGCGAATGGGCTGAAGGATGGTTATGTCCGGCTGACCGTTACAGCAGGCGATGGCGGGCTAGGCTTGCCGGTGGGCGATTATGAGCAGCCGCAGGAGCTGATCTTGATGAAGCCGCTGCCGCCTTATCAGGCCGCGCTTTATGAGCATGGCCGCGAGCTTAGGCTGCTGCATACGAAGCGCAATACGCCAGAAGGCGAGATTCGGCTTAAATCACTGCATTATATGAATAATATTATAGCGAAGCGCGAGCTGGCCGCGAGCAATGCCTCGCCGGGAGCAGAAGGATTGATGCTGAGCGGTGCTGGCCTGCTGACGGAGGGCATCGTCAGCAATCTTTTTTTTGCCCAGGATGGTGTCATTCGGACGCCCGCGGTTGATACAGGCATTTTGCCTGGCATTACGCGAGAGCGAGTTATGGAACTGGCCCGTGCGGCGGGCTTTCAGGTGGAGGAAGGCCATTACAGCTGGAACCAGCTGCTTGGGGCAGATGAAATTTGGCTGACGGGCTCCGTTCAGGAACTGGTGCCAGTGACGCGGTTATCAGGTCCCGACGGCACTCTGGTGCAGGTCGGCAAAGAGGCGGGTGCAGGAGGCGGCGCGGGCTACGGAAAGGCCAGAAATGCAGCCATGCTTAAGGCGGAAGCGGAAGCCGGGAAAGCCGGGACTGTGGCCGGCCCGATCACGCGCCAGCTGCTAAAGGCTTACCGCTCCGATACGATGAGAAGCAAGTAAGGTGGAAGCGTCAATCAGCTGCGCATGAAGACTAGAATAGCTAAAGGTGTGAGCGGAACTTATGAATATAACAAGAGAAAGCAAGCTTGAATATTACAGCAGGAGCTATGAGCTGCCTGGAGGGAAGCAGCTGGAGCTGGGCAAGCGCACGCTGATTATGGGCATTTTGAATGCGACACCCGATTCCTTCTCCGATGGCGGGAAGTTTAATGAAGCGGAGGCGGCTGCCAGCCGTGCATTGGAGATGGCGGCAGAAGGCGCTGATATTATCGATATCGGCGGCGAATCCACGCGCCCGGGCTTTGTGCCGGTCGATGCTGAGGAGGAGCTGCGCCGCGTTATTCCGGTCATACAAGCTGTCCGTGCTGCGCTGCCGCACATTGCGATATCGATCGATACGTATAAGGCAAAGACAGCACGTCACGCGCTCGCCGCAGGGGCTACGATTATTAATGATATTTGGGGACTCAAATTTGATGCGGATATGGCGGCAGCCGCAGCGGAATACGGCTGCCCGGTTATTTTAACGCATAATCGGACGAATCCCGTCTACCTGGCAGCCGATTTTGTGGAGGATGTTATTGCCGATTTGAAAGAAAGCATCGAAATCGCAAGAGATGCGGGCGTGAAAGAGGAGCATATCTGGCTAGATCCCGGTCTTGGCTTTGCCAAAACCCATGAGCAAAATATGGAGCTTCTAGGACGGCTCGCCGAGCTGCACGCTCTTGGCTATCCTGTACTGCTGGGCACTTCACGCAAAAGCTTCATTAGGCAGACGCTAGAGTTGCCAAGGGAAGAGCTGGTAGAGGGTACGGCAGCGACGACGGCGCTGGGCATTGCTCAAGGCTGTCAAATCGTCAGGGTGCATGATGTGCGCGCGAATAAAAGAACAGCTATAATGTCGGATGCGATTACCTACCCGCGTTATTCATAGTTTCAGATATAAGTATAAGGGGCGTAAGCTTATGGATAGAATGCTTGTGAAAGGCATGCAGTTTTACGGTTATCACGGTGTTTTTGCGGAAGAGAACAGGCTGGGGCAAAAATTCGGTGTTGATCTGGAACTGCTGATGGATTTGGAGAAAGCGGCAACGATGGATGATTTGGAAGCAACGGTGAATTATGCCGAATTGCATGCGCTAACGAAGAAAATCGTCGAAGGAACGCCGTTTAAATTGATCGAGGCTTTAGCGGGTAGCATTGCAACCCAGTTGCTGGCGGCTTATACTATGATAAATGAAGTAACGGTTCGTGTGACGAAGCCGAACCCGCCGTTCGACATTCATTTTGATGGCGTGACGGTAGAGCTGCGCAGAAAGCGGGATGCTGATGGACGCATTGTCTCCGTTTAATTCGCCCGCAGATGCATATGTGGCTCTCGGTTCAAATGTAGGGGATCGGCAGCAGCTTTTGCTGCAAGCGATCCAGCAGTTAAGCGGCCGCCCAGACATCGAAGTGCTTCGCGTTTCGGGCGTATATGAGACCGATCCGGTCGGCTATACGGATCAGCCCCCTTTTCTGAATATGGCTATCGCCGTACGAACTACGCTGTCCCCGCTTGCTTTACTGCACGTTCTGCTGGATACCGAGCAGCAGCTTGGGCGTGTTAGAGATATACGCTGGGGGCCGCGCACTATAGATCTCGATTTGCTGTTGTATGCTGATGTCGTGATGGATGGCGAGGAGCTGACACTTCCGCATCCGCGAATGATGGAACGTTCTTTCGTGCTCGTTCCGCTTGGTGATGTAATCGAGCAGTCCCATCCGCTTAAGGAACAGGTGGCTGCGGCCGCGGCTTCAGCGCTTCAGGATGGAAAGGAAGGCATCATGTTATGGAAAATCATCAATTGGCACAGCGAGTCCGGGCATTTCGTAAGCTAAAGGGCTATACACAGCAGGAATTAGCAAAAGTACTTGGCGTGTCGGTAGCGGTGTTAGGCTCCCTTGAGCGCGGCACCCGCAAGGCGGACGCGAAGTTATTGATTCATATATCAAACACCCTTGGCGTTAGCTATGAAGAGTTGACGGATTCGGAATCAAATGGAAACGCGTAAGCAAGCGTAAACGGCTGACGCCGTCCTCTGGCGGTATAGCTACCGTTTCGCGGGTGAAGTATAAGCCCGTTATAAGGGTATAACTTATAAATGCTTATATTTGAACAAACCAGAAGGAGCGTGGAGAAGCATGCTGAAAATCGGCGACATCGAGATGAAGAACAGAGTTGTACTCGCGCCGATGGCCGGCGTGTGTAATCCAGCCTTTCGTCTAATTGCGAAAGAGTTTGGAACAGGTCTTGTGTGCGCGGAGATGGTGAGCGACAAGGCGATTTTGCACGGCAATAAGCGGACGAGGGAAATGCTGTTCGTGGACGAGCGTGAGAAGCCGCTTAGCCTGCAGATTGTCGGCGGTGACCGTGAATCGCTGGTCGAGGCGGCGAAGGTCGTGGATAAGCAAACCAATGCTGATATTATTGATATCAATATGGGCTGCCCGGTACCTAAGGTAACGAAATGCGATGCTGGTGCGCGCTGGCTCCTTGACCCGAACAAAATTTACGAGATGGTTTCTGCCGTAGTAGAAGCTGTCGATAAACCGGTAACGGTGAAAATGCGCATCGGCTGGGATGACGAGCATATTTATGCGGTGGAAAATGCGCGCGCCGTTGAGCGTGCTGGCGGCAAAGCGGTCAGCGTACACGGTCGTACGCGCGAGCAGCAGTACACAGGTGTAGCGAATTGGGACATCATTCGCGATGTGAAGCAGGCTGTGTCGATTCCGGTAATCGGCAACGGGGATGTTTTTTCACCTGAAGATGCCAGGCGCTTGCTGGAGCATACAGGCTGCGACGGCGTCATGATCGGCCGTGGTGCGCTTGGAAACCCTTGGATGCTGTATCGGACCATTCAATATTTGACGAATGGCGAGCTGCTGCCCGATCCAATGCCGCGCGAGAAGATGCAGGTTGCTATTCTTCATCTGGATCGTCTCATTGACCTGAAGGGCGAGGCGGTTGCCGTACGGGAAATGCGCAAGCATCTGGCTTGGTATTTGAAAGGCTTGCCGGGCGGTGCCCGCGTCAAGGATGTTATTATGGAAGAAACCGACCGGGACCGGATGGTGGACATTTTGGATCAGTATCTGGTGTCGCTCGAGGAGCAAGGTCTGGCTGCTGCAAGTTTCTAGCTTGAAATATAGGAAAGGATATCCTAACGCGATCCTTTCTCTATATTTCTCGGAATGAAACGCGTTGCGCCGCCAAAGGAAGGCGCCAGCCGTTTCACCTTGCACGATCAGGCTGTTCAGGAAACGGCTGCTCGGAAATTCGACAATCCCTATACTTGATTTACAAATGAAATAAACGGGCAGGTTATCTGAGAACGTTCAGAGGCCTGCCTTTTTTTAAAATAAAAGGTTGTAAAGGCGAGTCTCCTGCCTATGCTCGTATGACGCCTAACGACAAAACATTTGTTATTTTTTCATAGAACGGCGCGAGCCGTTTCACCTTGGGTAATAGATGAGGAGAGCCATGGCGGCTTATGAGAAAATGGAAAGGTTATGTAAAAAACCTTATATATTTGGAACTTTGTGTTTTTTGTAGACGAGTTAGGAAGGATTGTACGGTTTTGCAACGAATAAAAAAGAAGGGCCGTGTGGCTGTCCTGCCAACTGAAATAAAGGGTTCAAGCACAGGCGCTTTTACAAGCGGCGTGTTCCTTGCAGCCAGGTGTACATATATGGAGGGCAACGCTTTCAAGAGGCCTTATGCGAAAGTCGTTCCAGTCGTTTGGCTTTGATTGACATTCAGGAGAACATTGCATATAATCGTGCAATATAACCTTAATGACTATAGTCAACGCGGCTTATCTGCTCCCTCAGCTGGTCTGAGGCAAGAGGAGCGTAATATATTAATTAACAGTGAATTCATACCTGGTATGAAAATTGGTCACACGACGGGAGAATCGGAAAGATGAGCGATAAAGAGATCATTCTGACTCAGGAAGGTTTGAGAAAGCTTGAGGACGAACTGGAGATGCTGAAATCGGTCAAGCGTCGCGAAGTAGCTGAGCGGATCAAGATCGCGATTGGCTACGGCGATATTAGCGAAAACTCCGAGTATGAAGATGCTAAGAATGAGCAGGCCTTCATCGAAGGTCGTATCATTACGTTGGAAAAAATGCTCCGCAACGCTCGGATCATCAACAGCGATGAGATCGATACAGATGTGGTCAGCATCGGCTCCACGGTAACTGTAGAAGATTTGGAATTTGGCGATAAAATGGAATATGCCATTGTCGGTTCCGCAGAATCGGATCCGCTTAACAATAAGATTTCCAATGAGAGCCCTGTAGGCAGAGCGATTTTGGGTAAAAAGGAAGGCACGGTCGTTGATGTCAGCGTACCTGCCGGTGTTATACAATATAGAATCGTCGATATTAAAAAATAAGGTTTGCACTGTGTCTGATTCAGAAAGCTTCCTTAAGCGGAAGCTTTTTGAACGTTAAAGCGGTGCCTTAGGAGATGAAATCAAGTTGGAACATCAGAACACCGAGACAGGTCATGAACAAGAACAAGAGCTAAGCGAGCTGCTGCAAATCCGCCGTGATAAACTGGACGAGCTGAGAGGACTCGGCATTGATCCATTCGGCAGCAAATTCGAGCGTTCGCATAATGCGAAGGACATCGTGTCCGCTTATGAGTCGTTTACGAAGGAAGAGCTGGAAGAGAAAGCCGAACAGGTAAGCATTGCGGGCCGGATTATGCAGAAGCGCGGCATGGGTAAAGCGAGCTTTGCCCACATTCAGGATCTAAGCGGCAAAATTCAAATTTATGCGCGCAAGGATACGGTTGAGGAAAACCAATTCGCAGCATTCACCCTGCTTGATATCGGCGATATCATCGGCGTGAAGGGAACGGTATTCAAGACGAATACCGGCGAAGTATCGGTAAAAGCGCTGGAAGTGATCGTACTTACGAAATCGCTCCTGCCTTTGCCGGACAAGTTCCATGGACTGAAGGATGTCGAGCTGCGCTACCGCCAGCGTTATGTTGATCTAATTGTGAATCCTGATGTTCAACAAACGTTCATCTCCCGCTCCCGCATTATCCAATCGATGAGACGCTACCTGGATGGCCAGAACTATCTGGAAGTGGAAACGCCGACGCTGCATACGATTCCGGGCGGAGCATCCGCACGTCCTTTCATCACGCATCATAATGCGCTTGATATGCAGCTTTATATGCGTATCGCGATTGAGCTGCATTTGAAACGCCTCATTGTCGGCGGCATGGAGAAGGTTTACGAAATTGGCCGCGTTTATCGGAACGAAGGCATGTCGACGCGCCATAACCCAGAATTTACGATGCTGGAGCTGTATGAGGCTTACGCTGACTACAAGGATATTATGGCATTGACTGAAAACATGATCGCGCATATCGCGCAGGATGTGCTCGGCACTACCAAGATCATGTACCAAGGCCAAGAAGTCGACCTGACGCCGCAATGGCGCCGTATTTCAATGGTTGATCTAGTTAAGGAAATCAAAGGCGTTGACTTCAGCGTTCAAATGACGGATGAAGAAGCGCATGCCATTGCGAAGGAGCATAACGTCAAAGTTGAGCCGCATATGACGTTCGGTCATATTGTGAATGCGTTCTTTGAAGAGTTTTGTGAGCATACGCTCATTCAGCCAACCTTCGTTACGGGCCATCCGGTTGCGATTTCGCCGCTGGCGAAGAAAAGCCCGGTTGATCCGCGCTTCACGGATCGTTTTGAATTGTTTATCGTGGCGCGCGAGCATGCCAATGCGTTTACAGAGCTGAACGATCCGATCGATCAGCGCGAACGTTTTGAGGCGCAGCTGCTGGAGAAGGAGCAGGGCAATGATGAGGCGCATGAGATGGATGACGATTTCATCCGTGCACTGGAGTACGGCTTGCCGCCAACGGGCGGACTAGGAATCGGCATCGACCGTCTGGTCATGCTGTTGACTGATGCGCCTTCCATCCGCGACGTGCTGCTGTTCCCGCATATGCGCAATCTGGCGGGCGAATAGCCGATCATATTTTTCTACTAACCTGTTGAGGCCTGTGGCTTCAGCAGGTTTTTTTCTATAATAGGGCTAGGAAAGCTGTTGAAACGTGCTTTATGTCAGGCAACAAGCTGATGCCGCCTCCGTCCATTGACCCGTGCCGTATTTTCCTTTAAAGTGAATATGTATTTTCAGACAAAAAAAGCTATCTTAGCGAGGTAATGACTATAGAAATCAGAGGTGAACAGACGTTGCTGAAAGGTTCAATGAGAAGTTTGCGGTTGGTCATATGCATGGTAATGCTCTTATTCAGTTTTTTGCCTTATGGCGGCAAGCAGGTGTTCGCGGAGGAATTTAATATTATACATAATGCTGGCTTCGAGGATGCGGAGTCCGGTGTACCTTTGTCATGGACGCAGGATGTGTGGGAGGCTGGGGAGAGCGTATCGCGCTTCACGCTGGAGCAGTCCGATGTTTATTCAGGCACCGGCGCAGCTAAGATTCAGAACTTTCAGCCGAACCATGCCAAATGGATACAGAAGCTGACCGTAAGTCCGGACGCTTATTACCATGTGAGCGGCTGGGTCAAGGTTTCAGATGCAAAGAGCGATGCAATCGGGGCAAATCTGTTCATTGTAGGAGTGGGCGATCCATTTCCACAGTTGACTGATACGGCGGGCGAGTGGAAGCTGCTCGAATTTTACGGCCGGACAGGCCCAGAACAGAAGGAGCTGCAAATGGGCATCAGCCTGGGCGGCTACGGAAGCTTGAACACGGGAACAGCGCTGTTCGACGATTTGAAAATGGAGCAGCTTCCAGCAAAGCCTGAAAACGTTCAAATCATGTCCTTCGAGCCATCGCAGCTGACAGGTGGTGGGGGCGGAGCGACAGATGCTGAAAAGATGGACCCGAAAAAGATATCCGCTTTTCCCGTATTATCAATATCGGCCTTATTCGGCCTCTTGTTTGTTTTTCTCTATCGAAAAATGCTTCGGACGCAGCCGCTTGGCAAATCCAGCACTTCCTATCGTGGCTGGCTGATTGCCGCTATGGCAGCAGCTCTTATTTTCAGGCTATGGGTTGCGATTAAGGTGCCGGGCTACGTCAACGATATTAAGACCTTTATGTACTGGGCGGATCGCGCCTATCAGAATGGCGTACAGCAGTTTTATGAAGAAGGGGTCTTTGCAGACTACCCGCCGGGCTACGTCTATATTTTGTATGTTCTTGCTGCCATCAAGTCATGGTTCAGCATAAATCCGGATACAAGCGGAGCAACGCTGCTCTTCAAGCTCCCGGCCATCGTGGCCGATCTAGTGTCCAGCTGGCTCATTTACCGGTTTGCCAAAACAAAGCTCAATCCGGCAGCAGCGACAGGCCTTGCCCTGCTCTATGTCTTTAACCCGGCGATTTGGATCAATTCAGCAGGCTGGGGACAGGTGGATTCCTTCTTCACCTTGTTTCTCATTATGGCCATTAGCAGCATGGCGGGGGAGCGTCTGGAACGAGGCGGTATCTGGTTCGCGCTTGCTGTGCTCATTAAACCGCAGGCTTTAATTTTCGCCCCGGTTGTCCTGCTCGCTTATTGGCATAAACGCGATTGGAAGCGCGCCTTGATGAGCGTCGCTTATGGCTTGATTGCTTTTCTAGTGCTTGCGGCTCCATTTTTCTTGAATAATGGCGGTTTAATGGGTGTTATTGAGCTTTACAAAGCAACGTTATCCTCCTATCCGTACGCAACATTGAATGCGTTCAACTTATACGCGCTCACGGGAGGGAACTGGGCTTCACTGGACAGCAGCTGGCTGCTGTTGTCTTATAAAACATGGGGCAATATTGCCATAGTACTAGCTGTTGTGGCGGCACTATGGTTCTCCTTTAAGGGCAAGCCAAAGCGCAATCTGGGCATCTCTTATTTTATTGCGATTATTCTCATCACAATCGTGTTTCTATTTGCGACGAAAATGCATGAGCGTTATCTGTTCCCTGTCATCTTGCTGTATGTATTCGCCTATATCGAGTCGCAGGATCGGCGGCTGCTGCATCTCATGATGGGTTTCAGTGTCACGCATTTCATTAATGTCGGGTACGTGCTTGCATTTAGCGAGGCAGGTCAGCATACGGTGACCGACGGCATTGTCATTTTGTGCTCCATTACGAATTTGTGTTTGTTCGCCTATTTGCTTTATGTTGGTTATTCTCTCTATGTGAAAAATGATCCCAAACCAGTTCCACCGCTGACGCAGGAAGAACTTCGGGAAGCGGACCAGCAGGCACTTAAGGAGCTGGAGCCGCAGAGCACTCCTAAGGGCAAGGAACTGCAGGCTTCTACCTCTGATAAGAGCGGCAATAAGCTCACCCGCAAGGACTGGTGGTGGATGGGCGGCATTACTGTTGTCTATGCGATTGTGGCGCTGCTTAATTTGGGCTCGTTCAACAGCCTGAATACAGGCTGGAAGCCGCAGCAGAATGGCCAAAGCTTTTATGTTGATCTTGGCCAGACGCAGCAGCTGGAGCGGGTCAATATGTTTGGAGGTGTGGGAGCCGGCAAGCTCAAGCTGGAGTTCGGAAATTCACCGGATGCGTGGAGCGGCGGTGTAGAAGTCGAGCTGAAAATCGGCGATGATCTAAAATGGGTCGTCCAGCCGCTTAATGTGAGCGCGAGATATGCCAAGGTTACGGTTGCTTCAACTGGTTTCTCGCTGCAGGAAATGGCCTTTTATCCAAGTGGAAGCGATCAGCCGCTGCCTATTGGAGACATTGTTTATATCGGCTCTAATGCGGCAGCGGCCGAGGACCCGCGTTTTGGCCCTGTGGAGCATCTATTTGATGAGCAAAGCTCGGCAGCTTACAAGTCGACCTATTGGAACGGCTCATACTTCGATGAGATTTATCATGCACGTACTGCGTATGAGTTCCTTGAGGATTTGCCCGTATATGAAAATACACATCCGCCATTGGGCAAAATACTCATCGCCATTGGCATCAAGCTGTTCGGGCTCAGCCCCTTCGGCTGGCGGATTATTGGAACGCTGTTCGGCATTGCGATGATTCCTCTTATGTATATATTCGTGCTGCGGCTGTTCCGCTACCGCACGGTTTATGCAGCGGCTGGCGCGATTTTGCTGGCGGCCGATTTCATGCATTTCACACAGACGCGCATTGCGACGATCGATGTGTACGCCGTATTTTTCATTATGCTGATGTTCTACTTCATGTACCGTTACTATAGAATGAACTTCTATTTAGTAGCACTAAGGAAGACGCTCGTTCCGCTATCGCTCGCAGGGGTCGTATTCGGCATCGGTGCCGCGTCCAAATGGATCGTCCTTTACGGCGGGGCAGGGCTTGCCGTTATGTTGGGCCTATCCTTGTTCGAACGCTACAAGCAATATGCAGCTTCCAAGCGTGCGCTTGCATCTAGCACAGGGAATGCTGAGCAGAGGGAAATGTATAAGCGCGTCATTCAGGCTTTCCCGCGCAATACGCTGTTGACGCTCGCGAGCTGTTTGGTTACGTATATCGCCATACCGGCTGTCATTTACAGCCTGTCCTTTATCCCGGTGCTGAACGCAGGCGATGGCAAATATACATTTGAAGGACTTGTAAGTCAGCAGGAGCATATGTATTCTTATCACAGCGAACTGGTTGCCACGCATCCTTATTCCTCGCAGTGGTGGGAATGGCCGTTTATGAAACGCCCGGTGTGGTATTATAGCGGCAAGGATTTAGAAAATGCGAATGATGTATCGTCGATTTCCGTTTTCGGCAATCCACTTATTTGGTGGACGGGGCTATTCGCGGTAATAGGTGCCTTCTATATAAGCCTTAAGCGCAAGGACAAACGAATGTACATTGTCTGGATCGCTTATCTGTCGCAATACTTGCCGTGGATGCTGGTGCCAAGGCTGACGTTTATTTATCATTATTTTGCGATGGTGCCATTCATGGTCATGGCGATTCTCTATATGTTCCAGACGGCTGAGGAGAAAAATCCGAAGTGGAGAAAATATCTAGGCCTATACGTCGCAGCAGCGGTTGTGCTGTTCATTATGTTTTATCCTGTATTATCTGGTTTGCCTTTCAGCAAAACATATGTGGCTCATATATTGCGTTGGTTCCCAAGCTGGGTGCTCTACAGCGGCTAGTGCCAGGAAGCTGAGCCATACAAACATTTGAGTAAAGAAGCTAGGAAGACAAAGGAGCGGCAACATGTCCCAGGGTGCAATGAGGCAAACAATCAGGCAGTTTATAATGTTTAATATGATAGGGCTCGTAAATACGGCTGTCGATTTTATGGTGTTTAGCCTCTTGGTATGGCTGGGTGTGTACTTCGTTGGTGCACAGGTGATTTCTTATGGAGCAGGTATTGTGAACAGCTACGTTATGAATTCCTGGCTGACGTTCGGCAAAGGGCCGGAGCAGCGAAGAGAACGCAAGTTTGATAAAGCGCAGGCGATAAGGTTTACTATTTTGAGCTGTACGGTTCTAGGCCTGTCGTTGCCCCTATTGTATTTCGTATCTGAAAAGATGCTTGTTAACGAGTGGCTGGCAAAGCTGCTCGTTACAGGGGTGACGACAGTGCTCAATTTTATTGGCAGCAAGAAGTGGGTTTTTCGCGGTAAATAAGGGTTTAAAACGCCGGAAAAAGGCGCTGTAATGCGGGTTTAATAAAAGTTAAAAGTTTTTTTGAAAAAACACTTGCAATCCTCTAGGCACCCGTGATATATTATATGAGTCGCCGCTGAGACATACGGCAGACACGAACGAAACGCAAGCAAGAGAAATTGTTCTTTGAAAACTGAACAACGAGTGAAACTGCC
>NZ_JBXENY010000018.1:0-65846 GCF_059383875.1 Paenibacillus sp. JT22N7
ATTAGGCACGCCGCCAGCGTTCGTCCTGAGCCAGGATCAAACTCTCCATTTAGGTGTTGTTTGACTTGCTCATTACTTTTTTTGTATCGCTTTACATTAACTAAGTTAATGCGGCAGTTTCACTCGTTGTTCAGTTTTCAAAGAACAATTTCTCTTGCTTGCGTTTCGTTCGTGTCTGCCGTATGTCTCAGCGGCGACTCATATAATATATCACGGGCGCCTATACGATTGCAAGTGTTTTTTTCAATTTATTTTCGATTATTTTTCAGGCCCAAATTCAGGCCTGTTAGAGGCCTTAAATTACTTATATGTACGGACGTTTAAAGCGTAGCGGGAAAGCTCTTTTGGGGATGCCAAACGGGCATACATGCGGAAAATCGTTTTGTAACGGCGGGTAATCGACTGCTTGATTTCTCCATCCAGACGGGAGTCATTGAGATCAAGCAGCATTTCATCGAGTTCCTTGCGCAGGACGTAGTCGAGTTCTTTGCATTCTTTATCGTTGAATAGAATTCCTAGCATAGTGGTTTGCGCCCTCCTCAAGTGGTGACGATCGTTCGCCTGTATAGCGAATAGGCTCGTCCTTGCTCTGCCTCATGCAGCTTGATGAAACAATAAAGCGGCGTCTACGCTTCGCACGTAATAACGCCGCTTTATTGTTATGCACAAATAATAGGAATTTTATTACATCTTCAGAAGCCAAGGTGTAATGATACTTTCAATTAAAGAAGCCACTAGCAGAGAAATCGTAAGCACAACGGCGACTGGAATCGTTTTTTTCATGAAAAATAAAATTTCGAATCCGCTCTTTTCCACTTGGCCATTCGGGCTTACGGTGGATTTCATTAGTTTTAAAACCAGGACGCCGAACCGCATCCCATATGCACCAGCAATAATGATGGCCGGAATTTCAATAATGCCGTGCGGCAGCAAGCCTTTAAAAATCATTTCCATTACAGTGCCCGCCCCGTGCAGCTCAGCTGTTCGGTTAAGCAAATAACCAATAATCATCCCATTAAAGACGAGGAAGAATAACGGTACTAATCCAAGGAATGCTCCGAGATACATAATGAAGATAGATTTAATGGCATTGTTGAAAAAAATGAACAAAATATAGCTCATCGTCGGATTAGCCGATTGATCAAGCTGCTGAGCCAGTTGAGCAATGGCCTCCAGCTGTTGATCCAGCATATCGCTAATCGTCGTATTACTTCCCCCTACAACCATTCCGGCAAAAAATAGAACAAATCCAAATGCAATATAGCCGCTCATCGAGCGAAAGTGATCGAGAATTTCCCGAGGCTTAAACAAGTATTGTCCTCCTCTGCCCATCTTCAATTGAACAAGCATGAATAACTTGGCGCTATGAGCATAGATTGTACTAGAACAAGCTTCCATTAGAGAGGAGAGCCCGTCCAAATGAACTTTTTTTATGTGATGAACGGTCGTAAAATCAAGCACTACAGTCTAATTGTACTAGCCCTCGTATTTTCGGTAGGCGTCATTTACGCGGAGCGAGACAATATTACGGTGTTTTCACCACAGCAGCCCGCTGCCATCTACAGTGTACCGACAGAAAAGAAAGTCGTGGCCCTTACGTTTGATATTAGCTGGGGTGAAAAACGTGCGGAGCCGATTTTGAAAGTGCTTAAAGACAAAGGCATTACGCAAGCTACCTTTTTTCTATCGTCGCCTTGGATTCAATCGCATTCCGATATCGTGAAGAAAATAACCGACGCCGGTTATGAAATTGGAAGCCACGGTCACAAGCATGATTATTACAGCAAGCTGAGCGACGACGAAATCCGCACGCAAATTTCTACCGCTCATTCGATTATTTCCGATACGACCGGCAAACAGCCTAATTTGATTCGGATGCCGAATGGCGATTTTGACAAACGGGTACTGCGCATTGCGAGTGAAATGAACTATAAGGTTATTCAATGGGATACCGACTCGCTCGACTGGATGAACATCGGGACGGATAAAATCATTAGCCGAGTCGTGAGCCGCGCTCATCCTGGCGATATTATATTGATGCATGCCAGCGATTCTGTGAAGCAAACTCATGAGGCCCTGCCTGTTATTATCGACCAGCTGCGCTCCAAGGGCTATGACTTCGTAACGGTAACGGAGCTGATTACTCAGACGGAAACCGAGGGCAAAGCCGTACAAGACAAATCCACTATGTCCTCCACCGGTACAAGCCAATTGAACGCACTCGTCAAACATTAAGCCGTGAAAGGTTGAAAATCGCACTTACATTAAGCGACCGGCTTTGCAGATGATGCAGATTCGGTCGCTTCGCTTTTCAAAATCCGCGGCAGCATCAATATTTGGTACGCATTACATACGAATAGCGGCACAATCATAAAGATGATGGCTGCGGTGTTGGTTTCCCCTTTTAGAGCAGGATAAGCTTCAATGAAAGTAACGGTAAACATAAGAAACGCGGTCGGCACAAAAGCTACCGCCTTCGTCTGCTTCACCTTTACATAAGAAACCGCCAGAGAGAACACCATAAGCAGAAGCGGCATAAGCCAGAAGAACCAGTTATTCGTCCGCTGCTCAAACAATAAATAGCCTAAGGCAAATGCCGCAAACACGGTGGAGTAGCCTTGCAGCGTGTTCCAGAGATAGCTTTTGCGAAATACGCTAAGCGCGATATAATTTAAAGTCAAATAAGCGAAAAAGCCCATCTGGCTGAATGCTCCAAACATAAGGCCAACAAGCGCCATCATTGCAAAATTAAATCCCGAGGCATCCAGCCCCATAAAGCCGAATTCCGGATCCGTCCACTGCATCGTTATTCCGCATATCGCCGTAGCCAAGCCGCCTACTGCCATACAGCTCCAAAAGAGAAAAAACCATTTTCTGATATTCACGTTTGACATCCCCCTAAATTTTTCAAGCACACCCTGTCCAACATCCTTTATTTTACCACGTTCACATTAAAAAGCTAACCTTTCCCCATGATAATCAAAGGAACTTTGACACATACTACTCCCATCAATACAGGAATGCTGCCACGAAGGGAGAACACGAATCATGCGCATTCGTATGACGGTAATTATGCTTCTCATTGCAACGTCTTTTGTCTTGGCCAGTTGTGGATCAGAATCATCGGGAAGCAGCCAACAAGTCACGTACAAAGACATGAAATCGATGGTCATTGATATACTCAAAACGGAGGATGCTCAAAAAGCGCTCCAGGAATCGGCCCAGCAAATGTCGGGCTATAACGGGAACACGTCCAAGCTTTTGTCCGTTCAGGATCAGGAGCAGGTCCGTCTGGCGGTAAAAGATGTGCTTGTCGCCCCTGAATATGACAAGGTGATCAAGACGCTAATGACCGACGTGCGTTTCGCTGGGGAGTTTGCCAAAGCCGTCAATAAGCAGAACAAGGAAATTCACCAGCAGCTGCTTAAAGATCCGTCGTATCAGGAGCAGTTAATTAAGGTGATGAAAAATCCGGAGATGGACAAGATGATTTTGGAGGTACTGCAAAGCACGCAGTATAAAAAACAAGTCATGTCGATTATGCAGGAGTCGATGCAAAATCCGCTTTTCCGGCTTGAAGTTCTCGATCTGATGAAGAAAGCTGTACAGGAAGAGCTGAAACCGAAGCCTAACGAAAAGGTGGAGAAGCAAGGCTCTGGTGGGGATAGTGGGGATCAACAAGATTCCGGTGAAGACAGTGGCCAGGATTCAGGCTCAGGAGATGGACAGCAGGATAATACGATGTAGTTTGTGATCAAGGTGAATGGTGAAACGGCTGTCGTCGTCCTTTTGGCGGCACGGCGTGTTTCATTACGAGAAATAGAAGAACAGTACGGCTAACCTATACTTTCTTATATTTGGACAAAAAAAAGCCCCCGCTGTGAATGTAGGTAAGCCAGTTGCTTGGCTGATCCTCATTCGTTGGCATGGGGCTTTTTATTTTAACTATTCAGTTGAAAAAGTGAGAGCTATTCAGTCGTAGAAGAGCGTGCTATTCGCATTTTTGAAGCACTTTGTCTGCAAGCTCCAAATAAAGCAGTCCTGTCTCGCTCTCTGCCTTGTATACGGATGGCGAGAAGTCCGGCTCTGATGGATGATTATCCGGCGCACCAAGCGGAATTTGGGACAGCAGCTCGGCATGAAGCGACTCGGCTAGCCTTCCGCCGCCGCCTCGGCCAAAAATGTATTCCCGCTCGCCGCATTTGCTGCATTTGTAATACGCCATGTTTTCAACGATACCGATGATTTCGTGCTCGGTTTTGATGGCCATGGCCCCTGCGCGGGCAGCAACGAATGCCGCTGTAGCGTGAGGCGTCGTGACGATAATTTCTTTGCTTTGCGGAATGATCTGATGGACGTCCAGCGCCACATCGCCTGTTCCCGGGGGCAAGTCGAGCAGCAAGTAATCAAGCTCGCCCCATTCGATTTCGTCAAAAAAGTTGCGCAGCATCTTGCCCAGCATCGGGCCGCGCCATACGATCGGGCTGTTGTCCTCGACAAAAAAGCCCATCGACATCACCTTCACCCCAAACTTCTCAATCGGGATGACCCGCTCGTTCACGACCTGCGGGCGCTCTTCAATGCCCATCATATCGGGCACGCTGAAGCCGTAAATGTCGGCGTCAATAATGCCGACACGCTTGCCCCTGCGAGCGAGAGCGACCGCGAGGTTCACGGTCACTGTGGATTTGCCGACGCCGCCCTTGCCGCTGGCGACGGCAATGAACTGCACCCCGCTGCGGGCATCCAGCAGCGGGCTCGCCAGCCCGGCCCCGTGGCCTTGCACGGGGCCGGCGGCGCCTGCGCCTGCGGCAGCGGAGGCTTCGCCGCCGCCGCTTGGCGCCCCGCGCTGCGCGGAAGCCTCCGCCGCAGCTGCAGGCTCTAGCGCACGAAACCGGCAGTGCACGGTTTCGGCGCCCAGCCGCGCTAACGCTTCGCGTAGCGCGGCTTCCAGCGAGGGCTTCGCCTCCTCGCTGGCAACCAGCACCGTCAGTGAAACTTGACGGTCCTTCACCATCACATCGCGGACGGCTACCTCGCCCGCCGTATATAGCGCCGTTACTGCTTCAACGGCTTCCAAAGCTTGCTCACGTGTTAACATTAGGATACGTCCCACCTTTATGTATGCAATTACTGCTTATTAATAATGATTATAGCATAGTTAAGCAGCAACATTCATGGCTGTAACATGTCGGAACGATTTCGACTTATGGCTTATCCTCTGCGGAAAGCGTCATTTTCTCTCCAGCAGCATATCGCAGCATCCCTTGATAAATGGAAGCAGCGACCTTGCGCTGGTAATCCGAATCGGCGAGCCTGGTTGCTTCCCCTGGATTAGACAGAAAGCCAACTTCAATTAAAGCGGTAGGCACATCTGTAATCGCTTTGAGCAAATAGACGGTATTTTCCGTTGCGGCGACACGGCTCGTATTTTCCAAATTGCGTTTGATCTCGTTTTGAATAGCAGCAGCAAGCAACTTGCTGTCCTGATGATTAGCCGGATTGTAAAAGGTTTGCGCCCCCGACCACTTTGCCGACGGAATACTGTTCATATGAATGCTGACAACCAAGTTAGGCTGACTTTCCTTTATGACATTTACACGCTTATGCAAATCCTCTGTTTTCCGCCTGCTATAGGCTTTCGTATCTGGAGCTGCCAGATCATAATCCCCTTCGCGGGTCATCACGACAATGGCCCCCGCCTGCTGCAAATAATCGCGCAAATAAAGCGCAATCGCCATATTCAAATCTTTCTCAACGACTCCCTGCTTGCTGACTGCCCCGCCGTCTACTCCACCATGCCCAGCATCAAGCGCGATCGTCTTACCGGACAAAGGCGTTGCCCAAGTTTTCCATGTCCGCGCCGTCCGTTCATCTCCGTAAGTAAGCAGCGTCCATACGAGTGCAATAGCCAGCACAGCAGCAGTCAACCGCAGCGCTCCCTTTAGCGTTATCCAAACGACCAAGCGTCGTCCCCATCGGCGCAAAAAAACCACCCCGTCCTCCATCAAATAATAATCAGCTCCAGCTTGGCCGGCGCTCATTATCATCTTATGGGACGAGATGGTTATTTATGAGTGTGTCTCAGCACATTCACAGTGTCACGCAGCAGCGCGCGTACTTTTGTGCCCGAAAACGTCAAATGCTCGGATTTGTCATGCGGACATGTTTTGGTCGTCGCCATGTTGCCGCATTTTTGACAGAAGAAGCTGTGTTCGAAATAAAGCGGTTTATTTATGCAAGCCGCACTCTGTTTTTTCTTGTCCTGCCCAGCGTCCAGCACGCGGATCTTCACCCGGTTTAACTTGACGTGTGCAATGTTCGCAACCAATGCTCGGATAGTTTTGATCATGAAGCGGGTTGTAGATGACATCATTTTCACGGATATAGTTCCATACATCTTCAGTTGTCCAATGTGCAATCGGGTTAAACTTCACCAATCCAAATTTTGTATCATACTCGATTTTTTTCGCGTTAGCCCGTGTTGGCGCCTGATCACGACGGATACCTGTAATCCATGCTTCGTATTGGGACAAAATCCGCGTAAGCGGCTCTACCTTCCGAATATCGCAGCATTGGTTAGCATCGGTTTTCCATAGCTCTTCGCCATATTGGGCAGCTTGCTGCTCCGGCGTAATTTTCGGCTTTACTTCTACGAACGGAATTCCTGGATAACGCTCGATCATGCGATCGCGAGTTTCATACGTTTCTTTAAAGTGGAAATCAGTGTCCAAGTAGAAAATGTCCGTTGTTGGGCTAACCTTCTGCAGCATATCAACGAGCACAACATCCTCTGCACCGAAGCTGCAAGCAAAAGTAAGATTAGGGAATGTTGCTACAGCAAAAGCAATAATTTCCTCTGGCGTTGCATTTTCCAGCTCAACCGCCTGCTTGGCAATAAGGGCTTCCTTCTCAAAAAGATTCATCGTTTTACTCCTCCGCATCAATACCAAGTATATTGATCTGTATTTAAGTCTAATTATACGTCGACCACTCACAATCTTCAATATCTAGTTTACTCCAAAATGAATTAAAGTTTGTTTATTATGCAAAAAAACGGGCTCCAAGCACACTTTCTCCGCTTGTCCCGTCTACATTTCCTGTATTTTCTTAAGCCTGCCTGCCAGCAAATATCCGGGTTGGTTTTTTCAGTGCTTTTTATGGACTATTTTTCAGAAAAATGACTCCAAGGATTCGGTTCCTAACCGTTCCATTTATTTCAGCTTCTCGGCACCCTCCGTCACAAACTTCAATAAACAACAAAAAACCCCCGGCCAGAAGGCCAGGGGCTGTTGAACAACATATTAACGTTTCGAGAATTGTGGCGCGCGACGAGCCGCTTTAAGACCGTATTTTTTACGCTCTTTCATACGTGGGTCACGAGTCAGGAATCCAGCGCGTTTCAGAGCTGGACGGTATTCAGCGTCTACTTTCAGTAGAGCGCGGGAGATACCATGACGGATAGCACCAGCTTGGCCGGACATACCGCCGCCGTTAGCAATAACCAATACATCATATTGCGTAAGCGTTTCTGTCAGGTTAAGCGGTTGTTTAACGATAAGTTTCAATGTTTCCAAACCGAAGTATTCGTTGATATCACGTTTGTTAATGATGATTCGTCCTTCACCTGGCACGAGACGTACACGTGCAACAGAGTGTTTACGACGACCCGTTCCATAGTATTGCACTTGAGCCATGAAACTGTCCTCCCCTTTAATTACCCGCGAAGTTCGTAAACTTCAGGATTTTGTGCTTGGTGCGGATGTACCGAACCAGCGTATGCTTTAAGTCTAAGCTTCATTTTGTTACCTTGACGTGTTTTTGGCAACATGCCGTGAACAGCCAATTCGATAACGCGATCAGGCTTTTTGTCGATCATAACGTTAGCTGGTGTAACTTTCAAACCACCAGAGTACATCGAGTGACGGTAGTACATTTTGTCTGTCAGTTTTTTACCTGTCAGAACGATTTTTTCAGCGTTGATTACGATAACGAAATCGCCTGTGTCAACGTGAGGTGTAAATTGCGGCTTGTGTTTGCCACGGATCAAGCTAGCTGCTTCGCTTGCCAGACGACCGAGGGTTTTACCTTCCGCATCAATGATGTACCATTTACGTTCAACTTCATTTGGCTTAGCCATATAGGTGGTACGCATGGAGATCCTCCTTCATTCGCTTACGTTTAAAATTTAATTTTATCAAAGAACGTTTCCGTTCGATTTATAACAGTTATTGCTGCCAAGTTTGTGACGATCTCAGTCGGGGCTGTGGGATAGCCACTAAGAAAGCACAAGTTATATATTACTATAAAAAGTGGCCTAAAGCAAGCAGTTTGTACGATTAACTTCTTAGTTCATCGGGATATTCAACTTCGACCAGCGTAAGGCCATGAGGCATTGCAGTTGGGCCAGCCAAAGACCTGCTTTTGCCCTCTAATATGCGCTTCATATCTTCCGGCTGCAGCTTGCCTTGCCCTACCCACAGCAGTGTTCCCATAATAACCCGCACCATATTGTACAAAAAACCGTTGCCGGTCACGTACATATGAAGCTTGCTGCCCTGCTGTTCAAAATACGCCTCATAAATCGTTCTTATATGATGCGGCTTCGTCGAATGAATAGATGTAAAAGAAGTAAAATCATGCTCGCCTATTATATAGGGCAGTGCCTTCGCCATAGCCTCTGCGTCTAAGCGCATCGGATAATGAAAGCAATACTCGCGGGTGAATACATCCGGGAACTTGCCACGATCTATCGAATAACGATACGTCTTTCGTTTGGCCGAGCGCCGGGAATGAAAATGCTCCGGCACCTCGCGCGCCTCCAAAATAACGATATCCTTCGGCAGCCTCGTATTCAGCGCAATTGCCCATCGCTCCGACGGTATGACGGATTCCGTATGAAAATTGAATACCTGGCCCATAGCATGAACGCCTGCATCAGTCCTGCCCGAGCCAATGATATGAATCTCCTCACCCGTGAGCGCCTTTAACGCTTTCTCAATCTCCTGCTGCACCGTTCTAAGATGCGGCTCCAGCTGAGATTGGAAGCCATTAAACTGCGCCCCATCATAGCTGACCTTCACTGCAATATTTCGCATGTGGAATTCCTCCCAGACCCTCGAGAGGGCTTCTACCCTAACCTTTAAAGGCTTCTATCCCAAACTCTCAACAGAGAGTTTACCCAAACCTTCAAAAGCTCTCCAGCTTCTAGCTCCCTTATGCCTTTGCTGCATCTCCTGCTCTCACAAAAGCCAGCAAATAAAAAAAGGTGGCCTCGAGGGTCCACCCTTTCTCATGTTACGCGCGGTCTACCAGTTCCAAATATACCATTGGCGCAGCGTCGCCACGGCGAGGTCCTAGTTTCAAAATCCGCGTGTATCCGCCCGGACGCTCCGAGTAACGGGGGCCCAGCTCCGAGAACAATTTTTGGATTGCATCTTGCTCTCCATCGATTGTTTCACGACGCACGTAAGCTGCTACTTGACGACGCGCGTGCAAGTCGCCTTGCTTCGCTTTCGTGATCAGCTTTTCAGCGATCGAACGAACCTCTTTCGCTTTTGCTTCCGTTGTTTGAATACGCTCATAAAGGAAAAGGTCAGTAACGAGGTCACGGAACAATGCTTTCCGCGCGCTAGCGTTACGGCCTAGTTTTTGATATGCCATCTTGATTTTCCCTCCCTTGCCTGTAGTCTAGACTAATTGATGCTACTCTTCCATGCGCAGGCCAAGACCCAGTTCTTCCAGCTTCTCTTGAACTTCCTCAAGCGACTTGCGGCCCAAGTTGCGAACCTTCATCATGTCCTCTTCGGATTTCGTAATCAGCTCTTGAACAGTGTTGATTCCTGCACGCTTCAAGCAGTTGTATGAACGTACGGAAAGATCCAGTTCTTCGATAGTCATCTCCAGAACTTTCTCTTTTTTGTCTTCTTCCTTCTCCACCATAATCTCGGCATCTTTCGCTTCGTCAGTCAAGCCAACGAACAGATCCAAATGCTCAGTCAAGATTTTAGCGCCGAGGCTTACAGCCTCTTCCGGACGAATACTGCCATCAGTCCAAACTTCCAGCGTAAGTTTATCATAGTTAGTCACTTGACCAACACGAGTATTCTCCACACTGTAATTTACACGTGTAATTGGCGTGTAAATCGAATCAACCGGGATAACTCCAATCGGTTGATCTTCCCTTTTGTTACGGTCCGCTTGCACATATCCGCGTCCCCGATTAGCAAAAACACGCATATGGAGCCGCGCGCCGGAGGCCAAGGTGGCGATGTGAAGATCAGGGTTCAAAATCTCGACATCGCTGTCAGCACGAATATCGCCCGCCGTAACGATTCCTTCGCCTTCAGCGTCGATTTCCAAAACCTTCTCTTCATCGGAGTGGATTTTCAACGAGAGGCCCTTCAGGTTCAGAATGATTTCAGTTACGTCTTCCATCACTCCTGGAACTGTAGAGAACTCGTGAAGCACTCCGTCGATCTGAACGGAAGTAACAGCTGCACCTGGCAAAGACGACAACAAAATTCGGCGAAGCGAATTTCCAAGCGTCGTGCCATAGCCACGCTCGAGCGGCTCAACAATGAACCGTCCGTAAGTCCCATCCTCGTTCAAATCCACGGTCTCGATTTTCGGCTTTTCGATCTCAATCACTAATAGTACCCTCCTTCAAACGTCGCTCCGTTACCATACCGTATCTTAAGTCAAATCTCGTAGTATGCCAAACCTTCACAACCATTATTCACAAGTTGCTGTCATTTGATACCACAGTGGATCCAACTATACGCGACGACGTTTTGGTGGACGGCATCCGTTATGAGGCACTGGAGTAACGTCTTTAATCAGGTTAACTTCTAGACCTGCTGCTTGAAGCGAACGAATAGCTGCTTCACGACCAGCGCCTGGACCTTTAACCATAACCTCAACGGTTTTCATGCCATGTTCCATTGCTGCTTTAGCTGCAGTTTCAGCTGCCATTTGAGCTGCGAAAGGTGTGCTTTTACGCGAACCTCTGAAACCCATGTTACCGGAGCTTGCCCAAGAGATTGCATTGCCGTGAGGGTCCGTAATTGTAACAATCGTGTTATTGAATGTCGAGCGAATGTGAGCGACGCCAGACTCAATATTTTTCCGATCACGACGTTTTGTACGAACGACTTTTTTCGGTTTTGCCATTATCCTATTTCACCTCTTCTTATTTCTTTTTGTTAGCTACAGTCCGACGAGGACCTTTACGCGTACGCGCATTTGTTTTCGTGCGTTGTCCACGAACAGGCAATCCACGACGGTGACGAACACCACGGTAACATCCGATTTCAATCAGACGTTTGATGTTAAGCGAAATTTCACGACGCAAGTCGCCTTCCACTTTAACTGTTTTGTCAATTGCTTCACGAATTTTCGCAAGCTCATCTTCCGTCAAATCACGAACACGAGTGTCCGCGTTAACGCCAGTTGTGCTCAAGATTTTTTGTGAAGTCACTTTGCCAATACCGAAAATGTATGTCAGAGCGATTTCGACGCGCTTATCACGCGGCAAGTCTACACCAGCTATACGTGCCATAGGCCGTTATCCCTCCTTCTATCCTTGTTTTTGTTTGTGTTTCGGATTTTCACAAATCACCATAACGTTGCCTTTGCGACGAATGACTTTGCATTTTTCGCAAATCGGCTTAACCGAAGGTCTAACCTTCATTGTGATTACCTCCCGAATCTTTCGCTCGCAAACCGCAATGCGGCCTACTTACGATAGGTGATGCGCCCTTTTGTTAAATCATAAGGCGATAACTGTATAACCACCTTGTCTCCTGTCAGAATACGAATAAAGTGCATTCTGAGCTTACCGGAAACATGTGCGAGAATTTGATGACCGTTCTCCAGCTCCACCTTGAATGTGGCATTCGGCAACGGTTCAATCACCGTACCTTCGACCTCAATGATGTCTTCCTTAGCCAACCGTCATTCTCCTTTCGCATGTGCAAACTTCTGTATAACATAACGTAACTTGGTATTGGTCACCCTGCCTGATTCGAGCAAGCTGTTTACTACTTCGCTGCTTATCACAGGCTGTAACTCGAGATGCAGAACGTTCTTCTTCTTTGGCGAGTCGAAGCGCCGCTTATCGCCATCTACAATCATAACGAAACGTTCGTCAATGACGGATATGACCACCGCATAGCTGTCTTCATCCTTGCCCCGAAGCACTTTGACAATTTGGCCTACCTGCGGAAACTTATCCATCTCTGGCTCAGTCCGCCTGTGGCTTCGAAAGCGTCAAAATTTCAAAACCATTCTCCGTTACGGCAACCGTATGCTCAAAATGGGCACACATTGAGCCGTCTTCCGTTACGACCGTCCAATTGTCTTCAAGCGTGCGGACATATCGTTCACCGATGTTCACCATAGGTTCGATGCAAAGCACCATTCCTGGCTCAAGCTTCGGTCCGCGACCTGGCATACCATAGTTCGGAATTTGCGGCTCCTCATGAAGCTTCGCTCCAATTCCATGACCAACAAATTCGCGTACAACTGAGAAGCCAGCCGCTTCGACAACTTGTTGAACAGCATGGGATATTGTAAATAGCTTCTCATTCGGACGGATGAGATTCACGGCCGCATAAAGCGACTGCTCCGCTACATCCAGCAGCCTTTGTACTTCAGGCGTTACTGCGCCGACCGGGTAGGTCCAGGCAGAGTCGCCATGATAGCCATTGTACTGCGCTCCGATATCGATACTAATAATATCGCCTTCGTTCAACTTCCGAGGTCCTGGAAAACCATGTACCAGCTCGTCATTTACAGAAGCGCAAATGCTGGCGGGAAAACCATTGTAACCTTTAAAAGAAGGCACGGCTCCTTGACTGCGAATGTAGTCTTCAGCTAGTTGATCAAGCTCTATGGTAGTAATACCCGGCTTCACCGACCTCGCCATCAACCGATGGGCATCCGCAACAATTCTGCCTGCTTCTCTCATATAGCGCAGCTCCGATTCGGATTTGCGTATAATCATTACAATGAACCTCGCAAGATGGAAGTAATGTCGGCCGTTACCGCATCAATTTCCTTCTCGCCATCGACTTCGCGAAGAAGACCTTTATCACTGTAATAGTCAAGAAGTGGAGCAGTTTTGGAAATGTATTCATCCAGACGCGTTCCAACCTTCTCCTCCGTATCATCCGAACGCTGATACAATTCGCCGCCGTCTTTATCACAGACGCCTTCTTGCTTCGGCGGATTGAACAGAATGTGATACGTCGTTCCGCATGTTTTGCAAATGCGTCTTCCAGTTAGGCGTGCCAAGAGAAATCCACGATCAACCTTTAAATTAACGACATGGTGAATGCCTCGGTCAAGTTCCTTGAGCATGCCATCAAGCGCTTCGGCTTGTTGCAATGTCCGAGGAAAACCGTCCAGCAAAAACCCTTTATTACAATCGTCTAGTGCAAGACGTTCTTTTACGATACCGTTCGTAATCTCATCGGGTACAAGCAGTCCTTTATCGACATACTCTTTCGCTTTGAGACCGAGCGCAGTGCCTTCTTTCATAGCAAGGCGGAATGCATCGCCTGTCGAGATGTGTGGTATACCAAACTCGGAAACGATTCGTTCAGCTTGCGTTCCTTTACCGGCTCCCGGAGGGCCCATGAATAAAATGTTCATTCGTGTTCCTCGCTTTAAACACAATAGGCTCATGCGGGTCCGTACCATCGCAAGCGACGTCACGGAAGCCCGAACAGAACCTATTGTTATTTATTGATAAACCCTTTGTAATGGCGTTTGATCAACTGGGTTTCGATTTGCTTCATCGTATCAAGCGCAACGCCGATAACGATCAGAAGCGAAGTTCCTCCAAGTTGCACCGTACGCGGCAATCCTGCAAGCGTTCCGAAGAGCACTGGCAAAATCGAGATAACCGCTAGGAAAAGCGCGCCCGTCAATGTAATACGTGACATAACGCGAGTCAGATAAGAAGAAGTTGGTTTACCCGGGCGAATACCTGGAATGTAACCACCGTTCTTTTTCATTTGATCCGCCATTTGTACCGGATTTATTTGAACGAAGGTATAGAAGAAAGTGAAACCGATAATCAACAGTACATACAAGACCATACCAAGCGGTTTGTCATAATACATATTATTGATAATCCAGTTTGCCCATGCCGATCCATTCCAGAACTGAGCAATCGTAACTGGGAACATCAGAAGCGATACCGCAAAAATAACCGGAATAACGCCTGCTCCGTTTACTTTCATCGGGATATGAGTCGATTGTCCACCGTACATTTTTCTGCCCACTACGCGTTTAGCGTATTGAACCGGAATTTTACGAATCCCTTGCTGAACAAAGATAACACCGACGATAATGGCAATGATCGCAATAAGGATCAGAACCATTTTACCAATATTCCAGAACAAAGCAGCTTCTTGACCAATAAATTGATCTTGCCAAATTGTACGGATGTGGCCTGGGATACCAGCAGCGATACCTGCGAAAATCAGGATCGAAATACCGTTACCAATACCACGCTCAGTAATTTGCTCGCCAAGCCACATCAAGAAAGCAGTACCTGCAGTCAAGATGATAGCAACAACCAAATAATCAACGAAGGTCGCTCCAGGAATCATCTCATTGCCATATTGGCGGTTGAAGCCGATTGCTGTTGCAAAACCTTGAACCAAACCAAGAATAACCGTGCCGTAACGAGTAATTTGCGCGAGCTTACGTTTGCCGTTCTCGCCTTCCTTCGCCCACTCTGCAAATTTAGGAATAACATCCATCGATAACAGCTGCACGATAATCGAAGCCGTGATATATGGCATAATCCCAATTGCAAAGATAGAGAATTTGAAAAGCGCTCCACCAGAAAACGTGTTAAGCAAGCCGAACAAATCTGCACCTGCGCGATCAACTTGTTTGAACACTTCTTTATTGATGCCCGGTACCGGAATGAAAGAACCAATCCGGTAAATGAGCAGGATGAAAAGCGTAAATAGAATGCGCGAGCGCAAATCCGCTACTTTCCAAATGTTGGACACGGTTTTGAACAATTAGATCACCTCGGTTTTACCGCCGGCAGCCTGGATTTTCTCTACCGCAGATTGAGAGAACTTGCTTGCTTTTACAGTCAGTTGGACGTTGATTTCACCGTTACCCAAAATCTTAATGCCTGCTAGTGGATTTTTAACAATCCCTTGCTCAAGAAGAACTTCTGGAGTGACTTCGGTGCCTGCTGCAAAGCTGTTCAGCTCTTCAATGTTGATTATGGCATACTCTTTACGGAAACGGTTGTTAAATCCGCGTTTCGGTACACGACGGTACAATGGGTTTTGACCACCCTCGAAACCAGGACGAACACCGCCGCCGGAGCGAGCATTTTGACCTTTGTGACCACGTCCAGCTGTTTTACCGTTACCGGTACCAATACCGCGACCTTTACGTTTTGGTGTTTGCTTGGAACCTGGTGCTGGTGCGAGTTCATGCAATTTCATCGTTCTTGCACCTCCTTGTTTATTTCTTTGTAGGAATGACTATCTTATACTTCTTCGACTTTAACCAAGTGGCTAACATGTTTAACCATGCCGCGAATAGCTACAGTATCGTTCAATTCAACGGTTTGACGGATTTTACGAAGTCCCAGCGATGCTACAGTAGCACGCTGTTTCTCGTTACGGCCGATCAAACTGCGAACGAGGGTGATTTGCAATTTTGCCATCGTATGCCCCTCCTTAACCTAACAGCTCTTCGACAGTTTTACCACGAAGCTTCGCAACATCTTCAGCACGTTTCAAACGTGAAAGACCTTCGAGCGTTGCGTTAACCATGTTCATGGAGTTCGAAGAACCGAGGGATTTCGTCAAAATATCGCCAACGCCAGCAAGTTCAAGAACTGCACGAACTGGGCCACCAGCGATAACACCTGTACCTTCGGATGCCGGCTTCAGGAGAACTTCTCCAGCGCCGAAATGTCCTAGCACAAGGTGAGGAATTGTTGTACCAACGATTGGTACATGAATCAGGTTTTTCTTAGCATCTTCGATACCTTTGCGGATTGCATCAGGTACTTCGCCTGCTTTACCGATTCCTGCGCCAACATAGCCGTTGCCGTCGCCTACTACTACCAATGCACTAAAGCTGAAGCGGCGTCCGCCTTTAACAACTTTGGCAACACGGTTGATGTTGACAACTTTTTCAGTAAGTTCTAACGTATTCGGATCTATACGCAAGTCGTTTAACCTCCTTATAAGTAAAGTCGATTAGAATTCCAGACCAGCTTCGCGAGCTGCATCAGCAAGCGCCTGAATTCTTCCGTGATACAAGTAACCACCACGATCAAATACTACTTGGTTTACACCTTTCGCTTGAGCGCGTTTTGCAAGCAATTCGCCGACTTTGCGAGCAGCTTCAACGCTGCCGCCGTTGCCGATAGCTTCAGTCAGCTCTTTGTCTTGAGTAGAAGCAGCAGCAAGTGTTACTCCTTGTACATCGTCGATCAATTGAGCATACATATGCTTAGCGGAACGAAACACAGACAGACGTGGGCGTGCAACCGTTCCATTGATTTTTTTACGAACACGCAAGTGTCTTTTCAGACGTGCCTTGTTTTTATCGCCTTTCGTAATCATTCAAGGTTCACTCCTTTCCAATTCCTCATACCGCTATGTTAAGCAGCCATGTCAGACTGCTTATTTCTTCTTACCAGCTTTACCTTCTTTGCGGATAATGCGCTCGCCTTCGTACTTGATACCTTTACCTTTATACGGCTCAGGCTCACGTACGGAACGGATTTTGGCAGCAAATGCGCCAACGAGTTCTTTATCGATTCCGCGAACAGTAATTTTCGTGTTCGCAGGAACGTCGAATTCGATTCCGCCTTCAGGAGCGATTTCCACTGGGTGAGAGTAACCAACGTTAAGAACGATTTTCTCACCATTTTTGCTTGCACGATAACCTACGCCAACGAGTTCAAGATTTTTCGAGAATCCGTCAGTAACTCCGCTCACCATGTTAGCGATGATGCTGCGAGTAGTACCGTGCAAAGAGCGATGCAATTTATTGTCAGAAGGACGTTCAATGACGATTTCAGTTTCACTCACATTGACTTTCATATCTTTGTGAAATTCACGGGAAAGCGTTCCTTTAGGTCCTTTAACAGTAATAACTGTGTTTTCCAAGTTGATTGTTACGCCGTTAGGCACTTGGATTGGTTTGCGACCAATACGGGACATCGTTACACCTCCAATCTTTGTGACTTGTTAATTACCAAACGTAGCAGACGACTTCGCCGCCAGCTTTGCCTTGACGTGCTTCTTTATCAGTCATAATCCCTTTGGACGTGGAAATAATAGCAATTCCCAGACCGCCCAGTACACGAGGGATCTCATTAGATTTTGTATAAACGCGAAGACCTGGTTTAGAAATACGTTTCAGACCAGTGATTACGCGCTCTTGGCTCGGGCCGTATTTCAAGAAAATACGGATAATCCCTTGCTTGTTATCCTCGATATATTCAGCATCGCGGATGAAACCTTCACGCTTCAGAATTTCAGCGATTTCCTTCTTCACTTTCGAAGCGGGCATTTCAACGGTTTCATGACGAACAACGTTCGCGTTGCGAATGCGTGTCAGCATATCTGCAATCGGATCAGACATAACCATTTGTGTTAACCTCCTTCCCGAACTAGGCTTATTACCAGCTTGCTTTCTTAACGCCAGGGATCTGGCCTTTGTATGCTAACTCACGGAAACAAATCCGGCAAATTTTAAACTTTTGCAAAACAGAATGCGGACGGCCACAACGTTCACAGCGCGTGTACGCACGCACTTTAAATTTCGGTGTACGTTGTTGCTTCACTTTCATCGAAGTTTTTGCCACTGGGTATTACACCTCCTAAAAGTGGATTACTTCGCAAACGGCATACCCAATTGGGTGAGCAATTCGCGAGATTCTTCGTCCGTTTTTGCCGTCGTCACGATGACGATATCCATACCACGAACTTTATCAACTTTATCGTATTCAATCTCCGGGAAGATCAATTGCTCTTTCAAACCCAGTGTGTAGTTACCGCGACCATCGAATGCTTTCGCTGATACGCCACGGAAGTCACGTACACGTGGGAGGGAGATGTTGAACAGCTTATCTAGGAAATAATACATACGCTCGCCGCGCAGTGTTACTTTAACCCCGATTGGCATGTTCTCACGAAGTTTGAAGCCGGCAATGGACTTCTTCGCGCGTGTTACAACCGGTTTTTGACCGGCGATTTGACGAAGCTCATCAACAGCAACATCAAGCACTTTCGAGTTAGCAACCGCTTCGCCGACACCCATATTGATGACGACTTTCTCGATTTTAGGCACTTGCATAACTGTTGTATAGTTAAACTTCTGCATCAGAGCAGGAGTGATCTCGTTAAGAAAACGATCCTTCATTCTTGCAGCCATGATTCATGGTCCTCCTTCCTACAGTAACGTTAGTCGATTACTTCGCCGGAACGTTTTGCGATCCGAACTTTTTTGCCGTTATCAAGCACTTTGTATCCAATGCGAGTTACTTTACCGCTCTTCGGATCAATGTGCATCACGTTCGATACGTGAATCGGCGCTTCTTGCTCGATGATACCGCCCTGCGGGTTAGCCTGCGATGGACGAGTATGCTTTTTAACCATATTGACGCCTTCTACAAGTACGCGGTTTTCACGCGGATATGCAGCGATTACACGGCCTTTTTTGCCTTTATCCTTACCGGAAATGACGATGACCGTATCATCTTTTTTAACGTGCAATTTATTGTTATGCGATTCAAGAATTTTTTTCAATCTTGGCATGAGTTACACCTCCTGCATGCTTGATGATCAAGCTATTGCAATCCCTTGGGGACTTTTATTAGATAACTTCTGGTGCAAGCGATACGATTTTCATGAAATCTTTATCGCGAAGCTCACGGGCAACTGGTCCAAAAATACGAGTACCACGTGGGCTCTTGTCTTCCTTAACGATTACAGCTGCATTTTCGTCAAACGCGATGTAGGAACCGTCTTTACGACGAACCGTACGCTTTGTACGAACGATAACTGCTTTAACAACATCACCTTTTTTGACAACGCCGCCTGGTGTTGCTTGTTTAACGGAACAAACGATCAAATCGCCGATAGCCGCTACGCGACGACCAGTTCCACCAAGTACACGGATACACATCAGTTCTTTTGCACCTGAGTTATCAGCGACACGCAAACGGGAAAATGGTTGAATCATGTCAACGTCCTCCTTTCGGACAAAACTAGATTACATTTTCAAACTTAAAGGACAATCGCTACTTCAACAATCTCCACGAGTCTGAAGCGTTTGTCTTTCGAAAGCGGACGAGTTTCCATAATTTTTACAACATCGCCGATTTTAGCTTCGTTGTTCTCATCATGGGCTTTGAACTTTTTCGTGGATTTAATGCGTTTATGGTACAGATTGTGTTTTTTATATGTTTCAATAGCAACAACAACTGTTTTATCCATTTTGTCACTCACCACTTTACCGACTAACACTTTGCGGGCATTACGTTCGCTCATGTTCTTCCTCCTTCCTTAAACCTTGGCAATTTTTCCTTAGTTAAGGACTACTATTTAGCTGCTGATTCCGAGTTCTCTTTCACGCAAGATGGTTTTAGCACGAGCAATTTCTCTCCGTACGTCACGAATCCGTGTCGGATTGTCCAGTTGGCCAGTAGCCAATTGGAAACGAAGGTTGAATAGCTCCTCTTTAAAACCATTTACCTTTTGTTCGATCTCAGCAGAGGTTAGGTTACGAAATTCACTAGCCTTCATTTGCTTCACCACCTACTTCTTCGCGTTTCACGAACTTCGTTTTAACAGGCAGTTTGTGTGACGCAAGACGCATTGCTTCGCGAGCAACCTCTTCAGGTACTCCAGCAAGCTCAAACATAATTTTGCCTGGCTTAACTACAGCAACCCATTTCTCAACGTTACCTTTACCGCTACCCATACGAACCTCGAGAGGCTTTTGAGTGATTGGCTTAGCAGGGAAAATCTTGATCCATACTTTACCACCACGTTTGATGTAACGAGTCATAGCAATACGAGCCGATTCGATTTGACGGTTCGTAATCCATGACGGCTCAAGCGCTTGAAGACCGTATTCTCCGAAAGAAACTTCAGTACCGCCTTTAGCGCGACCTTTCATATGTCCGCGTTGTTGCTTGCGGTGTTTGACACGTTTAGGTACCAACATGATTAGTTGCCTCCTTCCTGGGGAGCTTTCTTCTTAACCGGAAGGACTTCGCCACGGTAGATCCAAACTTTTACACCGATACGACCATAAGTCGTATGCGCTTCAGCTGTACCATAATCGATATCAGCACGAAGGGTATGAAGTGGAACTGTACCTTCGCTATAGCCTTCTGAACGAGCAATTTCAGCACCACCGAGACGTCCGCTAACAGCGGTTTTGATCCCTTTAGCGCCAGCACGCATCGAACGTTGGATCGCTTGTTTCAAAGCACGACGGAAAGAAACACGACGCTCCAGCTGTTGTGCGATACTTTCTGCTACAAGAATAGCATCCATATCTGCTTGTTTAATTTCAGAAATATTAATGTGAACTTTTTTGCCTTTAGTGATCTTGCCAAGCTCCGTGCGCAGGTTCTCCACTTCAGAACCGCCTTTACCGATAACCATACCCGGCTTCGCAGTTTGAATCGTCACGTTAACACGGTTAGCCGCGCGCTCGATTTCGATGTGGGATACTGCCGCATCCTTAAGTTTGTTCTTCAGGTATTCACGAATTTTTACGTCTTCAATCAGAAGATCGCCGAAGTCTTTGCCTGCGTACCATTTGGATTCCCAATCACGGATAATCCCAACACGAAGACCGACCGGATTTACCTTTTGACCCACACGTTATCCCTCCTTATTTCTCAGATACCACCAAAGTGATGTGGCTGGTTCTTTTGTTGATTTTGCTTGCACGTCCCATTGCACGTGGGCGGAAACGTTTCATAGTTGGACCTTGGTTAACGAAAGCCTGGGAAATAACCAGCTTGTTAACGTCCAATTGATAGTTATGCTCAGCGTTAGCAATAGCAGAGTTCAGCAGCTTCTCCAAAATCGGGGAAGCAGATTTAGGCGTGTGACGCAGAATCGCGATTGCTTCGCCAACCTTCTTGCCACGAATCAAATCCGCAACGAGTTGAGCTTTACGAGGAGCAATACGTACGAATCTCAAATGCGCTTTAGCTTCAGACATGTGTGAACCTCCTTTCAATCGATAAAGATCTTATAGGCAAATTATCTTCTGCCCGTCTTCTTATCGTCATCATGACCTTTGTACGTACGAGTTGGTGCAAACTCACCAAGCTTGTGTCCAACCATATCTTCCGTTACGTATACTGGCACGTGCTTGCGACCGTCATAAACGCCGAAAGTGTGACCAATGAATTGTGGGAAAATTGTCGAGCGACGGGACCAAGTTTTGACCACGACTTTTTTGTTTGCTTCATTCAAATCCTCGACTTTTTTGAGCAGGTAACCGTCAATAAACGGCCCTTTTTTCAAACTGCGACCCATTTGGAGTCCTCCCTTCGCGGAAACATAGCGTGACTCAAGGTCACGCAGCTTCTATTAAGCAGTTATTACTTCGTACGACGACGAATAATATATTGGCTCGAAGCTTTTTTCTTCTTGCGGGTTTTGTAACCAAGTGTTGGTTTGCCCCAAGGAGACATTGGCGATTTACGACCGATCGGAGCGCGACCTTCACCACCACCGTGTGGGTGATCGTTAGGGTTCATTACTACGCCGCGGACTTCTGGACGTCTGTTCATCCAACGGGAACGGCCGGCTTTACCGATTTTCACGAGTTCGTGATCTTCGTTACCAACAGAACCGATTGTTGCACGACAAGTTTTCAGAATGCGACGAACCTCACCGGAAGAAAGACGGATCGATACGTAAACTTCTTCTTTACCAAGAAGCTGAGCTTCTGTACCAGCAGCACGAACCAATTGTCCGCCTTTGCCTGGTTGCAATTCAATGTTGTGGATAACCGAACCAACAGGAATGTTACCAAGTGGAAGAGTGTTACCTACTTTGATATCAGCAGTAGGGCCGGACATTACTTGATCTCCAACTTTAAGACCTTTAGGAGCGATAATGTAGGCTTTCTCACCGTCAGCGTAGTGGATTAGAGCGATGTTGGAAGTACGGTTCGGATCGTATTCGATCGTTGCCACTTTACCAGCAATTCCATCCTTAAGACGCTTGAAGTCGATAATCCGATATTTACGTTTGTGTCCGCCGCCTTGATGACGAACCGTAATTTTACCTTGGTTGTTACGACCAGCTTTTTTGAAAAGTGGTGCTAGCAACGATTTCTCCGGTGTGTCTGTTGTGATCTCTTCGAAAGTCGAGACCGACATACCACGACGTGCAGGAGAGGTCGGTTTATACTTTTTAATTGGCACTTGAATTTCCTCCTTTTCTAAACAGACGTTTCAAAGAACTCAAGTTCTTTGCTATCATCGCTCAGTTGAACGATTGCTTTTTTCCATTCGGATCTATAACCGCTATATTTACCATAGCGCTTAGGTTTGCCAGCAACACGCATTGTGTTAACGCTAGTAACCTTAACTTTGAAAATTTGCTCAATAGCGTTTTTGATTTCTGTTTTGTTAGAGCGAAGATCAACTTCGAACACGTAACGTTTGGAAACCATGTATTCGCTAGTACGTTCTGTAATAACAGGACGTTTAATAATATCGCGAGGGTTTTTCATTACGCAAACACCTCCTGTACTTTCTCTACAGCATCTTTAGTGATGATGAGCTTGTCATATACAAGTACATCCAGAACATTAATGCCGTCAGCTGCGACGAATTTCACACCTGGGATGTTACGAGCAGACAATGCTACATTGTCATCATAGCTAGGCAAAACAACAAGCGCTTTACGAGCCACTTTCAGATTGTTCAGAATCGCTACGAATTCTTTCGTCTTAGGAGTCGAGAACGACAATTGATCAAGAACGATAATTTCGTTAGCGATCACCTTCGAAGATAGAGCCGATTTGATTGCCAAACGGCGAACTTTCTTAGGAAGCTTGAAACCGTAAGAGCGTGGAGTCGGTCCAAATACTGTACCGCCGCCAACCCATTGCGGGGAGCGAATGCTACCTTGACGAGCACGGCCAGTTCCTTTTTGTTTCCAAGGTTTACGACCGCCACCACGTACTTCAGAGCGTCCTTTAGTTTTGTGAGTACCTGCACGCTCAGCAGCTTGCTGAAGCGTAACAGCGCTGTGTAGAACGTGTTTGTTAGGCTCGATACCGAAAACGCTATCTGCCAATTCAACCTCGCCTACTTGCGAACCGCTCACATTGTATAATGATACTTTAGGCATTTATTGTTCCTCCTTTCTTCTAAGAATTTATTTCTTAACGGTAAGTTTAACTTTCACAAAACCGTTTTTAGGGCCTGGTACAGAACCTTTAACTAGCAACACGTTACGCTCAGCGTCTACGCGAATAACTTCAAGCTTTTGAATCGTGATAGCGTCAGTACCCATGTGACCTGGAAGGCGTTTGCCTTTCGGTACGCGGTTCGCTTGAATCGAACCCATGGAACCTGGACCGCGGTGGTAACGGGAACCGTGAGACATAGGACCCGTGCTTTGTCCCCAACGTTTAATAACGCCGGCAAAGCCTTTACCTTTAGAAATACCTGTTACGTCAACGAATTCGCCTTCTGCGAAAAGGTCAGCTTTAACCACTTGACCAACTTCGTAGTCACCCAATTGGATGCCGCGAATTTCACGAACGTAGCGCTTAGGAGTAGCTCCCGCTTTTTTAGCGTGGCCAATTTCCGGCTTAATAGTTCTGCTTTCTTTCTTGTCGGCAAAACCGAGTTGAACAGCTTCGTAACCATCAGTTTCCTGGTCTTTCTTCTGCAAAACGACACATGGTCCAGCTTCGATAACAGTAACCGGAATTACATTACCTTCAGCAGTAAACACTTGAGTCATTCCAAGTTTTTTACCTAAGATACCTTTCATGTTGACACCTCATTTCCCTTCTATATCACATATACTGGTGTTGCTTTTACAGTTTGATTTCGATATCTACACCGGATGGTAAATCCAGGCGCATCAACGCATCAACCGTTTGCGGCGTAGGGTTAACAATGTCGATCAAGCGTTTATGTGTACGCATTTCGAATTGCTCCCTCGAATCCTTGTACTTGTGCACCGCACGGAGAATGGTGATGATTTGCTTTTCCGTTGGAAGCGGAATCGGCCCGGAAACACTCGCTCCGGAACGTTTTGCAGTTTCCACAATTTTCTCTGCGGATTGATCAAGAATCCTGTGATCGTACGCTTTCAAGCGAATACGAATCTTTTGCTTTGCCATATAAGTCCCTCCTTCTATCGCCCAATTTATTATCGGACATACTCCATGAGAAAACCCGGCACATGCCCCATGGCAAAGGGGCCGGGTGTGTCGGCAACCTCTCACATCATCGCAACGTCACAGACCAACAGACATTATTATAACGAAATGAATAGGCAAATGCAAGCAGAACTTTGCTTTCATGCTATTTTCAATTAAATTAGCGGTCTTTCATCCTTTTAGGCAAGAATATAGCGCCTTTTAGGTTATTAGCTTCGACACATTGCCCGCTTCATAAACAAAACGATTGCTGTGTCTTCTATATATAATAGAAGAAACTCACCTGAATACCTTCAACTAACGGCTGCAAACCGCTAAAACAGCAGAAGATCGCTCTTCTCTCCGTACATCGGCAAGCTTTCACCCATGACCCGGCAGAAAAGCGATCTTCTTTGCTTTATGGACAATGCGTTACTACTACTCTACTCAATCCACTTTACTCTATACTTATTAACCTAGCACAATCCGGTCGTCAGCTAGCTTCTTTCCGCTAATTTGCTCAAACTCGTTAAGCAGCTGCGCTACCGTGAGATCCTTTTTGCGGTGTTCATTAACATCGAGAATGATCCGACCCTTGTCCATCATAATAAGACGGTTGCCCAGACGGATCGCCTGCTCCATATTATGCGTCACCATCAGCGTCGTCAGCTTCATCTCGTGTACAAGCGAATCCGTGAGCGCTGTAATCAGCTCTGCACGCGAAGGATCAAGCGCCGCCGTGTGCTCATCAAGCAGCAATATCTGCGGCTTCGTAAAGGTCGCCATCAACAGGCTAAGCGCTTGCCGCTCTCCACCGGACAAAAGACCAACCTTCGCGCCCAAGCGATTCTCAAGCCCAATGCCGAGCCTAGAAAGCTGCTCCTTGAAAAAAGCGCGCTTGGCCGGCGTCACACCTATCAATAGTGTACGCGGCTTGCCTCTTTTATAGGCCATAGCCAGGTTTTCCTCGATCGTCATGCGCGGCGCTGTACCCGCCATAGGATCTTGAAAGACTCTCCCGATCCATTTGCTGCGTTTAAATTCGGGCAGCAGTGTCATTTTATCCCCAGCTATTTCAACATCGCCGGCATCTGGACGCATGACACCCGAGATAATGTTCATTAAAGTAGATTTCCCTGCTCCATTGCTTCCAATGACCGTTACAAAATCGCCCGGCATCAGATGCAGATTAATATTAATCAAAGCTGTCTTTTCATCAACAGTTCCTGGATTAAACAGCTTGGACACTTTTGAAATGTTCAGCATTACTGGCCACCTCCGCGTTGTACAGGATCAGTCAGCAGCTCCGCCGAGCGTTTGCGTGCCATTTTTTTCTGCTTAAACGATTTCTGAATGGTCGGAACGACAAGGGCAACAATAACGATTACCGCTGTAATCAGCTTTAAATCGGAAGCTTTGAGCCACTCAACCCGATAGGCAATCGTAATGATGATCCGATACACAATGGAACCAAGAACAACCGCCAGCGTGGCCCAAAACACCTTCCGGGCTCCGAAAATAGCCTCGCCAATAATAACCGATGCCAAGCCGACGACGATAACGCCGATCCCCATAGAAATATCAGCAGCAGTTGACTGCTGTGCGAATAAGGCTCCAGACAAAGCAACAAGTGCATTGGAGAGGGAGATACCGATAATTTTAGTCGTATCCGTGTTGGAGCCAAAGCTCCGAATCATCCGCTCATTATCTCCTGTTGCACGCAAGCTTAGCCCTAAGTCCGTATGCAGAAACAAATCCAGCAGCAGCTTGGTCACAATAACCACGATTACGACAATAACAAGTACGTTGCTAGTCGTAAAAATCGTATCCATCCCATATACCGACACATTCGGCTTGCCCATAATTCGCAGATTAATAGAATATAGGGCAATCATCATAATAATGCCGGAGAGAAGCCCATTTATTTTGCCTTTCGTATGCAAAAGCCCGGTAATGGCTCCCGCAGCCGCACCACCGCCAAAAGCAGCAATAGTAGCCACCCAAGGCGACATGCCATTCGTTATCAAAATCATTGCAATACCGCCGCCTGTAGTGAAGCTGCCTTCCACGGTCAAATCGGGAAAATCTAAAATACGATACGTAATGTAGACGCCCAGCGCCATCAACGCATAAATTAAGCCAAGCTCAATTGCACCAGGCATCGATTTCAACAAACTAAGCAATAGGAAACCTCCTCATGAAAAACGGGCCAATTGTAAACGGCTACTGCCGTCTAATGGCGACAATAGCCGTTACGTTACTTTTTTTAAAAAATCCCGTTAAGTTGCGAACTATTCAATAATGTTGGAAGCAGCATCCTTGACTTGATTTTTCATCTCATCGGTTACCGTAATGCCTTGTTCCTTAGCTGCCTTCATGTTCAAAATAAGATCAAGCTTGTCCGGCACCGTTACTTTCATCTCGCCCGGCTTCTTGCCGTTTTTCAAAATATCCACAGCCATTTGGCCTACTTGGTATCCATGATCATAATATTTGAAGCCAATAGTTGCAAAGGCACCACGCTCAACCGTATCACGATCACTTGCGAAAAACGGAAGGTCATTATCATTAGCTACTTTAATCAATGTATCCAGACTGCTCACTACTGAATTATCCAATGTAATATACAGTGCATCTACTTTACCCACAAGGGAAGCAGCTGCCTGCTGTACTTCTGATGTGTTACTCACAGCTGCACGAACGAGCTTAATATCATGCTTAGCGAGCGCTTCTTCTGCAATTTTAGCCATAACCACTGCATTAGGCTCACCTTCGTTAATGACAAGGCCAACATTTTTCACTTTCGAAAAATTAGCAGCTACAAAGTCCATAAGCTCTGTAATTGCTGCTGGATTTGTATCCGACGCTCCTGAAACAAGACCACCTGGCGCATCAAGATTTGTAACGAGTTTCGAATCAATCGGATCAGTAACAGCTGCGAACAGCACAGGACGATCAGTCACTTCTTTCACAAGCGCTTGTGCTGATGGTGTAGCAATACCTAACGCCAAATCACTTTTATCAGCTGCGATCTTTTGAGCCAACGTTTGGTTGTTTGCTTGATCTGCTTGAGCTGTATTAAAATCAATGGTTAAATTCTGTCCTTCAACCAATCCCGCATCCTTCAAGGCAGCAATAAATCCTTCTCTTGTTGCATCAAGCGACGGATGCTCTACATATTGCGAGATTGAAATTTTATAATTTTCTTTCGCCCCACTGTCCGTTGCTTCAGCAGAACTGCTTGGTGCAGTTGAAGCCTGTTCCCCTGTATTGCCGTTTCCTTTGCTGCCCCCACATGCCGAAATGACCAAAACGAGGACCAGCATTAATCCTACCCACATATTTTTTCTCATCTTCTGTAAAACCTCCCCTACATAATAAGCTGCTTCTGTCTTACGTTCCCATAAGGTTTCCCTCTATCGCAGCTGTATACATCTTCTCTCATATTAAAGGCGATGCAGCAGCCCCGTCAATGACTTGTCCATGGAAAATAAAAAACCTCTCACCGAGGTGAGAGGTTTGATTCGTGCGCGGCTTAAAGCCGCACGCGATTATTTTTGGATAGTTGCTACAGCGCCAGCGCCTACAGTACGGCCGCCTTCACGGATGGAGAAACGAGTTCCCTCTTCAACCGCGATTGGAGCGATAAGCTCAACAGTAACTGTGATGTTGTCGCCAGGCATAACCATTTCAGTACCTTCTGGCAGGTTGATGATACCAGTAACGTCAGTTGTACGGAAGTAGAACTGTGGACGGTATCCAGTGAAGAAAGGCTTGTGACGGCCACCCTCTTCTTTAGTCAGAACGTAGATTTGTGCAGTGAAGTTAGTGTGTGGTTTAACCGAACCCGGTTTAGCCAATACTTGTCCACGCTCAATATCTTTACGGTCTACACCACGAAGCAATGCGCCAACGTTGTCGCCTGCTTGAGCGGAGTCAAGCAATTTACGGAACATTTCAACGCCTGTTACTACGGATTTGCGGGACTCTTCAGCAAGACCGATAATTTCGATCTCGTCGCCTACTTTGATAACGCCACGCTCAACACGGCCAGTTGCTACTGTACCACGGCCAGTGATTGTGAATACGTCCTCGACAGGCATAAGGAAAGGTTTTGCAACATCGCGCTCAGGAGTTGGGATGTAAGTATCAACTTGCTCGAAGAGCTCGATGATTTTTTCAGCCCAAGGACCATCAGGGTTTTGCAAAGCTTCACGAGCTGCACCACGGATGATTGGAGTGTCGTCGCCTGGGAACTCATACTCGGAAAGAAGGTCGCGAACTTCCATCTCAACCAGTTCAAGAAGCTCTTCGTCTTCAACCATGTCGCATTTGTTCAGGAATACAACGATGTAAGGAACGCCAACTTGCTTGGACAGCAAGATGTGCTCACGAGTTTGTGGCATAGGGCCATCAGCTGCGGAAACTACTAGGATTGCTCCGTCCATTTGTGCAGCACCAGTGATCATGTTTTTTACATAGTCGGCGTGACCTGGGCAGTCAACGTGAGCGTAGTGACGAGCTGGCGTCTCATACTCAACGTGAGCTGTCGAGATCGTGATACCACGCTCGCGCTCTTCTGGAGCTTTATCGATTTGGTCAAAAGCGATAGCAGCACCGCCGTATTTTTTGGAAAGTACAGTAGTGATTGCTGCAGTCAGAGTCGTTTTACCGTGATCGACGTGACCAATAGTACCGATATTAACGTGCGGTTTGTTACGTTCAAATTTAGCTTTTCCCATTGAACTTAATCCTCCTCAATATTTAAAAGGTTTTATATAGTGGCTGAACACTTGCTTGCTTAGCAAGCTGTAATGCCAACCGGAGTAAAAAAGACTAACCTAGACAAAGGCAAATATTATTCGCCTTTGTTTTTAGCAATAATCTCTTCAGCAATCGATTTAGGAACTTCTTCATAGTGAGAAAGCTCCATCGAGAATACACCGCGTCCTTGTGTACCAGAACGAAGTGTTGTGGAATAACCGAACATCTCGGAGAGAGGCACCTTAGCACGGATGATTTGCGCACCTGCGCGAGTATCCATACCTTCAATGCGACCACGACGGGAGTTCAACATACCCATTACATCGCCCATGTACTCTTCAGGAACAGTAACTTCAACTTTCATGATTGGCTCAAGCAGAACTGGCTTACATTTTTCTTTGGCAGCTTTAAGCGCCATCGAACCTGCAATTTTAAACGCCATCTCCGAGGAGTCAACATCATGATAAGATCCGTCGAAAACAATCGCTTTAACATCAACGAGCGGGAATCCAGCGATAACGCCGTTTTTCATCGACTCTTCGATACCAGCTTGGATTGGAGCGATAAATTCACGAGGAATCGATCCACCCACAACTTTGTTTTCGAACACGAAGCCTTCACCCGGCTCTTGTGGAACGAATTCAACCCAGCAATGGCCATATTGACCTTTACCACCGGATTGACGTACGAATTTACCTTCGACTTTTGCAGCTTGACGGAACGTCTCACGATAAGCAACTTGAGGCTTACCAACGTTTGTCTCAACCTTAAATTCGCGAAGCATACGGTCAACTAGAATCTCAAGGTGAAGCTCACCCATACCAGAGATAATCGTTTGGTTTGTTTCTTCATCCGTATGCGCACGGAATGTAGGATCTTCTTCCGCAAGCTTGGAAATCGCGATACCGAGTTTGTCTTGGTCAGCTTTCGTTTTTGGTTCGATAGCAACCGAGATAACTGGCTCAGGGAAATTCATCGACTCAAGAATAATCGGATGTTTTTCATCACAAAGCGTGTCACCTGTAATGGTATCTTTCAAACCAACTGCAGCTGCGATATCTCCGGAGTAAACTTCGGAAATCTCTTGACGGCTGTTCGCATGCATTTGCAGAATCCGACCAATACGCTCACGTTTGTTCTTTGTACCATTCAGAACATACGAACCGGATTTCAGGACGCCAGAATACACACGGAAGAACGTCAATCTACCTACATAAGGATCCGTCATGATTTTGAATGCCAGAGCCGAGAACGGTTCTGAATCCGAAGATTGACGAATTTCCTCACTACCGTCATCAAGCATACCTTTAATAGCTGGTACATCAAGTGGCGATGGAAGATAGTCAACAACAGCATCCAACATCATTTGAACGCCTTTGTTACGGTACGAGGAGCCAACGATAACTGGGAAGATTTTAACTTCACAAACGCCTTTACGAAGCGCTGCTTTAATTTCTGGAATCGTAATTTCTTCGCCTTCCAGATATTTCATTGTTAATTCTTCGTCCAGCTCGGCAACTTTCTCGATCAATTCCGTACGGAGTTCTTCGACTTGGTCGGCGTACTCAGCAGGAATTTCGATTTTCTCAGGGTCTTTTCCGAGATCATCTTTGTATTTGTAAGCTACGCGTTCAACGATATCGATAACGCCTACGAAATCACTTTCAGCGCCAATCGGAATTTGAATCGCAACAGCATTTGCTTGTAGACGCTCGCGCATATCCTTGATAACGTTCAAGAAGTCTGCACCGATAATGTCCATTTTGTTGATATAAGCGATCCGAGGTACACCGTAACGGTCTGCTTGACGCCATACGGTTTCGGACTGAGGCTCAACGCCTTCTTTTGCACTGAAAACGCCAACTGCCCCGTCCAATACGCGGAGGGAACGTTCAACTTCTACTGTGAAGTCAACGTGTCCTGGGGTATCGATGATATTGATGCGGTGACCATCCCATTGAGCAGTCGTCGCGGCAGACGTAATCGTAATACCGCGCTCTTGCTCTTGTTCCATCCAGTCCATCGTAGCGGCGCCTTCATGCACCTCTCCGATTTTGTGAGTACGGCCTGTGTAGAACAAGATACGCTCAGTTGTAGTGGTTTTACCCGCATCGATATGCGCCATAATCCCGATATTCCGTGTATTTTTCAAGGAGAACTCTCTAGCCATGAACTGATCTCCTCTCATTAAATGAGATTATTTGTTGATTCAGCGTTAGCCGAATCCTACCAACGGTAGTGAGCAAACGCTCTGTTTGCTTCTGCCATTTTGTGTGTATCTTCGCGCTTCTTAACGGATGCACCAGTGTTATTGGAAGCATCAGTAATTTCAGCAGCCAAACGCTCTACCATCGTTTTCTCACCGCGGTTACGTGAGTAGTTCACGAGCCAACGGAGACCAAGCGATGTACGGCGCTCAGGTTTAACTTCGATCGGCACTTGATAGTTGGCACCGCCGACACGGCGTGCTTTAACCTCAAGTACTGGCATGATATTTTTCAAAGCTGCTTCGAACACTTCCATCGGATCTTTACCCGTGCGTTCTTGGATCAGTTTGAAGGCATCGTACAACAGCGTTTGAGCTGTTCCGCGTTTACCGTCGATCATAATGCGGTTGATGAGTCTCGTTACCAGTTTGCTATTGTAAACCGGATCCGGAAGCACATCGCGTTTTGTTACAGGACCTTTGCGTGGCATGAGAAAGTCCCCCTTTCTTGAATGATAATTTCATTAGTGGTAAAACCATTTTTATTTCTTAACTTTAGGACGTTTAGCACCGTATTTCGAACGAGCTTGGTTACGGTTGTTAACACCCGCTGTATCCAAAGCGCCGCGAACGATATGATAACGTACACCCGGAAGGTCTTTTACCCGTCCGCCACGGATCAATACGACACTGTGCTCTTGAAGGTTATGTCCGATACCCGGAATGTAAGCTGTAACCTCTACGCGGTTAGTCAAACGTACACGCGCGTATTTACGAAGTGCAGAGTTCGGTTTTTTCGGAGTCATTGTACCTACACGAGTGCACACACCGCGTTTTTGCGGAGCACTGATGTTTGTAGCTTCACGTTTCAAGGCGTTGAAACCTTTTTGCAAAGCTGGCGATTTCGATTTTACGACTTTAGCTTGGCGTCCTTTACGGACTAGCTGGTTAATTGTTGGCATGTTGCCACCCCCTTCCGTTATTCATGTCATTTAATATGGTAGACATTACACCTAATTTTAAAGCCCACAGATCCAGGTGGTTCATAAAAGAACAAATAAAAATTCTTACCAGTCCATCATCAGGTTGAAGTTGCACCAGCAAAAATGCTTTTTTCCTTTATTCATCATCGGTTACGAGCGCTGCCATAGCAGCTCCGACATCAATTCCACAGGTTTTCCCAAGGTCTTGCATCGTTTCTACCCATTTGACCGGGATACTCGACCGCTCACACAAATGAATAACTTTCTCTTTCATTCGCGGATCTGCATCTTGAGCAATGTAGACTTCGACTGCTTTATCTTGCTCAAGCATCTTCGTCGTCTGTTTCGCGCCAACTTTAAACTGCATGGAATCACCTATCCTTTAGCGGTAGAAGATCACACAATTAGGCACACTTCGATATAGTATCACCTGTACACCTAGAGTGTCAAGTAGCTTTATCAGAAAAACCGCAAATGCTAGTCTTTACCTCTTCTGAAAAGCTGCTATAGCCTCGATGTACGCATACGCAGACAGCTTCCCCTCAATTACTAGGGGAGGCCGCCGCCGCATGCATGCTTCAAGCTTTAGTCAACGGTAACTGCTTCTGATTCCAGTTCGCCTTGGTTTACAACAGTTTCCTGCTCATCCTCAAGTCCTACCAGACGGATATTGCGATAACGCGGCATACCCGTACCAGCTGGAATCAACTTACCGATAATAACATTTTCCTTCAGACCAAGCAATTGATCGACTTTGCCTTTAATAGCAGCGTCAGTCAAGACGCGAGTCGTTTCTTGGAAAGAAGCTGCCGACAAGAACGAATCCGTCTCAAGAGATGCTTTCGTAATACCGAGCAATACCGGTTTGGCTACTGCTGGCTCTTTATCAGCAAAGATTGCTTCGCGGTTGGCAGATTCATATTCATGAATGTCTACGAATGCGCCTGGCAGAAGCTTCGTTTCTCCCGCATCAACGATACGGATTTTGCGGAGCATTTGCTTAACCATGACTTCAATGTGCTTGTCATTGATTTCTACCCCTTGGTTCCGGTAGACGCGCTGTACTTCCTGCAAAATATAGTTTTGAACACCGCGGATACCTTTAATCCGAAGCATATCTTTAGGGTCAATCGAACCATCTGTCAGCTCGTCGCCGGCTTCCAGATGCTGCCCTTTTACAACACGGATACGCGAACCGTAAGTGATCGCATAAGTTTTGGATTCCGCTTCACCTTGAACTTCGATTTCACGGCGATCCTTCGCTTCACGAATTTCTTTGACCACACCATCAAGCTCGGTGATAATCGCTTGACCTTTCGGATTACGCGCCTCGAAAAGCTCCTGGATACGCGGCAAACCTTGCGTAATATCGTCCCCGGCAACACCGCCGGTATGGAATGTACGCATCGTGAGCTGTGTTCCTGGCTCACCGATGGATTGAGCGGCAATGATACCTACTGCTTCACCGATTTCAACATGCTTGCCTGTAGCCAGGTTGCGGCCATAACAAGTTTTACATACGCCATGACGAGCGCGGCAGCTAAGCACGGAACGGATTTGCAGTTTTTCAATACCCGCATCAATAATCGCATCGGCTCTGTTCGAGTCAATCAGATCATTGCGGCTGACGATAACTTCGCCAGTCTTCGGATGACGAACCGTCTCAAAAGCGTAACGGCCTTCAATACGATCGTACAGATCCTCAATAACCTCTTTACCGTCTTGAATTTTGCTCACGGAGAAGCCTTTATCGGTTCCGCAATCTTCTTCACGAACGATAACGTCTTGTGCAACGTCAACGAGCCTACGAGTCAGGTAACCGGAGTCAGCTGTACGAAGAGCTGTATCCGCGAGACCTTTCCGCGCTCCATGCGTCGAGATGAAGTACTCGAGTACCGTCAGACCTTCGCGGAAGTTCGATTTGATTGGCAACTCGATAATCCGGCCCGATGGGTTGGCCATCAGACCACGCATACCGCCCAGCTGGGTGATTTGCGATTTGTTACCCCGTGCCTTCGAATCAACCATGAGCATAATGTTGTTGTAACGATCCATGGACTTCATCAAAATTTCCGTCAGCTCGTCTTTACATTTGCTCCAAATGCTAATAATCCGGTCATAACGCTCTTCGTTCGTAATCAGACCACGACGGTACTGATTCATAACGATAGCAACCTGATCATCCGATTTTTTAAGAAGCTCTGTTTTCTCCGGCGGCACGATAACGTCCGATACGGCGATCGTAATACCTGCACGCGTGGAGTAAGTGAAGCCGAGCTGCTTGATACGGTCAAGGATGACAGCCGTCAGCGTCGTATGGTAGTTTCTGAAGCACTCAGCAATAATATTACCGAGATAATCTTTACCTACACCGCCTGCTATCGGCAATTCTTCAATGATTTTTTTCAAATCACTGCCTTTTTCGTATACAAAATATTTATCCGGCGTACCGTTCAAGAGGTTCGTTTTCGTAGCCTCGTTGATATACGGGAAATCTTCCGGGAAAATTTCGTTAAAAATAACTTTACCAACCGTCGTTGACATCAACGACTGCTGTTGTTTTTCGGTGAACACAGTCTTTTTCAAAACTTTCACCGGAATAAAGATCCGTGCATGCAGCGAAACAATACCGCGTTGGTACGCCGATACCGCTTCATTCACCGTTGCAAACACCGAACCCGTACCATGCGCTTCCTTGTTGTCCATCGTCAGATAGTAACTGCCGAGAACCATATCCTGGGAAGGCGTAACGACTGGCTTGCCGTCTTTAGGGTTCAAAATGTTGCCCGATGCAAGCATGAGCAAGCGAGCTTCCGCTTGTGCTTCTGCAGACAAAGGTACGTGAACAGCCATTTGGTCACCGTCGAAATCCGCGTTATAAGCGGTACATACGAGCGGGTGAAGCTTGATGGCGCGGCCTTCAACCAAAATCGGCTCAAATGCTTGAATACCGAGTCTGTGAAGGGTCGGGGCACGGTTAAGAAGAACCGGGTGCTCCTTAATTACTTCTTCAAGAACATCCCATACTTCAGGGCTTACGCGCTCAACTTTGCGCTTCGCGCTCTTAATGTTGTGCGCAAGTCCTTTGTTGACGAGTTCTTTCATAACGAATGGCTTAAACAGCTCAAGCGCCATTTCCTTCGGAAGTCCGCATTGGAACATCTTCAGGTTCGGTCCTACTACGATAACGGAACGACCAGAGTAATCGACACGTTTACCGAGCAAGTTTTGACGGAAACGTCCTTGCTTACCTTTAAGCATATGGCTGAGCGATTTGAGCGGACGGTTACCCGGTCCAGTCACTGGACGACCACGACGGCCGTTATCAATCAGCGCATCAACTGCTTCTTGAAGCATACGTTTCTCATTTTGCACGATAATGTCAGGAGCACCCAGATCAAGCAGGCGCTTTAGACGGTTGTTACGGTTGATTACACGACGGTACAGGTCATTAAGGTCAGACGTTGCAAAACGTCCGCCATCCAGTTGTACCATCGGGCGAAGCTCAGGAGGGATAACTGGAAGCACATCGAGAATCATCCATTCCGGCTCATTGCCAGAATTGCGGAATGCTTCGATAACTTCAAGACGCTTGATGGCACGGTTACGGCGTTGGCCCTGAGCCGTACGAAGCTCTTCTTTAAGCTGTTCCAGCTCTTTCTCCACTTCAATGTCCTGCAGCAGTTTTTTGACTGCTTCAGCACCCATTCCAGCGTGGAAGCCGTAGCCATATTTCTCACGGTAGCTGCGGTATTCCTTTTCGGACAGCAGCTGCTTTTTCTCCAGCGGCGTATCACCAGGATCAGTTACAACATAAGATGCAAAGTAGATGATCTCCTCAAGCGAACGAGGCGACATATCCAATGCCAAGCCCATGCGGCTAGGAATCCCTTTGAAATACCAGATATGGGATACAGGAGCTGCAAGCTCAATATGTCCCATACGCTCACGGCGAACTTTCGCACGTGTTACTTCAACGCCACAGCGATCACAGACGACGCCTTTATAGCGAACGCGTTTGTACTTGCCGCAGTGACACTCCCAGTCTTTGGTAGGACCAAATATTTTCTCGCAGAAGAGGCCTTCCTTCTCCGGTTTTAACGTCCTATAGTTGATCGTTTCCGGCTTTTTAACTTCTCCGCGGGACCAGGAACGAATTTTCTCAGGCGAGGCAAGCCCAATTTTCATATACTCGAAGTTGTTCACGTCCAACAAGGAGCAACCCTCCTTCGTCATGTATGGCTATTTCATGCATACTAGCGGCTGCGTATTCGCTAGAAGCGTACACGCAGCTGGGCTAGGTTTTTATTCAAGAGCGCCTACTTCAGCGCCTTCTAAATTAAGATTCAGCTTATCTCCTGCTGCGTCATCATCGTCATCCGACTCTCTCAGCTCGATCTCTTCTTCATTTTCGGTCAGGATTTTGACGTCCATACCCAAACTTTGAAGTTCTTTGATCAATACTTTGAATGACTCTGGTACGCCCGGCTCTGGTACGTTCTCGCCCTTAACAATCGACTCATACGTCTTCACGCGACCAACAACATCATCGGATTTGACTGTAAGAATTTCTTGCAAGGTGTAAGCAGCACCATATGCTTCAAGCGCCCATACTTCCATCTCACCGAAACGCTGTCCGCCGAATTGAGCTTTACCACCCAATGGCTGTTGCGTAACGAGCGAGTAAGGACCTGTGGAACGAGCATGGATTTTATCATCAACCATGTGCGCGAGTTTGATCATGTACATGACGCCAACAGTAACTTCACGTTCGAAGTTTTCACCCGTACGACCATCATAAAGTACAGTCTTACCATTACGCTGCATGCCTGCTTCTTCCATGGCATCAAAAACGTCATTCTCCCGCGCGCCGTCAAATACAGGCGTCGCAGCATGCAAGCCAAGACGTTTACAAGCGAGACCCAAGTGAACTTCCAGCGCTTGGCCGATGTTCATACGGGAAGGTACGCCCAGTGGGTTGAGAACAACTTCAACTGGTGTGCCATCTGGCAGGAACGGCATATCTTCTTCCGGCATAATGCGGGCAATAACCCCTTTATTACCGTGACGTCCGGCCATTTTATCACCCTCGGAAATTTTCCGTTTTTGAGCGATATAAGCACGAACGAGTTGATTTACACCAGGAGGCAGCTCATCGCCGTTCTCGCGGGTAAATACTTTTACGTCCACAACGATTCCGTCAGTACCATGCGGTACGCGAAGCGAAGTGTCTCTTACTTCACGAGCTTTTTCACCGAAAATCGCATGAAGAAGACGCTCTTCAGCTGTCAGCTCTGTTACACCTTTAGGTGTTACTTTACCAACGAGAATATCGCCTGCACTGATTTCTGCACCAACACGGATAATACCGCGCTCGTCGAGATTTTTCAGTGCTTCTTCGCCGACATTCGGAATGTCGCGTGTAATTTCTTCTGGTCCAAGCTTCGTATCACGGGCTTCCGACTCATATTCCTCAATGTGGATCGAGGTATATACGTCTTCTTTAACAAGCTTCTCACTAAGAAGGATAGCATCCTCATAGTTGTAGCCTTCCCATGTCATAAAGGCAACGACCACGTTGCGGCCCAGTGCCAATTCGCCTTGCTCAGTTGACGGTCCATCAGCGAGAATATCGCCTTTTTGGATAACGTCGCCTTTGTGTACAAGCGGACGCTGGTTAATGCATGTTCCTTGGTTGGAACGCGTAAACTTATGAAGCTTATGCTTAACGAGATCGCCAGTTACCGACTTGCCGTCAATTTGCTCTACACGGCGCAGCCAAATCTCATTGGCAGATACTCGTTCAATAATTCCATCATGTTTGGAGACAATACATACACCGGAGTCTTTAGCCGACTTATGCTCCATACCCGTACCGACAAGCGGTGCTTTCGGGATCAAGAGAGGTACGGCTTGCCGCTGCATGTTGGAACCCATTAGCGCACGGTTGGAGTCATCGTTTTCCAGGAACGGAATAAGCGCCGTCGCAACCGATACTACCTGTTTAGGAGAAACGTCCATGTAGTCAACGCGCTCGCTTGGCATCGTAAGGATGTTGTCAGCTTGCTTGTTGTAACGAACGATAACGCTGCTCTCTTCGAATGTTCCTTCTGGAGTCAGCTTCGCATTCGCTTGCGCGATTACATAGTTGTCTTCTTCATCTGCAGTCAAATACGAAATTTGTTCCGTTACAATTCCTGTCTTCGCATCTACCCAACGATAAGGAGCTTCAATGAAGCCATATTCGTTAATGCGGGCAAAGGAGGACAAGGAGTTGATCAGACCGATATTCGGTCCCTCTGGCGTCTCGATCGGACACATCCGCCCATAGTGGGAGTGATGGACGTCACGGACTTCAAAGCCCGCGCGCTCACGCGTCAAACCGCCGGGTCCGAGTGCAGACAGACGACGTTTGTGCGTCAGTTCAGCAAGCGGATTCGTTTGGTCCATAAACTGCGAGAGCTGTGAGGATCCAAAGAACTCTTTAATCGAAGCTATAACGGGACGAATGTTAATCAGCGCCTGCGGCGTAATCGCGTTAGCATCCTGAATCGACATCCGTTCACGCACAACTCTTTCCATACGGGACAAACCGATACGGAATTGGTTTTGCAGAAGCTCCCCTACAGAACGCAGACGACGGTTGCCCAAGTGGTCAATGTCATCCGTGCTTCCTACACCTTGAAGCAGGTTAAGGAAATAGTTAATGGAAGCAATAATATCTGCCGGCGTGACGTGCTTCACTGTTTTATCAATAATTCCGTTCGCAATGACCTTAATCACTTTGGATTCGTCAAGCGGCGAGAATACACTGATTGCTTGCAGTGGAATACTATCTGCATCAAGTACGCCATTGGCGACGTGATACGTTTTGAAGCCGACATTCGTTTCAAGCTTCTCCAAAATGTCATCCAGCAAGCGGCGGTCAATCATTTGACCTGCTTCGGCAATGATTTCACCTGTCGAAGGATCAACAAGCGTTTCAGCCAAGCGCTGGTTGAATAGACGGTTTTTGATATGAAGCTTTTTGTTAATCTTGTAACGTCCTACATTTGCTAGATCATAGCGTTTCGGATCAAAGAAGCGTGCTACGAGCAAGCTCTTCGCGTTATCAAGCGTAGGCGGCTCACCTGGACGAAGGCGCTCATAAATTTCGATCAGCGCTTTCTCGGTAGAATCCGTGTTGTCTTTATCAAGCGTATTGCGAATATACTCGTCATGGCCGAGCAATTCCAATATTTCAGCGTCAGTGCCGAAGCCTAACGAACGCAAAAGTACCGTAACCGGAATTTTCCGAGTGCGGTCGATACGAACGTAGACAATATCTTTAGCATCCGTCTCCAGCTCTAACCAAGCTCCACGATTCGGGATAACGGTCGCTGTGTAGTTTTTCTTCCCGTTTTTATCAACCTTCGTGCTGAAGTACACACTTGGGGAGCGCACCAATTGGCTGACAATAACCCGTTCCGCTCCGTTAATGATAAACGTGCCGGTCTCTGTCATCAGCGGGAAGTCACCCATGAAAACTTCCTGTTCCTTCACTTCGCCCGTCTCTTTATTAAAGAGACGCACTTTCACGCGTAGTGGAGCAGCATACGTCACATCGCGTTCTTTTGATTCATCGACCGAATATTTCGGTTCGCCCAAGCTGTAGTCGATAAACTCAAGCGATAGATTGCCCGTAAAGTCCTGAATCGGCGAAATATCTTGGAATAACTCAATTAAATCTGTTTCCAAGAATTTTTCGTACGATTTTTGTTGGATTTCAATCAGGTTCGGGACTTCCAGCACCTCGTTGATTCGGGCATAACTTCTCCGCGTGCGCCGACCATACTGAACAAGTTGTCCTGCCAACTTAACCTCACCCCTCATGTCTGTCTCACAGCAACGAAACGTACTGCGTAACTGCTTACTTATTCAAATAAAGAAAAGCCCTTATCGAATAGTTCGAAAAAAGAGCATGTTCCACGAGCCAACCATACGCAGCGCAAGCGTATAGAATCCATATCAAGTAATTTTGCCCAAAATGTAAACATTATACGTCAACTACGCATTCTATATGCATTTTGCGCTAAAAATTCGCACTTGACATTTTAGTTGACTAAAGAGATTTAGCCCAATTTAATGCTGACATTTTATAATCTTACCACATATAGAAAGTCAAGTCAAGGAATCAAATGACTCATTTAACAGCTTTGTAAATTCGATAGCCCTTATCTTTCGTCACTTCGATTACTTCACTGAACAACGTCTCAAGCTTCGCTTCCGCTGATGCGGCGCCCTGCTTTTTCTGAATGACGACCCACATCGTTCCGCCAGGAGCCAATAGCCCATAGCCTTCTTCAAAAATACGATGTACAATCTCTTTCCCAGCCCGTATAGGAGGATTAGTGACGATCATATCAAATGTGGACTGCCGAACCGCTTCATACACGTCGCTTTGATAAACCGTTATATTCTTTATGCCGTTGTTGTGCGCGTTTTCTTTGGATAGCTCTACCGCTCTTTCATTTACATCTATCATCGTTACATGGCTTTCCGGAGCAAGCCGAGCAATGGTAAGACCGATCGGCCCGTATCCGCACCCGACATCCAATACGCTGCGTTCGCCCTTCAGCTCCAGTGCATCCAGCAGCACACGCGTGCCATAATCGACACCCGTTTTTGAAAAAACGCCAGCATCCGTCATAAATTTCAATTCAAAACCGCGCAGCTTTTCTTCGTGAATGCGCCGGTCACTTTTCACGCCAGGGCTTGGCGAATAGTAATGGTCTGACATGCGAATCCCCCCTGACCTGATAAGGTCCAACCTTATACTTGCATAGATTCAAGCGTAAACGGCTGTCGCCGTCCTCTGGCGGCAAAGCTTCCGTTTCGAGGGTGAAATAAAAGTATTTATAAATGTCTAGCTTATAAATATTTTTATTTTAAACATAGAACGAACCCCTTGAAACGTAGCGTTTCAAGGGGCCCGCTATCTTCTAAAGAAGAGATATTACTTAACTTCTACAGCTGCGCCAGCTTCTTCAAGCTTAGCTTTAACTGCTTCTGCTTCTTCTTTAGCAACGTTTTCTTTGATTGCTTTAGGAGCGCTATCAACCAGATCTTTCGCTTCTTTCAGGCCAAGACCTGTGATTTCGCGAACGACTTTGATAACGTTGATTTTGGAAGCACCAGCGTTGTTAAGGATAACAGTGAACTCAGTTTGCTCAGCTTCAACAGCTGCGCCGCCGCCAACAGCAGCTACAGGAGCAGCAGCAGTAACGCCGAATTCTTCTTCGATTGCTTTAACAAGATCGTTCAGTTCAAGAACGGTCATAACTTTAATGGCTTCCAAGATTTGATCTTTAGACATGGTTATACCTCCAGAAGTGGGTTTAGTTTTTTTAAGCTGCAAGTTTAAACGAGCAGCAGATTCGATACGTGTGAAAAAAATTAAGCTTGAGCTTCTTTTTGCTCGCCAACTGCTTTAACCGCAAGCGCGAAGTTGCGCACTGGGGCTTGCAATACGCTGAGGAGCATGGAAAGCAATCCATCGCGGGACGGAAGTTCCGCCAGCGCTTTGATTTGATCCATATCAACGATTTTACCTTCAACAACGCCGCCTTTAAGTTTCAGAGCGTCGTTCTTTTTAGCGAAATCATTAAGAATTTTTGCTGGAGCAACTGCATCTTCGTTACCGAAAGCAATAGCTGTCGGTCCAGTTAGAATCTCATTCAACTCAGAAAGACCAGCTGCTTCAGTAGCACGGCGAACTAGCGAGTTTTTCAAAACTTGAAACTCGATGCCAGCCTCACGCAGTTGTTTGCGAAGTTCTGTAACTTGCGCAACGTTCAATCCGCGATAATCGGCAACGACAGTGCTGGAGCTATCACGAAGCTTTGCTGTAATAACTTCAACCGCTTGTTGTTTCTCTTGGATGATTTTTGCGTTTGCCAAACTGTACACCTCCTGTATTATTTGTACATTCCGTTATTTGACGAGTCAGATCTCTTGCCGCGATGCATGAGAAAAGCCTCCGCTATTAAGTAGCGAAGGCCATGATGGTTCGTTAGTACGACCCAAGGCCGCACACAAACGCTTTATCATAACACCTCGGTAGGAAATTAAGCCTTTCGGCACCTACTGTCTACGGTATGCGTGTTCGATTTTAGTTCCGTTCCTTGCTATTAGCGGTAGCTAGCAGCGGAGACGCGAGCGCCAGGGCCCATTGTCGAGGAAACGGCGATGTTTTTCAAGTATACACCTTTAGCTGCAGCTGGTTTAGCACGAACCAAAGCTTCTACAAGAGCGCGAAGGTTAGCATCAAGCTTATCAGCATCAAAGGATACTTTACCGATTGGAGCATGGATTTGACCAGCTTTGTCCAGACGGTATTCAATTTTACCGGCTTTAATCTCTTGCACGGCTTTAGAAACGTCAAACGTTACTGTGCCGGCTTTAGGGTTAGGCATAAGGCCTTTACCACCGAGAATACGACCAAGTTTACCAACTTCAGCCATCATATCCGGCGTTGCTACGCAAACGTCGAAATCGAACCAGCCTTGTTGGATTTTGTTAATCATGTCTGCGTCGCCGACAAAATCAGCGCCAGCAGCTTCTGCTTCCTTCGCTTTGTCGCCTTTTGCGAATACGAGGACGCGTTTAGTTTTACCAGTACCGTGCGGAAGTACAACGACGCCGCGCACTGCTTGGTCTTGTTTACGAGGGTCTACACCCAGACGTACAGCAACTTCAACGGATTCGTCGAATTTAGCTGTTGCTGCTTTTTTCACAAGCTCAATCGCTTCTAACGACTCGTAAGTCGCTTCGCTATCGATCAGCTTGGAAGCTTCTACATACTTCTTGCCATGTTTAGCCATTGTAAATATCCTCCTCAAGTGGTTATAGCGGAAAATCCTCCTAGGGAAAATCCTCCCACAGTGAAGCCTAAGCTTCACAGTCCGAGCATCCTTGTAACAGTCAGCCCTTCGTTTGTTATCCTAACGGATCAAACGCAATTAGTCAACGATTGTAACGCCCATGCTGCGTGCAGTGCCTTCGATCATAAGCATTGCTGCTTCAACGGAAGCTGCATTCAAGTCGGGCATTTTTTGTTCCGCGATTTCACGGACCTTAGCGCGATTAACGGTAGCTACTTTCTTCTTGTTCGGCTCGCCTGATCCTTTTTCGATACCTGCTGCTACGCGGAGCAATACTGCTGCCGGTGGAGTTTTAGTTTCGAATGTGAATGAACGATCCTCAAATACGGAAATAACAACCGGAATAATCAAACCTGCTTGATCTGCTGTACGAGCGTTAAACTCTTTACAGAACGCCATAATGTTAACGCCTGCTTGACCGAGCGCCGGACCGATAGGTGGAGCTGGATTCGCTTTACCTGCAGGAACTTGCAGTTTGACCATCTTGATGACTTTCTTAGCCATGACTATACACCTCCTTACCCTGGTAATCCACAACATACAACTAACGAGTTTGGTGCTTCTGCATCCCCCCAGCAAGCTGGCGTTCTACAGAAATACCGGAACTAGATCTTTTCCACTTGAGTATAATCCAACTCAACTGGCGTTTCTCTGCCAAACATGTTGACATGAACCTTGAGCTTCGCTTTGTCCAGCAAAATTTCTTCTACTGTACCAACGAAATCCGCGAACGGACCTTCCTTGACCCGTACAGTTTCCTTCAGATCGAATTCGATCTTCGGCTTCGGTTCCTCCATACCCATATGCTTCAAAATCTGTTCGACTTCGTCTGGCATAAGAGCGATCGGCTTCGAGCCTGATCCTGTCGATCCTACGAATCCTGTAACACCCGGCGTATTGCGAACAACATACCAAGAATCGTCAGTTTGAACCATTTCTACGAGAACGTAGCCTGGATAAACTTTACGTTGAACGGTTTTTTTCTTGCCGTCCTTCTCGACCACTTCTTCTTCCATCGGAACTAGTACGCGGAAGATCTTGTCTTCCATGCCCATCGATTCCAAACGGCGTTCCAAATTGGCTTTTACTTTGTTCTCATAACCGGCGTAAGTGTGTACGACATACCATCTTTTTTCCATTTCAATTCACCTTTGGACCCTTCTTAAACAATCAGTTCAACTAGAGACGAGATCCCGATGTCAAGAAGCCAAAAGTAAATCGTCACAGCCGTAATCGTCAAAACGACAACGATAGAATAGCTTGTCAACTCTTTACGGTTTGGCCAACGAACCTTTTTCAGTTCTGCCCAGCTGTCAGCAAAGAAACCAAACGTTGTTCCGAAGCTTTGCTTCACTTTAGCCAAAAATGCCACGGTCACACCTCCATTTGACTATCTCGTCTCGCGATGAGGAGTCTGCTCGTTACAAAACTTGCAAAACTTCTTCAACTCGATGCGGTCGGGGTGATTGCGTTTGTTCTTGCTGCTCGCATAGTTTCTCTGTTTGCAGTTTGTGCATGCCAACGTGATAATAACCCGCATTGAATTACACCTCCCGAACTGCTACTAAATACCTGTTCACCCTGAAACATGCAGTACCTCAAGATGAAATGAAGGCCAACACGAAAAAAAACCTCATATTTAGGCCTACCCGAACACTTTATCACACGACATACTGGATGTCAATGTAAAAGATAGAATGCGAGCTTGTACAAAAGCTGGAAACAAGGCGGCATCGGGTCCGCCCTGTTTCTACAAGTATAGGCAGCATTTTCCGATTTAAAACGGAAATGAAGCCATCCTCTTCTACAATTACAGAGAAAAGGACAGCTTCTGCATTCTCACTTAAGCTATAAGTATGATGACACTGTTACCCGCTTATGTCCCGGACTTCCAAATAACGTTCAAGCTTCCGCTTCACGCGCTGTAGTGCATTATCAATAGACTTCACATGACGATCCAGATCAACTGCTATTTCCTGATAGGACCTTCCATCCAAATAAAGCATGAGCACCTTGCGTTCAAGATCACTCAAAATCTCGGACATTTTGTCTTCCAGACCGCTAAACTCTTCCTGGTTAATGATCAACTCTTCCGGATCTGATACCCGGGTCCCGCATATGACATCAAGCAAAGTACGATCGGAGTCTTCATCGTAAATGGGCTTATCGAGCGAGACATAGGAATTGAGCGGGATATGCTTCTGCCTGGTGGCCGTCTTAATCGCCGTTATAATCTGCCGCGTAATGCACAGCTCTGCAAATGCTTTAAAGCTTGCGAGCTTGTCCCCTTTAAAGTCGCGAATAGACTTATACAGTCCGATCATGCCTTCCTGCACAATATCTTCCCGGTCCGCACCGATAAGAAAATAAGAGCGTGCTTTAGCTCGAACGAAATTCTTATATTTGTTAATCAAATATTCGAGCGCCAGACTGTCGCCATTGCGAACCGCTTCTACGATTTCCTCGTCCGTACTGCAGTCATATTCGAGCGTACTCCATTCTTTGAGGTCGATGCTCACAAACTATCCCTCCGGCCTGCAAGGCGTACGCCGCTAGATTCATAGCCAGCAAATATAGAGCCAGTATACATTATGTAACCTGACAACGTCAACCGATTTAGACCCCGAATCGATAACAAAACCTATTCAAAGTGTCGAAAATTTTACAGATACATCCAGAAATAATTCACCGCAGCCTTAGGGCGCACTGTTATTTCTTGCCTCGCCTAAGCCTTTCCAGCTGCATGCGAATTTCAAGGCTAAGACTGTTGTCCACCGTATTGCGGCGGCTCTTCGTTTCTTCCCTCAGCGTAAGCTCAATTTGCTTGCGGTTCTGCTCAATTTCAATTAACAGCTCTCGTGCCGAGAGGCGAAGCGCCCCATGGGCGAAAGCGACATGCTGTTCTACGAGATCAGAAGTAGCGACATACAAATGGCGTCTTTTTTGAAACAGCTCAACTACCATGCGCTCAATGCATTCATCCGCTGTTTCCTTTTCCTTCGTATACACAATTGTCAGCTTGTGGTGCTTGAAGGTCGCTCCAAGCCCAGGCACCTGATGCGCATCGAAAATGACATAGACCGCCATGCCGGTAAACCCCTGATAATCCGCGAGCATATCAAGCAGCTTGTCCCTTGCTTCCTCGAGATCGATGGCTTTCAGCTTTTCCAGCACGGGCCAGGCCCCAATCATGTTGTAGCCATCCACTAGCAAAATATCGTCACGCCGTTTCATGCTTTAAACGCTCCGGCGCTGTCTAACCACTTCGTACATGAACACGCCCGCAGCAACGGAGGCATTCAGCGAATTTAGCTGGCCCTGCATCGGAAGCTTCACCAGAAAATCGCATTTTTCTTTGATGAGGCGGCCAATCCCTTTGCCTTCATTGCCGATGACGACAGCAAGCGGCATGTCGAATTTCATCGAATAAATTTCCTGCTTGGCACTGACATCCGTACCTGCTATCCATATGCCTTCTTCCTTGAGCCGATCGATCGTTTGCGCCAGGTTTGTCACGCGGGCAACCGGCACATATTCCGCCGCTCCCGCCGACGTTTTGGAGACGGTAGCCGTTAATCCAACCGCGCGGCGCTTCGGAATAATAACGCCATGAACGCCGGTGCATTCCGCGGTCCGCAGAATTGAGCCCAAATTATGAGGGTCCTCAATTTCATCCAGCAGCAAAATAAAAGGCGTCTCATTGCGGCTGCGCGCTGCTTCTAATATTTCTTCAATCTCGGCGTAGCGAAATGCAGCCGCCTGCGCAATAACGCCTTGATGCTGAACGCCCTCGGCCATGCCATCAAGCTTCCTTTTATCGACAAATTGCACGATAATTCCGCTTTTTTTCGCCTCTGCCGTAATCGGCTGTGTCATGCTCTTCTGGGCGCCTTCGGCGATCCAAATTTTATTGATTTCACGCCCGGAACGAAGCGCCTCCAGTACGGGATGCTTGCCAGCAATAATTTCATCTTGCGGGGTAGTCTCAGTCATTATTCGCCCTCCTTTGTTTTCTTGGCTGCGGTGGAAGGGGCGGCTGGCTGTGCCAGCCGTTCCTCTCCGTCTTCTCTTGCTGCAATCGCACAGGCGAATAACTCATGCAAGCGCTGAATGCGGCCTTCATAATATAAATACCCAACGAGACATTCAAGCGCGGTTGCTTGACGATAATCGGCGGGGTCAGCATTTTTAGGCGGCGCACCTGACTTCGTATTGCGTCCGCGCCGCACCACATCTGCCTCTTCCTCCGTCAGCAGCGGCTGCCAGTGCTCCAGCAAAATCCGCCGCTGCGCCTTGGCCGAGACGATGCCCGTCGCTTCGCGGTGCAGGTGATGCGGCTTATGATTCGGGAGCGACACCAAGTATTGGCGGACCAGCAGCTCGAACACACTGTCGCCCACATAGGCGAGCACGACGGGATTCAGCAGATTTGTTTTTTTCGAAGGCGAGTAAAACAATAAATCGTTCGCTAGCGCCTCGCTGTTATGCGGTTCACTCATAGGCGGCGCCAACGGATGCCTTGCGGCGTATCCTCAAGAGCGATGCCTTTCTCTGTCAGCAAATCGCGAATTTCGTCCGCTCTAGCCCAATTTTTCGACTGGCGCGCTTCCGTTCTTTCGACAATCAGCTGTTCGATTTCCTCATCAAGCAGATCCGCTTCGGCAGATTGTGGCGGGATTAGGCCAAGCACCTCGTCCATTTGCTCCAGCACATCCAGGAAAGCCTGCACGCCCTCGATGCCCACATCTGTGCGGTTCAAATATTGATTCGCCTCGCCAACCAGATCAAAGACAGCGGTAATCGCATCCGGCGTATTGAAATCATCTTCCATTTTCGCCTCAAACACGCTCATAATTTCCGCCAAGCGAGCATCAAGCTCGAACGCCGCAGCTCCCGTCTGCCCCTCGCTCTCCAGCACTTGCAGACGATGGCGCAAATTGGACACGCTGTTCGCGATGCGCTCCACGCTGTTTGCCGCTTGCTTTAGCGCTTCTTCGTTGAAGTTAAGCGGACTGCGATAATGTCCAGACAAAATAAAATAACGAATCGCTTGCGGCTTCACCTGCTTCACCAGCTCATGCACCGCAATACCATTGCCTAGCGATTTGGAAATTTTCACATTATCAATGTTAATATAGCCGTTATGCATCCAATAATTCGCCAGCGGTTTGCCCGTCAATGCTTCCGACTGTGCGACCTCGCACTCATGATGCGGGAACTGCAGGTCCTGTCCGCCGCCATGAATATCGAGCGTGTCCCCGAGATGCTTGCGCGCCATTGCCGAGCATTCGATATGCCAGCCTGGACGGCCCGGTCCCCACGGCGTTTCCCAGAAAATCTCGCCCGGCTTTGCGCCTTTCCACAGCACAAAATCCTTAGGACTCTCCTTGCGATCGCCTACTTCAATCCGGATGCCGAATTGCAGCTCCTCCAGATTTTGATGAGACAGCTTGCCGTATTCCTCGAACCTCGCGGTGCGGAAATAAATATCGCCTTCGCTCTCATAAGCAATGTCCTTGTCCAGCAGGCCTTGAATAAAATCGACGATTTCCGTAATATGCTCCGTTACGCGTGGGTTCAGTGTTGCCTTATGCACGGCAAGCGCTTCGAGATCCGCATTGAATGCCGCGATAAATGTCTCCGCCACTTCTGGAACCGTAGATCCCAGCTCCTCCGCTTTGCGGATCATCTTATCATCCACGTCCGTAAAGTTGACGACATAATTCACCTCATAGCCTGTGCTCTCCAAATACCGCCGAACGACATCGAAGAAAATAAACGGCCTTGCATTTCCAACGTGAATATAATCGTATACCGTCGGCCCGCATACGTACATTTTAACTTTCCCTGGCTCCTGCGATTCAAAAGCTTCCTTCGTGCGGGTCAATGTATTATACAGATGTAGCGTCATTTTCGTAAATCCCCTCCAGTTACAGGCTCCCTGAGCTCTTTCAACTCTGTTTTCAAACGATCAATTTCTTTTTGCATATCACGCAGCATTTCGATAACCGGGTCAGGCAGCTGGTTGTGCTCCAGTCTGTCCTTCACCCGTTCGCCATTTCGTTTCACCACTCTGCCGGGGTTGCCTACAACGGTACAATTAGGCGGCACCTCGCGCAGCACAACCGCATTCGAGCCTACATTTGAATTATCGCCAATTTTGAACGATCCCAGCACCTTCGAGCCCGAGCCAATAACGACATTGTTGCCGATGGTCGGATGGCGCTTGCCCTTCTCCTTGCCCGTACCGCCAAGCGTAACCCCTTGATAAATGACGACATCATTGCCAATTTCGCATGTTTCGCCGATGACAATGCCCATACCGTGGTCAATAAACAGCCGCTCGCCGATCGTGGCCCCTGGATGAATTTCAATGCCCGTCATAAAACGACTGAATTGGGATATGATACGCGCAACCGTAAACCATTTGTGACGAAAAAAATAATGCGCCGCCCGATGCGCCCAAATCGCATGCAGGCCGGAATAAGTGAAGACGACCTCAAAGCGACTTCTGGCGGCCGGATCATTTTCAAATACCGCTTCAATATCTGAACGAATATGGCGAAACATCAGCTTATCTCCTCTCAAGCCAGCAGGCCGCTGCCCCTCTTAGAGACTGCGACGAAATGAAGTACCGCTAATTTCCTCGCAGCTCCTTAGTCCTGCCTAGCTGGCCGCCGCATATCCATATAAAAAAGCCCCCACAGCATTTGCATGCTGCAGAGGCGTGTGTTCAATCGCGGTCCCACTCTGCTTGAATAGCCTGACAACATATCTGCGCCGCTCGCAGCAAGCTTCGGCATGTCTGCCTTCGCCCACTTCAACCTATGGCTGCCAGATAGCTCAGCTGCTATCCATCTCAAAGCCTTTAACGCAGGCTTACGTTGCCGCCTACCCCACAAGCGCCGCCGACGCAGCATGCGAACGAAACTTCTCTCGTTCCATGACAGCTGTTCGGGCCTCTGGCTCGGAACAAAGCTCCCAGGTGCAATTTTCCGCCCGCCGAATTAGACAACTTGCAGCTACATTGTCCAATAGCCGCGGGTAACCCGGCCTGGATGCAATGACGGTTGTCCTCTCTGCAAATCCAGCAAAACGTACTTTTCCTGTTCATAGCTTGTTAATTGTAAACTTCCTAATAGTAGCCCTAGTATACCCAATCCACCCTTATGTGACAAGAGGCATTGTGTCCGGGCGTAATCGTACGGTGAAAAAGAGCACGCCCAGCGCGAATACTCGCGCCACGGCCCTCTCCCCGTGCAGCAAGCCTAGCGGCCCAACCGCTCGTTCAGTCTCGCGATGACTTTCGCTTGGCCAAGCAGCACGATGGATTGGTTCAAGTCCGGTCCATGCGTCTGTCCGGTCAACGCGGCACGGATAGGCATAAACAGCTGTTTGCCTTTGAAGCCGGTATCCTTTTGCACTGTTTTAATGGAAGCCTTCACGCTACCTTCATCAAATGCCTCGGCTGGTGTTGCTTCTACTTGTGCGAGGAAAGCCGCAAGCACGACAGGCACCTGCTCTTCTGCAAGCACAGTTGTCGCTTCTTCTTCATCTTGGGCAGCCTCTTGGAAGAAAATCTCGGTATGCGGTACGATTTCCGCTGCATAACGCAGCTTGTCCTGGTACAACGCCACGAGACTGCTCACCCATGCGCGGCCAGCTTCATCCAATGGCTCAGATACGCGGCCAGCTTTAACCAAATGCGGCAGGCACATCTCGACGACGCGCGCCAGATCTGTTTTTTTCAAATATTCATTGTTCATCCAGCTCAGCTTCTGCGTATCGAATACGGCCGGGCTTTTGCTGAGGCGCTCAGCATTGAATACTTCAATCAATTGCTCACGGGTGAAAATCTCCTGCTCGCCTTCCGGCGACCAGCCGAGCAGCGTAATAAAGTTGAACATCGCCTCTGGCAAATAGCCTAGCGAATCGTATTGCTCAATGAATTGGATAATCGACTCATCGCGCTTGCTGAGCTTTTTGCGAGTTTCGTTAACGATCAGCGTCATATGACCAAAGCGAGGCGGCTCCCAGCCAAATGCTTCATAAATCATCAATTGGCGCGGCGTGTTGGAAATATGGTCTTCGCCCCGCAGCACGTGGCTAATTTTCATCAGGTGGTCATCCAGCGCAACGGCAAAATTGTACGTCGGGATGCCATCTTTTTTCACAATGACAAAATCGCCTGTTTCCGCCGTATCAAAGCTGATTTCACCTTTTACGACATCGTCAAATTTGTAGGTGCGGCCTTCCGGCACGCGGAAACGAATGCTTGGCACGCGGCCTTCTGCCTCAAATGCCGTGCGCTGCTCATCTGTCAGATTGCGATGCAGTCCGGAATAACGTGGCGTTTCGCCCCGGGCTGTCTGCTCCTCGCGCTCACGCTCCAGTTCCTCTTCGGTGCAGTAGCAGCGGTAAGCCAGACCGCGATCCAGCAAATCCTGCCAATATTTTTCGTAAATATCAAGACGCTCCGTCTGACGGTAAGGACCGTAGTCGCCGCCAACGTCGATGCTTTCATCCCAGTCAATGCCGAGCCATCTCAAATAAGTGAGCTGGCTTTCTTCTCCGCCGGCAATATTGCGCTTCACATCCGTATCCTCGATGCGGATAATAAACTTTCCGCTCAAATTGCGGGCATACAAATAATTAAATAAGGCCGTTCTTGCATTGCCAATATGCAGATGCCCCGTCGGCGACGGTGCGTATCGTACGCGAATTTCTTGTGTCATTGGTAAATCGCCCCTCCCTAGTCGCTTGCAGCCTTGCGCTTTTAGTACTGCCAAACTCGTAAGATAAGTAAGGTGAAAAAGAGTCTGCGCTGCGCGAAAAGAGCTTGCTTCCGATCGCCATTACCCCTGAGTTTCCTTGAATTAACCGGCTAGGCCGTTGAAACTTAAGGGTAAAAGCATAAGCTTACGATGCTGCTTTCCTACGGAAAGCTTTAAACGAACGCTATCGCTTCTCCAGCAACCCCTTTTCTCTCCACTACGACTTTTTCACCCTACTTCTTACATCCTTGCAGTAAATCAGCTATTACTAAGCTTTCCTTAAAAAAACCTGCTGCGTTTCCTAAATATAACCTTCGCCTTGCCTTGAACAAAATGCTTTTGCTATATCTTTAGCAAAATACTTTAGGACATGTATGCCAACGTAAGCAAGCCACATAATAATCTTGATTGATTATAGCATCAAACATGAACAGGAGCCTGCGTATCGAAAGTCAGCTTCATGCCATAGGCATTAGGCGGACACAGCAGCCGCTATTACAGCCGAAACACGGGTTATGGCAGGACGCGGACTCAGAAGACGCTAATGTGCTCCCGATCGTTATTTTGACAGGAAAATCAAGGGCATAACGGATTTCCTGTCCGCTTAAGACCTCAAATCCTCTCAAAAGCCAGAATAGCGCAACCTCAGTCCTCAAGGTGAAACGGCTTTCGCTGTCATTTGGCGGCGTGGCGCGTTTCATTCCGAGAAATAGAGAGAAAGTATGGCAAAATCATATACTTTCCTATATTTCAAGCGTAACGGCTGTCGCCAGCCTCTGGCGGCAAAGCTACCTATGCATGAGTATCCGGATTCTGGTTTGCATACACACCCTAGATAAACCAATAGCGTGAAGAAGTCTTTTTCCCATCCCAGCGCTCAAAAATTATTGCGATTATATCACATCTTTAATCAGGCAAACAACGGATTGTGCCGCAATTCCTTCGCCACGTCCAGTGAAGCCGAGCTGCTCCGTCGTCGTTGCCTTCACATTCACCTGGGACACATCTGCCTCCAAGGCGCCTGCGATAATTTCCGCCATTTGCGGAATAAAGGGCAGCATCTTGGGACGCTGTGCAATAATGGTCGAGTCAATGTTTCCCAGCTTATAGCCGCGCTCCTTGACGAGTCCCCAAATATGTACAAGCAGCTTCAAGCTGTCCGCATCCTTGAACTCAGGGTCCGTATCGGGAAAATGCTTCCCGATATCGCCCAGCGCCAATGCGCCCAAAATCGCATCGGTAATCGCATGCAGCAGCACGTCGGCATCGGAATGCCCTAGCAGCCCTTTTTCATATGGAATGGTTACACCGCCGATAATGCACGGCCTTCCTTCTACCAATTGATGAACGTCAAAGCCTTGTCCTACACGAATCATAGTCAGCGTTCCCCTCTCTCCCGCTTTGCGAGCAAAAACTCCGCCCATGGCAAGTCCTCAGGCGTCGTAATTTTTATATTTGTATAATCGCCTTCCGCAACGGCAACCGGTGCGCCCATTCGCTCGACAACCATCGCGTCGTCCGTCCCCAGAAAACCCTCTGCATGGGCCTGCTCATGCGCACGCACAAGCAGTTCACGACGAAAAGCCTGCGGCGTTTGAATCGCCCACAAGCTTCGGCGGTCAGGCGTCGATACGATCAAGCCGTTATCGCCCACCTGTTTAATCGTATCCTTCACTGGTACTGCCAGCACAGCCGCGCCTTCACGCTCCGCCACAGAGCAGCAGGCGCCGACCGCAGCTGCCGTCACAAGCGGCCGCACGCCATCATGCACCATGACCCACTCTATAGCAGGTGAAAGCGCCTGAATGCCGCTATACACCGAATGCTGCCTTTCGCTGCCGCCTGCAACAACTGCCTTCACCTTGGCAATGCCAAAGCGGTTGACCAGCTCTTCCACGCGCCCCACATCATCAGCGCCGACAACGACGATAATTTCAGCAAGGTTATCAAGCGAAGCAAACAGCTCAAGCGTATGTACAACAATCGGCTTGCCCTGCATTTCCAGGTACTGCTTGCTTTCTTTTGTCCCCATTCGCGAACCGCGTCCGGCCGCGACGACGACAACTCCCCATTTTGCCCCCATGTCGTATTCCCCTCAAATCTGTGTGCCGGTATTGTATCCCCTCTATCATACCTTTTTTACTGTGCTTTTTCCAACAGCTTCGGCTTGGCGAAAATCATCCGTCCCGCAGATGTTTGCAGCACGCTCGTTACAAGCACTTCCATCGTTGTGCCGATATATTCGCGTCCGCCTTCTACTACGATCATCGTGCCATCGTCGAGATAAGCGACACCCTGTCCATGCTCCTTGCCGTCCTTAATGACCTGCACAATAATTTCTTCACCCGGCAGCACAACTGGCTTCACCGCATTCGCCAAATCGTTAATGTTGAGTACAGATACGCCTTGCAGCTCGCACACCTTATTCAGGTTAAAATCATTCGTTACCACTTTGCCATGCAGCGCCTTGGCCAGCTTCACCAGCTTGCTGTCCACCTCGCTGATTTCCTCGAAATCTCCTTCATAGATAAGCACGCGCACATCAAGCTCTTTCTGGATTTTGTTCAAAATATCCAGCCCCCGGCGGCCGCGGTTGCGCTTGAGTAAGTCCGAAGAATCGGCAATATGCTGCAGCTCCTCCAGCACAAATTCAGGAATAACCAGCGTTCCCTCAATAAAGCCGGTTTTGCAAATGTCGGCGATCCGCCCATCAATAATAACGCTCGTATCCAAAATCTTATGCTCCTCGAACCCGCTAGTCTCATCGATAGCAGGGGCCGCTTTGCGCTGGTTCCACAGCTCAATCAGCTTTTCCGTCAGCTCATCCCGCTTGTTCCAAGCAATGCGCACGCCCAGATAGCCGAAGAACAGCGCCATAATGGCCGGCAGCATAACACCTACGCCTCCAATGTCCGACACCGCCGGGTACAACAGCACCGACAGCAGCAGCCCTACGAACAATCCTGCTGCACTAGCAAGCAAATCCTTGACCGGCATAGCCGAAGTCTGCTCCGCTCCACGCTGCATTAAACGAATGAGCGGATTTGCTGCCAAGGTCGCGAGAATGACCCCGCACAATGCGCCGATTCCGACATTCATGTAATAAGTGCCGGAATGCTCAAGCATCCCAATAGATGGCTCAGCCCATAATCCCGATAAACTGGTCATGCTGTGAAGCTCGCGTCCTGCCATTGCACCTAACATTATTCCAATTAATTGAATGATACGTCTTACCATATTCATCCACCTCCATTACAATTATGTTCCAATTGGGAACACTCTAACCGTCAAAGGTGAATGATTTTTCATTTTGAAATGCGGACCAAGTAAGCTTATAATGGAAACAAGATCAGAAGTTGCTAAAGTTGATGAAAGAGGTGTAACCGATGAGCGCACCAACATTGGATCAATTTCAACAGCAAGTATCCGAGTTACTGCTAAGGCATCGGAGCCTGCTAGATGTGATGTCAAAGTTTGGGCAGGCTGGAACGTCCGTCAATCGTGCGGTAACGAAAGCCGTGACCGACTGCGGCTGCATTGAGCTTGCTGCCCGCAAGCAGCATTATTCCGATGAGCCGAATCTTACCAACGCGAAAGAAACGCTGCAAAGCCACCTTTCTGGCGAGCTGTGCGAGAACTGCCGCGATGTGCTTAAGGCCGACCTCGGACGCAATCTGTTCTACATGACCGCGATGTGCAATCTGCTGGATATCCAGCTGGACGAAGTCATCGCCGATGAGTATGACAAATGCTCAACGCTCGGCCTATTTAATTTAACGTAAAGCGAATGCCTGCAAAGCCATTGCTACCTCAACATAATGATGCAAGATGCACAAGGTGAAATGGCTGTCGCCATCCTTTGGCGGCGCGGCGCATTTCAGTCCGAGAAATATAGAGAAAGTACGGGGAAATCATATACTTTCCTATATTTCAAGCGTAAACGGCTGTAGCCACCCTCTGGCGGCAAAGCCATTTCAAAAAAAAAAAGCTGCAAACCACGTTTACATGGTTTACAGCTTTTTTGATGTTTCCTGTTTACTTATGAAAAATGCTTCTGAGCTAGCTGCATACTAGGCAATCGTCTCCGACTGCACCTGCTCTTCACTCAGCTCTACATGCTTGTTTTTACGTCTGCGCGGCTTAATGCGCCGATCAACGTTTTTTTTTAAGCCCCACAGCGCATATAGCAAAAGCGGGATGAAAATCAGCTTCGACAAATATTGATTGAACCAAATACCGATTACGAGCGAGAATACGACGATAATCGGCACGACCCAAATCGCACTCTTCGGAATGCCAATTTTCTTGAAGTTCGGGTAACGAACCGTGCTCACCATAAGAATGGAAAGAACGAGCGTGCTGATTAACAGCACAATAACCGAAATATCATTTTTGAAAAGAGCTAGCGTTGCCAAAACACCACCAGCTGCTGGAATCGGCAGCCCGATGAAATAACCGCTCGGCGTCTTCGTTACGACATTAAATCTCGCCAGGCGCAAAGCTCCGCAAATCGGAAATAACGCGGTAATAATCCAAGCCACTGCTGTATTTAAATCCTGAAAAGCGACGACATACATAATGAACGCTGGAGCGACTCCGAAGGAAATGACATCGGATAACGAATCGAGCTCCTTGCCGAATTCGCTCTGTGCATTAAGCGCACGTGCCACTCTGCCATCTACGCCATCAAGCAGCATTGCGATAATAACCATCATCGCTGCAATTTCAGGTTTCTCATTAAACACCATAATAATGGCGATTACGCCAAGAAACAAATTCCCCACCGTGAAAAGGCTCGGTATTGACTTTATAATCATCTGTTCCACCTCTTCTCTACTATGCCCTAAGACCAAATACTAATGTATGATGATCGGGCCGTTCACATTCCATCAATTGTATGGGATTTAGATTTGCCTGTCAATGAACATTTGATCCTGAATCCGTTTCAAACCTTCCTTGATCGCCCTCGCCCGAACTTCCCCAATTCCGTCAACATCATCCAATTCGCCGATGGTCGCCATCATAATATGCGGCAGTCTGGCGAAGCGCTCAATCAAATTATTCATAATAATGAGCGGCAAACGCGGGATTTTGTTCAACAAGCGGAAGCCGCGCGGGGAAATAGCTTCTTCTGCCATGGAACCGGTATGCGGGTAGCCAAGAAGCCGGATAATCGGCGAAGCGTCCAGCAGCTCATCCGAGCTCAGTTTTTTCATCGCGAGCCGGATTTCCCGGATTTTCTCATCTGAATTATCTTTCGCATAATCCTTAAGCAAATACCAAGCATCCTCATCTACACCGTCGACCAGCTCTTCCAGCTGCATCGCAATGAGGCGTCCTTCCGTTCCCAGCTCGGTCACATAACGCTTGATTTCCATTTTGACACGCAGCACCATCTCTACCCGCTGCACGACATGGGCAACCTCTTGCAAGGTGACCAGCTCTTCGAACTCAAGCACAGACAAATTTTTGAACGATTGGCCCAGCACCGCCTTATATTTTTCCAGCGTCTGAATCGCCTGATTCGCTTTTGTCAAAATGTTGCCCATTTCCTTGAGCGCATACCGCAAATTGCCTTGATACAGCGTAATAATATTGCGGCGCTGCGATATGGATACGACGAGCTTGCCCGTCTGCTTGCCGACCCGCTCCGCGGTACGGTGGCGGATTCCCGTCTCAATCGACGGAATGGAGCTGTTCGGAATAAGCTGCGTGTTGGCATACAAAATCCGCCGCATATCCTCGCTCAAAATAATTGCGCCATCCATCTTTGCAAGCTCATACAAATAGTTGGGCGAGAAATCGCAATTGATGGAAAAACCTCCATCTACAACTTCCATTACCTCAGGACTGTATCCGACAACGATTAATGCTCCAGTCTTCGCCCGCAGCACGTTCTCTAAGCCGTCACGGAACGGGGTACCGGGCGCGACTAGCTGCAAAAGCTGGTTCATCGTTTCTAGCTGGCTCTGTTCCTTCATCATCTTCCCCCTATCCTAGTGCTGCCGAGAGCGCTTCCGCTACGGTGTTTACACCAATAATCTCAATGGATGCCGGAGGCTTCCAGCCCTTCAGGCTTTTCTCCGGCATAATAACACGTTTGAAGCCCAGCTTCTCGGCTTCCTTTACCCGCTGCTCAGCCCGCGAGACAGCACGTACCTCGCCCGTCAATCCAACTTCCCCGAACACAACATCGTAAGGTCTCGTTGGCGCATCCCGAAAGCTCGAAGCGAGACATACCGCTGCTGCTAAATCAACGGCTGGCTCATCGAGCTTAATGCCGCCTGCGACATTTAAATAAGCATCCTGCGTCTGGAGAAACATGCCGTTGCGCTTCTCAAGCACTGCAATGATCAGCGCCATGCGATGATGGTCAAGCCCGGCCGTCATACGGCGCGGCGAAGGGAAATTAGTCGTCGCCACCAGCGCCTGCAATTCCACCAATACAGGACGGGTTCCCTCCATGCTTGCTACAACAATAGAACCTGCTACGCCAAGCGGGCGCTCTGATAAAAACAGCTCAGAAGGATTCAGCACCTCACGCAAGCCTTCCTCGCCCATTTCAAAAATTCCGATCTCATTCGTCGACCCAAACCGGTTTTTAACCGCGCGCAGCAGCCTGTAGGTATGATGGCGCTCACCTTCAAAATACAATACGCAATCGACCATATGCTCCAGCATCCGCGGTCCGGCGATGGCGCCTTCCTTCGTCACATGCCCGACCAGCACCGTTGCAATCCCTTTGATTTTGGCGACTCGCATGAAATGCGCGGTGCATTCCCGAACCTGAGATACGCTGCCCGGCGCTGATTGCACACCCGGATCATAAACCGTCTGGATGGAGTCAATAACGAGAAAATCGGGGTCCACCGATTCAATCGCCTCGTTAATATGATCCATGTTCGTTTCGCAAAGCACATACAAGGACTCCGTCAGCGCACCAAGCCGATCCGCTCTTAATCTTGTCTGCCGCACCGATTCCTCACCTGAAATATAGAGAACCTTCAATCCCTTCGTTGCCAGTGCATGCGAGGTTTGCAGCAGCAGCGTGGATTTTCCGATACCGGGGTCGCCCCCTACCAGCAAAAGGGAGCCCGGCACAACGCCCCCGCCAAGTACGCGGTTCAGCTCCTTCAAGCTCGTTTCAATGCGCGGTTCCTTCCCGCTCTCTATATGTATGATCGACTGTGGCTTTTCTTTCGTTTGCGCAACACGCAAACCGACTCCCTGCGTCTTGACAACGGTTTCCTTCTCTTCAATCATGGAATTCCATGACTGGCACCCTGGGCATTTGCCCATCCACTTAGGCGACTCTGTTCCACATTCATTGCATACGAATTTCGTTTTTATTTTTGCCATGTCCGGCTCCTTTTACTAAAAACACTATCATTAAAAGTTTACCATTTAATGTGGATTGTATAAACCCCTACTTCCTTATACAGCAAGAAAGTTCCCTGTCATCCACAAGAGGAAGAAGGGAACTTTCTGAAAAAGACAACCTATACACGCTATCGTTTAAGCTTGGATAGCCGCTTGCCGCGCCACAATAACCCGGTGCGTTGAAAGCTGGGAGCCCAGCATAATGACTTCATTTTGCTGACTTTTGCAGCCTTCTCCTGCTTTCGTTTGACGATGCGCATGTGCCTGACGGAAGGAGTCGCTGTTGACCCAGCCTTCAAACGACGCTTTATTTTCCCATGTTGTGCCGACTCTCAGCTCATCATAGTCCACCAAGTTTTCCATAAGCAGCACTTCCATCCGGATAAAGCCGGGAGAAAGCTCAATTCCCTTCGTATGCTGGAACCGCTCGGCTACGGCTTCCCCGTGCCCTTTTTTCACTTTAATGGTGTTCGTGACCACGATCATGATGTTACTCCTCCTATCAAGCCTGAAGGCTTTCCAAATAAGCATAAACCAAGCGCGATTCCTCGCCACCCATCTTGGCGTGAACGATGAGTGGAATTCCATGCGGGCCAATGGCATCTTTCGCCGCGGGGTCGTCTCTTAAAATCGCATGAACCACTTCCAGCTTGCCTAACATCGCAGCAGCAAAAAGATCCAGCCTTGCTCCACGCTCCAGCAAATACAGCGCAATATCCCTGCGCCCGACATGAGCGGCTGCGCCTAGCGCATTTTCCCAATCGCCATCGCCCCAGTCACAGGAAGCGTGCAGCAGCTCGGGCTCTTCACTCAGCATTTGCTTTACCTTGTCAAAATCCATGTGTGCAGCTCTAACGAACTGCTTAATATAATCATTTGATAAATATGACGCCTCTTCAGCCGTTATTCTGGCAGCATGCAAACCCATCCTTATTACCGCCTTCCGTCATCTGTTCCAGTCTTCGCCATTGTATATGAAAGAGTGTATGTTCAAAGTAATGTCTACTCTTATAAGATACACGATAATGATTCTCATTGTCAAATAAAAATGAATGAAGATTGTCTGTTTAAGGCATAAAAAAAGCTTCCAGAATCCGTCAAGTTCACGGGTTCTGGAAGCTTTCTATTTTTGTGCCTAGCTGCATAAAGCTAGCTCGCCGGATGCGCGGATAAGCTGTAATCAGCTGTGCAGCATCCTCACTTTTTGATTATGATTTAGCTGCCGGCTCTTCGGACGCTTTCTCCAAATCAAGAGGCTCCGATTTGGTTACCGTCAACGCGCCATCCTTCTCATCAATCGTGAAGCGGTCGCCTTTTTGAATGTTGCCAACGAGCAATTCCTCGGACAAACGGTCTTCGATATGCTTCTGAATCGCACGGCGCAATGGACGAGCACCATACTGCGGATCGAAGCCTTCTTTCGCGAGGAACGCCTTCGCCGTATCGGTCAGCAAGAAGTCTACATCTTGCTCACGCAGACGTTTGCGCAAATCGTCGGACATCAAAGTGACGATTTCGGCGATATGCTCCTGCTCCAGCGAGTGGAACACGATCGTTTCGTCGATCCGGTTCAGAAACTCCGGACGGAAGCTCTTTTTGAGCTCAGCCATTACTTTATCCTTCATTTGAATGAAGTCACGGCCAGCGTCATGAACAGCTGTGAAGCCCAGCGAAGAATTCCGTTTAATTTGATCCGCGCCCACGTTCGACGTCATAATGATCAGCGTATTGCGGAAATCGACTACACGACCTTTAGAGTCAGTCAGACGGCCATCTTCCAGCACTTGCAGCAAAATGTTGAATACTTCTGGATGAGCTTTCTCAATCTCATCGAGCAATACAACCGAATATGGCTTACGGCGTACTTTCTCGGTCAATTGACCGCCTTCCTCATAACCAACATATCCCGGAGGCGCCCCAACGAGACGGGAAGTCGAATGCTTCTCCATATATTCCGACATATCGATGCGGATAATCGCATTTTCATCGCCGAACATCGCTTCTGCAAGCGCACGTGCAAGCTCGGTTTTACCTACACCAGTTGGACCGAGGAAAATGAATGAACCCATCGGACGCTTCGGATCCTTCAGGCCAGCACGAGCACGGCGCATAGCGCGCGATACCGCTTTGACTGCTTCTTCCTGGCCGATGACACGGCCGTGAAGAATGGATTCCATTTTCAGCAGACGCTCGGTTTCTTCCTCTGCCAGCTTGCTTACCGGAATGCCGGTCCAGCTCGCTACTACCTGTGCAATATCCTCAGGTGTCACTTCGGAATCGGTACGTCCTTGTTTTTCTTTCCATTGATTTTTCGTGATATCGAGCTCTTCACGCATCTTCTGCTCGGTATCGCGAAGCGCAGCCGCTTTCTCAAACTCCTGGCTTTGAACAGCGGAGTCTTTCTCCTTGCGGATATCCTCCAGACGGTTTTCCAGCTGCTTGAGGTTCGGCGGAATCGTATATGAGTTGAGGCGAACTTTCGAGCCCGCTTCATCAATTAGGTCAATCGCTTTATCCGGCAGGAAACGATCCGTAATGTAGCGGTCGGACAGCTTAACAGCTTGAACAATCGCTTCATCCGTAATTTTCACCCGGTGATGGGCTTCATAACGATCGCGCAGGCCGTACAAAATTTGTACCGCTTCTTCCGGCGAAGGCTGATCTACCGTAATCGGTTGGAAACGGCGCTCCAGCGCAGCATCCTTCTCGATGTATTTGCGGTATTCATCCAGCGTAGTCGCACCGATACATTGCAGCTCTCCCCGTGCTAGCGCCGGCTTCAAAATATTCGAAGCATCAATCGCTCCCTCAGCCCCACCTGCACCGATCAGCGTATGCAGCTCATCGATGAAGAGGATGATATTGCCGGCCTGGCGGATTTCATCCATAATTTTTTTCAAGCGGTCCTCAAACTCACCGCGGTATTTCGTACCAGCTACGACAGAGCCCATATCGAGCGTCATTACGCGTTTGTCGCGCAGCGTTTCTGGAATTTCGTTTGCAATAATTTTTTGCGCCAGTCCTTCGGCTATCGCCGTTTTACCAACGCCGGGTTCCCCGATGAGAACCGGATTGTTTTTCGTCCGGCGGCTAAGCACCTGAATAACGCGCTCGATTTCTTTACTGCGGCCAATAACCGGATCGAGATTGCCTTCTTTAGCGAAGGAGGTCAAATCGCGGGCAAGTCCGTCCAGCGTTGGCGTGCTCACATTTGATGGAGCGCCATGGTTGCTGGAGATGGCTTCGCTACTGCCAAGCAATTGCAGCACTTGCTGACGCGCTTTATTCAAGCTGATGCCGAGATTGTTCAGCACGCGGGCTGCAACCCCTTCGCCTTCACGAATGAGTCCGAGCAAAATATGCTCCGTACCCACATACGTATGGCCCAGCTTTCTCGCTTCATCCATAGAGAGCTCAATGACCTTTTTCGCACGTGGCGTATAGGCAATATTCGTCGGCTGCTCCTGGCCTCTTCCGATCAAAGCCTCAACCTCATCCTGGATTTTCTCTAGGCCCAGGCCAAGTCCAATCAGCGCTTTCGCGGCGATGCCTTCCCCTTCACGAATCAATCCAAGTAAAATATGCTCTGTACCAATATTGTTATGTCCAAGACGAACTGCTTCTTCCTGCGCCAATGCAAGCACCTTCTGTGCCCGTTCCGTAAATCTTCCGAACATCATCGTTACGCACCCCCATGTTCCATTTGACTTCGCAACTGCTTGCGAATAAGTTCTGCCCGGCGATAATCCCGCTGCTCCGCATTCATCGTTTCCTTAAATACTTGCTGCAAGAAGCCAGGCTGCGTCATAATCATTAATTCATTCATGACTTGAGGCGTTATATTATCCAGCAATCCCAAATCAACGCCCAACCTTACATCTGAAAGCCGCTGTGCTGCTTCCTTCGTATCCATAATAGCCGCATAGGATAAAATCCCATAAGACCGCTTTACTCTATCTTCAATGCGCAGCTTAGACTCAGCTAGGAGCCTTATTCGAGCTGCTTTCTCATGCTCAATAATTTGTTTAGCTACGCTGTACAAGTTCTCAATAATCTCCGGTTCAGATTGACCGAGTGTAATTTGGTTCGAGATTTGAAACACATTGCCTAGCGCTTCGCTGCCTTCCCCATACAATCCGCGAACCGCGAGCCCTACCTGCGTGACCGCCTGCAAAATCCGATTGATTTGCGATGATAGCACAAGTGCCGGCAAATGCACCATAATGGATACGCGAATGCCTGTTCCAACGTTGGTCGGGCATGTCGTTAAATAACCGCGTTTCTCATCAAAAGCATATTCGGTCTCTGCCTCAAAAATATCATCGATCCGATTCGCCAGCGTCCAAGCTTCCTGAATTTGAAAACCCGGATACAGACATTGAATTCGCAGATGGTCTTCTTCATTAATCATAATGCTCACCGATTCATTATCGCTGAGGATGAAGGCTCCGCCTCGAGATTCATTAGCCAGATTAGGGCTGATCAAATGCTTTTCAACCAATACACGCTTCTCCAGCTCCGTAAGATCGGATAACACGATCGTATCAAAATGGCCGATAGGCTCAAGCTTTCCAGATGCCCCGATAGCAGCCAGCTGCTCCATAACCTCAAGCGACTGCTCCTTCGTAGCCAGCAACGGAAACGGATGATGGTTTAAATTTCTGGCAATGCGTATTCGGCTGCTGATGACGATATCTGACTCGGGACCATCCCCTTTCATCCAATCGCTTAACGCTTGCTCTGAAAAACGACGACTCTTCAAGAGGTATCCTCCTTACTTCACGACTTACAGCTCTGCTATTTTACGCTCAAGCTCACGAATACGATCCCTGATTTGAGCCGCACTTTCAAATTCTTCTTGCTCAATACGATCATACAGCTCGCGTCTGAGCTGATCAAGTTCTCGTTTATTTTGCAATTGCCCTCCGGAGCGTTTCGGAATTTTCCCCGTATGCACCGTACTACCATGTACCCTTTTGAGCAGCGGATCTAACTTATCTGAAAAATGTTTGTAGCAGGCGCTGCAGCCAAAGCGTCCGATCTTGCTGAACTGTGCATAAGTGAATCCGCATTCGTCACAGCGTATGACCGGGCAAGGCTTCGTCCCTGCTGAACCCGATGTTCCAGATGGATCAAAATCAAGCAGACCCGACAGCAAGCTGTGGATGGAGAAGCCATTCGCCGTTCCCGGAATGCCTTCACCCCGTTCACGCGCACAAGCTTCACAAATGTGAAACTCTGTCTTCTCTCCACCGACAATCTTCGTAAAATGAAGCGTTGCCGGCTTCTTGCCGCATTCCTGACAAATCAAGACAAATCACCCCTTTCCATGCACTTACGCACGGTAAAGTTATTTAACCAGAAGCGATATAAGCATCGCTCTTAGCAAACGGGCCCTTACCTCATCTCGCAGCGGGAGCTTGACGGCAATCGTTTCCCGATCAATTGCTGCCCGCAGCAGCTGTGCTTCGCGCTTCGTCACCAACAGCGCTTCTTCAAGCTGATAAATCAGCCCTTCCGCCACGCTCTGCTCCACGCAATCTCCAATCGTCTGCCGAATATGAAATTGAATCGTCTGCAAGGCTGGCAGCTCTACCCGTTGAATCCGGACATAGCCTCCGCCTCCACGCTTCGATTCAACCATGTAACCCTTCTCCAGCGTAAAACGTGTACTTATAACGTAATTAATCTGGGAAGGGACGCACGAGAACTTCTCAGCCAGCTCATTGCGCTGTATTTCCACCGAGCCTTCCGTGCTTTCCTGCAGCATATTCTTTAAATACTGTTCAATGAGATCGGAAATGTTTCGCATATCACCAACCTCCCTGGTACTGCATAGAGCACAAGCTTACGCTTATTCATATGCAGCTCCAACTGACTTTGACTTTCTTTGACTTTAACTTTATTATACGCAAAATTTAAGAAAGGTCAAGAGATGGAATCTTAATTTTCTGACTATTCATCCACAAGCATTTATACACAAGGCTACTACCTAGCATGATGCGAAAAAGCACTATTTATACCCGACCAGCGTAGATCGGACCTATTTATAAACAGGCTGTGCATAAAAAGTGAACGAATGTGCATAACTCGTGTTTACATTATGTTCATATAAGGCTAATTAAACTTACTCACATGTGAACAACCTTGCGAATACGGACTTATTCTTTCCACAAAAAAATACTATGCACCTCATCCACGACTGTAGATAAGTTGTGCACAGCATTTTCGCTATATGATTATGTATCAGTTTACAGGATAACAAAAAACCTGCCGCAATGATTGCGGCAGGCTTCTCGTGCTTGGCGACGTCCTACTCTCCCAGGACCCTGCGGTCCAAGTACCATCGGCGCTGGAGGGCTTAACGGTCGTGTTCGGGATGGGAACGCGTGGT
>NZ_JBXENY010000019.1:0-59391 GCF_059383875.1 Paenibacillus sp. JT22N7
ATCATTATCGAGGTCAATGGAACTTAAATAAGCTGCCGCCTGCACGATACAGACAGCAGCTTGAAGTGGCCTAACCTTTTTTTAATTGTCCTTTACAAGGGGTACATTTTAGAGGAGGAGGTTCCTTTTTTTTATACGTACAGCGCCCTTAGGTTCCAGTTCCTGTCCCTGTTCCCTTTCCTTTGCCATCAACGTTTCCAGTGCCACCCATTACCCCCTCATTTTCCTTGTCTGAAGGGGAAGCAGCGAGCCGGCTCACGCGAATACGGGAAATGCGGTAATGATCCGTCTCCTCGATGACGAGCTCGAAATGGTCGGCTACTTTTACACGGTTGCCTTTGCGGGGCAGGTTTTCCAACTGGGAATACATCCAGCCGCCAATCGTATCAAAGTTGTCAAAGCTAATATTCGTCCCGAGGCAGCTGTTTACCTCCTCAATTTGCATCATTCCGCTAATCGAGTGGCTCCCTTCGCCAAGCGGCTCAATCATCGCCCGCTCCTCGTCAAACTCATCCTGAATTTCACCGACGATTTCCTCCATAATGTCTTCCAGCGTCACGATGCCTGAAGTCCCGCCATATTCATCTATTAAAATCGCAATTTGCGATTTGCTCTCCTGCATTTGGCCCAGCAGCTCCCGAATGAATATCGACTCCGGCACCGTCATAATCGGGCGTAAAATCTGACGGATGTCGGTCAGCGTATGCTGCGCATCCTTCCATAAATCTTTAATATGGACAAAGCCGATAATATCGTCCTTGTCGCTTTCACAGACGGGATACCGCGTGTGCATTTCGGCAAGCGCCATCTGTTTATTTTCCTCAAGCGATAGCTGGGCATACAAGCAGATGACCTCCCGGCGGGGAATCATAATTTCTCTCGCATGCGTTTCTGTAAATTTGAAAATATTATCAACAAGCAGCAGCTCCGTATGATGAATGAGTCCGCAACGCTTGCTTTCCTTGAGCAGCAGCCGAATGTCCTGACTGGAGTACGCATGGACGGAGCCGACTCCCATCCGGACATCGCCATCCTTAACTAGCCAACTGGACAATACGTCCAGCAGCCGCGCCATCGGATACACCATTTTATGAAAATAAAATAAAGGTGCGGCTGCAGCCGCAACGACCTGCTCTGCGCGAAGTCCTGCCAGCGCCTTCGGAACGAGTCCGCCGCAGACGCTGTGCAGCACAGCAGCCAGCAGCAAAGCGGCTGCTACAGCGCCCGCTTCCACTACGGCTGGAGCGATTGGGACTCGCCCATTCACTCCAGCAAGCCATGAACCAAAGAGCAGGCGGAATGCAGGAATACCCAGCCAGCCCATTCCAAGCGATGCGATGGTTAGGCCAAGCTGGCAGGCGTTTAAATAAATACGAGGCTCGCGCAGCATGGCGGCAGAAACAGCAGCTCTTCTTGATAAACGGCGCCCGGCATGCAGCTTGTGCAGCTGATCGGAACGTAAACGCAGCATAGCTGCCTCCGCCGCGGCGAAAAAACCGTTAGCCAGCAATAACCCTGCAAACAGCACAACCTGAATCGTTTCACCCAATGCGGCTTCGCCTGCCCTGCCCCAGAAAATACTCCGGTGACGGTAGGCGCACCCCCTCGTCCATCTCTCGCCGTTTTCAGTGACGGTAATTATGTGTATTCGTCGTAGTCCGTACATTATTCAGCATAGACCTAGCGTTTTTTTGCAAAAGTTCATAAAGTCGCCTATAATTTGCGGCAAGGTAGGCCGTATGTCACCCCCCTATATCTGATATAATGCTAACAGCTTGCTACAACATATTAAGCTTTGGCTTACAAGGAGGAACAACATGAAACGAATCATTCTAATTATGCTGGCTGTTATTTGGCTAATTCCGGGTGCAGCTTTCGCCCATTCCAAAATCGAGCAAGCTTCACCTGCCGTAGACGAGACGGTAACCGCATCACCTGCTCAAATTTCGCTTTCCTTCAATACCGATATTGAGAAGCTCAGCACATTCAAGCTCTTGAACGCGGCCGGCGAGCAAATTGCAACCGATGAAGTCGTTGTAGATGGAAAAACGATGAGCGGTGCCGTTCCAACGGCGCTGGAGAATGGGATATACACGGTAAAATGGGCGATTATCGGCGCTGATGGCCACGCGATTGAGGGCGACTACAGCTTCACTGTCAATGCGCCGGAAGCTGCTGCAAGCGAGCAGCCTGCATCGGCATCCCCTTCCCCTGAAAGCTCGTCAACGCCTGATGCAGCGGCTACCGAGTCACCTGCCCTTGAAACGGCAAGTCCTGCGGCAAGCGCTGTGCCGGCAACAGACGCCGCCACCCAAACGGAGGGAAAAGCTAGCAGCTCCACAACGAGCGTAATCATCATTGTCGTCGTCATTCTCCTCATTGCCGTGATCGCTGCCGCTGCGAGAAGACGTAAAAAATGATTTATTTGAGCGAGACGCTTCTATATGTATGCTTTGCGTTGTTAATGGGCGCATTTACTTTGCGTCTCGTGCCGGAGGGCAAGCGTCCGCAGGTTATTGTCCCTAATCGCTTGCTGCTTGCCTGCGCGCTTGCTATTCCTGTGCTTTCGTTTGTCCCGCTTGATCAAACGGCACGCACTTTCGCAGCAGATTTTGAACTCAGCTATGGGCAAATGATGAAAAGCCTGCTGCTTGATGCCGTAGCAGGCAAAGCCTTAATCTGGACCCTGCTTAGCTCCCTCGGCCTGTCGGTCCTGCTCGGAATGAAGTCCTTCCGGCAGGACCGACATATGCCGAAGGTTGGGCTGTTCATAACGTTGCTGCTTGCCGTATGGCTCGGTTATGCCAGCCACGCCTCATCGCTGTATGGGCTGAAAGGGATCGTCATTCACAGCGCCCATTTTATAGCCGTCACGATTTGGCTCGGCATTGTCATTACGATAAGCTTGTTTTCGAAAGATGAAAGCCATTGGGAGCCGTTTTTATCCTGGTTCTCAACGCTCGCCTTCGGCTGTTTTTTCGTAGCCATTTCAGCGGGCATTGCATTAATGACCTTTACGACGCCCGAATACGTAAACGCCTGGATGCTGCCGTATGGGCAGATGTTGTTAATCAAGCACCTATTGCTGCTGCCGCTGCTGCTGCTCGCGTATTCGAACGGCTTTGGCTACAAAAACAAGCTTAAGCATAACGCCGCTTTCCGCCCGCTCCCTTGGATTAAGGCAGAAAGCATCGTCGCATTGCTGATTTTTATCGCCACAAGCGTGCTAGGCCAACAGGCTCCGCCGCATGAGGTGAAGGAAACGCTGCAAACAACAGCACCTTCTTCTCTGTTCACAACGATTTATAAAGGCAGCTTTAGCCCTGATATTACGCTTCATTTTTCACTTGGGCTAGATAGCTGGCTGCTGCTTGCATCAGCTGTTGTGATGATTGTCGGTTTTTTCCGGATGTACCGCAGCGAACAGCTGATGCCTGCTTTTGCGATGGGGCTGCTGGCTGCTGCCTTTGGCTACGGCGCACTCATGTTTGCCATTGCCTGAAGCAATGGATTGGAGAAGCACTTATCATTTTTATAGCAAAAAAAGCAAGGACGCTGGCGGCATTAGCCTAGGCTTCCTTGCTTTTTTATTGCATTCATTATTGTTCCCGAATCATAAGATTCGTCAAGCTGCCGAGCTTTTCAATTTCGATTGTAACGCGGTCCCCTGCCTTGAGGAAGCTTTGCTTGTCCTCCGGATAACCGAGCATGACGCCTTCAGGCGTACCCGTCAAGATGACATCGCCCGGCAACAGCGTCATATGGCGCGAAACATAGCTGACGATTTCCTTGCAGCTGAAAATCATATCGCTCGTGTTCGAATGCTGGCGCACCTCGCCGTTTACGATACATTTCATGTCCAGCTCATTCGGATTTCCGACCTCGTCCGCTGTTACGAGATAAGGGCCGAGCGGCGCAAATTTGTCGCACGTTTTGCCCAGCAGCCACTGGCCTGTCCGCATTTGCAAATCGCGAGCCGACAAATCATTGGCAGCGCAGTAGCCGAATACGTAGCTGAGCGCTTCCTCCTCCGTCACATGCTTCGCTTCTTTGCCAATGACAATCGCTAGCTCCGCCTCATAATCCACCTTCTCGGAGGCAATAGGAAGCGGCACTGCTTCTCCATGGGCAGCGAGCGTATTGTTGAATTTGCTGAACAAAATCGGCACCTCGGGAATGGCCGCATTGGACTCCTCCGCATGCTTGCGGTAATTGAGGCCGATGCAAAGGATTTTGCCAGGGCTTGTCACAGCAGGGGCAAACGTGAGCTCCGCTTCATCGAGAAATACCGGGCCAAGCTCCGCTGCGCGGCTTATCGCTTCGCCTTCCAGACGGTGAAGGGCTTCAACGGCCTCCGCCCCGCCTTCAATGACCTGATGAATATTTTGAGGTACGGATGCACTGCCTTTACAAGCTACGCTGGCTGCCGCCACATCGAGAATGCCTTGCTCCGTCTTTACTCCCAAACGCTCTGCACCTTGCTCCGTGAATGTTAACAGCTTCATAGGTTTATACAGCTCCTTAGTTTGGTGTTATTTTGCGGGATCCGGGTCGGCGGCCCAGAAAAAGGTTTCTGCCGTTTCGTCTTGGTCGCACCCGCGTAAAGTGTAGACCTCATTGGCTGGCATTAGAAGGTTGCCATTCTGTCCCTCAAGCGGCTATTTCTTCCCCTTCGGACGTTTCCGCAGCTCTTGGTTTTGCCGGATTTTATCCTCCATGCCCTGCTCGGTTGCCTGATAAAAGCTCATTTCCCGCAGCTTGTCCGGCAAATATTGCTGCTGCACATAATGCCCCGGATAATCATGCGGGTACTTGTAGCCTTCGTGGCCAAGCTGCGCCGAGCCCTTATAGTGCGTATCGCGCAAATGCAGCGGCACCTCGGCTGCGCCAAGCCCCTCCATCATCGTCATCGCCTTGCCGATGGCCAGCGCCGTCGCATTTGATTTCGGGCTTTCTACCGCGAACAAAATCGCTTGCGACACATTGTATTTCGCCTCCGGCCAGCCGATCTTGTGATAGGCGTCCATCGCCGTTACCGCCTGCACCATCGCTTGCGGATTCGCAAGTCCAATGTCCTCGCTGCAAGCGACGATCAGCCGGCGGATAAACGTCATCGGGTCCATGCCAAGCCTCTCCACCGCGTACAAAAACCAGAACAGCGCCGCATCGCTGGAGCCGCGAACGCTTTTATGAAACGCAGACAGCACATCGTATTGCGTCGATTGATCGGCTTTGACCGCGCGATTGCGAATCGATTCCTGCGCAACCTCCAGCGTAATATGTACCGAGCCGTCCGGCTCAGATGGCGTCGTCACCGCGGCCAGCTCCAGCGCGTTCAAGGCGCGGCGAATGTCGCCGCCTGCCATATTCGCAATATGCGCCAGCGCCTCCTCGTCGCAGTGCAGCTCCATAAAGCCCAGCCCGCGTCCCTTATCGGCCAGCGCCCGCTTCATCGACTCCAGCGCATGCTGCGGACCGAGCGGCTCCAATTGAAACAGCGTCGAGCGCGACAGAAGCGCCCCATTTACATGATGGAACGGATTTTCCGTCGTCGCGCCAATAAAAATAATAATCCCCTGCTCAACCGCTGGCAGCAGCGCATCTTGTCTTGCGGTGTTGAAGCGATGCACCTCGTCGAGGAACAAAATGGTTTTTTTGCCATACATCGTCTTGCTCAGACGGGCTTGCTCAATGACTTCGCGCACATCCTTCACCGAAGCGTCAACGGCGTTCAGCTTGACGAACTCGCCCGCTGTCCGCTTGGAAATAATGTTGGCCAGCGTCGTCTTGCCGCAGCCCGGCGGGCCGTACAGCAAAATGGACGATACCTGATCCCCTTCAATCGCCCGGCGCAGCAGCTTGTCCTCTCCAATGATATGCTCTTGCCCAATATATTCATCCAGCGTCTGCGGCCGCATCCGGTCGGCTAGCAGCCTCGCCCGCGGCGTCTCCGCTTCCTGATAAGAAAATAAATCCATATGCTCACAACCTTCTTCCCTATTCCTATCGATCATAGCATATTCGCTTTTTATTGCGCCAGTTGGTTCCTTTAATGAGAGTATGGCCCCTTGCATATGCAAGCTTCAATTATAGCCAGTCGCGGACAACCCGAACAAGCTGGGGTTTCACATTGGATTAATCGGCTATAATCTTATCGCCTTTGCTATTCGGCTGAGAAATGACGAGAAATTCAATTTCAGCATTGCTCTGATTGGACATTCGATGCGGAATATGAGGGGAAACCTCCATTCCCTCTTGCCCATTTATAATGACAACTTTATCGCCTATTTCCATAGTAGCTGTACCTGATAAAACGAAGAAAAATTGCCGAGCAGTTTGATGATAATGCTTTACTTCCGAAGTATTTGCCGGCATTCGTTCATGAATAATGCTTAAATCTTGGTTTTTAACTAAATGCCAGCCATCACAACGGTCTCCCCAACTATAATGCTCAGCTGTATTTTTGCTTACTTTCATTGTATATCTCCTGTCATAAAATGCTTTTGATCTTTGCCGCTCGAAAAAAGCTGGCTTCTCTGAATATATGAATTATAATACGAATTTAAGAATAAAAATTCAATTTTATGTATGAATATATTCTGTCCCTGCACAGCTACTGGAAAATAGATAGGATTGGCTGTTCCTATAGCTTATATCTTGTTTTTCTATAAAAAAAGACGCACACAGCGGTCCGCTGCGTACGTCTTTGCTAGTGCATTTGTGCTAGTGCATGTATGCAAACGTAAGCGCGCCAGCTTTAAAAAAGCCAGTGCCAACAGATTCCCGCTACTTCCGAACATTTCACTCTGCCACCTCTCTTGAATATGGGCCTACGTACCGAAAAGCAGCTTCAATCGCTTCGTTTCAGGGGTTTGATCCCTGCACAATGATAGACTTGGTGGACACAGCAGCCGCTATTTCAACCGGATCACGGGTTTCGGCATAGTCTGCGGACCCAGGAGCCGCTAATGTAGTGCCAATAGTCATTTGGACGGGATAATGAGGGCAATAGCGGCTTTCCTGTCCGCGTACGGTCTGAAATCGGAGCAAAAGCCAGATTAGCGGAATCTGTGTCCTTCAAAAAAAGGAAGGAGTATCCATTTATTTTAGATGAATATGATACACATTCCCCTGCTCAGCCTGAAAATAATAATGCAGTGGCGTTTTCTCCTCCACCACCAGCGCCATTTCTTTCCCGTGCGGCTCTATCCGCAGCGCTGTACCTGCATACAGCACACATGGGCCGCTGCGGTGGGCAAGCAGCTCTGCCGCTTGCAGCTTGCCATCACGCCAGGCGATGGCGACCTCGAAGCCGCCGCGGGCGCGGAGGCCGCTGACGCTGCCAGTTGGCCAAGCGTCCGGCAGTGCTGGCAGCAACTGCAGCCTGCCCGCATGCGACTGCACGAGCAGTTCGGCCATTCCAGCTGTTACGCCAAAGTTGCCGTCAATCTGAAAGGGCGGATGCGCATCGAACAAATTCGCATACACGCCGCCCCGCTCAAAATCCATCACCCCATCATCCGGGATAAGCGTAAGCATCCGCTTAATTAACGCATACGCCCGATTGCCATCTCCGAACCTTGCCCATAGATTGACCTTCCAGCCGAGGCTCCAGCCTGTTCCCCCGTCGCCCCGCCGATCCAAGGCGATGCGGGCGGCTTCATAAAGCTCCGGCGTACTTTCCGCTGACCAGCCATCACCCGGATAGACCGCATATAGATGCGATACGTGACGATGGAAACGATCCTCGTCCTCGTAGTCTTGGGACCACTCTTGCAGTTGGCCATGCTTGCCAATGCTTGCCGGGAGCAGCTTAGGCAGAGCAGCTTCTAATTGCTGCAAAAAGTGCCCTTCCTCTACGGATTCATATTCCGATTCCACATCCGGTTCCCATTCCCGTTTCCGTTCCTGTTCCTGTTCCTGTTCCTGTTCCTGTCCCTGTTCCGATTCCGATTCCGATTCAAAGCAGCTTGCCCTTTCGACTGCCGCAGAAGCACAAATTTGCTCATGGGCCGCCAAACAATGCTCAAACAGCTCGCGAATGAGGCTCATATCCATCGTTGAAGCAACACTCAGTGCTGGCGTTCGTCCGTCCTCCAGCCGGAAGCGGTGCTCCGGCGAGGTGGAGGGGGAAGTGACGAGCATGCCCTGCTCGTTTTCGACCAGCCAATCCAAATAAAACTGGGCCGCGCCCTTCATAACGGGGTAAGCTCGCTGCGCTAAGTAGCCGATATCCCCGCCAAAGCGATAATGCTCCCATAAATGCTGGCAGAGCCAAGCGGCACTCATCGGCCAGTTCGCCCATAGCGGATTGCCATGCCCGTAATCGCCTGGAGGCGCGGATTGCCGCCATATATCCGAATTATGATGGGCGGTCCAGCCCCGGGAGCCATAATTAACCGCTGCGGTTGCCTGCCCCGTTACGGACAAATCGGCAATAAAGTCAAGCAGCGGCTCATGGCATTCGGCCAAATGGCACAGCTCCGCAGGCCAATAATTCATTTGCGTATTAATATTGAGCGTATAATTGCTGCTCCAGATCGGCCGGGCATCCTGATTCCATATGCCTTGCAAATTCGTCGGCTGCGTGCCTGATCTGGAGCTTGCGATCATTAAATAACGTCCGTAATGAAACAGCAGCTCTACGAGATGGGGGTCAGTTGCGCCATATTCGGCGATTCTTTGATCCGTCGGAAAGTGTTCGGGCAAGCTGGAGCCTTCTAGCTGAAAAGCAACTCTGCCAAATAATGCTCGGTGATCGTCACCATGCGCACGAAGCAGCGTTTCGAATGGCTTCTCCGCAGCCGCTGTCAAATAGGCGCCCGCCGTCAGCTCAGCATCTTTGCCCTCTGTCCCTGGGCAGCGGTCATAGCCATTAAAGCTCGTTGCGGCTGAGACATACAGCGTCGCCGTTGTCGCCCCTTCCACATGAAGCCCATCCGCATCCGCCGACCACGAGCCCCCAGCGGCTCTAATGCCTAGGAGCGCCGCAAAACGCATAGCCTTCGTCGTATCCGGCTGCCCGTATCTAATCGGCTCATCCGTCTCATAATAATTCGGATAAACCTGCTCCGGACAATAACCGGTAAGCAGCAAACCGTCACGTACAGGAGCGGTGCGGCTGCGCAGCGGACTGCTGAGACTTGCCTTGAAGCTCAGCTTCCCGGGCTCGCTTGCGGTCAGGTGGATGACGATTACCTGATCGGGATGCGAAGCGAATACTTCCCGTGTATAAACAACCTTGCCAATTCGATATATCGTTCTCGCGATGCCGTTTGCCATATCCAGCTCGCGCCTATATTCTTCCGTCAATTGCCCGTGATAAAAGCGGAGCTGAACATCGCCTAGCGGCATATAGCTTTGCGTATAAGGCCCCATCGTCGAAGCTTTGCTTATTCGCTCAGCCTCCTCGTAATCGCCCTCTTTAATGCAGCGGCGCATGTCCGCCCAAGCCCCCAACGCTAACGGATTATTCCAATCCTGCGGACTTCCCGACCAAAGCGTATCCTCATTCAGCTGAATGCGCTCCGCATCAACGCCGCCAAAAACCATCCCGCCAAGCCGCCCGTTTCCGACGGGAAGCGCCTCCGTCCAAATGCTTGCCGGCTTGTCATACGTCAGCTTCATGCTGCTCCCCTCCCCATGCTGTTTTTTAGATTTCTTCCAAGCCTCTGCCTCTGCCTGCTTTTATGCTTTTATGATTTTCTGCTTTTCTGCTTTTCTGCTTTTCTGCAATATGAAGCCTGAAAGCTTGCTAAACAATACCGAATTCATCCTTTATATCCTGAATGCGTACAAGCTGGCCGCCGCCGCTTGCGCTGCGTTCCATTGCTGCCATCAGGGCAAGCGTGTGTATCGCCTCTGAAGCGTCTGGAAGCGGAAGCTCGCCGCTGTCTAAACAATCCGCAAAATATTCAATATAGTTTTGGTACTCGCCTGCATGATGGCTTTTGCCTTCAAAGCGGAAGTAGTAGTCATGCTTGTCTTCAAACGAATAAGAGGCTGTGCCTTGCTCAGCAAAATGCGTATGGTAGCTTAAGTTCGGATATTCCGCACGCGAAATGCCATTCGTACCGCGCAGCACGCAGCTTATAGATGGCTCGACCGCCTGCCCTAGAGTCGGCATTGTATAATTGCCGGAAATTTGCGCCATTCGTCCCTGCCCATCCCGCAGCAGAAAACGCATTGAGTCCCAAGTATCGACGGTGCCGTTGCCGCTTTCGCCGCTAGCATCTATGCTGCGGCCGAAGCCCACAACCTCCGTTACGCCGGGCAAATACCAGCGAACGAGGTCAACAGCGTGGATCATAAAGCCGTACATCCAGCTAAAGCCTTTTTGACGGCTCCAATCTTTTTCAAGAAACCAGCGTCCGTCGGTTATATATTGCGCCTCCACCATTTGGAGTGCGCCATGCCGCTCCTGCTCGTAATCGCTGCGCTGATGAAGCATCGGCTCGAAAAACCGCGAGCTTTGCCCTACAAATAAACGCTTGTCTGTCCCTTTCATGATGGCCAGCAGCTCCTGCGCGCCCTCCAAGGAAGGCAGCAGCGGCTTCGTGCAAATGACATGCTTGCCCGCCTCCAATGCTTGGCGGATATGCGTCAAATGCAGCTGGTCTGGCGTATATATCGCAATGACGTCAATTAAGGGGTTTTCCAATAAATCGCTATATTTGGTTGTCCAGCCATGAAAGCCGAATTCCTCCGCCCGCTGCTGGCAAAGCTCCTCATTTAAATCACATACCGCCACCAGCTCATACCGCTCGCTCGCCAGCGCCGCCGACATAATGCTGCGTCCTTCCCCAAGCCCAATTACACCTAACCGATAACGCTGTTTAGTCATCTCATTCACGCATCCTTTGCTTTTTGTAAAATGGTAAAAGGCTGCTGATGGCGTGTACGCTGCAGCTCCCGCTTCTTCTCAAGTATAGCGAAGCGCCTTGCAGCTTACTTGTCTGGACAAGGACGTTTATTTGCGATTTTGTTCAAAAATCGGCCTGCCGCCTCCCTTTAGCCTGAGCCAACCCTTCTGCCCCACGCTTTATGAACAAGATTGCAAACCAGCCTGCCTTTTTAGCAAAGAAAGCGTTTCCTCCGCCATGTTAAAATGGAGCCAGCAAAAAATCCGACATCCAAGTAAAGGAGAATTGGGCTCATGAAATTCGGCATGCAAGGAACGGTCATCGGCTGGCAGGACCCTTGGGCGCAGACGGCTTCAGAGCTTTATATGCGCACGGGAACAGGACAAATCTATCCTTCACAGGACCCTCCACCAGGAAGGCAGGCTTTTATGGAGCAGCTTAAGCAGCTGCAGGCCGATTTTTACGTGCATCATGTGTTTCCCGGCCTTGAGGGCCAGCAGGAGCTGCTCGCTGACATGCTCGCCTATGGAATGGAGCTTTGCCTCGGCAATGAGTATGGCAACATTAACGGCCCGTGGGAAGAGGGAACGAACCGCTACGATATTCCAGACGACCAAATCCGGCTGGCAGCGGCAAGCGGACTGCTCATTGGGCTGCTCTACGATGAGCCTGAGCATTTGCAGATCAATGCGGCGCAGTATCGCAAGGATGGCTGGTTTCCGCATTGGAGCAGCCCAGCCGGGGAGCAGGAAAAAGTCGCTCCTTTGCGGGAAGCCTTGACCGCTGCGGTTGCGAAGCGCGATGCCCATGTCCGCTCTATTGTGAGCAAGGTACAAGTGCCAAGCCCCTCACCTGTCACTTCTAATGTGCCGCTCATTTCCGAGCAGGTATTTCCCGTGCTGTTCCACGCCCAGGCGCGGGGAGGGATGGCCCTTTGCCCCAAAATAATGAAGGAGTCGTTCCAATCGCTCCAACTCGCCACGGCGCTAGGTGCAGCCAAACAATACCATCGCCCGTTGTGGCTGTGCGCCGATTTATGGGGACCAGATGCCGGCGAATGGCCGATTCGCACCCCGGGCTTTCCCGGCCATTCGCCAGAGGAGTTCGCCTCCGCACTCAGAATGGGCTATTTAATGAGTCCTACCCATTTATTTGTTGAAAATGTTGATGCGCTGATGCGATTCGACGGACACAGCTTTCAGCAAACTGCGTTTGGAGACGTCTGGCAGCAGTTCAGGCAGGAATTTGTCCCTGACCACCCGCTGTCCTACTGCCACATGGATGCCAGTGCCGACATTGCCTTCATTCACTCCGACGACAGCAACTATGGCCAAAATGAGCGACCCTTCGGCAGCTTGGCTGCTGCCATGCCGCAGGAAAGCCAGAGCATTTTTCACGTATGGCATTTTCTCAGCCACCGCACCCTTCCGGCACATGGCAGCTGTATGCACATTCCCGGCTATACGTTCCCGCGCCATCGCTTGAAGGCTGATATCGCTGAAGAGCAATTCCCGCTATGGGAGGGTGCGCCGCTTCCACCAGCACCAGCAGCAGCCGCAACCGCTGCAAACAGGGATGGAACCGCTGCGGTTCATCCATTATTTTTCCCGCTGAACAATGTGCTCGTTTACGATGAATTCGCGGCCGAGCCGCAGCTTGCCGGCGCCAAGCTCATTATTGCGGCCGGAAGCTCGCTGTCATCCGGCACGCTTCGCGCCATGAGGCGGCGCGCCGAGCTCGCAGGCGCGGTCGTCCTTGTCGCGTTGTGGCTGCTGCCCGAAGCGTGGAAGCAGCGCTGCACCTTCCCCGGCGGCGGCGCTTGGCTGCCGACGGCTGACTTTCTCAGCGACGAAACGGCGGAGCTCGCCCGCCCGTTTCTCGGACGGCCCGATTGCTGGGTTCAGCGCTTCGGGAATAAGGAGGTTCATTTTCACAAAGGGGATCACGGCGGATTTACACTGGATTTCGAGCTTAATGGGTAGCGCAAAGCAGCTTGAAAGCATGCTGTGAATGGGATTTGCTATTGAGAAGCGGGGCTGTTTTGACTATAATAAACGGTAATTCAATGAAAAGGAGGTCGGTATGGATGGCAATTAGAGATTGCCGGATTGGCACAGCCCACTGCAGAGCTGGTTTTGGAAGCGATACTTTGCATGGGCGCACTCATAACGGATACGTTATCGCCTAGCCACGCTTATGTCGTTTCTAATACTTGGCTTTGCACCTTATTTACTGCATGATCAAAACAAATAAGGGGCTGAACCTAAATGAGTAAACCATTTATTAGAAACCATCAATATAATGTGATTAAAAAACAAGCCGGCATTTTGCAGCATGCGCTTGGCACAGTTGCCGACCGTAAAATTTTGGAGTCCGTTAAATATACGACCGAATCTAAAATTATGGAAATGTTCCCGGACGCAGCCGCCGAGCAGAAGCAAATGCTTGAAGCCGTCTCGACGCTGCGGACGAAAGAGGATTTTGCCAAGTATTTGCGGGAATTGGAAGGCTATTTAACGGAGTTTCCGACCATTACGGCCAAGCAAATCCAGAAGCTTTTTCCGAAAAATAAAAAGCTCAAGCTGCCCGATCTAGCCGCTATCGACTATCGCTATGTCACTTATTTAAGCTGGATCGATATCGCGAGCAACAAGCTGTTTATCGTTTATCCGGTAAATGGTCAGTTCGTCGGCGTCGAAGGACGCTACAACCCGACGAACAAGAAAAACTATTGCTTTGTGTGCAATCGGTTTGAGGAGCTTGCTTTATTTTCAGCCATAACGAAAAAAAGGCCTGCAGGCGCATCCCCCGACTACTACAAAGCTGTTGGTAACTACATGTGCGCCAAAAGCCATGACTGCAACAACAATATTACCGATACGACCGCACTTGAAAAATTTATTGAGGCGGTAGTTGGGTAAATAGCGGAATGGTGCTGCGCTGTTTGACATGAACACAGCAGACAGTGTCCGGCCATGTAACGGCTTCAAAGCGCGTACCGATACTCAATCGGTACGCGCTTTTTGTATGAAAGCGGAATTGCAAGGGCCGCTGACGGTGACTACCTATGCAGGCATCCTGTCAGCGGCCGAAGTGATTATTTTAAAAACAGTTCAATGACCGGAACGGTGACGTTCGGTTTTTTCACTGGCAGCTCCAATGTAAGCGTATCGGCAGCCCGCCCTTCGTTAAAGGCGCCCGCCTCCATCGTCATTTCCTGCTCGCCCTGGACCATCCGGATTTCCGAAGCATCATGGAGCAGCTGGGCATAGGCGATTTTGCCCGAGAAGCCGTATAGGTGCAAATGCTTGAACGGCCAGCTGAAAATATGCAAATACAGCCGATTCGTCGATGGGTTATACGTAAAACGGCAATCCTGCGGACAAGCATATTCCTCCGGCGCTGCCGTACAGCCATAGATGGAACGGTTGTGCCGCCGCATCCAGGCGCCAATTCCCTTCAAGCGCTCCACCGCGCGTTCATCGAATTCGCCTCGCCCTGTCGGCCCGACATTCAGCAGCAAATTGCCGCCTTTGCTTACCGTATCAATCATCATTTGCACGAGCATATCAATGCTTTTCCACGATTCCTCGTCGCGGTAATAGCCCCATGAGCCGCTGAACGTATGGCATGCTTCCCAGACGACACGCTGCCCGTTCACTTTAATCCACTCCCGCGGCTGATATTGCTCCGGCGTCGTAATATCTCCCGCTATTTGCAGGCGGTCATTGAGCATAATATTCGGCTGCAGCTCACGAATCATGCGGACTAGCCGCTCGCTTTGCCATGCCTCCTTGCCTTTGCCCTCAAAGCCCGCTTCGGCGGCAATGGAGAAGTCGTAGAACAGCACATCGATGTTGCCATATTCGCTGAGCAGCTCCCTCGTCTGGCCGAACAGAAACTCAACATATTTGGCAAAATCCCGCTCCTTGCTTTGCGCCAGAAACGCCTCATTATAGCGCAGCGGATGCTTCACATCGACCGTATAATGCGGATGATGCCAGTCGAGCAGCGAATAATACAAGCCCGTGCGAATATCGCGCTCGCGAAAAGCATCCAGCATCGGCCGCAGCAAATCCCGCTTGGCCGGACTGTTCACGGCATTATAAGCCGTCAGCTTCGAGTCCCACAGGCAGAAACCTTCATGATGCTTGGCGGTGACGACCATATATTTCATGCCCGCTTCCGCGGCAAGCTCAGCCCATAGCTCCGGATCATATAAATCCGGATCAAAATGCTTGAAATATTTTTCATATTGCTCATTGCTGAGAAACTCTCTGGACCGCATCCACTCATGCCTCGCGCCAAGCGAATACAGCCCCCAATGGATGTACATGCCGAAGCGGTCATGGGTGAACCACTTTGCGCGCTGTGCGCTGTCAAGCTCTGTTTGTGAAGGCACACCCCCGCTTGCTTGTATTCCTTCTATGTTCTCCGTTCCCTTCGCCATCTTCTTACGCTCCTCCCTTAGCCGCTTATATGCCTTGTTCGCAAGCCCTGCTTGCTGTTTCTTCTTTTATCTAGCCGCTACATCGCCTGCTTCGCCACTCTGCGGAATTCCCGCGGCGAAACCTCGCTGTATTGCTTGAAATGCTTGTTGAAATAATGAATGGAATTGTAGCCGCACTCAAAGGCAATGTCCGTAATCGACTTGCTCGTCGTCTTCAGCAGATGCATCGCAATTTGCAGGCGCAGCCGATGAATAAATTGATTAGGCGTCACGCCGACCGCTTGCTTGAAATGAGTATAAAAATACGTTTTCCCCCGGCCATACAATTCTATTAAATCCCTGACATCGATGTCCTCTGTAATGTGGCGCAAAATATGCTCCACCGCCGATACGACGCCTTCGTCCACCTCAGCCCGCTCGCCTTCCCCAGCCGAGCAGGCAACCGCATAGCGAAACACATGAACCAAAATATCGATAAACCGCATCAATTGGGCGGCCTCCCAGCCCGGCTCCTTCCTCACCTGCTCCTCATAGGCGGCCTTGGCAGCAGCCTGAATGCCCTTGGCATAGGCAGAACTGGCCGGAATAAGCGGACAAGCCCCCTCGGTATAGAACGGGTACAGCAGGCGATAGCCATTTGGAATCATTCGGACGATGGATGGCGAGAACAGCACCATAATCCATTCAATCGGCTTGTCTGCCTCCTGCGCCAAATTATAGTGCGGGGCATAGGGCCGAAACAGAAACACGTCCCCGGCATCACCCGTGTATTCCCGATCCAAAAGCTGAAAGCGGGACTTGTTATGCAGCAGCACATTTATTTCGAGAAAATCATGCATATGCAGCTCATGCTCTACGACACTATCGATGCGGTGCTCGATTTTCAGCTCCCTTTCCAGCTTCAGATCATGGAAAAACATAGCTCCCCCTCCTTCAGCCTCTCTTAGCCTGCTTGCCTTTTCAATCTGTCAACCGAGCCATGGCACAGCCTATATCAGCCTTTTACCGAGCCGGAGGTCATGCCGGAAATGATATATTTTTGACCGAGCAAATAGATGATGATGACCGGCAAAGTTGTCAGCACAATATCAGCGGAAACGAGGTTCCAATTCACCGAAAAACGACCGAAGAAATTATAAACGGCAAGCGTCATCGGCCACATATTCGAGTCATTCAAATAATAGAGCGGCAGTACAAAATCATTCCACGCGCCCATAAAATTCAAGATGCCGACCGTAACAATAACGGGCGTCAGCAGCGGAGCTACGATGGAGTAAAACAGGCGCAGCGGCGAGCAGCCATCAACAATGCCCGCTTCATCCAGCTCTCTTGGCACCGAGCCAACGAAGCCATAAATAAGAAAAACGCTGAAGGGAATCGACATGACGGCAAGCAAAATGACCATGCCAAGCTGCGTATTAATCAAATGGGTGAACTGCATCACCTTCGTCAATGTCACAAAATTAATCGGCATCGCAATGCCCAAAATAACGAAGAAATACATAAACCGGTTCAACCGCGACTGATTGCGGGCAAAAATATAAGCGGCAATTGCAGCGAGCGCGATGCCCAGCACCGTTGAACCGACCGCATACAGCAGGCTGTTCAAAAAAGATTGCAGCAGCTTGCCCTGCTCCACTACGATGGCGTAATTGCTCCAATGCAGCGCCTTCGGCAGCGCAATGCTCATGGAGCTTGCCCCCATCTGATCTTTCAGCGAATTGACAATGATTAAATACAGCGGTAAAAAAGTAACCAGGCTGAGCAGCCAAGCGATGCCGTTGCGCGCCAGCTTTTGAATGAACTTCGGGGTCATTGGTCACGCCCCTCCTCTCTGGCCATCAAGCGGATGACAAAATAACCGACAATCGTCATGAATAGAAAGAGCAGCGAGGACAGCGCGGTGCCAACCCCATAACGGCCCATCGAAAATTCTTTGAAAATCGCTGTATAAAGCACATCTGTTGCATAGCCCGGCCCGCCGTTCGTCAAAACGTAAACCGCCTCGAATACTTTCAGGCCATGCAGCAAGTTCAGCACTGTCGTCACGACAAGCGCCGGCATGAGCAGCGGAAGTGTCACATACTTGAATTTATGCCAGCTGTTCGCCCCGTCGATTTCAGCTGCTTCATAATAGCTTCGCGATATCGACTGCAAGCCCGCCAGCAAAATAATCATAATGTAGCCAGCGCCCTTCCACGTATCAACGCCAATAATCGATTTGAACGCCCAATTGGCGTCAACGAGCCATTTTTGCGCCATAAAATCCAGCCCCAGCCATCTGAGCGCTTCATTCAGCAGCCCCGTCGCCGGATTCAAAATCGACTTAAAGATCAGGCCGACGACGAGCATCGGCACGATCGATGGCATAAAAATCATGACCCGATGAAAGCCTTTAAGCTTGATGCCTTCATTCAGGATAAGGGCGAACAGCAGGCCAATAGCCGTTTTTAAAATAACGGTCGATGCGGTAAAATTCAACGTATTGATAATGTAGCTGACATAATTTTCACCGGACGAAAACAGCGTCTTGAAATTGTCCAATCCGATGAAGGTAATCGTATCCGAATAGCTGTTCCAATCCGTCAGCGAATAATAGAAGCCCATCAGCCCTGGTACGACGAAAAAGATAAAATAAACGCCGACTGTGCCCACAGCAAAGTAAAACGGATAAATTTTATTTCTCATGCAGCATTCATCCCCACTCACTCGTTTGTCGTCTATAGCGGTGGCAGCCGCCTCCTATTTAGCCCATGCCGGATCTTTCGCCACAACCGCCATATCGGCACGGCGCTTGTCGATGCTTTTCAGCACATCCTCCGGCTGTATCGCGTTGCCCAGCATCGCAACCAAATCTTTGCCCATATCCATCCACTGCGGGTTGACATAGTTCACGTAATCCTGAATATCCGTACCTTTTTTCGTATACGTCGCCATCAGCTTCTTCTGCTCTTCATTATATTTGTCTTTCAGCCCTGGGAAGTTCAAATTGGAAATCGTCGAATCATTGTCAAGCATGTACTGCAAGTTATCCGGCTGCGCCAAATATGCGAGGTACTGCTTCGCTTCTTCAATATGCTTCGAACCGGAATAAATAAATTTGCTTGGGCCGCCTGGATTAATGTAATAAATTTGATTGTCCGCGAGCGGAATGACAAAATAACCGAATTGATCCGCTTTGACAGTAGGGTCTGCCTTCTCGATATCGTTGACGATGCTTTGGGCCGCAAGGGTCATTGCATATTTGCCGCTCGCCATCTTCACAGCCGAATCCGCCCCTGTATCGGAAAAAGCGTTGTCGCCCATAAAACCAAGGTCATACATTTCCTTAAACTGTGTAAGAGCCAGCTTCATCGTCGGATCGTCCACAAACTTCTTCTTATTCGCATTCAAATCATCGTATAAGCCCGGCGTTACTTCATCGTAGCGCGGTCCCGGCTCGGCGAACCACAGGACATGATGCCAGCCATCGGCAATCGGCTCATACAGCGGTGTAATGCCGGCATCCAGCAGCTTCTGGGACAGCGCCTTGAACTCCTCGTACGTTTTTGGAATAGTGAGGCCATGCTCTTCAAAAATCTTTTTATTGTACGCAATAACGAAGCTGCTTCCTGTATCCCAAATCGTCTGGGCGTAAACTTTGCCGTTCAGCGTCAACTGCTCAATGCTGAGCGGGTCCTCGCGCTTCACCCATTCTTCCCCGCTCAAATCAACGGCATTTTTCTCGACGTTATAGTTGAGGCTGATTTCGCTTTTGCCGCTTTGCCCGCCAAACAGGTCGGTCGCCTCGCCAGCGTTCAGCTTTGTTTTGAGCACATTGAAATATTGATCGGAAGGAACAATTTGATAATCGATTCGAATGCCGGTCTCGGCTTCAAATTTTTTGGCGAGCTGCATTTCCGCATCCTTTATCCAGCCTTGGCTGGCCAAGTAGGTAAGCGTAATATTTTGCTTCGTCCCTCCCGTATTGCCTGTGCCGCTGTTCGCGCTGCCTTCCGGGGATGATGCATTTCCGCCAGAACCCGAATTGCCGCCCCCACAGCCCGCAACTATAATCGCAACCAAAGCAATAACCGTTAACAGCCACATCGATTTTTTCATCATATCGCTCCCCTTTAATGTTGAATGCTCAGCTGTATGCGTTTTCATTTCCTGCTTCCCCATTATAGATTTCCGATTTTTGATGTGCCATGGATAAAACAGGGGCGTTTTATGCACTTATTTTACCACTCGCCAAATAATTATGAAGCGCTTACAAAAAGTCTTTGACAAAATGCCCGCCTAGCAGCAAAATGAAAGCAACAACGGTGCGCGTGAACGGCTGGAGGTAGTGATGCTTACTAAATTCAAAACGATTCAAGCTGTTCTGTTCTCCACCTACTCTCTTATTATTTTCATCGTGTTTACCGTGCTAGTCGTATGGCTTTGCCTTTGGTCCTCTAATCTGCTCAAGCAAAATGCAACCGATTCGCTTGCCAGCATGGGCCGCTCGATGCAAGAGCATATCGATTCGGAAATTCAAAAAATGAATGATGTTTCGCTCAATGTCATGTACTCCAATTTGGTCAAAAATCATTTCAAGCGTTACACCTCAGAGCTGCCCGATCAAACACAGACGGGAGATGGTAGTGATACGGATACCGATAGGGAGAGCGATAAACAAAAGTTAGGCCTTTCCGGCGGCATGGGCAGCGGATCGTTTCCGAGCGTCTCTAAAAGCCAATCAGTTGAAAATGCCAAGGCGCTGGCTGAAATTTTGACTGCGGCTATTGGCCCTTCGCGCCCGGTGGAGCAGCTGTATTTGTATGATTTTAAAAACAAAATGTATGGCAATGGCTTTGACAATGGCGAACGCACCTACGATCCGGCGACCAAGCCTTGGTTTAAAGCGGTTGTAGCGATGCAAAATGGCAAAATCATTTCGCTGCCCGTACCCGATGAGGAAATGTCCCGTTATATTTCATCTAGCGACATGCAATATTCAGTCTCGCTGTTCCGCCAGTTTTATGACAATTACAATGATCCAACCGGCATTGTTGAAGTGAAGCAATATTACAATCGAATTTTCAGCAGCATCCTTGCTTTTACGGGGGAAAATCCTTACGGTGCGCAGGTACTCGTATACAATGACAATGGCGATATCATTTATCCCCTGCAGGCGGATAAGCAGCACTACGCGGCTTACACCAGCTTGACGGCAGGCAAAACCAATTCGCAGACGCAGGGCAAGGGCAGTTATTTGTCCTTCGTTAATCCCAATACGGGGGCAAAGGAGCTATTGTCGCTGCACCGCTCGGAGCTGACTGGCTGGAATACGCTCATTATCGTGTCCGAGAGCAAGCTGCTCGTCCCTGTATTCGCTTTCGCCAAGCAGACTGTCCTCGTCGCCTTTGTCATTTTGTTGTTTGCGATCATGCTTTCCTATGCGGCATCCAAACGGATTACGTATCCGATCTTGAAAATCCACCGTTCGATCCGCGGCATGCGGCTGGAGGATCTCGGAACCGGCAGAGTAGCCGCCCAGACGCTCGGCAGCGGGCTCAATGAACTGGACCAGCTGCATGTTTCCTTTGTGCGCATGAGCTCGCGGCTGAAGGAATCGATGGACGATTTGCTGCTTTCCCAGTCGCAGGAAATGCAGGCGAAGCTCGTTGCGCTGCAATCCCAGATGAACCCCCATTTCCTGTATAACACGCTCGCGACCATTCATGCGATGGCCGAAGAAAATATGAATGAGCAAATTGTTGCTATGACTGAAAACATGTCCGATTTTCTGCGCTATTTCTCCACAGATGCAGCCATTGTGAGCTTGCAGGATGAGCTGCTGCATACAGGCAAGTTTCTGGATATTAACCAAATTCGCTTCGGCCAGAAGCTTCACTATGAAATGGAGGTGGACGAGCGCATGCGGGAGCTGCGCATCCCTAAGCTGGTCGTGCAGCCGCTTGTTGAAAATGCGCTGAAGTTCGGGACGCAGCATGAGCCGCCATGGCAAATTCGCATTTCTGGCAAAATCGAAGGCGAGGATTGGCACCTGGAGGTGGCAGATAACGGCCCTGGCTTTTCGGAAGAAAGCTTGGCGCATTTATTTGCGCGTATTCGCGAGGTTGATGAGACGCATGTCGTGCCCGTGCTCAAGCTGGGCGGCATGGGGCTGCTGAACATTTATATTCGAATGAAGCTCACATATGGAGATGCAGCTGTATTTCAGATTCACAATCGCCCCGAAGGCGGGGCGGCTATTAGAATCGGCGGCAAACTATAGCTAGGCAAAGGGAGGCATTCGCTTATGGCTCAAGCAAACGTCATTAAAGTCGTTGTTGCCGAAGACGAGGATATCATCCGAGGTACGCTGGTGCGCAAGCTCGAAGGTCTGGATGAGGCTATTCAAATTGTCGGCTCCGCCCAAGATGGCAAAGAGGCGCTCGAGCTTGTGAACCGGGAGCAGCCGGATTTGCTCATTACCGACATTCGGATGCCTGTCATGGATGGCATTGAGCTCATTCAGTCTATCCACTGCTATTATCCGCGCATGCGCAAAATCATTACGAGCGGCTTCGCTGATTTTGAATACGCACGGCAAGCGATTCAGTACAATGTCATTGAATATTTGCTGAAGCCGATTGCGACCACTGAGCTTTCGCGGGTATACAATCGCGTAAAGACGCTAATTGAGGCGGAACGGACTGATTTTAAAACCCAGATGAAAAGCCTTCAGCCAAGCGGAGCGGATACGGAGGAATTGGTGCAAATGGTGCAAAGCTTTATGCGCGAGCATTATAGCGAGGATCTCAGCCTGGAGCAAATTGCCCGCAGCTTCAATTTTACGGCGTCCTACTTGAGCAAAATTTTTATTAAGCATACGGAGGAGCCCCCTTCCCGCTACTTGATGTCGCTGCGCATCAACGAAGCGAAATATTTGCTTCGCAATCACTCCCATCTCTCCGTCAAGGAGGTCGGTGAACAGGTCGGCTATAGCGACCAATTTTATTTCAGCCGCATCTTCAAGCAGATGACGGGCTTTACACCGAAGGAGTTTCAGAAATAAGGATCCAAACAAAAAAACCAGAGCCAATAATATGCCTAGGCATATCCGCTCTGGTTTTTTTTTGGGCTGTAAGCCGCGACTATTTATACGGTAATATCTGCCTTCGCCAGCAGATCCTGCACGACGACGCTGACCATGATCAGCCCCGCTACAGGAGGAACAAAGGCGTTGCTCGCTGGCGGCTGCTGGGCTTTGCGAATTTCCGGCGCGTTCTCGGGCACGATGCGCTGCGTCACATCTTGTCGCGGCTTCTTCGGCGTCTCCGAGGAAAATACGACCTTCACGCCTTTATTAATGCCTTCCTTGCGCAGCTTCTGGCGCACAACGCGGGCAATCGGATCGGTGTGGGTTTTGGAAATATCGACAACTTCAAATTTCGTCGGGTCCATTTTGTTAGCGGCGCCCATGCTCGAAATAATCGGGATTTTGCGCTCCAGGCACTGCTTAATCAAATGGATTTTGTACGAAATGGTATCGGAAGCGTCAATGACATAATCAATCGGGTATTCAAAAAATTTCTCATACGTCTCTTCTGTATAAAACATGCGGAGAGATACCGCGTCGCATTCCGGGTTAATGAGCTTAATGCGGTCGCGCATCAAGTCGGCCTTCGGCTCGCCAACGGTCGTCGTAAGCGCATGAATTTGGCGATTGACGTTCGTAATATCGACAACATCTTTATCGACCAAAATAATACGGCCAATGCCTGTACGGGCCAGCGCCTCTGCAGCAATGCCGCCGACGCCGCCGATGCCGAGCACCGCTACCGTACTTCCTTTCATCAGCTCAAGGCCTTCCGGCCCAATTGCCAGCTCCGTGCGTGAAAATTGGTGCAGCATCTAAAATCGCCGTCCCTTCCGTTATCTATTCCAAGCAACTACATAGGAAGGCGGGCTGTTTCGTCCGCCCGCTCCATTAAGCTTGAGGTGCTTCTGGTGCTGCTCCTGCTGGGGCAGGCTGTTTCGCAGGCTTAGGCACTGTACGGATATGAAGCTGCTCCAATTGGGACAGCTCAACTTCGGACGGCGCATTGCACAGCAGATCGGTTGCGTTCGCTGTTTTCGGGAATGCAATCGTTTCACGCAGGTTTGTGCGGCCAGCCAGCAGCATGATGAGACGGTCGAAGCCGAACGCGATTCCGCCATGCGGAGGCGTACCGTATTCGAAAGCATCCAGCAGGTATCCGAAGTTCTCTTGCGCTGTTTCTAGAGATAAGCCGAGTGCAGCAAACATTTTCTCCTGTACTTCACGCTTGTAAATACGCATCGAGCCGCCGCCTACTTCATAGCCGTTCAAGACGATATCATAAGCTTGAGCGCGGATTTTGCCTGGATCTGTATCAAACAGGTGCAGGTCATCCTCGTGCGGACGTGTGAACGGATGATGCTCGGCTACATAACGCTGTGCATCCTCATCCCAGCCAAGCAGCGGGAAGTCTACGACCCATACGAATTTAAATTTAGTGTCGTCGATCAGACCAAGCTCGCGGCCCACTTTCAGGCGCAGGTTGCCCATGACATCAACAACGACTTTTTTCTTGTCAGCAGAAAATGTGAGCAAGTCGCCATCTTCTACTTGCAAACGCTCAGTCAGCGCCGCGATTTCCTCTGGTTTGAGGAACTTCACGATTGGACCGCGCCATTCGCCATCCTTCACCGTAATCCAAGCCAAGCCTTTACCGCCATAACGAGCAGCGAACGGCTGCAAATCGTCAAGCTCTTTACGGCTCCAGCCGCCACAGCCTTTGGCATTGAACGCCTTCACGACGCCGCCGGATGCTGCTACGCTTGCGAATACCTTCACTTCGCTTGTCGCGACAATATCGGTAATATCTTGAATTTCCATGCCGAAGCGCAGGTCAGGCTTATCGGAGCCATATTTGTTGATGGCATCTTCATACGTAATGCGCTGGAACGGAAGCGCAAGCTCCACGCCTACCGTCTCGCGGAACAATCTTGCAGCAAGCTGCTCCATCATGCCCAGCAATTGATCCTGCGACAGGAAGGACGTTTCGATATCGACTTGTGTGAACTCAGGCTGACGGTCTGCGCGAAGATCCTCATCGCGGAAGCAGCGAGCGATTTGATAATAGCGCTCAATGCCGCCGACCATTAGCAATTGCTTGAAAATTTGCGGCGATTGCGGCAGGGCAAAAAATTCGCCTTCATGCACGCGGCTCGGCACCAAATAATCGCGCGCGCCTTCTGGTGAGCTCTTAGTCAAAATTGGCGTTTCAACGTCAATAAAGCCTTCTCCATCAAGGAAGTCGCGGAAAATTTTCGCTGCTTTCGAACGGAGCAGCAATGTTTTTTGCATTTCCGGACGACGCAGGTCGAGGTAACGGTATTTCAAACGCAGCGACTCGTCAACTTCGACGCCGTCTTCGATTGGGAATGGCGGTGTTTTTGCCGCGTTCATAATTTCGATTTTTTCAACGCGCACTTCGATTTCGCCTGTTTCCAGGTTCGCGTTAACGGTTTCTGGATCACGCTCAACGACTGTTCCTTGAACAGCAAGCACGAACTCGTTGCGGGCACGGTCAGCAATCGCCAGCGCATCGCCGGAAAAATCAGGGTTAAATACTGTTTGAACGATACCTGTACGGTCGCGAAGATCAATAAACAATACGCCACCTAGGTCACGACGACGCTGTACCCAGCCGTTCAAAATGACCGTTTGTCCAATATCGCTTTTTGTTAATTTTCCACATGGATGTGTTTTCAACATAATGGTTATGCTCCTTTTATTTAAAAGATTTAGTGAACGAAGGAGCTGCGAGGAAATTAGCGGTCCTTTATTTCGTCGCAGTCTCTAAGCTTGAATCGCTGCTGCCAGCTCGCTGATGGCTACGGTGCGCTGCTCGCCGCTTTCCATATTTTTCAGCGCAATTTCGCCGCGCTCCAGCTCGTCATCGCCAAGAATGGCAGTAAAACGTGCTTTGAAGCGGTCCGCAGACTTCATCTGTGCCTTCATCTTGCGGTCCGTGTAGTCACGGTCAGCACGCAAGCCTGCTGCACGCAGCTCGTGTACGATCTTCGTCGCCTCACGCTCTGCTGCCTCGCCAAGGCTGATGACGTAAACGTCGACCTGGCTCGCTTCCTTAATGCCTTCCGTCTTCTGATGCTCAAGCAGCAAAATCGTCCGCTCCAGGCCAAGGCCAAGCCCAACGCCCGGCTGATCCGGTCCGCCAATTTCAGCAACGAGCCCATTGTAGCGCCCGCCGCCGCCAATCGTATCGATGGCACCGATGCCCTCCGCTTTATATTCAAAGGCGGTGTGCGTGTAATAATCCAGTCCGCGCACCAGCTTCGAATTGACTTCGAACGGAATATTCATAGCCGTCAAATACGCTTTAACCTTTTCAAAATGCGTTGTGCATTCTTCATCCAGACTGTCCAAAATCGACGGAGCGCCTTCAAAATGCTTCTGGTCGACTTTGCAGTCCAGCACACGCAGCGGGTTGCGGTCCATCCGCGACTGGCAATCTTTGCACAGCAGCTCGCGCTTCGGTTCAAGGAAAGCAAGCAGCCGCTCGCGGAAGGCAAGCCTTACTTCCGGCGTTCCGACGGAATTGATTTCGACGCGCACCCCTTTAAGGCCAACCTCGGTATAAAACGTATAGCCCAAAGCGATAACCTCAGCATCAAGTGCCGGATTAACCGAGCCCATCGCCTCTACGCCGAATTGGTGAAACTGGCGGTAACGCCCGGCTTGCTGGCGCTCATAGCGGAACATAGGGCCGATGTAATACAGCTTCGTCAGATCAGGCTCGCCATACAGTTTATTTTCAACGAAGGCCCGAACGACCCCAGCTGTGCCCTCTGGACGAAGCGTCACGCTGCGATTGCCGCGATCCGTGAACGTATACATCTCTTTCTCCACGACGTCCGTCGTTTCGCCTACGCCGCGCTGGAACAGCTCGGTCGCTTCGAAGATCGGCGTGCGAATTTCGCGAAAATTAAAGCGGCGGCAAATTTCGCGTGCCTTCTGCTCTACGAACTGCCAGCTGTCGATTGAGCTTGGCAGCATATCCTGCGTGCCTGGTAATTTTTGAAATGCCATGTCATTTTCCTCCTAACCTGCTGCTAAAAAACGATGAGAACAAGCAAAATGGTGCGCGCCGTGCAATGACGGCAGGGTTCATTTTGCGGTGAAATATAAGCCAGTGGTAAGTATGAAACTTATAACGTCTTATATTTAAAGCAAAAAACTCCCGCCCCTGAACAGCAAATATTGCTGTCAGGGACGAGAGTATAGCTCCCGTGGTACCACCCACATTCCGAGGCAGCTGCCAGAAGGCAGAAGCTCGCTTGAAGACGGTTAACGCCCGTCACCCGCAGTACGGCTACTGAAACAATCGCTTGCCTAGAGCTTAAGCCCCAGCAGGCTAACGTTCACCGTCTGTTCTCCGGAAAGTCTGTTCATCCCGCCATTATAAGAATGCTTGCAGCCTAAGGCATTCCTCTCTGCATATATGCACATGGATTACTTTGTTCCATCATGAAATCATTATAGTGAATGGTGCTGATGCTTCATTTTACTTGGGCGGGGTGAGAAAGTCAAGATGCGATTCAGCTCTAATCAGCCCGATTGTATAGAAACAGCGGCAAGACCGCCAGAAGGCAGAAAAAAACCTGCAATCACATTGCAGGTCCAAAAGTAAATTATATTTTAAAAAAGGGGGTCGAGGTCTATTATAGGCTTGCGATGTTAAAATAGCGTTATCGTTTGATTACAGTAACATTACAGTTTAGAAAGCGTTTTATTTCCGGCTATTTCGACCTTATTCCCGCTTTTCCGTCAGCATATGCGAGCCGCTGTTTCCACGCTGCGCTTTATTACGTGTCCTTTAAGTCGCTTCGCTTGCCAGCAGCAGACGGAAATCCTGCCCATTCCTCTGCCGCTTCCATGTCTTCCTCCAGCTGTGACAGCCTTATCGCTTCATGCCGATCGGCATGGAGCAGCTTGCGGCTAATCCGCTCCAGCCCTTGCTCCTTGCGGGATTGATGCATGTGTTCATTCGCCTCCGGTACAAAATAAACAGGCCTCCGGCCGCGGCCAATCGCTGCCGAATGCGCTAAGCGCGCCCATTCTCTCCCCTATTGTATCCAGAAGGCATCTGACCTAATCTTCATCTTGACGCTATTGCTTGCTCTCCAATCGAGCGAAAATAAGCATTAAACCTTTCCCCTCTCATTTTTTTGAAAATACATCCATAAATTGAAACATATCCTGTTTTTCAATCGTCATTATGCTACGAGCTTGAGTGATTTGCAGCAAAAAATCAAAAAAAGGGAGAAATTAAATATGCGAAAAAAATCGTTATTAACCGCCATACCCTTCATGCTACTGGCTCTTCTTTTTACGTCATCTGCGTTCGCTTATACGTTTACCGGGCACAAATGGCCCAAATCCGCCAATAATCCTTACAACGTTTATGTGAAATACGCAACTACAAATACAGCTTATAAAGCTGCGTTTGATTCAGCAGTTGCTGATTGGAATAGTGCCCAAAGCAAAATTAAATTTAATCTTTCGGCGCTCAATACTTCAACCTTAAGCAAGGTTGGCACCCAAAATGTCGATGATCCTTCGATGTTTGGCGTATGCATCACTTATGTGAGTCCGGGTACAACTTCAACTAGTTACTTTACCGCCGATATCAATATAGGAAATCCGGCTGTAGCCAATCAATCCAATACGAGAAGAAGCGCTGCAGGACATGAATTAGGCCATGCGCTCGGTCTCGGTCATACGCCACTCCTTGTAAAGGCTATTATGAACTCAAGCAGAGATCGCGAGACCATCTACACACCTCAAACCGATGATAAAAACGGCCTAAACGCGCTTTACCCACTATAAATTAAGGGAGGGTTTAAAATGACCGTAAAATTCAATTTCAGGATGCTCCTAATTGCAGGGCTATGCTTAGCACTTGTGGCTGGGGTGCTGCTATTTACAGCGAAGGAGAAGTATTCGCCCGGCACGTTTCATGTAAATTATTCTCCCGATTATGCCGTAAGCGGGGATGTTGCAGGGTTAGTTCATAATTCCGATTACGTGGTATTCGGCCACTACGAGAAGTTTATAGAAACTTGGGACATGGGGGAAAATCATCTTAGCGAAGTATATTCGTTTGTAGTGGATGAATCGTTGCTGGGCGATGCCAAGGGCACGATTAATGTCTCCATTCCGCATACCGTCTTGTTAAAACATACGTTAAACGATGTGGACTATGAAGCCACTCTCAATTTGCCCAACTACAGCAAACCTGATTTTGATAAAACGTATGTGCTGTTTTTGAAAAAAGCACAGACGAAAGATGTATTCGGCCCGTCTTCCGTACCTTTTCAAGTAGAAGTGGATTCTGCTGGCAACGTTGCATTGAAAGTGAATACAGAAAACAAAGAACTGGCTTTAACGACTAAACAGAGTGGCACAATTCATTTTCAGACTGAGCAGATCGAACTAGCCCATATCGATAAAATAACCGGTTTAACTAAAGAAGGATTATTTGCAGAAATTAAAGCACAAGTCGTCGCGAAGGCTGGAAGCAAGTAGAAGTTGTGGAGAATATGACAAAAGAGAAAATTTTCGAAATCGTGAGTTCATGAAAAACCAGGGTATTGAGAAGCTAATCCGTACTGTAAGCGAAATCGTTGGACTAACAGAGCAGGAGAGAATTATGCCCATCATTATTCAAATGTTTGCGGCAATTTTCTTCCCGACCGTTATAAAAAGCAATGCCAATTCAGTAGTCATCATGAGCAAAATGACCTTTACATGGCTTGCCGACAAAGCATCTCCTTACCCTTTCGATAATGAGGAAATGAAAAAATTCAATGTTGAAGAAAAGCTTGCCCGTTTTAAAAAATAAACCAGCAATTGCCCTTTTCATAGCTAATTTGAAGGACGTAAAAAGGCAGCCGAATATGTTGGCTGCCTTTTTTTTGTCTAGAAACTGACTGGATAAGTTTCTTATATGTACGCCATACCAAGTGAAATTCGGCTGGCGGTTCTGTGGATCTATTCCTTGCTGTCCAAAATCAAGGTAACAGGACCCCAATTGACGAGCGACACGTCCATCATAGCGCCAAAACGCCCCGTCTCCACTTGCAGCCCGTGCTGCTGGCGAAGATAGGCATTAAACTGCTCGTAGAGCGGCTCCGCTTGCTCTGGGCGGGCAGCAGCCATAAAGTTCGGTCTCCGGCCTTTGCGGCTGTCTCCATACAGCGTAAACTGCGATACCGACAAAATAGCGCCACCCTTATCGACGATGGATAAATTCATCTTTCCGGCCTCATCCTCAAAAATGCGCAGGCCCGCGATTTTATCGGCCATCCATTTGATGTCTGCTTCCGTATCTTCATGGGTAATCCCAACGAGCAGCACATATCCGAAGTTGATTGCTCCTGTTACTTCCCCTTCGACGGTCACGCTCGCCTGCTTGCTTCTCTGAATAACAACCTTCATGCTTTCCATCCTCTCTCTAAAAAAGAAGAAGGCGGCAAAATACGCCGCCATCTCTATGCTAATGCTTCCGACTATGCTATTGCTTCCCACTTAGTTTAAGAAGCGAGCGTAATAAATGTTTTACCGTTTAACTGCCCTATTAAGATTTAATCAGGGCAGGGGGTTCATGACTTTGTAAGTTTAGCTTGTTGCCTACTGGCAATAGCTAAACTTGCTTTTAAAACCTTTTCGGGGAAAAGGAGGGGGAGAGTGGAGTGAAAGGTTTGGGATTGAGGAGCGGAGCGTTCGCTTTTGCTCCTGAATTTCTACCGTGCAACGGTAAATTCGATGAAATTCAGGAGCAATGGCGACCGAAACCCAAACCTTTCACGCAGCGTCCCCCCGCCCTTCCCCACCAAGGCTTTTACAGCAAACTCAGTTATTCATAATCCTTTGGACGGAATAAATATCCTGTACCCGTTTAATCTTCTCCACCACAGAAGAGAGATGCTCAACGTTCTTAATCAGCACGGTCATATGAATCATGACCATTTTATTTTTCACGGAACGGCCAGTCACTGCAGAAATATTCGTTTTACTGCCGGATACGACCTGTAGCACTTCATTGAGCAGACCATTGCGGTCATGGCCGGTAATTTCAATATCGACGCTGTAATTGGCCTCGACCGATTCTTCCCACTCCACCTCTATGACGCGATCAGCTTCCTCACCGTCCATGCCGAACGGAATGTTCTGGCAATCCATTCGATGCACCGAGACGCCGCGGCCACGCGTAATGTAGCCAATGATAGCATCGCCTGGCACCGGATTGCAGCAGCGGGCGAAGCGAACGAGCAAATTGTCGATGCCTCGTACCGTTACGCCATGGTGTTGGCGATTTTTACGGCTGCCTCCCGATTTCGCATCTTTATCCGTACCGAGCTCAATCGTATTGTTTTTCTCGGCTTCCTTGCGCAGCTTCTCCGTTAGACGGGTACAAATCTGCGCAGCGGTCACGCCGCCAAAGTTAACGCCGGACAGCATATCCTCCACATCGTTAAAGGAGAACTTCGACGCAACCTCCTGCAGCTTGTCCTCGGTCAGCCAAGCCGAAGGCTCCAGACCAAGGCGCTTGAGCTCACGCTCGACAGCCTCGCGGCCCTTCGCCACATTTTCCTCGCGCTGCTCCTTCTTGAACCACTGCCTGATTTTGCTGCGGGCATGCGATGATTGTGCAATTTTCACCCAATCCTGGCTCGGTCCGTATGAATGCTTAGAGGTGAGAATTTCAATAATATCACCGGTTTTGAGCTTATGGTCAAGCGGCACAATACGGCCGTTCACCTTGGCGCCAATCGTGCGATTGCCAACCTCCGTGTGAATGCGATAAGCAAAATCCAGCGGCACAGAGCCGGCTGGCAGCTCAATGACTTCACCGCTCGGCGTAAATACAAAGACGAGATCCGAGAAGAAATCCATTTTCAGCGATTCCATAAACTCGGATGCGTCGCGTGCGTCATTTTGCAGCTCCAATATTTCGCGGAACCAAGACATTTTATCTTCAAAATTGCGGTTTGGAACAACTGTGCCTTCCTTGTACGCCCAATGCGCCGCAATCCCGTATTCTGATGTACGATGCATATCCCATGTCCGAATTTGCACTTCGGTCGGCTCGCCATTGGGCCCTACAACCGTCGTATGCAGCGACTGGTACATATTCGCCTTCGGCATCGCGATATAATCCTTGAACCGTCCCGGCATCGGCTTCCACAGCGTGTGGATAATGCCGAGCGTCGCATAACAATCCTTAATGTTCTCAACGATGATACGAATCGCCATCAGATCATAAATTTCATTAAACTGCTTGTTGCGGTCGGTCATCTTTTTGTAAATGCTGTACAAATGCTTCGGGCGCCCGGAAATATCGCCTTCAATGCCCATCTCGCCAAGCTTCTCTTCAATGCGGTCAATGACATCGGCAATAAACTGCTCGCGCTCCGCCCGTTTTTTCTTCATCAAGTTGGCGATGCGATAATATTGCTGCGGATTCAAATACCGAAGCGCAATATCCTCCATCTCCCACTTAATCGCGGAAATACCGAGCCGATGCGCAATGGGGCAAAAAATTTCCAGCGTCTCATACGCGATGCGCCGCTGCGCCTCCTCCGACTGGAATTTCAGCGTCCGCATATTATGCAGGCGATCGGCGAGCTTAATCAAAATAACGCGGATATCCTGCGCCATCGCCACAAACATTTTCCGATAATTTTCGTTTTGCTGTTCTTCCTTGGAACGAAAACGGATTTTCTCCAGCTTCGTCAGTCCGTCAACCAGCATTGCGCAGGTTTCGCCGAATTTCGCCCGTACCGTCTCCAAATCGACTGTCGTATCTTCAACCACATCATGCAGCAAAGCTGTAATAATGGACAGCACATCCATCTGCATATCCACCAATATATCTGCTACAGCAATCGGATGTAAAATGTAAGGTTCGCCTGATTTCCGCACTTGTCCATGATGAGCCTGATCTGCAAAATGATAGGCTTCCCTTATGCGTAATAAGTCCTGTTCCTTCATATAGGCCGATGCCTTTTCAATTAACTGCTCTATGCCCATGAACATCCCTTTCCGAAATGAGCCCTGCTTCGGCTCCCCTTCGCGCATTTTCCGAGTTTTCTAATATTATGCCTGTAAGCATAGCATGACGTCAACTATGCTGTCGATTGAAGTGTCGATTTAAGTCATGGAAATATTAATATTGTATCCGGTAAAATGGGACTTTATAGGGCGAAAGCCAACCAGCAGCAGCTGGTTGGCTTAAACGTTCAAACGATTTTATTTCATCCTTCAAATAATGGCTAGTAAGTAATGAGAGAAACGACGTCCATATCGCCAAGCTTCTCGCGGCCTGTCAAATAAGACAATTCGATAAGAAAGGCCGAACCAACAATTTCCCCGCCAAGCTGGCGAATTAAATTAATGGAAGTTGCGATTGTGCCGCCTGTTGCAAGCAGATCATCGGCAATCAGTACGCGCTGCCCCGGCTGAATGGCGTCCTTGTGCATAGCGAGCACATCTTTGCCATACTCCAGGTCATAGCTTGCTTCAATCGTTTCGCCTGGCAGCTTGCCGCTTTTGCGAATAGGCGCAAAGCCTACGCCGAGTGCAAGGGCAAGCGGAGCGCCAATAACGAAGCCGCGCGCTTCTGGTCCTGCAACGACATCGATTTTCAAATGCTCAACCGCTTTGCGCATTTCTTCAATGGCAGCTCGGTAAGCCGGGCCATCCTTCAGCAAAGTAGTAATGTCCTTGAAGCGAATGCCTGGCTGTGGGAAATCGGGAATGACCCGAATGTAATCTTTAAAATTAATTTGTGACTCGCTCATTAATTATTCGTCCCTTCTGTCTGTCGCCATTCTGGTGTTGTCAAACCAATATTGTAGCTGCAACCAATGGAGATTGCAATTGTTCTGCTTTACTTTTTGCCTCCTGATAGGCAGTGGCTGTACTTAACTCCCGCTTCTCCGGCGCTTCTACAACGATCGCCAAACCATCCTCGATGCGGATAAACGAAAGCTCGGTAAATACGCGCAGCATAACCTCGGTCATTTCCTGCGGCCAGCCGCTCATCTCCGCCAGGCGCTTCGCAAGCCCTTCAAGCGGTGCCTGCTTCATTCTACGCAGCAGTTGATACACTTGACCGAAATGCTCACGCTCAGGAAACTTTGCATACGCGCCGCCGCTGAACAGGTCATGAATATGCAGCTGCGGCTTGCGCTGGCCGTTCCATTCATTGATGGACAGCTCGCCTACCAAGTCGACAGGGCTGCTCGCCAGCAGCCGGTCGGCAATAGCTCCCATGCTGAAGCCTACCGCTTCCAGTACAGCTTGCCCGCTTTTCACGGTCAGCTTAAGATGCTTCGCTTCCTTGCCCATCGTTCGCTTGTCTGCAAGAGCTGCTCCCTGAAAGAGCAGGCGCGGCGACGGATTGCCCGCACCAAACGGCTCCAGCTGCGCTAGCTCATTAATCGTTTGCAAATTAGCTTCTTCAACCTTGCACTGCAGATCGATGCCCGTTTTTGGAATCCAATCCTGCTCGCTGAGCCATTCCAAAGCAAGCTCGCCAAGCTTACGTTCAAATTCAGCCAGCTGGTCACGATGCAGGCTCATGCCTGCCGCCGCTTGGTGGCCGCCGTAATGGTCCAACAGCTCATCGCAGGCGGTAAGTGCTGCATGCAGGTCGTAGCCGTCAATGGAGCGCGCAGAGCCCTTGCACATGCCGCTCTCCCCATCAATACCGAGAATAATTACAGGCTTGTAATGGCGCTCCAGCAGCTTGGAAGCCACAATGCCGATAACGCCAACATTCCAGACTTCTCCCGCCAGTACAATAACCGCCGGTTCCGCCTCGCCCGCATCCGCAGCCTGCGCTCGCTTCTGCGCCCACTGCTCCTCCGCTTCCTTGACGATGCCTTCCACGATGCGCTGCCGCTCGCGGTTGAGCATATCGAGCGAAGTTGCTGCCAATATAGCCTCGTCGTAGTTGTCGCTTATGAGCAGCTCTACAGCGCGCCGCGCATGATCGAGCCTGCCAGCCGCATTAATGCGCGGTGCCATGCCGAAAGCAACTGTCGTGGAAGTAACTGACGGCAGCTCGATGCCCGTCGACTCAGCCAGCGCTAGAAATCCGGTATTCGTCGTCTGGCGAAGCCGTTCCAGCCCGCTTTTGACTAAAATCCGATTTTCGCCAGTTAAAGGCATTAAATCCGCAATCGTTCCGAGACAGACAATGTCTGTCAGCTCCATAGGCGGGCGTTCCAGCAGCGCTTGCGCCAGCTTGAATGCGACACCAACGCCTGCCAGCCCTTCAAAAGGATACGTGCAATCATGCCGCTTCGGATTAACTACGGCGCAGGCATCCGGAATACGTGCTGGAGGTTCGTGATGGTCGGTGACAACGACATCAAGCCCAAGCTCCTTGGCGTAGGCAATTTCATCATAGGCGCTGATGCCGGTGTCAACCGTTACGATTAAGCGGATACCCTCGGCGGCCGCCTTTTCCAGCGCCGCCTTGTTTAATCCATAACCTTCTAGAGCACGATGAGGAATATAATAATCAAAATGAAGGCCAAGCTCGCGAAACACATGTACGAGCAGCGAGGTGCTGGATACGCCGTCGGCATCATAATCGCCATAAATACGTATCTTTTCGCCAGCTGAGGCCGCCTCCCGAATACGGGCGACAGCCTCCCTCATATCTTTCAGCAAATACGGGTCATGCAAATGCTCAGAGCCGCCTCTTAAAAACTGCTCCGCCTGTGCGATCTCCTTGTAGCCGCGCTGCACCAAAAGCTTGGCGGCAAGCGGCGACAAGCTAAGAGCTGTCGAAAGCTCTTTCGCCGCCGCGTCTGCCTGCTCGTCCCAAGGTGCAAGATTCCAACGTGTTTTTGCTTGAATCACGCCGACTTCAACTCCTTTCTGCCGCGCTGCGCTATTGAAGCAGCGTAGGCATATGTTCCTGATTCGGATCGTGATTGGATTTATAAGGATAACCTGGGTCATAAGGCTCGACATGAATCGTTGCGTCCGTTAGGTGGGTAAAGCGTGTCAACAGCAGTCGTTTCACCCTTTTCGCCACTTCATGCCCTTCAAGCACAGTCACGCGCGGATTAACGCTAATAACCGCCTCCGCAACGACGTAATGGCCCCGCTCGCGAGCATGCAGCGACTGTACGGTGACGACACCTTCCACCCGTTGAACGAGCTGCATAAGCTCCTCGGTATTTTCGCTGTATACTTCTGCGGCAGCTTCCTCTCTATGAGGGGAAGGCACAATAATGCGATAGCCGCCGTTCATGACGATAACCGATATGACGATAGCAGCTGCCGAATCAAAATAATAAAGCACCGGAAGCGAAATCAGCTTGCCCAGCCACGCGGCTCCTGCACCAATGAACACAGCAAGTGTCGCATACAAGCTGCTGCCATGCTCCCGCTGTTTCCAGACGAGCTCCTTCACGAGCAGGCAGCCAGCCAGAACGACAAGCGCACTCCAATGAGGCGGCTTGCTAATGCCCTCTGCAATGTCCCGAACAGCCGAAATGCCAATTTCCAAGCCAATAAGGAGCAAGGCTGCCGCTAAAACGACATTCATGACGGTTTCTGTCTTCCGTGTTTCCTTATGCTTTACAGCAGCAGCGCTGCTGGAAGGGGCTTCGCTGCCACTTTCATTACGCTGCGAAACGACCTTTTCCGCAAAAATAGCCGCCGCCTCAGCTGCCGATCGGCAACCATCCGCAAGCAATGCTTTGCTGCCGGACAGCCAGCCTGCTGCCCCTTTCAACAACGCCAACGCCGCATTACCCCAAATTCCTGACCAGCTGGCCGGCTCTGCTTTTGTATATCGTTGGTTCATTGTCATGACTGCCTCCTTCTACGCTGTTAGACCGCAGTCTTGGCAGGCTGCTTTGCTTTAGGCTTTTGTTTGCTTTTAAGAAGAAGCCAGAGCGGGCTCGCAATACAGATCGACGAGTATGCGCCGCTTGTCAGACCGATAATTTTCGCCAAGGCGAACAGCTTAATCGACTCGCTTCCGAAAAGGAATAAACAAACCGCGATAACGAGTACGGCCAGTACCGTATAAATGTTACGCGCCATCGTCTGCCAAAGGCTCTGATTGACCATATCTGCGAGCTGATCACGCGTTTTCAGCTTGCCAAAACGAAGATTTTCACGAATTCGGTCGAAAATAACGATTTTATCATTAATCGAATAACCGATTGTCGTCAATACTGCGGCAATAAACGGCAGATCGACTTCCAGACGGAAAATGGAAAACACAGCGACAACGACAAAGGCGTCATACAAAATCGCAATGTTCGCTGCTAGCGCAAAGCGCCATTCGAAACGGATCATCACATAAATCATAATCGCAATACTTGCAATAATAACGGCATAAATCGTCTTGAAGCCAAGCTCACGCGCCATATCCGGGGATACTACGTTGACCTCTGCCGATACTTGATCGCCAAATTTTGCTTTAAACGCATTTTGAATTTCCGTGACCTTCGTTTGCTCCAATACTTCTTCAAAACGAGCTGAAACGCGATCGCCGTTCGTGCCGCCAACAGTCGGTGTAACGTTCGTAACGCCAGCTGTTGCCAAAACTTCCTTCGCTTCCGCTTGGGTCAAAGCTTTGCCGACTGCGATATCCATATTCGTACCCGCTTTAAAATCGACGCCATAGTTCAGGTTGAACAGGAACAGCGAGATAACCCCTAAAACCGTCAAAATAATAGAAGCCATGAAAAACTTTTTGCTATGCTTGATAAAGTCAAAATGCACTGTTGTTTTAAAGTTCACGGATGTCCGCCTCCTTCACGCCGAAATAGCTAGGTTTAGTAAACAGGTTGCTGCGAATCAGCAAATGTATCAGTAGGCGTGAGAAGAAAATGTTTGTAACGATACTGACCAAAATACTCAAAATCATCGTCAGTGCAAAGCCTCTGATCGCACCGTTTCCGATGTAATAAAGCACGCCGCAGGAAATCATGTTCGTAATGTTCGCATCCATAATCGTACGGAACGAGTTTTTGGAGCCTGCTTTAAGGGAGGAAAGCAAGCTTTTGCCGCTGCGGATTTCCTCTTTGATCCGTTCGTACATAATGATATTCGCGTCGACCGCCATCCCAATCCCGAGTACAAATGCGGCAATACCCGGCAGCGTTAACGTGACATTCAGCATCTCGAATACGAGTACCAGCATCCATGTAAATGTAATGACCGTAATACCCGCTACAACGCCCGGTATACGGAACAAAATAATCAGGAACACCAAAATAATCGCCGAGCCGATAACGCCGGCGCGAACGGTATCTTCAAGCGACTGCTGTCCAAGCTTTGCGCCAACGCTTTGCGTGTATTTCTCTGTCAGCTTAAGCGGCAATGCGCCCAAATTAATCGTATCTTTCAAATCATTCGCTTCATCAAGCGTGAAATTGCCGCTAATTTGCGCGCTTCCGCCGCTGATTGGCTGGTTGACGTTCGGATTCGACAGCATTTCATCGTCGAGATAAATCGCAAGCGTCTTGCCCGTCAGTCTTGTCGTAACATCCTCAAACTTCTTCGCATCTTTCAGCTTAATCGAAACGACCGGATTGTTCAGTGAATCATATTCGACCGTAGCTGCATTTTGCACAAAATCATCACCTTGAAGCTCAACCGTGCCATCTGGTGCTCTAAAGGTCAGATTAACCGGCTTCTTGATAATGTTTCTTACCTCATCCTCATTCGTAACGCCTGCAAGCTTGACGCGAATGCGGTTTGTTCCTTCTGTCGTTATCTCCGGCTCGGAAATACCCAGCTTGTCCGCCCGAGCCTCGAGGCTTTTCGCCGTATCCTTCAGCAAAGTAGGCGTTACTTTATCGCCAGCTGCAAGCGGTTCTGCTTCATAAAGCACCTCGAATCCGCCCTTCAAATCAAGGCCTAGCCGAATGCCGTTTACCAGCGATGGGCTCGTCCAAGCGATCACGCCAAACATGATGACAACGATCCCAAGGAAGGCAAATAATCTTTTCCCGTTCATATTTCCTAAGTCCCCCTTATGATCTCAATATTCCTATTATACTTGCGAGCAATTTTTGAGTCAAAAAAAAGAAACCCTTCCCTTAGAAATGGGTTCCCCGGTAGGCGCTAATCGTCAAAAAGTTCATAAAGCTCGTCACCTTCAGCGATAAAATGTCGTTGACCAGCTTGTGCAGCTCCGGCTGCCCGCTCTTTTTATATCCAGCGCTTACGCATGCCCAAATGTCTTTCCCATTCGCATGTTCATAGCCAATAAGCTGAAACTCCTCTGCCTTGCTGTTGCACAGCTGCTCAATTACCTGAACCAGGTCCTGTTCCTCCATAGCCGCGCCTCCCGTGCTTTTTTGCCTTGACTGATACTATTCGCTGTCCATAGCACATATTCCTGCACATAAAGCGATGTTCATTATCCAATCATGATTCGGACATGCCGTGCATAACTATGATACTGCAACAATACGGCTAATGGAATGAGGGGCGAGTATGACCAAGCAAACGTTTATAAAAGGGGCCATGATTTTACTTGCAGCAGGCGTCATCAATCGAATTCTCGGCTTCGTCCCGCGCATTGCGCTGCCGCGCATTATAGGCGCCGAAGGCGTGGGGCTGTATCAGCTGAGCTATCCGTTTTTGGCGGTTATGCTGACAATAATTACCGGCGGCATTCCGCTCGCCGTTGCCAAATGGATTGCCGAAGCCCAGTCAAACGGAGATGAGGGGCGGGTCCGCCATATTTTCCGCAGTGCTCTGCTGCTTACGATTTTTCTTGCCATCACGCTGACCAGCCTGCTGCTGCTGTTCTCGCCTTGGATTACTGCGCATTTGCTGCCGGACAAGCGTGTGCAGCGCACATTTCTGTTCATGACGCCGATGCTGCTGATCGTCGGCGTCTCATCTGTATTTCGCGGCTACTTCCAGGGCAAGCAAAATATGATTCCCTCCGCCGCTTCCCAAATTGTGGAGACGGTGCTGCGAATTATTTTCTCGCTTAGCTTCGCGATGCTTCTCATGCCCAAAGGGCTGGAATGGGCAGCGGCTGGCGCCATGCTTGGCGTCGTGGTCGGTGAAATCGGCGGCCTAGCCGTCCTGCTGTGGAAATATGCGAGGGAAAAAAGGACTCCCGCTCTGCTGTCTGAGGCAAGCATGCCATCAACAGCTGCTGATAAGGGACCCATTATGGGCAAGCTGCTTAGCCTGTCCATACCGGTTACAGCCAGCCGCCTTGTCGGCTCGCTCTCCTATTTGCTCGAATCTATTTTCACCGCTCGCAGTCTTGCTACGGCAGGCATTGCTACAGGCATTGCTACGGCACAGTACGGGGCGCTGCAAGGAATGGTCATCCCGCTCATCCTGCTGCCAACCGCATTGACCTATTCCCTCGCCTCCTCGCTAATTCCGTCGCTTTCTGAAGCAGCGTCACGCGGCGATATGGCTACGATCCATAAGCGCTTGCACCAATCGATGAGGCTGGCCCTTGTCGCCGGAGCGCCTTTCGTCGTCATTCTCGGCCTATTCGCCGAGCCGATCTGCCGGATGCTGTACAACCACAGCGAGATTGCACCGATGCTGCAGCTGCTTGCTCCTGTCGGCCTTTTTATTTATTTGCAGGCTCCCCTGCAAGCAACTCTTCAGGCGCTCGATAAACCGGGCAAAGCGCTTATGAACACGTTTATTGGAGCTGCTATTAAGCTGGTCTTCATTATATATCTCGCCTCCAAGCCCGAATTTGGCATATATGGCGCTTTAATTGCGATTAATTTGAATATCGTGCTAGTCACTGCGCTGCATGGCATTAGCGTTCTCAAGCTGATCGGCTTCCGGATGAAGCTGCGCGATTTTATGAAGGTCATCTCTGCTATGGTTGTTATGGGGGCCGCAGCACGCTTCGTTATGAATCGGGAGCCCGTAGCTGCGGAATGGGTGAATTTGCTTGTGGCCTGTGCTTGCGGCGCAATTGTATATTTGGCGCTCATGGTTTGGACGAACATTATTGACCGGCATGACCTCACCCGCTTGCCCAAAATCGGCCATTGGTTTTCACGAACCTAGACCATCGCCTGCGATAATGTCTTCATATATTCGTATCGTTAAAAAAAAGCCGCGAGCAGTTTGGGACATCCTTGCTCCCAAACTACTTTCGCGGCTTTTTCGTTTTATCCAAAAACAGCTTGCCTTTATGGTCTATTGTACAAAGGAATACTTCCTTAAAGTCGGTTACCCCTTCATCCTGAAGGACATTTTTCAACCAAAAACGGGTTTTCTCCAGCTTCTCCAAATTTTCATCCTGTACTTTGCCATCCATAATGAGCGGAATAGGCAAAATCTCAAAACGATATTTGGGCGGAATGACCTTAGCATTTTGCTGCATAGACAGCTTGCCCGCCAAATCCGAATTATGCTCAGCACTACTGCCTTCTTCCGCCTGCTGCTGCAGCTCGTGTCCGCCCCTGCTCCGTTGTTCCTCCACATTCAAACGCTCTTCCGCTATCTCTTCCGGGGACCCTTCTGTACTTTTAGGAATGACCGACAGCTTGCCGCTCGTCTCCAAAATCGCAAATTCCACATCCGAGATTCTTGTAATTTGATTTTCTCTAAGCTGGAGCATAAAATCATCCAGATTATAGCGCTGCTTGCGCATGACATCGCGATTCAGCTTGCCCTTCGCCATAATAACGCTTGGCTTCCCGTCAAATAGCTGCCGCAGCTTGCGATTTTTCAGCGCCACAAAAGCCATTCCCACCTGCACCAGCATTAAAATAACCATCGGCACAATGCCTTCCCACATCGTTCGATCCAAATCCTCTATAACGATCACAGCTATTTCCGCAATCATAACCGAGATAACGAGGTCAAAAACCGACAGCTTGCCGATTTCCCGTTTTCCCATAAACCGCATGATGAGAAATACGATGAAATAAATCAATACGGTACGCAGCACAAGGGTCAGAAATTCCAAGTGGTCCCGCCTCCTTCATCGCTCGCGCCTGCTGCATGTTGGCCTGAGCGGTCTGTACACGTATTCTCACCTGCCGCCATCTCCCTCATACGAAACGGCCAGGCACGAATTTATGGTAAAGGCGGGAAAACATAAAATTACGGGATCAGAATAAAATACACATAAGCCGTAGAGACGAGCAGCGACATAAGCGCAATTGGCGCACCTACTTTAAGAAAGGCTCTAAAATGAAAGCTTTTGCCTTCCCGCAAAGCAAGGCCTGCGGCAATTACGTTTGCGGAAGCGCCAATGAGCGTGCCGTTGCTGCCGAGATTTGCGCCAAGCGACAGCGACCACCACAGCGGCTCCATTTGACCCGCGCTCAGTCCCAGCTCAGCACCCATCGCTTGAATAACAGGAACCATTGCCGTTACAAACGGCACATTATCCATCGTAGCGGAGGCTACACCGGAAATCCACAATAGCAGCAATGACGCTATATCAACATTACCGGAAGTCATTTGCAGCACAACTAAAGCGATTTGATTGGTCCAATTCGTTGCCGAAAGTCCCGCTACCATAATAAATAAGCCGATAAAAAATAATATCGTACCCCAATCCACCATGCGGAAGGCAATTTCTGCTTCCTTGCGCTTCAAACCTATGACCATGAGCAGTGCCGCACTGCCAAGCGCGATAGCCGCCGGCTCAATGCCTAATGCCGAATGGAGCGTAAAGGCAATAATGGTTAGCAAAAAAACGACGACCGATTTGATCATCAGCGGGCGATTTTTAATGTAGGAGCTGGCGGAAAGCTTCATCAGCTCGCTTGCTTCCTTGCTTTTATGCGTAGGCTTAAAATGCTTGCGGTATACGAACAAAAACAAGCCTATCGTAACGATCAATATAAACAACGATACAGGTCCTAAATGGATGATAAAAGCATTAAACGTCAACTGCTTGTTCGCAGAGCCAATAATCATATTAACCGGATCACCGATTAAAGTAGCAGCACCACCGATGTTGGAAGCAGCAATTTCTGCAAAAATAAAAGGGTAAGGATTCAGCTTCAGCAATTTTGTAATCGACATTGTTACCGGAATGACGAGCAGCATAATCGTTACATTGTCCAGAAAAGCTGAGCTAATGCCGGTTAAGGCAATGAGCAGTATAAAGATTTTCCACGAGCTTCCTTTGACCCACTGGGCCAGCTTGATCGCTATGTATGGGATGACACCTGCCCGGTTCAAAATGCCGACAAGCAGCATCATGCCGATGAGCAGCATAATGACCCGCCAGCCGACCGCCTCCGTAAATGCATAACGCAAGTCCAATATGCCCAGCACCAATATGAGAAATGCGCCTGCAAGCGCCGCCACTGCCCGATTGATTTTATCCGTAATGACAAAGGCATAGGTTACCAAAAAAATAACTGCTACCGCGATAACCTGCCAAGCCGCCGGATTGTAAAGCATTCCTGCTGCCTTGGTTTCCATCTCGCTTCACCCTTTCTTATCCCTCACATTATACGTAATTGGATAGAATTTCGTCCACCCTTCCGCTTGCCTGTACTATTCCGCAGAGCCTGGCCATATGGTTTAAGTAAAAGGAATTTAAAGGAGGAAAACGATGAATCCCATTAAACATGTTCCGCGGCCTCCCCAGATCGCTTCCCCTATGCTGGCGGGTCTCCTGTATGCCATCATTTGGCTTGCTTTAGGCGCATTGCTGCTCTCGCTTTTGCTGCATTTTGGAAATATGAAGGAAAGCAGCCTGCCGACTTTCGCAACATGTATTCATGGCGTATCCGCTTTTGCGGGCGGATTAACGTCCGGCAAGCGATCCGGCATGAAAGGCTGGTATCAGGGCGGATTGCTTGGCCTGCTCTATGGTTTGACCATATTGTTAATTGGCTTTCTGGCTGCCGATGCCGGATTTTCTCTGCATACCGCCATTGTCCTTGGCATTACTTTGCTGCTTGGCGCTTTTGGGGGCGTTATTGGCGTCAATCTTAAAAAGTAATTCGGCAGCCGGCATCATTTTCAGACGGCATAGGAGCGCTAACGGGGAAAAATAGAAGCAGCTTAGCCTAAAGAAGGCTTCTACATACTCATATAAAAAAGCCTGCGTCTTGAAGGATTAACCTTCAAGGCGCAGGCTTTTTGGAGCTATCCTACTAATCTTTCGAAATCGTAGGCGCACTGCTAACGACCGAGCTAATTGCGCTGCGTTCAAACGTCAGCTTAACCGTATCATTGACGCGAAGTACGACTGTGTCATCCGTCAATTCCGTGATTGTACCGTGCATACCGCCGATTGTTGAAATTTTATCGCCTTTTTTCAATTGCGACAACAGCGCTGTACGCTGCTTTTGTTTCTTCTGTTGCGGACGAATAAGCAAGAAATAGAACACGGCAAACATAAGTAGTATCGGCCATGCCATGCCCCAAATGCTATTCGCTGGTGCTCCAGCTGCATCTGCTAACCATAGTGACATTGAAATCCCCCCTTTCTAAAAACCCTTATCGTTATCCCGCAACCCATAGCTGTCAAAAAACTCATCGCGAAAATCAAGGAGCCGATCTTCGGTAATCGCCTGACGCACATCCCTCATGAGTTGAAGCAGGAAATGTAGATTATGATAAGTCGTCAATCTCATACCGAATGTTTCATCGGCCTTCATCAAGTGGCGAATATACGCGCGTGAATAATTCGTGCATGTGTAGCAAGAGCATTTCGGATCAAGTGGACCAAAATCCTCTGCATACTTGGCATTGCGAATAACGAGTCTTCCCTCGCTTGTCATCGTTGTTCCGTTGCGCGCAATTCTCGTAGGAAGCACACAGTCGAACATATCGATGCCGCGAATGGAGCCTTCCAGCAGCGCATCGGGCGAACCAACTCCCATTAAATACCTTGGCTTGCCGGTTGGAAGCAGCGGTACCGTATACTCAAGTGCTTGATACATCAAGTGTTTCGGCTCACCGACACTTAGTCCTCCAATAGCATACCCCGGGAAATCCATGGAAGTCAAATCTTTCGCGCTCTGGATGCGCAGGTCCTCGTACATGCCTCCTTGGACGATTGCAAACAGCCCTTGATCATGTGGACGCGCATGGGATTCGAGGCAGCGCTCCGCCCAGCGTGTCGTGCGCTCAAGCGACTGTTTCACATAAGCATGCTCAGCTGGGTATGGCGGGCATTCGTCAAATGCCATCATAATATCCGAGCCAAGCGTATTTTGAATTTCCATCGCCTTCTCCGGCGACAAAAACATCTTGTCTCCATTCAGATGGGAGCGGAACTGGACGCCTTCTTCCGTAATTTTACGCATTTCGCTCAAGCTGAACACCTGAAAACCGCCGCTGTCAGTCAAAATTGGACGATCCCAGTTCATAAACTTATGCAATCCGCCTGCACGCCCAATCAAATCATGTCCGGGGCGCAAAAACAGATGGTACGTATTGCTCAAAATAATATGAGCATCCATCGTTTTCAGCTCTTCCGGGCTCATCGTCTTTACCGTCGCCTGAGTTCCCACTGGCATAAAAGCCGGCGTCTCAATAACGCCATGGGGCGTATGGACGCGGCCAAGCCGCGCTCCAGACTGCTTGCACACTTTTAACAATTCATAGGTTACAGCCACAATTCACGCTTCCTGTCTTCTTTAATTTTGTTGCTCCACTATTAATAAATAAACATCGCATCACCGAAGCTAAAAAAGCGGTATTCCTCACGAATCGCTTCTGCATAAGCGCTCATAACCGCATCGCGCCCAGCAAGCGCGCTGACGAGCATAACCAGCGTCGACTTGGGCAAATGGAAATTGGTTAGCAGCGCATTAACGAGCTTGAAGGAGTAGCCCGGAAAAATAAAAATATCAGTCCAGCCGCTGCATGCCTGAATCGCTTCCTTCTCAAAGCGCGCCGCAACGGTTTCCAGCGTCCTTGCAGAGGTTGTCCCTACAGCAACGATGCGTGCGCCCTCGACCTTCGCCTGATTCAGCAGCGCCGCGGTCTCCTCGCTAAGCTCGTAATATTCCGAATGCATCACATGCTCTTCCACTACGTCTACCGACATCGGCCGAAACGTTCCAAGCCCAACATGCAGCGTCACATAAGCAATGCGCACACCTTTATCCGCAAGCTGCTGCAAAAAGTCAGCTGTAAAATGCAGTCCAGCCGTCGGGGCTGCCGCCGAGCCATCATGCTTGGCATAAACGGTCTGATAGCGCTCGCGCTCCTCCAGACGTTCCCGAATGTAAGGCGGAAGCGGCATTTCTCCAAGCCGCTCCAGCAGCTCCTGAAAAATGCCCGTATACGCAAACCGGATCGTACGGCCGCCCATATCGCCTTCTTCTTCAACAAAGGCACGAAGCAGCGGCTGGCCGCTGCCGTCATCGCCAAACCATACCTCTGCGCCGATCTTCATGCGTTTGGCAGGCTTCGCGAGCGCCTCCCAGCGGTCACCTTCCAGCTGCTTGAGCAGCAGCAGCTCAATCTTCGCCCCTGTATCCGCCTTCGCGCCAATTAAACGAGCAGGCAGTACCCTGGTGTCATTAAGCACCAGCACATCGCCGGCATGCAAATGCTGTGCCAGATCGGTGAAGCTTTCATGATTCACCGCGCCATTGCTGCGGTCCAGCGTTAAAAGCCTCGATGAAGTGCGCTGCTGCAGCGGGGTCTGAGCAATTAAATGCTCCGGCAGTTCAAAATCAAACATTTCTACGTTCATCTGTCAGTCATCATTCCTTAGCGATAGTTACATCATTATAATAGTATTTCAGAATATAAGAGTAGTCATACCCTTGCTCGGCAAGGCCAAGCGCCCCATACTGGGACAAACCGATGCCATGGCCGAAGCCTGTACCGATGAAACGGAAGCTCGGCGTCTTCGTCGCTTCACGAATCTTGCCCTTGCTGCCCATAATATACAGCTTGGCATCCATTTGCTTCACTTCGCCGCCTGCCCCAATCGTATAGATCGCACCTGCACTCTCAGGCTTTGTTGTCGTTTTCTTATTCGCTCCGAGTACGTTCACGCGTGCTGTCTCGTCAATTTGGAACAAGGTGCTCGGCAGGCTTCCCAGCGCCGTCCGCAGCATATCCGGATATTTGACCTCCAGCTTTTTGCCGTTCGCCAGCATTTCCGTAGCCCGACCCGACTGTCCTGTCTTGCTCACTTGGAGCGAAGTAATTGGACCGGCTATCGTGGTGACGCTCTTGAGTGAAGCAACCAGCTCCTCTGAGCTGAAAGGTCCTCGTACCCAAGACATCGGACCGGATTGCACTGATTTTTCCAAGACGACTACCTTTGCACCCGCATTAACTTGGCCAACCAACGGCACATCATCTTGGATGAGCGGTATTTTCCGCACCTTTACGCCGTCCGTATTCACCTTCATCAACTTAATTCCTGCGGGATTCGTTTCGCTCGTTGCCGTAAGCAAATCTTCGCGAATATAGCCGGTCAAGCCGCTTGGGAGCACGACGCGGTACCAGCTGTACAGCCCTTTTTCCGCCGAGCTGTCCGTCGGGCTTTTGACACTCGTCAAATAAGGAACGGCATTGCCCCATACTTCCTTGGCATCCGCTGTAGCCCCGCCGCCATTGGAGGAATAAAGCGCCTCAATCAGCTTGCCTTTATAAAGCACGACCTCGCCTTGCGTCGCGTCTACCGCTTGAATCGTGGATTGCTTCTCCGTGCTTGTTCCCGCATAGGCTTGGCTGCTCACACTATCGACTACATGGGCGATTTGAAAGCCCGTGCCTTGATAGAGCGCATACGTTCTAGCGGCTACCGCCTGAGCCTTCAAAGCCTCCTGCGGCCAAGTCGCAACCATTTCCGCACCTACAACGGAATACAAATACTGCTCAAACGGAAGTTCATTTACGACTGCAAGCTTCCCATTAAAATCACTAAACTCAAAAGCACCGCGATACGTACGGCTGTAACGCTCCGTCAGTTTGATCGTTTCTTTGCCTGCCGGCTCGACCCATACTTTGGCGCTTGTTACAGGGAACGTATACATCGTAAGTGAGCTTCCCGACTTGCCTGTCAGCGTATGGTCGTTCTTCAGCAGCAGATAAGGCGATTTGGCGTCAGCCTGCAGCAGGCTGACGCCAGATGCTCCAGACGCTACCTTGATGAGGTCTAGATCAGCACTGCTGGCAGCAGCACCTACCATAACCGAATAACGCAGTCCGCTGGCTGGCTTGCGCACAGCGATATACGTATCAATTCCCGCTGCCTCAAATGATGACGATGCCTTAACAGCCTCAGCTTTAGAAGCATAGCCTGTGCTTTCCAGATGAAGCGGCCCTTGCAGCTCCGGCTGCGAACCGCCGGACAGCTTCGTTAACTCGCTGTCTGACTTCCATTTGCTTAGCGCAGTTTTTGCTTCTTCAACGGTTTTGTAGGTACCTTCTGTTACTTGATATACCGTCTTGCTTTTCTTCGTTAAGGAAGTAATAAAACCGCTGCCCTTCGCCGTCTGCACTCTTTTATAAGCGCTAAGCGCCGTCTCGAAGCTGGTCGTTTCCAGCACCTTGACCTTATAATCGTCCTTGGCAAAGCGGGCCTGTACATTGCCTGCCTCCCGCAGCCATTCCTCCGCGCCGGACGGCTGCTTCATTCCAATGGACAAGCCGCCTGCCGAGCTGAGTGTTGCTGCGGCTGTATTCACCGAATATTTCCCCGGAAATTGCAAAAATATAGCGACTCTTATCGAATCAAGCTGAGGTACGGCTCCTTGAGAAGGCTGTACATGCCACATCGAAATGAGCATTAGCCCAGCTAAAGTTAGAAGCGACAGCCGTCTGATCGAAAAGCGGGCGTTCATCTCACCTTCCCCCTTCTGGGTGATTATTGTTCTGCATTGGCGGCTTCCATTCGCAGCCATCCACCGAGCAGCTTTGCTCTGTTCTGCCAAACCATTCGTAACGTCGGCCCGCAATGATGCGATAAATAACATCTGCTATTCGCCGCATGCCTGGGATCCGGTACAACAGGGCGAGCGCTCCCAGCCCTTTAACCGTGCGCAGCACGCGTATAACGCCGTCTGCTCCGGCATATAACATGCCATTGCTGTCCGCAACATGCATTTTCTCATAAAGCTGCTGCGTGCTCACCTGCTGAATGCCAGGAACGCTCACCGTTCCCGGCTGTTCCAATTGCTGAATTTGCACAAATTGCAAATGGGCCCGCGACGGAAGCTCCTTGAGCTTTGCAACCGTTGCAATGCATAGATTGCACTGGCCATCATAGACGATAAACAGCTTTTCTACTGAATGCTTCCCCGCGCCAGCCATTCTAATTTCTCTCCGGGTATGGAATGCCTATATGGCGATACGCCTGCTCGGTCGCCATACGTCCGCGCGGCGTACGCTGGAGAAAGCCAATCTGCATTAAATATGGCTCATATACATCTTCTATCGTCTGGCTTTCCTCGCCAATTGTAGCCGCGATTGTATCCAGGCCTACTGGACGCCCGGCAAATGTCGTCATCATTGCATGCAGCATTTTATGGTCGATGCTGTCCAGTCCCATCGGATCAACCTGCAGAAGCTCCAGCGCCGAGCTTGCTATTTCGTCTGTTATAATGCCATCGCCACGCACCTGGGCAAAATCCCTTACCCGCTTGAGCAGGCGGTTGGCAATTCGCGGTGTTCCACGGGAGCGCAGCGCAATTTCCTGAGATGCTTCGCCCACGATGGAAATATCGAAAATTTCCGCCGAGCGCGAAATAATATAAGCAAGCTCATCAACCGTATAAAACTCCAGCCTGCTGATGACGCCGAAGCGGTCCCGCAGCGGAGCGGAAAGCAGCCCCGCCCTTGTCGTTGCGCCAATTAATGTAAAAGGCGGCAAATCAAGCCGTACGGATCTTGCGCTTGGCCCTTTGCCGATCATAATGTCGAGCGCATAATCCTCCATTGCCGGATAAAGCACTTCTTCTACTGTACGGTGCAGCCTATGGATTTCATCGATAAACAGCACGTCGCCCTCCTGCAAATTCGTCAGCAGGGCAGCGAGATCGCCTGGGCGCTCAATAGCTGGTCCCGATGTCGTACGCAGGTTTACGCCAAGCTCATTGGCGATTATGTTCGACAGCGTTGTTTTTCCAAGTCCGGGCGGCCCGTAAAGCAATACATGATCGAGCGCTTCCTTGCGAAGCTTTGCCGCGTCTATGTATACTTTTAAATTTTCCTTCGCCTTCGATTGACCGATATATTCAGCCAAATAACGAGGACGCAGACTTAGCTCCACCGCCTGATCATCCATCATAAGGTTGGCGGAAATAATTCTTTCGTCCATCCGTGCTCAGCTCCTTTTCGTCAACCTTTAAACAGCTGCTGCAAAGCGCGCTTCATGAGGGAATCAACCGTCTCCTCTGGAATCACCGTCTGCTGCAAGCCATGCCATGCCCGGTCAAGCTCCGCAGCTGTATAACCAAGCGCTGCGAGTGCCTCACGCGCTTCTTCCCAAGCGGTGCCTGCTCCCTGCCCGCTTCCGCTTTGGAATAAATCAGGCTCCAGGTAAGCGCCCGCCGCCGACAGCACTGCCGCATCGCTTGCGATGCCTGCAAGCTTGTCCTTCAAATCCAAAATCATCCGCTGCGCCGTCTTCTTGCCAATGCCCGGCAGCTTCGTAAGAAACGTAATGTTTTCCTGCTGAATGGCAGCAATAACGGTTTCTGGCTTGCCTCCTGCGAGTATGCCCAGCGCCACGCGCGGCCCAATGCCCGATACTTCCAGCAGCTTGCGGAACAGCGTCTGTTCCTCGCGCGTTGCAAACCCGTACAGCAAAATCGCATCCTCGCGAACGGAATGATGAATATATAGGGTTGCAGGCTCTTCCCTTTTCGCTAACGCATAGGGATTCGGCGTAAACACCCGGTAACCGACATCTCGTACATCCAGCACCACATACTCCAGCTCAACATGGGACACTATACCTCGTAAAAAATCAATCATGATCGTCCCGCCTCATTAATTTTTTGGACTAAAACTGCCGAATGGGCATGGCAAATGGCCACTGCCAGCGCATCCGCCACATCATCGGGCTTCGGAATGGCCGATAAATTCAGGAACATCTTGACCATCTCCTGCACTTGGCGCTTTTCCGCCTTGCCGTAGCCTACAACAGCCTGCTTAACTTGCAGCGGCGTATATTCCGCAACCGGAAGCCCGCGCTGCGCCGCCGCCAAAATAATAACCCCCCGCGCCTGACCAACCGCAAACGCCGTTGATACGTTCCGGTTGAAGAACAGCTTCTCCACCGCAACCGAATCGGGCTTGTACTTATCCATTAGGGCAACAGCCGAATCATAAATTTGAATGAGCCGCTCCTCGGGCGGCGTATGCGCCTCCGTCTGAATACAGCCATACTGAACGGGCTTAAGCTTATGACCCTGTTTATCAATGAAACCAAAACCCGCTATCGCAATACCGGGATCTATGCCTAGAACGCGCAAACCGCCAACTCCTTATTCCTGCCGTTTATTTCTCCTATTATACCAAAAGACAGAAAGGATGAGAACATGCGTTTGAGGAAAGTGTCGAGGAGCAGCCGATTTTCTTTACACCATCATTCATTATACAACAAGAAGAGGACGTCCTCTATAAGAACGTCCTCCGGGCTGCTATTTTCATCTAATAAGCGGATCGTTTAGCCGGTTTGCCATGTCCCAGCTCATAGTCGCTAAAGGTAGACAGGACGCTGTTAAACTCTTCGATGTCATTGATTTTAATGCCGTGGGTCAGCTGCTCTACTTTGTCGCGGGGCAAGCTGCTTTCCAAATACCGAATATCCAGTTGAAAAAAAGTTCTTAGCACCTTCTCCTGCTGGGGGGCCCCCTCAAACAGCGATAAATTCCCCTGCCTGTCCACGCCCATATACGCTTCATTCTGGCAATGCTTCGAAAACTCATCCACCGTTTGCTCAACCAGCACCCGGCTCGTTTTTTTATCGAAGCTTGCATGCCATTCGCCATTCGCCTCGAGCAGCCGGATCAGCTGGAGAGAAGTCATGCGCCCAAGCGGCCTGCTCTCCTCGCCGCATAGATAGTAGCGGCGCAGCATGACGCTGACTGGCTCCTGCTGCTCCCGCAGCTCGCGCAGCAGCTCAGAAGAGGGGCCGCTGGCGGCTCCTGCACTAGATGCTGCTCCTACGCCTACGGGATTAGCGCCAGACGCTGAATCGGCAAAATTGGCGACGGCGCTTGCCAGGTTGATGGCCGCAGCCGCCTTCGCAGGATGCCAGACAGTACCCGCTAGCGTGACGGCGAGCAAGGCGATACTGCCTAGCGTCCAAAGCGGACGGCGGCGAAGCTTTCTTTTTAGCTGCTTCCATAAGCTCATTAGCATCATGTTTGAACCCCTTTGTGCCTTTTTATTGCATAGGGTTCCACTGAGTTTCCAATATTATGCGCGTAAGAGAAACACCGAAGGAGGGCTAGCTTTTTACAAGCTCATAGGGCAGTTCCTTCTCCGCGTTTTCAACTGAGCTTTCGTCCACGTGCTCCTCTAGCGTCGCAAATAAAGCATGGGTGTACGGATGCTTAAGCTTGCCTTCCTCCCATTCACTAAACGTTTCCACGATTTCGCCCTGGTACATGACCGCGATCCGGTCGCACAGCTGACGGGCAAGCGCCAAATCATGCGTAATGAACAAGTAGGCCAGCTCTTGCTGCCGCTGAATTTGCTGGAGCATCGACACGATAGAAGTCTGCGATAAAGGATCGAGACTGGCTAACGACTCGTCGAAAATAATCACTTCCGGGCGCACCGCCAGCGCTCTCGCAATGCATACGCGCTGCTTCTGCCCTCCGCTAAGCTGATGCGGCAGCTTGCCTAGAAAGCTCTCGTCCAGGCCAACGGCGCGCATGAGCTGTTTGCTTAAGTCCCGAATTTCCAGCGGATGCTTAGCTCCAAAATTGCGCATTGGCTCTGCCAGCACCTCTTTAACAAGCATCCGGGGATGCAAGGAGGATGCAGAGTCCTGAAGGACAAGCTGTACGCTTTTGTATACCTGCAAATCCTTCATATGATGTCCATGAATAGACTGTCCGCCGAGCAAAATTTGCCCGGAGCTTAGCGTTTCCAGCTTCATAATGAGCCTTGCTAATGTGCTTTTCCCGCTGCCGCTTTCCCCAACAAGCCCAAGCGTTTCTCCGCGATGCAGCGCGAGATCAACCTGCTTCACAGCTTGAACGGCCGTGCTGCTGTCCTTCGCCTTAAGCCCTCTTCGCTTTCTCAGCAGCCGCAGCGGAAACGCCTTGGTCACTTGACGCAATTCCAACACAATCATAGGACGCTTCCTTTCGCTTGGACTGAAGCCATCCCGCCCGGCTGCATCGTGATGACACGATCCGCGAATTTGCGGACGCTTTGCTCGTCATGCGAAATGAGCAGCACCGTCAAGCCGAAATCCGCCTGCAGCTGCTTCAGCAAAGCTAACACTCGGTCGCGATTGAGTGCATCCAGCGCCGTCGTCGGCTCATCGGCAATAAACAATGCCGGCTCCGTGCTCAGCATCATTGCAAGAAGCACCCTTTGCCGCATGCCTCCGCTCAGTTCAAAAGGGTATGCGTCCAAAATCGCTGCCGGGTCCGCAAAGCCAATCCGTTCCAGCATCGTGCCCAAATACGCTTCCATTTCTTTGCGCGAACGCTTCGCTTGCAGCTTCAACGTCTCGACCATTTGCCTGCGCACCGTGCGGATCGGATCTAGGCCGCTCAGCGAATGCTGAATAAGAAGGGCGATTTCCTCACGGCGAAGCTTCTGCAAGCGACGCTCATCATAACGGGAAATATCATCCTCCTTATAAAAAATATGCCCGCCTGTCAGGCGCAGCCCGGTTTCCAGCAGCCCGACAAGCGCATGGGCAGTCATGCTTTTGCCGCAGCCGCTCGGCCCTACAAGCGCAGCCATTTCACCGGCATGAAGCTCCAAGGATACATTTTGGATGATAGGCAGCCATTTTCCAGCTTGCTGCCGGGAAATTTCTATATTTTGAACGCAGAGCAGCGGGGTATCGTTAAGGTTGGCGCTGTTGTTAATGTTGGTAGTGTTCGCCGCCATCTTACACCTCCTTCGGAACGTCAGCGTTCTGCTCTTTAAACCGGTCGCCAATTAATTGGCACGATAATACGAAGCTTACGATGGCAAGCCCCGGAAAAATCATGACATGCGGCGCCAGCTGAAAATAACGTGTAGCATCATGCAGCATGACGCCCCATTCAGGAGTAGGCGGCTGAACGCCCAGCCCGAGGAAGGATAGCCCGGCGATGAGCAGCACGATTTTTCCAATGTCAAGCGTACTGAACACAGCGATCGGCGCTGCAATCTGCGGCAAAATATAACGGCGCATAATCCGCAGATGCGAATTGCCGGACATGCGGGCTGTTATTAAATAATCCTCCTTGCTCACCTTAAGCACGAGCCCGCGAATGAGCCGGACATAATTGGCCCACCTCACGATGACAATCGCGATGATCATATTCGCAAACCCGGGTCCGAGTATGCCCACAATGGCAATTGTCAGTACAAAATCAGGAAAAGCGAGCGTGCCATCCATCAGCCGCATAAAAAAATGATCGGTGCGCCCGCCAAAATAGCCTGTTAACAGCCCAATCGGCAAGCTAATGCATAAGCTCAATCCCAAAATGACAAAAGCAATCGTAACCGTCGTCCGAATCCCATATAAAATGCGCGATAAAATGCAGCGCCCCAAATGATCGGTGCCAAAAGGATATTCGCCGCTCGGCGCCAGAAGCCGATTCGGCAGATTCACCTGAAGCGGATTATGAGGCGCGAGCCACGGGGCCAGCAAGCCCAGCAGCACAATACTTGCAAACAGGCCGATGCCAAGCAGCAAGCTTGTATTCTTTTTTTGAAAAAGGGTCCGCATAAAAAAGAGTTCCTCCTAGCTTGCCCGCAGCCGCGGGTCCAAGCGCACATAAAAAACTTCCACCGCCAAATGGATTGCGACAAACAAGAAGGAGGTGAATACGACATAACCTTGAATGACCGGATAATCCCGCGCCGTTATCGCTTCAATAATATATTTGCCTACACCGGGCCAGGAAAAGATCGTCTCAACGATCACATTGCCTCCCAGCATAAAAGCAAAGCTTGTCCCCAGCATCGATAAGATCGGCAAAAAGGCATGCTTGAACACTTGAAAAATGAATATTCTTCCTTTGGATAAGCCTCTCGCACGCGATGCTTTGACGAAGTTCTGGTTGTTCATCTCCAGCATATTCGTCCGCAAAACCCGGGCATAGACCGCGCCAAGCCCTAGGCCAAGCGTAACCGCCGGCATGAGGAGATGAGCAAAGCCCCCGCGTCCCATGGAAGGCAGCCAGCCTAGCCGGACCGAGAAAAAATAAATCAATAAAAAACCGAGCCAAAAGGAGGGGATCGAGGCGCCCAGCAGCGCAAGGATTCGGCCTATCCGGTCCAGCAGCCCTGTTGAAAAGATTGCGGTCACCATGCCTATAAGGCACGTTGCCAGCAGCATGACCAATGCGCCAGCAGAAGCAAGCTCCAGTGTGGCGGGCAGCCTTTTGAGCAGTTCCCCGGCAACTGGCTCCTTGGACATATAAGATGTCCCCCACTGCCATGTAAATACATCGCCTAGCCAGCCTATATATTGACTCCACAAGGAATCCGTCAGTCCCATTTCCTCCCGGAGCGCGTCAATCGCCTCCTGCGAGGCCGGGATATTATGCGTGGTCAGCAAAATTCTCGCCGGATCGCCTGGAGATACCCGCATTAATATGAAGGTAAGCGTCGCTACGCAAAAAATGACGAGCAGCATTTGCGCGACGCGTTCTAGCCAAAAACGAAGCATACTTAAGTTCACCCTTTACTTAAGGGATATCGACTTCAGCCGTCACATAATAATATTCGATCGGATGCGGTATGAAGCCCGTTACCCCTTTTTTCACGCCAAATACATTGTCAGGATGTACGATAAACGACTGCGGCAAATCAGCATTAATAATATCTTGGGCCTGTATCGCAAGCGCATAACGCGCATCGGTATCCGCCGTATCGTTAAGCTTATCGATTACCGTCTCAAGCGGCTTCGATTCATAATGGCTGACATTCGATTCGCTAGCAGCTTGATAGAAAATGTTCAAGAAATATTGCGGATCGCCCGTCTGCGCCGTCAGCATGCTGTACATCGCAAGGTCCCAATCGGACTTCGCAAGCTCAGCGTCAATATTTTCAACCTTGCGTATTTTCACGGTAATTCCTTCATTAAGCAGTTGATTTTGAATAACCTCTGCCATAACCGACAGCTCTGGGCGGTGCGGGAACGTAAGGAGCGTCGCCTCGAACGGCTTGCCTTCCTTCTCCCACATGCCTTCCGCATTTTTCTGCCAGCCGCCAGCGGTCAGCAATTGCTCCGTCGTTTCCCCTGCTGCTTGCTCCGCCACTTTGCCGAATGGCAAAATTTCCGGGAACGGGCTTTTCGCTTTCGTGCCGTAACCACGCATAACCGATTCAATAATCGCCTCGCGCGGAATCGCTTGATCTACAACCTCGCGGTTCGATTTTTCTTTAAACAAAGCAGAATTCATATTAAATAATACCATATGTGTACGAACCGATGGGGCAGACAGCACTTCCAGCTTGCTGTCCTTCTCTACCAGCTCAATGCTGTCAATCGGAATGTCCGTTGCGACATCTACTTCACCAGCTTGCAGCGCCATCAGACGCGTGTTGCCATCGGTTACAAACTTCATCGTCACTTCTGAAAGCTTTGCGGGTTCCCCCCAATAGCCATCATAACGCTCAACAACAAGCGATACGTCTTTCGTAAATTGCTTGATTTTGAAAGCTCCCGTCATGGCCGGGTAGCTGCCCGCTTCCTTCATGCTGTCAACATCAAGAATAATCGTGCTTGGATCAGCCAAGCTGGAAATGATCGCCGAGTTCGGCTGTGTCGTAATCATTTTCAGCTCGTCAGGCGCAAGCACTTCAATATCTTTAACCAGAAGCAAATCCTTCGCCAAATGGCTGTTCGCAATGGAACGCAGCAGCGATGCTTTTACGCTTTCAGCATCCATTTTTTTGCCGTTGTGGAACGTTACGCCCGTTTCCAGCTTGAACGTCCACGTATTAGCATCCTCCTGCTTCCATTCCTTCGCGAGCCAAGCGGATGGCTGCAGCTGCTCATTCAATTTAATCAGCGTTTCCCCTGCGCCCGAGCGCATAACATCCCAGCTATCGTCGCCATGCGGATCAACGCCTGCAGGGTTCCAAGTGTACGCCATTGTTAGTGTTTTTTTAGCGGCAGCAGCGTTGTTTCCCGAGGCAGCATCCGTGCCCTGCTCTGCGTTTTGGCCAGCATTCGTGCTGCATCCTGCAAGGACCAGCATCAAGCAAACGATCATCATTCCAAGTGACAAGCTAAGCGGCTTCTTCGTGTGGTTCATTTTTCTTTTGTCTCCCCTTCTAGTAAGCGTAAACGGCCGAAAGCCGTCCTGTGGCGGCAAAGCTACCGTTTCGCGTAGAAATATAGAGAAAGGATAGAAAAATCATATCTTTTCTCTATATTTAAAAAAAGCATCCCCGACCCTTAAAAAGCAGTCAGAAATGCTTTTATGTTAAATAACTAAACCTTATCTGCGTCTGCTCGCCATGAAGCAACAAATAATCGTTAGACATTTTGCAATAAATGGGCATAACCAACCACCTCCCTAAGCACCGTAGGTCAAACAGTGATGTTAAAACAGGCAGGTCTCCTGACTTGGGGCCTCCCTCTCTTCCCTTCCCAGCTAGGGTAAGCATCTGCTATTCGTCTTGCGACGAAAAGAAGCTCATCAGCCAGTGGCTTATTTGTGAGGGGAGCGCAGCCTGTGTAAGCTGCTGCCCTTTACAGTGGCGGGTCCGTGTCGGCCTTTAACCGAACTTCCCTTTTAAGCGAACGAAGACGTATAAGTTCCAGCCAACATTTCGCACCTATTTTCATTCAAGTATGAAGTTTTGCAGGCTCATAAGCCCGTCCTGTCCGTAATCCATTCTTAATCATAGGGAGGAAGCGGGAATCTGTCAATGGCTTTAATTCGAAAATGAAAGTGTTTTCAACATAAAACTTTCATATTTTTTCCAGTAATGTTATATTGAAATTACTTCACACATGATGAGCTTATTTATTAAATTAATCCAATAGATAACCTAATCAAATAGAAAAGGAATGATCACAGTGACGGTGAAAATCCTTCCAGTTGAAGAAAAGCAAATTATTGATTCATATTGGTTTTACAGTGATTTTTATTCTATTATCTCGCGTGTGGACTCGAAAAAATTATGGTTTATGAATAATTATATTAATTTATTCGATATTCCTGATCCAAACCAATTATATACCTTTTTCTTCAACGGTTATTATAGAGATAAAATGGTTGAGTTTTATGACTGCCCTTTTATTGATTTTCAGCGGATAGCGTTAGACAGGCAAAGCTCAACGATTTTAAATAACGAGCTGTTTGATTTTATTAAAGCATCGATTGATGGCGGCTATTATGTAATCGTTATGATCGATCGTTTTCATATTAAAGAGTATGAAATTTCGGCAAAATCCCCACATGAAGTCATGATAAATGGGTATGATGATGCAAATAAAAAGCTGTACTTTTGTGACAATAATGCCAACGGAAAATATTCAACGAATATCACCTGTGATTACGAAGCTTTTCATAGAGCATTTCATATATTAGAAATCGATGCCCATGATTTTAAAGACCATCTTTATTTATTGAAGCCGCTCGAAAATACCGATTATACTTTTTCTCTAACCTATGTGAAAAATACGATGAATGCCTACCTCTTGTCTAAGGCACATACGGATGAACATTATAACCAAGCTTTAGGCACACCCGGGCTAACCTTCGGTATTAATGTTTACGACAAGGCCTCCGAGTATTTAAAATATTTGGCTCAAGAAGAGGTAGTATTTGATATTAGATCGTTCCACCTGCTTTACGACCATAAGAAATGCATGACCATGCGATTAAACTACATGATTAATAACCATCATTTGATTGATGATAATCAAATTTTAAGCAGATGGAAAAATCTGGAGGCTGCTGCGCTGGCTGTAAGAAATTCCATCTTAAAATATTGGCTTACTCGAAGCTCGGATACGTTGTACAAGCAAATGGAGCAGCTGCAAAAATTGAAGGAGACGGAAAAGATTTTGCTGCAGGAGATTGTAGATCAGTTGAAGGATGGTTAGATTTATTAACAAATCAGAGAGCACCTCTTCTCCGTTATGAAGAAAAGGTGCTTTGCTATTAACTTATTAATTTAAAAACTAGCGGCTAATCCAAGGGCTGCTGTTTTGCTTGCTCGTTCTAGAACGAGGGGCAACGGTGCGAATTACCGCTTTTTTATTGGATTTGCGCTGCGCATTGTTTTTGCCGTTTTTCACATTGATTGTCGTTGTTTCTTTTACTTGCTCATCCTCTTCGCGCTTATCCTTGCAGCCGCAATTGCATGGCTTTTGTGACTCAACTCCTGCGGTTTGCATAGGATAATATCCGTAAGGCGGGAACGGAGGAAATGCTGAGACGGGATAGCCGTTGCAGTTGTTGCCGATTGGCGACACCATTCCGCCATAACCGTAGCCTTGTGTGTTTGCTGGCGATACGGCTCCACCATAGCCGTAGCCTTGCGTTTCTGCCGGCGATACCATTCCGCCATAGCCTTGCGTGCTTGCTGGCGATACGGCTCCACCATAGCCGTAGCCTTGTGTTTCTGCCGGCGATACGGCTCCACCATAGCCGTAGCCTTGTGTTTCTGCCGGCGATACGGCTCCGCCATAGCCTTGCGTGCTTGCCGGCGATACGGCTCCACCATAGCCGTAGCCTTGCGTCTCTGCTGGCGATACCATTCCGCCATAGCCTTGCGTGCTTGCTGGCGATACGGCTCCACCATAGCCGTAGCCTTGCGTCTCTGCTGGCGATACCATTCCGCCATAGCCGTAGCCTTGCGTCTCTGCCGGCGATACCATTCCGCCATAGCCGTAGCCTTGCGTCTCTGCC
>NZ_JBXENY010000020.1:0-44422 GCF_059383875.1 Paenibacillus sp. JT22N7
TCCGCCGCTAAGCATCAGGAGTGCAAGCACTCCATCAACTCCGCTCGACTTGCATGTATTAGGCACGCCGCCAGCGTTCGTCCTGAGCCAGGATCAAACTCTCCATTTAGGATGTCTTTTCTTTCGATCAAGATCGAAGGGGAAAGAGCATTTGGTTTGACTTGCTCATTACTTTTTTTGTATCGCTTTACATTAACTAAGTTAATGTGGCAGTTTCACTCGTTGTTCAGTTTTCAAAGAACAATTTCTCTTGCTGTGTTTCTCTGTCCGAACCGTTTATCTCTCGGCCGGAATTAGAATATACCATGGGTTCCTATGTTATTGCAAGTGTTTTTTGAAAAAAGATTTTAATCTTATAACATTTGTTCAAATATATCTTTGTGAAGCCTACCTTGCACTTATAAAATCAGGACACAATGTCTTGTTTAATTCTTAAACTGACATCATAACCACTCCATACAAATTTGATTTAGAAAAATCTAATGAATCTGCTAATGCTTTTAATTTAACCAAATCAACTGCTTAATCCTATTGCCCGCAAATTGAAAGACGTGCTGCTTCCGGTAAATTAGCTTTGTATAGACTTGTATATAAATAGAGAAGAGGGCAGCAAGGGCCCCCTTCTACTCCAAATGCTATTTTACATTTTATAATTCAACACAATGAATGAAATATCCAGAAGGTCAACTGTATTATCGCGGTTAATGTCAGTGCTGCTCGCTTTTACATTTTGCCAGCCGCTTCCTTTAGATTTGCCGAAATACTTCGCTGCAAGCTGCAAATCTGCTAAATCTATTTCCCCATTTCCATTTACATCACCCGCCTCCAGAGGGCCCACATTATATGTCATATCACCGTTAACCTGAGTAGTGGCCTCAACCGCTATATGTCCAGGAACAACAACGCGTATTTTATACTTTCCTTTAGGAACGTGCAGCGTGTAGCCTCCATTAGCTTGCACCTCGGAGATGGCTGCAACAGAGCCATTCGTGTCAATAGCTTCTACTACAACTTTATGAACGCCATCTGAGCCATTGTACCAAATGCTGCTGTAATCTACAGCGCTGCCGAAAGCTTCAGCGGCTATCTTGCCAGAAAGGGTATGCTTCTGCTCTCCTGGCGCGCTCGTTACTATTACAGTAGTATTTGTCACAGTTTCATAGACAAACGCTTCTGAATAGCTGTTTAATGCTCTCAAATTGGACAGTTCAAAATCAAATGCACCTACCGTACCGCTTGAAAAATGGAACTTCGCAAAGGTACCTGCACCACTGTATCCGTTAATATCGCCTGCCAATGATACTACATAGTCGGTTCGCGCATGTCCATTTCCGAGGTCAATGGTTTTCTCACTCGTTATAAGCGCTGTGCCCGCATTTTCCTGATCCTGATAATTCGTCAGTGTAACACTTGGTTCAACTGTTCCTTTAAGCAACTCGCTGTCATACGTCAAGCTGAATTGAGCTACATATAAATCGTTGACCTGTGCAAAATCTATGGAAACGTCAAAAGCTTCCCCCGTTACCACATTTGATTTAGAAGCAACAGCAGATATCTCAGGTGAAGGCACCTCTTCCTCTTCTTGATATTCCACATAATATTTCGGGTATTCAAAGCCATTCAACGCGGCATCGTAGATAACAATTTCAAATCCATTCGTTCCGTATTGAATAGGTACCTCAATGCTGAATTGCCCATCATCAGTAAAGATTCCAGAATACCTCGCATCGCGAGAATAAGGAATGGCTACTACAGTAATGCCAGAATAATCGCCCAATATATCAACCAACAAATCGCTAATCACTCTTCCACGTATAGTACCTAGACCATTTGCTACTGTTATAGCTGGATTATTCAATTCGGAAACAGGCTCACTCCAATCAATAATACATTCCGCAAGCTGATTCATCAGCAAGTCTGTCTCTTCCAAACCTATCCGTGGAATAATGACATAGTGGCCTTGACCTAATTCAATGTAATCCGAACCCTTCGTTACCATCCCTGAGAATGTTACTCTATAGCTGCCTGGGCTCGTTCCGTTTGCCTCCTCCATAATTTTGCCTTTCCATGTATAGGTACTACCTTCAACTGTGTACACATCTAGTGAATAATAAGACAAGGCCGTATTTATTTTATAAGTGACGTCAGCATAATCTTTATTAAAATCCCAATTAGGCGAAAATATATAGGGTGTAAGGTTTAGATCCGAAACCGGATCTAGCTGCAAGGAAGCATTTTGCTTTTCACTGAGATCCATTTGCTTAGAGCTGGATGATAATGTTGCTCGTTCCTTATTAGCTGTGGGTAGCAAGCTTCCTGTCGTCTCTGCCTTTGCTCCCATCACCTCTGCGGGAAACAGGAGCGAAATACTAAACACAAGTACCAGTAATAGGGATAACTGTTTGTTTTTAACGGCTTTACGGTAAAACGATTGCTGCATGAAACCCCTCCTAAAGCGATATCGTAGGACTAAATAGATGAACTGCCCCTATAGCCCCCTTTAAAACCCTACTCCAGACTAAATCATGTATATATTAGGCTGTTCGTCCTTTATTCATAAAAGAAAAACCCGGCATCTTCTATGAAGATTCGGGTTTTTCTGCATTTTCGGCTTATGCAAAATATTAAGCTGCTCGCTTTTTAGCCTTTTGCTTTTTTTACACTTTTCTTAGAAGCTTTCGCTTTCAACATGTAGCTGTGGCCACGGCTTCCGCGACTACTACGACTACCTCGACTTCCACGGCTGCGGCGGCTTTGTGACAGGAATCTTTAGTCGCATCTACGTCGGAATACTTGTATTCGTACAAATGTTTTTCACATGGAACGCAATGATAGCGGTTTACGACGTTGATTTGATGCACAACCTCAACGATTTGCGGATGAAAGACGTCGTTTACTACCGTTACAGGCGGAACAAATACCCGGACAGTTGGACAAAACGGATCGCAAGACATTCAAGGCATCTCCTTTTCTCATGGTCTACTATAATATCCGAGAATGGGTCAGGCCTTGCTTGTGTTAAAGCCTTGCGAGACAACTATCCCTACTAGCGGTTATCTATTTTTTCCGGGTATAAGTCATGGTTCATCAGGCGGTTTTCCGCCATTTGCTCGTATTTTGTGCCCGGCTTCCCATAATTGCAATAAGGGTCGATAGAAATGCCGCCGCGCGGCGTGAACTTGCCCCAGACCTCAATATAGCGGGGGTCCATCAGCTTGATCAGATCGTTCATAATAATGTTCACACAGTCCTCGTGGAAATCTCCGTGATTGCGGAAGCTGAATAAGTACAGCTTGAGCGACTTGCTTTCTACCATTAACACATCGGGAACATAGGAAATATATATCGTGGCAAAATCCGGCTGACCCGTCATCGGGCAAAGGCTCGTAAACTCCGGGCAGTTAAACTTCACAAAATAATCTCGGTACGGATGCTTGTTGTCAAAGGTCTCCAAAATGTCAGGGGAATATTCGAACGTATAATTCGTTCCCTGATTGCCAAGCAGGCTAATCCCCTGCAGCTCTTCTTCTTTTCTTCCACTCATTCGTTGTTCGCTCCTTCTCTTATCCCTCATTGCAAACCTTCTATTTATAAACCCATCTATCTATGCACAGTGAACAAGCGTAAACGCCTGTCGCCATCCTCTGGCGGCAAAGCTTTCGTTTCGCGTAGAAATATAGAGAATGGATGGAAAGACCATATCCTTTCCTATATTTAAATAAAGCGTTACTCCGCTTGGCTAAACGCCCCGTTTGTTGCCCCACACCCAGGCGTGCAGCTGCGGCAGCACCCTCACCTGATTCATATCGCTGCGCACCATCACGCGCTCGATCAGCCATTCATACCGTTCCACGAGCTTGTCGCGCAGCTTGCCATTGTCGCCTTCGGCAAGGTCATCATTGCCCGCTTGGACGAAAAATAGCGCTCCCGGATACCGCGCGTGGACACTCGCGGCATAAGCCAAATCAGCGTCGTCAAATACGACGACCTTCAGGCTAAAGCTGCGTGCCGCCTCCGACAGCCGGCTTACGATCTGGTCCAGCATGTCCCAGTTGGTCACCATGCCGGAGCTGGGCGGCTTGGGCGACAACGTCAGCTCGTCAATGTCGAGCAGCCAGTCCTGCCACTTGCTGCCCTGCGTTTCCAGCGCAACCTGAATGCCTGCGGCATGCAGCCCCTGCACCAGCTCGCCCGCATGGCGAAGCAGCGCCGGATTGCCGCCGGACAGCGTCACATGCGAGAACGCTTCTCCGCCGACGGCGTGCAGCTCCGACATGACTTCCGCTGCGGTGAGCATGCGGATCTCATCCTTGCCTGTGCCGTCCCAAGTAAAGGCAGAATCGCACCAAGCGCAGCTGTAGTCACAGCCGGCTGTGCGGACAAACATCGTTTTTTGCCCGATAACCATGCCTTCCCCTTGCACAGTCGGCCCGAAAATTTCCATAACCGGGATACGCGCTTCGGCCTGCTTAAGCATCGGGAGCAGCAGCCTTATCTTGAATTTGTGTAGCCGCTAGCGGCTGCTCCGTCTTTTTGGGGCGGTAAATGACGTAGCTTGTTGGGGTTTCGCGCAAAAACACTTGAACACAGCGCGGCTTGTTCGCCAGCTGATCCAAATGATTTTGCGTAATTTCATAGATGGTGCGCGCAACGACTTCCGTTGTCGGAAAATACTCCGCGCTTTGCGCATGGAAATGCTCGTTGTCATCATTTAAATACGTATGGTCAAAGCGGTCATGAATAAGCCGCTTAATGAGAGCAAAATTAACAAGAAAGCCGGAAGCATCCAGCTCATCGCCAGCGATCGTCACATTGGCGAAATACGTATGCCCATGAATTTGAGCACATTTGCCCGCCTCGGCGCTAGGAATGCTGTGCGCGGCGGCAAAATGCATGTCTTTGTTCAGCTCATAGCTGAAGGGATGTGTTGCAGAAGGGTAAATTTGCTGAATCACTCGGCCATCTCCTCCTTGCGGGAAGACAAATATTGCCGGAGGCCCTGCGATCTGAGCTTGCATGCCGGGCATTCGCCGCAGCCATCTGCGATGATGCCATTGTAGCAGGTCAGCGTCTTGTTTCTGACGAAATCAAAGGCGCCCAGCTCATCGGCTAGCTGCCACGTTTGCGCTTTATTCAGCCACATTAGAGGGGTCTCAATGACGAACGGGTAGTCCATCGCGAGATTAAGCGTCACATTCGTTGATTTAATAAAGATGTCGCGGCAATCGGGATAGCCGCTGAAATCCGTCTCACATACGCCGGTTACGACCGTATGTGCGCCAATCTGCTTGGCAAGTATCGCTGCGAACGATAGAAACAGCAAATTACGGCCATCTACGAATGTCGTCGGCAGGCCGCCTTCTGTTTGTTCAATGGCAATATCGTCCCTCGTCAGCGCATTTGGCGCCAGCTGATTAAGCAGTGACATATCCAGCACATGATGCTTGACGCCAAGCTCCTCTGCAATTTGTGCAGCAGAGTCTAGCTCCAGCTTGTGGCGCTGTCCATAATTGAACGTCACAGCCTCCACAACGTCATAACGCTTAAGCGCCCAAAATAAACAGGTCGTGCTGTCCTGCCCTCCGCTAAATACGACGACGGCTTTTTTCGCCGCTTGTCCGCCTGATGCTGTTTGATTTTGTGTCACTTCTTGTGCTGCTTGCATTTCTTGTGTTGCTGTCATCTTTCATTCTCCTCTCTTCAATGCCGGCTAGAGCCGGAGCATGCAGAGAGATCCTTCGAACATTTTGCCCATAAAACAAGGTGAAACGGCTGAAAGCCATCCTCTGGCGGCAAAGCTGCCGTTTCGCGATGAAATATAAGAGTGTATAAAGGTGAAACTTATACCTTCTTATATTTTAAAAAACGGAATTCATCCTGCCATTCCATTTTCCTTAGTTTTTTATAGAGGGAGTTCGCGAACCTCTCCTGTCGTGATGCGCCGTGTTCGGCGTTCACTCCAGACTTTATATTTTGATACCTCTCGTACTATAGCACAGCTGGAGGCTGCTGAACAAGGGAAGACATTGGACTACAACAAGGAAAACGAGGCTTTTTGTCGAATATATGGGAGACTGGAAATACTTTACCTTCATCATCCAATAAAATGCATGCAACAGGAGGAAGATACGTCAATGGCTTTTAAATTAAATAATGTAAAAGAAAACAAAAACGTCTTCATTCAAGATCAAATGGGCGGATTCAGCATTTTGGAATACAAAGAGGATCTCAGCTCCACGAATGCGATGGAAGCACAAGCGAACTATTTTATGAATCAAAGCAATATGCGCAAAAAACAGCTGATGATTGAGCTCAGCAACAATGAAATTATGATGAGCGCCGGTGCTATGCAGTATATGATCGGAAATATTGAAATGAATTCCGGCATTAAAGGCGTTGGTGGACTAATGCGAAATTTAGTCGCTGGCGCAGTAACCGGCACGTCCGCCGTCAAACCGGTATACAAAGGGACGGGCACGATTATGCTGGAGCCGACCTATCGCTATTTGTGGCTCATTGACGTGGACAACGACCATATCGTCATCGAGGACGGTCTATTTTTAGCCTGCCACTCGACCCTCGAACTAAGCGTAAGCGCACGCAAGACGCTCTCCTCGGCTGCGCTTGGCGGCGAAGGGCTGTTTAATTTAAGCGTTAGAGGAAAAGGCGTGCTCGCTATAGAAGCGCCGATCCCTTCAGAAGAAGCGGTTGTCGTCGAGCTGCAAAATGATGTGCTTAAGGTAGACGGCAACTTTGCTTTGATGTGGTCGAGCTCCCTTGATTTCACTGTAGAAAAATCAGGAAAATCACTTCTAGGCTCCGCTGCTTCGGGGGAAGGTCTCGTTAACGTATACAGAGGAACGGGTCTGGTATGGCTAGCTCCGCTTACCGACTACAAACCGCTGCCTCAAGCAGGAGCACGACGTTAATCCGATATACACGCAAAAAAGACCGCTCTCCCCTCATAAGGGAGCGCGGTCTTTCGTATGAACGCCTATTAAGAACGCCTATTAGCGGGCAGGCAAGTTCAACTGCCACGATACGCCATATTTATCCTCCAGCCAGCCGAACAACGTGCTGACCGGCGATGGCGACAATGGCATTAATACTTTGCCTTCCTCCGCCAGCTTCGCGAAAACCTCGTTGATTTCCGCCTCGCTGTCGCAATTTACGAATAAGGAAAGCGCGGGAGTAAAGGCATGGGGATGCGAATCGCTGAGCTGATTGTCAATGCACATCACCTGCTGGCCTTTTATCGAGAAAATAGCGTGCAGCACCTTAGGCTTAGCGCCAGGCTCGCTTTGCGGATAATACTTTGCGCTTACAATGTCAGCATCCTCGAACGTGGAAACATATAGCTTCATCGCCTCGTCAGCTTGTCCCGAAAACATCAAAAAGGCAAATACCTTCTGTTCCATTTCTCCTTCACTCCCTCTCCATTTATGCGCTTGCCAGTTTCACTGCTGCGTTCAAAGCAGCAGCGATTTCCCGTTCGATTGCTTCCGCTACAACGTTCGTATGCGGATCATATTCTTGGGCCAAATCTGCATCGGCATAGCCGTCCAAAGCTAGAATCGCCCCAGCGCGTGCCCCGCGCAGCGTGGCAATAATGTAGAGTGCGGCAATTTCCATCTCGACCGCAAGCGCGCCAGCCTGCTTGTACTGCTTATGCGGAATGTCCACCACACCTGTAAAGAAAGCATCCAGCGTGACGGTAATCCCTTTTTTCACGATGCCGCCTTCCGCCACAGCTGCCGCATAAAGGGCGCTGCTTACTTCATGATCGGCAACCGCTGGAAACCCATCCGGCACCAGCTGCCGCGTCAAGCCGTCTGCGCGAACCGCAGCCGTGCTGACAACTAGGCTGCCGGCCGGATAATCGGCCGAATAAGAGCCCGCTGTCCCGACGCGGATCAGCGTCGTAACACCGCCCTTGATCAGCTCCTCAAAGCATACCGCCGCTCCCGGCGAGCCTACACCATGGCTGACTACCGCAAGGCGCACTCCTTTGTAGGTTCCGACGAAGCTGCGGTATTCGCGGCTGAATGCCAGCTCGCGCTTTTCTTCCAAATGCCTTGCAATCGTCTCCGAGCGTTTCGGATCGCCGCAAACGATAGCAATAGCGGGCAAATCTTCTGTATTCACTTGTAAAATCGGCAGCAGCAAGCTAATCCCACTCCTTTTTATGCCATTCATCTTCAGGCAAGTCTATATCTTCTCCCGAGAAACGCTGCTCCTCGAACGGATCAGCGTAATTGTGGAAGCCGTTGCGCTCCCAGAAGCCTGGGCGGTCTTCCGTCATAAATTCAAAGCCGCGAATCCATTTCGCGCTTTTCCAGAAATACAAATGCGGCACCAAGAGGCGCAGCGGCCAGCCATGCTTCGGCGTCAGCTGCTCGCCATCATAGCTATGAGCGAGCAGCACATCCTCCCGCAATAAATCTTCAAGCGGCAAGTTCGTCTCATAATCCTGATCGGCATAAATCATCACATATTTGGCTTCCGGCAACACGCGAAGCAGCGGCAGCAAATCCTTGAATTTGACGCCTTTCCACTCCGTATCCAGCTTCGACCAGCGGGTCACGCAATGAATATCGTTTACTTGCGTCGTTTGCGGCATCGCCATCAGCTGCTCATAGGAAAACACCATTTCCTTCTCTACGGCACCGCTAATTGTCAGCGTCCATTCCGCCATATTATACTCAGGCACTTCATTCTCATGCAAAATCGGAAAACGATCCGTCAGCGCTTGTCCAGGCGGAACCCGGTGGGCGATTTCTGCGGCCACTTCAATATGCCGAACCGGCGCTTTTTTCAAACGTTCAGCTTTACTGATCATGCTTACTTAAACCTCCTTCAATTATGCGGCTTGCAGCAAGGAACCTAGCGCGAGCTTTCGTTCGCCTTGCGCGCTTCCGCCAAATAGCTTTTATCCTTGAAGAAAAACATTGCTATTATCGTTACCACATATGGCAGCATCATCGTAAAATGGACCGGCAGCGCATAGCCCTGCAGCCGGGTGCTGAGCGCATCCATAAAGCCAAACAACAAGCTTGCTCCCGCAACGCCAAGCGGATTAGACTGACCGAGCATCGTCGCAACTAACGCGATAAAGCCGCGGCCAGCCGTCATGCCTTCGGTAAACATCGTAACTTGACCAAGCGACAGCTGCGCTCCGGCAAGCCCGCATAAAACGCCGCACATCAGCACAGCTCCATATTGGATATGCGTCACCTTGATGCCGAGGCTTCTTGCGGCAACCGGATTTTGTCCCGCGGCAAGCAAGCGGAAGCCGGATACGGTTTTAAATAAATAATACTGCAAACAAGCGACGAGAACGATCGATAAATAGACGAGCGGCGAATGGCCGGATACGACATCTCCGACCCAAGGAATATCCTTGATCAGCGGAATATCCCACTTGGGCAGGCCGACCATGCTTTTATCGTAATAAGCGCCTTTGACATCAAAAATCGCCCGCAAGGAAAACGTCGTCAGCCCCAGCGCGAGAAAGTTAAGCGAAATCCCGACGACAATGACGTTCGCCTTCAAATGAATGGCCATATAAGCAAGCAATAAGGAGAACACGAGCACGCAGACGATAGCGAACAATACTGCAAGCCACACGTTGCCCGTCAAATGGTTGCCGACAATCGCCGAGAAGGCGCCAATAAGAATGAGCCCTTCCAAACCGACGTTAAACAGGCCGACCCGCGCGCATAACGCACCGCCGAGCGCTGCAAGCAAAATCGGCGTAATCATGCGGAGTGTCGAAGCGAACAGGGAAACATCAAACAGCTGATCCACCTTAAGCCCCCGCCTTCTTCTTTTTCTTAAAGAACGAATAAGTAAACTTTGCGGAAATAAACAAAATAAGTACGGCCTGAATAATGCTTGATACTTCCAGCGGCACATCGGTATTGCGCTCGACGCCCATGCCGCCAGTTTGCAGCGCAGCCAGCAATATGGCAGCGAGCGCCGTGCCTAGCGGATTCGATCCGGCTAGCAGCGTCGCCATAATACCTGACCAGGCATACCCCGGAGAGGTAAGTGCGCCATCCAAATAACGGTATTGCGTGCCCAGCACCTCTCCGGCTCCGGCAAGACCAGCAAAACCGCCGCTGACGAACATGCTGTACAGCATCAGCCTTCCGCGATTAACGCCGCCATAGCTTGCGAATAACGGATTTCCGCCCATCATGCGAATTTCATAGCCTTTAACCATATAGCGCATAAACCAGGCAAGCGCTATAGCCCCAATGAGCGCAAACAAAAACCCTGCATGCAGGCTCATCCCTTGAAACAGCTTTGGCAGCCACACGCTTTTATCTACCATAACCGTCTGCGCCATTGCTGCGGAGCCGGATCTGTCCATCAATGGGTAGGAAACGACATAGCCGGCAAATAAGGACGCTATATAATTGAGCAATAAGGTCGTAATCAATAAGTTCATGCGAAACCGGGCATCCAGCCATCCGGCAAAAGCGGACCATAGCCCGCCAGCAATGACGCCGGCCAGCAGCGCTGCGACAAGCTTAAGCCAAGCTGGCCCCGGCAAATAAATCGCGGTCACTGCGGCGCTTAGCGCGCCGAGTACCATTTGTCCTTCGGAGCCCATATTGAAAAAGCCTGCGCGGAAGGCGAGCGCCACTCCAAGCCCTATCAACATAATAGGTGTAGCGCGGCTTAATGTATTGGTGAAAAAATAAAAACTGCCGAAAGCGCCCTTCCACATCTCGGCATATGTCTCGGTTATAGAACCGCCAACAATCGCGATAGCGATGGCGCCCGCTCCGAGACCGACAACGATGGCGAGAAGCGGCTGCATTAACGCCCCCAGTATTCCTTTAAGCTTGTCCACCCGTTTATCCTCCCGCCATTAACAGACTAATTTCTTCTTCCGTAGCCGTTAAGCCCGGCAATTCGCCGACGATTCGGCCTTCATTCATAACGAGCACGCGGTCGGACAGCTTTAGTATTTCCGTCAGCTCAGATGACACGAGCAAAATCGCCCCGCCAGCAGCCCGCCGCTTCAACAGCTCGCCATGAATAATTTCCATCGCGCCGATATCGACGCCACGGGTAGGCTCCGCCGCAATTAAAAATGGTGTTTCCTGGGCAAGCTCGCGAGCCACAATCAGCTTCTGCAAATTGCCTCCCGATAAATACTGCGCCTTCGTATGAATCGAGCCTGTCTTGATGCCAAAACGCTCGACCCAGCCGCTTACGAGCTGGCGAATCGCCGCGCCGCGCAATACGCCTCCGCGCTGATAGCGGCTGGCGTGGCCCATAAGGCCATTTTCCAGCACCGTCGCATCCTTCGCCACGCCCCATTGATAGCGGTCCTCTGGTATATGAGCAAGCCCTTGCTCACGAATACTGCGTACAGACTCGCCCGTAACATCTTTGCCCCGCAGCAGAGTTTTGCCAGAATCGACAGGGGCAAGTCCTGAAATCGCCTGCAGCAGCTCCGATTGCCCATTGCCAGAAATACCGGCGATGCCCACAATTTCTCCAGCGTGAACGCTGAGGCTCACTTGATCAAGCTTCGGCTTCCCATGCTCGTCTTTTATCGTTAGCTGCACCGCTTCCAGCACCTTCTCGCCACTAGCCGGGGCTTCCTTCTGCAAATCCAGCAGCTCGCGGCCAACCATCATCCGGGACAGCTCTTCAATGCTCGTATCCGCAACATTGACCGTACCGCTAAGCTTGCCGTCACGCAGCACCGTAATGCGGTCAGCTACATCCATAATTTCCTGCAGCTTATGGCTGATCAGAATGAAGCTTTTGCCTTGTGCCGCCAGCCGCTTGATCGCAACCAGCAGCTCCTTGACCTCAAGAGGAGTCAGCACTGCCGTCGGCTCATCCAAAATAATGATTTCTGCTCCCTGATGCAGCACCTTCAATATTTCTACACGCTGCTGCAAGCCTAGCGAGCAATCCTCTACCTTTTTCCACGGATCAACCGGCATGCCATAAGAAGCGCCCAATTGCTCTGTTATCAGTGCCGCTTGCTTGCGGTCAAAGCGTGCTGCCTTGGCAGGCTCGCGGCCAATGACGATATTTTCAGAAATAGTGAACGTCGGAAAGAGCATAAAATGCTGGTGCACCATTCCGATTTTACTGCTAATGGCATCCGATGGACTATGAAACGCCACCTGCTTGCCATCTACAACGATGCTGCCAGAAGTCGGCGTCTCCATGCCGTACAAAATACGCATCAATGTCGTTTTACCAGCGCCATTTTCTCCGACTAGCGCATGAATTTCCCCTTTACGCAGCGAAAAATCCACTTCGCTATTGGCTTTAAGCGCTCCGTAGGATTTTGTAATCTTATTCATTTGCAGCAGCATGCGGGCAGCTCTCCTCTCACAATAAACCAAGGTGAAACGGCCGAAAGCCGTCCTTTGACGGCGCGCGGCGTTTCAGTCCGAGAAATATAGAGAAAGTATGGCGAAATCATATACTTTCCTATATTTCAAAAACAAGCAAACCGGCTGCCCGCTGGCAGCCGGTGCATCTTCTTATTTCGCCGCTGGAAGCTCTACGACGATTTTGCCTGAAATAATATCATCGGCAATGGCTTTCACTTTTGTAATCGTGTCTTCGCCAACAAATGGGCTTAGCGCTGATTTGCTGTCTTGTGTTACGAATGTAAGACCTACACCTTTTTCCTTCAAGCCGTAGTCAGTCGCTGTAAAGTCGAATTGGTCGTTTGCGAATGCTTTTACCGTTTCATAAGCTACTGCATCTGTACCTTTCAATTGGGAAAGGACGATATGCTCAGGATCAAGCTCCGTACGGTCGATATCTTGACCGGAAGCGTACAGGCCTTTTTCCTTCGCTGCTTCAAATACGCCAAGATCGCCAACAGCCGACATGCCCGCTACGAAATCTGCGCCTTGGGAATATTGCAGCAGCGCAAGCTCCTTGCCTTTTGCCGAATCGTTGAAATTACCTACATAGTTAACCAAGAATTTTGCATCTGGGTTTGTGCTGTTAAGTCCTTGCTCAAAACCATATGTGTATTTCTTAAGCAGTGGTGTATCCATTGCCACTACTGCGCCAACTACATTCGTTTTAGTGGAGAGGCCAGCAGCTGCGCCTAGCAAGTAAGCAGCTTCCTGCTCACGGAATACGACGCTGCGTACGTTCGGCTGATCCACGACTGTATCGATAATCGCGAATGGCTTGTCCGGATTTTCTGGAGCTACTTTATTAAGGGCATCCTCCGCTTGGAAAGTTGCTGTAATAATCAGATCGTAATTGTCAGCTACCGCTGCGCGCAGGTTTTGCTCGAATGCTGCAGGGTCTGTCGACTCAATCGTTTTCACTTCTACATTAAATTCTTCACCGGCTCTTTTGAAGCCTTCATCCATTGATGCGAAAAACGGGTTAACGCCGATTTGCTCAGGAAGCACGAGCGCTACGCGTTTTTGCTTTGCATTTTCAGGAGAAGCTGTTGCTGTTCCAGCATTTGTAGCCGTGCCAGTATTTGTGCCGGTGCTGCTGTTGTTTGTTCCATTCGAGCCGCAAGCCGCCAGTAAAACGACAACCATCAATATTGAAAATGTTAACGCCAGTGTCTTTTTCATCTGTGTACGTTTCTCTCCCTTAAAATAACTAGTATTTTTCTCTTTATCCTAGTAAGCTTATCGGATTTTGTCAATAGCGAATTTTCGACAAAACTCTTGTTTATTCTACATGATTTTCATGAAAGTTAGTTATAAAAATACGATGTTGACACAAAATTGTAACAATGCTAGTATAATCGTACTATTCCGAGTCATTTAATATGATTTGGAAAATATTATCCAATACCGGAGGGAATTTATGAGTACAAAATATCCTGCACTAACCAGATCCTTATTGTCCGCTTCTCTGGCCCTATCCATTGCTTTATCATCCGCTGTTCCTATTTATGCAGCTGCTTCTACTACAACAGCAACAAGCACAGCAACTACTGCTGCTTCATCAGAAGCCAAGCTGTTCCTTAAAGAAAAGTTTGGCATAGCTTTCACCACCAGCACGATTACAAAAGGACAGTTCATTAAAGCGGTAGCTGATGCGCTTAAGCTGGAGCAGCCGGAAGAGCTTCCTGCCTTCACCGATTTGGCTGAGACCAGCCCTTATTATGCTGCAGCAGCTGCCCTACATAAACAAGGCATTCTTACTTCAACAACCGTAAACGCTGAGCAAAAATTGACAGCAGCTTCCGCTTTGTATATCGCGGTTAAAGCAGCGGGATTGCAGGAGCTTGCCCATACATACCCGCAAGCGAAAATAACAGCTGGTCTGAAGAAGCTGAACATTCCGGCTTCCTCACTAGGAACAGCAGCATCGCAGGAGCTTGCCGCAGCCGTAGATACGGGCTTGCTGCCAGCCTCCCAGTACAATGCGATCAAAGGCAAAGGGCTGACGCCGCAGCTTGCCGAAACGCTAATCGTGCAAATTATTTCCTTTAAAGGGGAATACAAGCACTTCATCGGAAACATCAACGATAGCACTATTTACGCCCAATTGAATGATGCTTTCAAAACGTCCAATATTATTCAAGCACCAGAGCTGCAAACGATTGTAGATACGGCGCTCAAAAATAATTTGGTAACGGGCTACAACTTGAAGGATGCGCGTTTTGACGCCAACTTCACGCCATCGCTATCCCTTACTTATGGACACAGCGACCTCAAGCATGTCATCCAGCTTATCGGTCTGCTGCGCAGCGAAGGCATTGACGCCAAAGTTCAGCTTGAGCCAAAAACATCCGCCTACGTCTTCATGAAGGAATGGGGCGAGCCGCCAACAAAGGACACTGAAAACTATAAAGTGGTTCAAATCGAGAATGGCAATTATATTACGTATGCGAAGGAATTCGATATCGCCTTTGAATTCAACAATGCAGCGGATAAAGCCCGCTTCCAGCCTATTATTTTGCAATATGCGAAAAAAGACAAAGCCGATCAGCCGGGCCTGATTTATGGCTCATGGTTCCAGCCTCTTTACTATTCTTCAACCAAGCTTGATGAATACGAGGTCATTACGAACAATAAAATTACGGGCACCGGCTATTATTATGCCCAGTCCTTCTCGCTGAATGATCAGTCGAAAAATATCGTAGAGGGCTTCCGCAAGCTCGATCCAGCTGTCAACATTAAATCCTATACGTTCTGGGTAGACAAGCCATTCCATAACTACTTGAATGGCGAAGGTCTATAAGCATAAGGCCAATCTTCTAGTGATAAAAAGGGATTCCTTCGTGAAAACGAAGCGAATCCCTTTTTTTGATGTGAACGCTGTTGAAAATGATCTGCAAGCAGGCGACAGCCCAGCCTTTCGGCGGGTTTTAAGCGTCGCTGCTGTCCTCGCGCTTGCGCTCCAAATTTTCACTCATTCTCGTGAACATGCTCACCGTAATGTCCATATCCTCCAGCGAAAACCCTTCATACAGCCTGAGCATGAGATCTTCGCGGACGCGCATAATGCCATCAACCAATTGCCGTCCTTCATCCGTTATGGTGAGCAGCACAATACGGCGGTCCTCTTCGCTGCGTTCACGGTCAATATAGCCAAAATTAATTAAACGATCGGCGATACCCGTGACCGCACCGCTCGTAATTTGCAGCAATTCCGCCATAACTGACGCTTTCTGCGGCCCATGCTCGGACAAAAGCAAAACCATCTTTGCATCCGTCATGCCCAGCCCTTTCACATTAAAACGATTCCACTCCGCATGGATTAGCCGTCTGAGCTGGCGAAAAGCCTCATCCATCTCGCGCATTTTTTTTATTCTTTTTTCCGAATTTTCCTGTTTCATCTATATCCCTCACGATACTGGATTTCTTCACGGCCTAATGAAAAATTTTTTTCTAGCCATATGAAAACCACGATAATTATACTTTTCCTACTACTATAGCTTGTTTTTCCTTGATAGCCAAGCCAGAAGCCGTTTAAAGCATATAAGTCCATCAACATTACTAGCCAATGCTTGTCCTCTGTGTTAAACTCAAAGGTATCGACTTTTCATACAGGAGGGAATTTTAATGGCACCTAAGAAGATGCGTTCAGACATGATAAAAAAAGGATTTGACCGTGCACCCCACCGCAGTTTGCTGCGTGCAGCGGGAGTAGCGGAGGAAGATTTCGACAAGCCCTTTATTGCTGTTTGTAATTCCTATATTGATATTGTACCTGGTCACGTTCATTTGCAGGAATTCGGCAAGCTGGTTAAACAAGCGATTCGCGATGCTGGCGGCGTTCCTTTTGAATTCAACACGATTGGCGTTGATGATGGAATCGCTATGGGACACATCGGCATGCGCTACTCGCTGGCGAGCCGCGAAATTATTGCCGACTCCGTAGAAACCGTTGTAAATGCGCACTGGTTCGACGGCATGGTCTGCATTCCAAACTGCGACAAAATTACACCGGGCATGATGATGGGCGCGCTTCGCGTCAACATCCCGACGCTGTTCGTCAGCGGCGGACCGATGAAAGCAGGTAAAACATCCGACGGCCGCTCGATCTCGCTCTCCAGCGTTTTTGAAGGCGTTGGCGCTTACCAAGCAGGCATCATCGATGATAAGGGCTTGCTGGAGCTTGAACAGTTCGGCTGTCCGACTTGCGGCTCATGCTCAGGCATGTTCACAGCCAACTCGATGAACTGTCTTGCTGAAGGCCTTGGCCTCGCGCTTCCAGGCAACGGCACGATTCTTGCCGTAGCACCTGAGCGCAGGGAATTTGTTAAGCAATCGGCTACTCAACTGATGAAGCTGATTGAGCTTGGCATCAAGCCTCGCGATATCGTAACGAAAGATACGATCGATAATGCTTTTGCCCTTGATATGGCAATGGGCGGTTCCACAAATACCGTTCTTCATACGCTGGCACTTGCACATGAAGCAGGCATTGACTACCCAATCGAGCGCATCAATGAAATCGCAGAGCGTGTGCCGCATTTGGCTAAAATCGCTCCGGCTTCCGATTACCACATCGAAGATGTGCATCTTGCTGGCGGCGTTAGTGCTGTACTAAATGAAATGTTCAAAAAAGAAGGCACTCTGCATGGCGATTGCATCACTGTAACAGGCAAGACGCTGCGCGAAAACGTAGAGGGCTGTGAAATTCAAAATACCGACGTTATTCGAACCATTGATAATCCGCATAGTGAGCGTGGCGGACTTGCTGTATTGTTCGGCAACCTTGCTCCAGGCGGCGCAATCATCAAAGTCGGCGCGATCGACAAATCGGTTAACGGCTATCATAAAGGTCCTGCTATTTGCTTTGATTCCCAGGATGAAGCTCTTGCTGGCATCGCTAACGGCAAAGTTAAAGAAGGACATGTTGTCATCATTCGTTATGAAGGACCTAAAGGCGGCCCTGGCATGCCAGAAATGCTCGCTCCTACTTCGCAAATCGCTGGCATGGGCCTTGGCGCTAAAGTCGGTCTCGTAACCGATGGCCGCTTCTCCGGCGCATCCCGCGGCATCAGTATCGGCCACGTTTCACCGGAAGCGGCTGAAGGCGGACCAATCGCTTTCGTACAAGACGGCGATATCGTTGAGCTGGATATGAACAACCGTGGCATGAACGTATTGATCAGCGACGAGGAGTTCGAGAAACGCCGTGCTGCATGGCCGGGCTTCGAACCAAAAATCAAACGCGGTTATCTCGCGCGTTATTCCCACCTCGTTACAAACGCCAGCCGTGGCGGCGTAATGAAAATGTAGTTAAAAGCAAGCAGCGCTTCGGCGCTGCTTTTCTTTTTCCCCTTATATAAATGAATAACGAAAAAGCACGCTTATCCGCATTAACTGCGAACGAGCATGCTTTTTTTGTATGGTCACGCCGATTTGCCGCTTAAAATGAGCTACTCTAGCTGGCCAGCTTGCAATTAGGAGCTCGACGTCTCGCTTTGGCTCAAAACTCCTGCAAGCACCATCGAGCCTCTAGGCTCTACCCCGTTCGCATCCGGCTCCTGCGTAATAGCAATTTGATCATATTCATCCGGATTAAAGGTAAAATAAAGCGCCCCTACCCCTTCATTCGGCAGAAACGTTCCCGCATTAACCGGCTTGCCATCTTTAAGCAGCCAAACCTGGAATGCTTCATCGCCTTGAAGCTTAGGCAGCTGCTCGACCTGAATGATCAAATGCATCCCTTTGCTGTCGACGCTAATCGTCGCCCGCCCCTCGGCTACAATGCCTGCTTCCGCCGGCTTAAGCGAAACGACACCGTTCACCTGTGAAGCAGCAGCTGGACTTTCCGCCGCCGCAATCTGCTGCTGCAGCTGCTCCAGTTGGCTCGATAAATCAGCCGTTTCATTTCTTAGGTGGTTAACCTGCTGCAATAAAAAGCCCGATAGAATAACAAACGAAGCCGCGACACCGGTCATAACACGAACAATCCAACGTTTTCGCAATTGAGCCTGTGATTCCGCTGTATGCTGCTGCGTTTGACCGAGCGACGGTTCACTCTCCGCGACCACTGCTGTTGCCCGTGAAGGGGTAGGGTCTGTCGCTGGCTCAGATTGCAGCACAGCAGCCAGAATACGCTGCTTCATACCGGCTGGGGGTTCTACCGAATCAACTGCAAGGGGCAGACGAGTGATTATAGGCTGCAACTCTTCCAACGTCCTCCTGCATTGCTGGCAATGCGACAAATGATGTTCAAATTGCTGTGCTGCTTTTGCATCGAGGCCACCAATTGCATACATCTCCACGTCATCACAAAGTGAATCATTAGGTTTAATCATTGCCGCACTCCCTCCTTCCATGTATGTTCAAACCGTTTGCGAAGCTGGCGTAGCGCCAGCCTGACTCTGCTTTTAACGGTACCAAGCGGAATTTGATGCTTGTCCGCTACCTCTTGCTGCGTATAGCCCATATAATAGATCCATTCAACAACCTGTTTCTGGTCATCATTCAGCTGTCCAATGGCTTCTTTCATTTTTTCCCCTAGCATGCGGTCCTCAACGACCTGTTCCGTTATAAGCGGATCGACGGTTCGCTCCAGGATCATCTCTCCCTGAACCTGCTGTGGGCGTCTTTCTTGCTTTCTAATCCAATCGATTGCAAGGTTGCGCGCGATTGCAAAAATCCAGGTGCTGATCTTTCCGAATGCCTCCTCGGCTTCAACCCGTGAAGCCGCATTCCATATCTGCACAAACAGCTCTTGCACCACTTCCTCCGACGCCATAGCATCCTTCAACATGCGATAAACGAATGAATAGACGGGACGTTCATAACGATTGTACAACTGCTCAAGCGCGGATGCATCTTGCCTTGCAATCTGTTGAATTAAATATTCATCAGATGTCGGTTCCCCCCATGCTGGGATAGCCTCCTCTATAATTAAGTGGTCGTTACTATACCTACCAACGCAGTCCACCAAACGCACCTTTTTCTCTATTTGAAAACTCCGGCTGCCTGTAAACAGACGCCGGAGCTCAATTATATGGCAGAGGTGCTGCCATCCACAGAAACAGAATCCACTGCTGCAGTTTGCGTCTTATGCAAGTTCGCCTCTTGCCCGGAGCTGACGCGCAGCAGTGCTGCATGCATATTTTGATAAGCTTGCATTTTGCTCATTGGCATGAGCAGCAAACAAGGATCAAGCGCTTTTCTGCGCTGTTTGCTTTTCTTATTTCGTTGTTTCTTCGTCAACACGCGCATGAGCAGCCGCAAATAAATTCGGGTCGTGCGAGCAAATAGACCGTTAGGCAAAGGGAACACCTCAAAGCCAAACCGATCGGCTCCCTGATGAATCATCGTAATGCCATACAGCGCCTTCGCCTCCACTGCCGCTGGATCATGCGCTAATTGGCTGGCAAGCATAGGCAATGCAGCTTCGACTTCTCGCAGCATCCGAATTCCAGCGGCAAGTGGCGTTGCCGCTTCTGCGGCAATGCCAGACAGCTTGCGGTTGTCAAAATGCAGCTCCACAACGCGGTCTCCCTTGTTTAAACGCTGGCCATCTGCAAGCTCAATCGGTTGACCGCTGTAAGCAATCGTACGATAATGGAACGCCGGTGGTGAATCCTCCCCTACCTGCTTAAGCTGAAACAGGAAATGGAATACTCGCTCATACTGCAGCCACAGCGTTATAAGTGATTTTTTCCACCAAGACAGCTGGCGCTCCTTCGCCCGTTCTGTCAGCTTAATCATTTCTTCAATCGCAACAAAACGAAAACCTTGCTTGCGGCCTTCCTGCAAATAAGCTTCAAGGGCGACCAGCATATGAGCAGGAGCCTCGTGATGGGCTCCAGGCGTTTGCCCGCAATCATGGAGCAGCAGCACTTCGCCAGGGCGGAGCTTCTTTAGCATTTTTCGCTTAAGCCGCTCAGCGCCCAGCCTCTTGTTCCAATCGCCGAACATCGACGACCATAATACAATTTGCAAATGTCCAATGCCAGCAAAATCAAACACATTGATAATGCCCCAAGGAGGCCGATAATAATTGGAACGGCTCCCCGTTGCCTCTCGTATTATTTCGCATGTACGCTCGATCTGACGCTTGACGGACCTTGGCCGCATAAACCAATTTGTTCGATGAACAAAATTGTGTATGCCAAGCGTATGACCTTCCTCATGTATTTTGCGTAACAGCTCCGGGTGCGCTTCGCCATGTGCGCCAACAATGAAAAAAGTCGCTTTCGCATCATAGCGAGCCAGCAACTCGAGCAGCTTTGGCGTATAGACAGCATCCGGGCCATCGTCAAAGGTAAGGGCAATTTCCTTCTTTACCAGGCCTTTCTTAAAAACCCGAAATCCGAAAGTACGACTGATAAAAGCAGGGAGGAAAGCGTAGAACGAGAAAAAATAAAGAGTCCAGACAACCAAGTTCTCCATATATGTTTCCCCACCGTTATTAAAATTTTTGCTGCATGGAATCGGCGATAATCCAACAACGATAACTTTAATTGTATCATAAGGCATCAAAAAATAGGCAGCAAAATTAAAATTATAGTACAATCAAAGCGAGATATACGAAATTGGAAAAGAGAGGTTTTCAGTTATGCTACCGTTTTATAAAAAATATTGGCGAACCGCATTCGACATTGCACTAATCGCACTAACGGTTTATTTAATTATGCTTGCCTTTAGTCATTTTTATCGATTGGCTACACCTATCATTTTCTCCTTTGTTATTTTTATGTGCATTGAGCCGCTGGCACGCAGGCTGAACAAGATCGGCATTAAGAAATCCATCGCTTCAGGCATATCGATTTTATTGTTTTCCATTCTTATTCTTTCCGCCTTCTCCGGGCTCGGTTACATTATTTCGAAGCAGGGCTCCGAGTTTCTGGACAAGCTGCCGGAATATGAGACCATTCTCAAGGAACAGGTGGAGCTTCGCACTTCACAGGTGCAAAATAAAATTCAGGCCCTCCCGCCTGAGCTCGTCACGCAAATTACGGAATACATCCAGGGTGCTGCCGAATATGTGCCGAATTTGGTCAAAACGCTGTTTGCCGGAACTGTTGGCTACGTCTCCTCATTTTCCAGCTTTATGTTTAACTTTCTGGTCGGTATTATATTAGCTTATTTCCTTAGTATTGAAATTAATGACTGGAAAAAAACAGCGGCGGATAAAACGCCAAAAACGTTTAAGAAAGCCTTTTTCTTTTTGCGTGAAAATGTATTGAAAGGCATTACCGGCTATCTGAAGGCACAAACCAAGATGATTACGATTACGTTTTTCGTCATCTTCATCGCCCTGCTGCTGCTCGGTGTCAAAAATGCCCTTGTCGTTGCCGTCATCTCCGCTATTTTTGATGTGCTGCCGCTGCTTGGAGTAGGTACAATCTTCATTCCTTGGGTTATTTATTTGTTTATTGTGGGGCACACCTCGCTTGCGGTATGGCTGTCCGTATTGTATCTCGTCGTCGTACTGGCGAGACAGCTGTTGGAGCCAAAAATTACCGGAGATACGCTCGGCGTATCTGCATTTACGATGCTGGCGTTTATGATTATTTCGCTCAAGCTGTTCGGCATTGCTGGTGTCATCTTATCGCCCGTGCTCATTATTTTGCTCAAAACCTTATATGACCAAGGCTTCTTCCATCGCTGGATCAGAGCGCCGCAAGGCGAATTCGACAACCAGGTGCCGCCTCCAGATGCTGGAGGCCCAGGCAGCCCGCCAGTTCCTCCAAGCGTTTAAATTCGCTTTACCGCTTCGCTATAATATCCATGACGCCGCGAAACAGCTTCGTCGCCTGATTGCTTGTACCAGGACTTCGGTTCTCAGCAAGCACGGCGACGGCGTATCGCGGCGTATTTGTCGGTCCGTAGCCGATGAACCACTGGTGGACGCGCTCCTTCCCGCTGAGCAGCGTCTGTGCCGTACCGGACTTCCCGGCAACGGGCCATAGACCGTCGCGAATAGAGCGGCCCGTTCCACGCTCAGTGACCGCCTTCATCCCTTCCAGCAGCATGCCTGCGGTTCTCGGATGTATCGGCGTCCCTGCCTGCTTGGCCTGCAGGGGCTTCAGCTCCACCATCAGCTGCCCGTTCGCATAACGGATTTCACTCACGATTCGCGGCTCCAGCCGCTGACCGCCATGCAAAATCGTCACGACCAAATTCGCCGCCTGCAGCGGCGTCATCCTGACATCCCGTTGGCCGATACCGCTTTGAGCCATAATGCCCCCGTCTACGTCAAGGGTAGGCTTGTCCTGCAATTGCTGCCAAATGCTCGCAGCAAATAACTGTCCGCCTTCCTCCTCGCCAAGCAGCCGCAAACGCCCGGCAAACGGGCCAAATGCTGATTCGGCATGCCAGCCAGCCGGTGCACCAATGCCAAGCGCCGCCGCGGTCTGATACAGCTCATAGCCGCTCAGCCGCTCAGCAAGCGTTGCAAACACGATGTTGCAGGACTGGGCTAATCCTTCCTCAAGCGTCAAGCTTCCGTGGCCGTCTTGCTTCCAGCACGTTAAACCATATTTTCCATACTTCCCGCTGCATGTGAACACTTCTTTTTCGTCGACAACACCAGCCTCAAGCGCCGCCGCTTCCGTTACGAGCTTAAAAATCGAACCCGGAGCAACCGCTTGGAGCGCATGATTCGACCAATCGGTTGCCTCATTGCGATCCAGCTGCTGCGGGTTCATCTGCGGCCGAGATACCATGCTGACGATATCTGCATTTTGCGCATCCAGCACGACGATCGCTCCTGCTTTCAAGCCATTTGCATCCGCATAAAGCTCAAGCTGCTGCTGGAGCTTTAAATCCAGCGTCGTCTTTACCTTCAGTGGATAATATTCGCTATCCGGCTGAAAAACCCGCAGACCCAGCCCCTGCAGCGGATGGTGCTTTCCATCGAGAAAAAAAGATACCGACGTGGGTCCGTTGCCTCTGAGCAGCGTATCCAGCGATTTTTCAAGTCCAGCCCCACCGATTTCATCTGTCAGCTTGCGCTTGCCTGACGCCAGATCCGCCCCATAGGCCTGCTCCAGCCATTCCGGGTGCTGGCTTATAAAGCCAATAGCTTGTCTGGCATTAAACTGCGGCAAATACCGATTGTGATAAGGGAGCACCTTGGCTCCATTAATATGGAGCTGCGAAAGTCCAGCCAGTTGGCTCGCGGACAAGCTCAAAGGCGCTTTCTGTCCGTCCTCCCGCCAAAAATCGGCACCCTTCAGCGTATCCCATTTTTCCACTAATTGTTCGTAGGACACATGTAATAGCTTCGCCAGTTTGCGCAGCTCTGCCGCATCTCCCCGTGCCTTGCTCTCCACTGGAAACAGCGCCAATACAGAATAGCTTTCCCCTGTAATGGCGCTTCCATAACGATCAATAAAATCGCCGCGTCCTGAATCGAGCACCAAATTTCGCTGCCGCTGAATGGCTGCCTTATGCTTCCAGTCGGTATGCTTGCCAATTGTCTGTACAGCGGGCTGCGCCAAGCTTGGCACCAATTGCAGCGTCGCCAGCCGGATCAAATAACCTGCCATTATAACCGTTAAAAATATTGCTACAATTGCTGCACGTCGCCTGACCATTACCGCAGCCCCCTTTTCCTTTCAGTATGGCCTTAATGCCAACGCATAATCAGCATCTCCCATTCCTTAAGCCCTTCTGCCCCTGCTCCAGCTGCCAAAAAAATAGTTCAGTTTCATTTAAGGTAGCCCAAGTATGATAGCCATCAAGAACTTACAAGAAGAGGTGATGCTTCTATTATGAAGACGCACAAGAAGGCAACCAAAAAGAAGAAACGGATATGGCTGATTGCAACGATCGTAACGCTCTTAGGCCTTGGCTCATTGACATATGGTCTCGCAGACCGTTATTTGATCAAGCACGTTGAAGTCGTCGTAACAGACAATACAGCCGCATCCACCAGCTCAAACGAAACGGCCGCAACTACTGATGTTCAAGCCACTTCAGATGACTGGAATTACACCAGTGACGATATCCAAATCAAAATCAACCAAGTGCAGACCGGCTCTGGCTCAGACCTGATTACGTATTATGTCGCAGATGTCACCGTTAAAGCTGCCAGCAGTCTGCGCTCCGCATTCGCCGATAACAGCTTTGGAACGAATATTGTGGAGGATACATCGGTCATCGCTTCCAGCAATCATGCTATTTTTGCAATCAACGGCGATTATTATGGCTTCCGTGACGACGGAGTTATTATTCGCAACGGCACCGTATATCGCGATGAACCGGTGCGGGATGCGCTGGCACTGCTGGATGACGGAACGATCCAAACCTATGACGAAACAGAAACTTCTTCCTCTGACCTGCTTGCAGAAGGTGTCATCAATACGCTGTCATTCGGGCCGATCCTGATTCAAGATGGCAAAATCACTAGTGATTTCAGCAATGTTAAAATCGATACCAATTTTGGCAACCGCTCCATTCAAAATGCGAATCCAAGAACTGCGATCGGCATGATTGCCCCGAACCATTATGTGTTTGTCGTGGTAGACGGGCGGAAGGAAGGATACAGCCGCGGAATGACACTGACCGAGCTTGCTGACGTCATGGCGGGTCTTGGAGCTACAGAAGCGTACAACTTAGATGGCGGCGGTTCATCGACGATGTATTTTATGGGCAGAGTTGTCAATAATCCGCTTGGCAAAAACCAGGAGCGTGGCGTCAGCGACATCCTTTACATTGGAGAGGAGTAATCATTATGACTATATTAATTCCGTCCTACGAGCCTGATCATAGGCTGCTTGATTTGATCCAGCAGCTGCATGCGTTCCAGCTTGAGCCCATCGTCATTGTCGATGACGGGAGCGGGCCCAGCTACCGCGAAATTTTCGAAGCGGCTGAAGCGTCCGGCTGTACCGTTATAACCCACGAGGTCAACCTCGGGAAAGGACGCGCCTTGAAAACAGGGTTCGGCTATATCCAAGAAGCCGGTTTGCCGGGCCATGTCGTCTGTGCGGATAGTGATGGGCAGCATTTGCCCCATGACATTAAGCGGATTTTCGAAAAGCTGCTCAGCCAGACAACGCCAGGCATTGTGCTGGGCAGCCGTCGTTTCAGTGGAACCATTCCACTGCGCAGCCGCTTTGGCAACTCGGTCACTCGGTCAGTCTTCTCCCTCACTACGGGCACTAAAATTTATGATACGCAAACCGGCTTGCGCGGCTTTTCACTTGCAATGCTGGACTGGCTATGCCAGATTCCCGGCGAACGGTTTGAATATGAAATGAACATGCTGCTGACCGCCCATCGGGATGGATATAAAATTACCGAGGAATTTATCGACACCGTATATTTGGATCATAATAAATCCTCCCATTTTCGTCCGCTGATCGACTCTTTCCGCATTTATTTGCCGATTATAATGTTCAGCACGTCATCCCTGCTGTCGGCGCTGCTAGACTTCACGCTATTATTTCTTATTCAAAGTATTAGCCACAATCTATTCTTATCTGTCGTTGCAGCAAGATTATGCAGCTCCATCTTCAACTATACAATGAACCGAAAGTACGTGTTCACGGGCGGCAAAGTATCCAAGCTTCATCAGTCGCTGCCTAAATATTTTTCGCTGGTCATCCTTGTGCTGCTCTTAAATTATGGCTTGCTATATTTTTATAATGAAACGCTGATTATTCCCCTTGTTATCGCCAAACTGCTGACCGAGGCCTCTATTTTCCTTTTCAGTTATTGGGCCCAGCGCAAATATGTGTATTAGGGTGAAAACGGGCTTCCCTGCATGAAAAGCTTGGCTTCCGATCGCCATTACTCCTCGCATTTCTTCAAATAAGCCTCTATATGTAGAAATGCAAGGGCAAAAACGTACGCTGACGCTTCTCCAGCACAACCTTTTCATTCCGTTTCGCTTTTTTACCATGGTTCAAGTTGAAACGGCTGCCGCCGTCCTTTGACAGTGCGGCGCGTTTCATTCCGAGAAATATAAGCTTATTTATACGTGTGAAACTTATAAATTCTTATATTTTAAAAAAAGCCGTTTGAACGGGAAAGCACCCCGTTCAAACGGCTTAATATACAGCTTGCTATTCGATTTTGAATTTCGCGAGCGAATCTTTCAGCTCGCGCGATACGCTGCCCAGCTCTTCCGACAAGCTGACGAGACCGTCACTAATGCTAAGCTGCTCGCTGCTGAGGGAAGCTACCTCTTCCGATGTCGCCGAAGACTGCTCTGCTACTGCGCTGACATTCGTCATCGCCTCGGACAATACCTCCTGCGACTTGTCCAGCTCCCCGATGGAGTCCGTTACTGAATCCAGCTTGTGTACAAACTGCACCATCTGCTCCTGTACACCTACGAAAATATCTGTCGCTTGCTTCACAGAAACGATTTGCTCCTGGAATAAAGGATAGGCATCCGACAATACGCTAACCGTATTGTCAATTTCCTCTTGGATTTTTTCCGTGATTTGTCCTACGACATCAATCGATTGACGGGATTGATCAGCCAGCTTGCGGATTTCATCAGCTACAACCATAAAGCCTTTGCCCGCTGCGCCTGCCCGCGCCGCTTCAATCGCCGCATTCAAGGACAAAATATTTGTTTGCTTCGTCAAATTGTTCAATACATCCAAAATTTTAACGATAGAGCCTGTGCTGTCTTTAAGGCTGTCTACCTTCTCCACCATAGAGCGGGTCATTTGCTCGGTCTGTCCAGTCTTATGGCTCAGCTCGCCCATGTAGGCCGCTCCGCGCTCACTCGCCTTCTCTACCTCACCAGCTGCACGCACAATTTCCGCATTCGCCTGCTTCACCGTTTCCATCTGCGTCGAAATATTGCCGCTCAAATCGCTGCCGCGCTCTGCCTCAACAGCAAGGCTTGAAGCGCCATTTGCGATTTCTTCGGTTGCGACTGATATTTCCCGTGAAGAGATCGCGGTCTTCCGTGATACATCCGTCAGCTCGCCTGCCGTATGCAGCACAGTATCCGCAGATTGCGTAGCCTGCTTCGCCAAATTGGTAATTTGCGTCATCATATCGTTGAAGCTGTCACTCAGCTCGCCGATTTCATCGGAACGTTTGCGAATAGCAGAACGAACCGTCAAATTGCCCCGTTGTCCCTCGTTCATCAAATTGCGCAAGTTCGTTAGTGGCTGTGCAATCGTTTTAATTACGAGGAAGCCAATCGCAATCGCAAGGAATACAGCTACAATTGCAGTAATAATGGTCATATTGCGAATGACTTTTGCATCCTCTACCAACGTATCTACCGGAATGAGGCCCAGCAGCTTCCAATCAACGGAATCAAATGTTTTATAGACTGTCAGCATGGATTCGCCATCGCTAGTATTCAGTTTTTTCGAGCCTTCTATTGCAGCGTCGCCTTCCGTTGGAAGAGCTACTGGAGCCGGCTGACCAATGAGTTCATTATTAGGAGCCGCAATATAGTTATTTTGACCATCTACAATTGAAAGCTCGCTGCCAGGTCCCAAGGATACTTCTTTGAATCTTTCCTGAATACTTGCCAAATTAATTTCAATCAGCAGCATATAGGAAACTTCATTAAGCGTGCTATCCTTCAAAAGACGGCTGATGCCAACCGTTGGCGCTCCGTTCGCACCGCCAAAGCCTTTCGGCTGGGTCGCAATCCATAGCGCCTTGCCGTTCGATTCCTGCACCTTGCCGAACCATTCTTCCTTCTTCATCGCATCGGAAGCAACAGAAGATGCATTTCCTGCTGTTACGACTGGCAGCTTGTCATCCAACGGCAGCAAATAGAGTGCCTTAATGCTAGCATTTCCAAGCACGTAATCCTGCATTTTGTTCGACAGCTCACGGCTTGCTTCAAACCGGGTATAATCGTCCTCGCCATCACGCATTTTACCAATCAACGTATGTAAGTCTTTGTTAATCAAAATTTGCATCGTCATTTCTTCATAGTTGTCCAAAATAATGTTCAAGTTCGTCGTTACCTGGCTGACGGTCTGAAAGCTAGCCCCGGAAACTTTGCGCTCGACAATCGTTTTCGTTTGGGAATATGCAATTAGTCCTACTGCCAGAACGCAGGCTACGATGCTGGCAAATATAATTAAAAACAGCTTCGTACCTACCGATTTATTAACCTGGTTCAGCTTCATTTCCTTGGACAGCGATAAAAGCTGCTTGGATGAGCTTTTCCCGTATTTGCCTGTCTTAGAGATGATTTTTTTCATAATCGGTTTAGAGCCGCTCCAAAATCCAGAAAGGGCTTTCATAGATTTTCCTGATTCTGCTTTTTCCCTCGTAATTTTCTTCGACTGAGTTTTGTCCTCATTTTTTTTCAATGATGACACCGCCTTTTTTATTTGTTACGGACTAGGTCTCTAGAAGCGTTCAATATGTTGTCAATGAATCCTTGTGCTCTCTTTTCTTATGTAGCCCCTAATTCTATATATCGGTTTTCATCTCACAAATAATTAATAAATAATAAAAAAAACACTATTTTCAAAAATCGAAAACAGTGTCCTGGTCCTAGTTATTTTTTTATCATTAGTTTACGCAGCATATCCATCGGTTCAACAGGTGCCAGCGTCTTGATGTGGATGCGCTGAAGCGGGTGTCTTGCGGCATCCAGCTCCTGCCCCTTGTCATCGGTCATCTGCGTAATCGTCTGTTTGAAGAAGCGTCCGCCGGGTCCTACAAACTCAACTTCCTGTCCCAGTTTGAAGTGATTCCGCTGCTCTACAACCGCAACTCCAGTCTCTTCGTTGTATTCCAGAACAACCCCTGCAAAATCATAAGGAGCTGGCTTATCTTCCGGCTCATAAATATGATCCTCTGCACCCGGTGTATCGAGAAAAAATCCTGTGTTAAGCGGACGATTCGCCGCTTTGAAAATTTCATCCAGCCATTCCTGCTTCAGCACGAAATTTTCCGGGTCCTCAAAATAGGAGTCAATCGCTTGACGATACACATTCACAACCGTAGCAACATAGTGAATGCTCTTCATGCGGCCTTCAATCTTGAAGCTGTCTACGCCAACATCAATCAGCTCCGGCAAATATTCTATCATGCACAGGTCTTTAGAACCCATTGTGAATTGATCTTCGCCTTCGGAATACATTGGCACATCATCAACGAACAAATCGTATTTCCAGCGGCATGACTGCGAGCAGCCCCCACGGTTGGAGTCCCGATCGGTAAAGTGATTGCTCAGTACACATCGGCCGGAAAAGGAAGAACACATCGCGCCATGAATAAAAGCTTCAATTTCGATATCGACATGCTTTTTAATTTCTGCGATTTCTTCAAAGCTCGTTTCTCTGGCAAGAACGACGCGCGGCAGTCCTTCTTCCTTCCAAAACTGTACCGCCTGCCAGTTGAGCGTGGATTGCTGAGTGCTCAGATGCGCTTCCAGCTTAGGGGCTACTCGCGCAGCCGTCTCAATAATAATCGGATCAGCTACAATGATCGCTGAAATGCCGACTTCCTCCAGATTGCGCAAATATTGTTCAAGCCCGCCGATATCCTCATTATGCGCGTAAATATTCGTAGCAACGAACACCTTTGCGCCATAGCGATTGGCAAACTCAACGCCTTCCCGCATTTCCTCAAAGCTGAAATTGCCTGCGTTGGAACGAAGGCCGTATTTTTGTCCGCCAATGTATACAGCGTCAGCGCCATAATGAATGGCGAATTTCAGCTTTTCCAAATTGCCTGCCGGGGCAAGCAGCTCAGGACGATCGAGCCTATGGCGCTTCCCCTGATAGCGGGTTTTCACCGGGCTCGTTGCCCCTGAATATGTTGTTTCTGCGACTGTCATAGCAGCTGCACCTCCTGCTCAATTCCTCAATACACCTGTTCTTTATAAAAGAAACCAAAGCTCAGCTCACGCTGCGGATCTTGCGCTTCTTTAATCGGATCCAGCCACTCATCCTCAAAACGGTAGCCTTCCGGATCAGCCATATAAGCATCAATAACGTCGCGATATGCCCGAACTACGATTTCGTTATATTCCACCGACTTGAGCAGCCCTTCAATCTTCAAGCTCTCCACGCCGATTTCCATCAGCTCATGCAAGTTTTCCAGCATGCAAATATCATCCGAGCTCAAAATATGCGTGCCATTGGCATCCTCATATATAGGGAAACGCTCGTCTTTACGCTCGGCTTCCATCACGTAAAGCCCCTGCTCCTTGCTGGCGCTGCCAAGCTTGCCGGAGTCATCCTGATGATCCAAATAGCTGTTCACGAGCGAGCGCTTGGAATGATAAATATTCGTCAAGCCATGAACCTGCACCTCGATTGGCATTGTCGAGTTTTCTTTGATTTCAATAACCTGCTCCATATTCAGCTCACGGGCTAGCACAAACCGCGTAGCGCCGCGCTTTCTCCAATATTCAGCAGTCGCATAGTTCGTTGACGTCATCTCGGCATTCCAATGCAGCGGCATGTTAGGAGCAGCAGTCCGCGCAGCCATCAATACAGCGGGGTCACCGAACATAATGCCGTTTACTCCGGCTTCGGCCAGTGCCTGCAAATAGCCAGGCAACGATTCAACGACATGATTGTGAATCAAATTATTGACAGATACATAAATGTTAACTCCATGAGGCGCCGCCAGCTTCACCGCTTGCTTGATCATTTCCAGATCAAATTGTCCAGCAAGGCGCATGCCGTAACGTGCTTCTCCAATCAGGAAAGCATCAGCTCCGGCAGCAATCAGACGCTCCAGCTCCTCTAAGGATGAAGCTGTCGTTAATAATTCAGGCTTTACCGCCATGTTCCTTACACTCCTTACTTAGACTGCGCAGTCTTGTTGCTGTTGGCAATATTATTGTTATGCTCGCTAAAGGTTTTAGCAAACAGATGCTGTCCGGTTCCATCTTTCTTGGTTACATAGAAAAAATATTCCGTTTCCTGCGGATAAAGCGCCGCTTTAATCGAGCTAAGGCTTGGGGCCGCAATCGGTCCCGGCGGGAGCCCATCTACCAAATAGGTGTTATAAGGGCTGTCAACTTTGAGATCCTTATTATATAAGCGTTCCTTCGGCTTATCGAGTGCGTATTGCACCGTTGCATCTATTTGAAGCTTCATTGGCTTGTTCAGGCGATTATAAATAACGCTCGCAACGATTGGACGCTCCTCGTCAACGACCACCTCGCGCTCGACCAGAGATGCAATCGTAAGCAGCTGATGAATCGTCAGCTTGCGTTTCTCCAGCTGAATCGTCCAATCATTCGGAAGCTGGTCAAGCTTGACATCAAGCTCGGAAATCATACGGTTCAATATTTCCTGCTCCGTGCTGCCCTTCTTCATTTCGTACGTTTCTGGAAACAAATAACCTTCCAGCCGGTGGTGCAGCTTGGCGTCAGCTGAAATTTCATTGACCGCCTCCGCATTCGTCCACGTTTGCTGCTTATCGGCCAGCTCCAAAAATTTATCCTTGTCGATCAGCTTCTCTTCCGCCAGCTTATCGGCAATTTGCAGCACCGTAAGCCCCTCTGGAATCGTAAACCGGATCGTCTCCTGCTTGACGGTGCTGCCGCTGTTCAGCATAGCGATGACATCTGCCTTATCCATGCCGGGATTCATCGAATAGGTGCCTGCTTGGAATTTGCCGCCTTCTTTCTCCAGCTTCAAATAATACTTAAAGATTAGGGCATTTTTAATAATCCCTTCCTCCTGAAGCACATCGGAAATTTGGCTCGCTGAGGCGTTGTTCGGAATGACAATCTGCTTGGCCTCTGCCGTCTTAGTTGGCTCTAATTGAAGCCACAAATAAATAAATGCGCCGCCCACCACTGTAGTGATAACGCCTAAAATGCTTAAAAATACGTAAAAAGCGATACGAACCTTGCTAGGCCTAGATGACTGCCTCTTTGCGTTGTCCAACCTGCTTTCCTCCTAATTCCCCAATACGTCGAGAAAAAGAGCGGTGTGCACCGCTCCTTTTCTCGATGTATACGTATAATAAAGCTTGCTTAAGGCCGCTCATCGCCAGCGAATAACAAATCGTCATAAGCTTCAGACGCCAGTTCCCATTCTTCATCATCCTCAATCGTTTCCAGCTCCGGCTCTTGGCCAGCTTCGCCAATGACGCGGAAAAGCTCCACTTCATCCTCGCCCTTCATCGCTTCCGACTGAAGCGCTGCATAAACGTAGGAGCCGAGCTTAAACTCGGCCTTGATGACGAAGGTTTCCATAACGCCGCCGCCCGCGAGCAGCTCGATTTGAGGACCGAAGGCTTCCCGCAGCCGCTCAAGCGGCTGCGGGATCAGTACCTCGCCTTGATCCATTAATTTTCTTCCTCCAATTCGCCGAGAAGCGTATTAAACGTCTCCTCCACGATGTTCCATTCTTCTTCATCTTCAATCGTGTACAGCTTAAGATCGTCGCCATCTTCCTCATAGCGGAAGGCGTAGACCTCATCTTCCTCTTCGCTCTCACCAACGAGCGGAACGACCATCATATATTTCTGATCAGAGCCATCCACTTCAAACTTCATGATGACTTCGAATTCTTCTTCATTGCCGTCTTCATCCGGAATATAAATAATTTCCGGCTCTTCGAACTGCATATCATCCTTTGTCATCTTAACCCTCACCTTTTCGTTTTGTGCATTGCGCCAAAATAGCTTTCGCTCCTGTTAACGCAAGCCCTTAGAATCGAGATAATTTTGTAAAATGAGCGTTGCCGCCATTTTGTCCACTACCAGCTTTCGCTTCTTACGGCTGACATCCGCTTCTATGAGAGTACGCTCTGCGGCTACAGTAGTCAACCGTTCGTCCCAAAGGTGAACAGGCAAGTGTAGTTTCTGTCGAAGCTGCTCTGCGAATTCAATACTAATTTCGCCTCGCGGACCGATGGTGTTATTCATGTTTTTCGGTAGTCCCAAGACGATTTCACTAACCTCATACTGCTGCGCCAATTCGGCAAGCCGATCCAATTCGCCATTGTCACGGCGCTTCTTCACGACCTCGAGCCCTTGCGCAGTCCAGCCAAAAGGATCGCTTACCGCAACACCAATGTTGCGATCGCCGTAATCGAGTCCCATTGTTCTCATTGCTTGTCCGGCTCCTGACTATTATGTTTTCTTATTGTTCAAATAAAACCGGACAAGCTCTTCAATGAGTTCATCGCGTTCCTTCTTGCGAATCAGGCTCCTGGCGTTGTTGTGCCGCGGAATATACGCGGGATCACCGGAGAGCAAATAGCCTACAATCTGATTAATCGGATTGTACTCTTTCTCCAGAAGTGCCTCATGCACAGACAGCAAAATGTCCTGTGAGGAGGTTTCCAAACTTTCCGGCAACACATCAAACTTCATCGTTTTGTCCATGGAACTCATCGCCAGCACCTCGCTTTCCAACTACATTTCAATGAGATTACTATCGATACACATTCCTATCATATCACATTTGCTTGGGCGAGAACCAGTTCTTCCGCAAGTTTCAGTGCTTCTTCCAATTTGGAAGCGTCCTTGCCGCCAGCCTGCGCCATATCAGGACGGCCACCGCCGCTGCCGCCGCACACTGCTGCTGCTTCTTTAATAATTTTGCCAGCGTGAAGACCCTTCTTCACCAAATCAGCCGATACCGACGCTACGAGGCTGACTTTATCCTCTTGAACAGCGCCAAGAATAATGACAGCGGAAGGCAGCTTCAGCTTCAGCTCATCAGAAATGCCGCGCAGCGCGTCCATTGATGGCGCATTTACTTGAGCGCTAAGCACAGTAATTTCGCCAATCTGCTTCGCTTGCTGCTCCAGCGAGCCTGCTTCGATCCGGCTCAGCTTAGCTTGCAGCGATTCGTTCTCGCGGCCAAGCTCCTTCACCTGCGCATGCAGCGCTTCGATACGCTTAGGCACATCCCCATTGCTCGATTTCAGCAATGCTGCTGCTTGCCCCAGCAAATCAAGCTGGCTTTCCGTATAGCTGTAAGCGTGACGGCCTGTAACAGCTTCAATCCGGCGCACGCCGGAACCAATGCCGCTTTCGCTGATCAGCTTGAACACGCCGATTTGCGAAGTGCTGGCTACGTGACAGCCGCCGCAAAGCTCAAGGCTGTAGTCGCCGACTTGCACGACGCGGACGACATCGCCGTATTTTTCACCAAACAAGGCCATTGCGCCCATTTCCTTCGCTTCTGCAAGCGACTTGTTCGTAATGGTCACATCGGTGCTGTTCCAAATTTGTTCATTTACACGGCGCTCGATTTCAACAAGCTCCTCATCGGTAATGCTGCCAAAATGGGAGAAGTCAAAGCGCAGACGCTCCGCTTCCACAAGGGAACCCGCCTGGTTGACATGAGTGCCCAACACTTCCTTGAGCGCTTTATGCAGCAAATGGGTTGCCGTGTGGTTTTTAATGACGTCCTCACGAACCGCTTTCGCTACAGCCGCCTGCACTTTCTCGCCCGTCTTAACGGTTCCCGATACTACGAGCGCATGATGCACGCTTTGGCCATGCGGCGCTTTCGTCACGTCTTTCACTTGCAGCGAGAAGCCTTGGCCCGAAATAATGCCGCGGTCGCCAATTTGTCCGCCGCTCTCCGCATAGAACGGGGTACGGTCCAGCAGCACAAACACTTCGCTGCCTTCGCCTGCGCTGTCAATCAGCGCGTCCTCTTGCACGATCGCCGTAATCGTCGATTCAATTACCAATTCATTATAGCCAACAAATTCGCTTTTAACCGTGAATTCGCCGAGTGCGCCGCCTTGAATCTTCATGCCGCCCGTGTCCTGGCGAGCTGCCCGCGCGCGTTCACGCTGCGCTTCCATAGCTGCGTCGAAGCCTGCACGGTCAACGGTCAAGCCATTTTCCGCTGCAAAATCCTCCGTCAGGTCAAACGGGAAGCCATACGTATCATACAGGCGGAATGCATCCTCGCCGCCGATTTCCTTGCCGCCTGCTGCGCGCGCCGTATCAACGAGCGTCGTGAGCAAAGCCAGACCATCGGATAGCGTCTCGTGGAAACGCTCTTCCTCTGTACGAATAACCTTCTCAATAAATTCGCGTTTGGATACAACCTCGTCGTAGTACACGCCCATCACTTCCCCGACAGTAGCGGTCAGCTCATGCAGGAATGGACGGTCGATGCCGATCGTTTTTCCGTAACGAACCGCTCTGCGGAGCAAACGGCGGATAATGTAGCCGCGTCCTTCATTAGAAGGCATAACCCCGTCGCCGACGGCAAAAGCAACCGTACGAATATGGTCAGCGATAACTTTCAGCGCCACATCATGCTCATCGTTCACATGATATTTCACGCCAGCAAGCTCACACGTCCGCTCGATAATTGGCATGAACAGGTCGGTATCAAAGTTCGAATCAACATCCTGCAAAATCGAAGCGAAACGCTCCAAACCTGCGCCTGTATCGATGTTTTTGTTAGGCAGCGGCGTATAGCTGCCGTCTTTGTTATGGTTGAATTGCGAGAATACAAGGTTCCATACTTCCAAGAAACGCTCGTTTTCGCCGCCCGGCCAGCATTCTGGATCGTTCAAATCGCCGTATTTGTCGCCGCGGTCATAGAAAATTTCCGTACATGGTCCGCATGGGCCTTCGCCGATATCCCAGAAGTTTTCATCCAGCTTGTAGATGCGCTCCTCTGGCAGGCCGATTTTTTTGTTCCAGAACGCGTATGCTTCCTCATCCTCTGGGTAAACCGTAACCGACAGGCGTTCTGGATCGAAGCCGATCCACTCCTTGCCCGTTAGAAACTCCCATGCCCACGTAATCGCTTCTTCCTTGAAATAATCGCCGATGGAGAAATTGCCGAGCATTTCAAAAAAAGTATGGTGGCGGCGCGTTTTGCCGACATTTTCAATATCGTTGGTACGAATGCATTTCTGCGAATTCGTAATCCGCGGGTTTTCCGGAATGACCCGTCCGTCAAAATAAGCTTTCAGCGGCGCCATGCCTGCGTTAATCCATAGCAGCGATGGATCGTTGTGCGGCACGAGCGATGCGCTCGGCTCGATCGTATGTCCTTTGCTTTCAAAAAAAGCGAGCCATTTTGCCCGAATTTCACTAGCCTTCATAGTTGATACGCCTCCAATAAGTTTCATTAATTTGCCCCTGCATTTTGCGGCCAAACCTGCTTTAAAACATCAAAAAGTCCCTGTCAGTTATGACAGGGACGAAAACTCGCGGTACCACCCTGGTTATCGCCGGCATAAGCCTTGCCCTATTTCTAGCGGCACAGCCTTGCAGCAGCAATCTCCTCGTATGGACGATAACGGGTCCTCCCGGTGAAGTTCATTCACACTCCGAAAGCAGCTTTCAGCCATCCTTCGCCATAAAAGCTCTTGCAGCCAACGCCGATTAACGGCGAAGAAGCTTCATCTCTGATTGGCGGTCTATAGCTTACTTCTTTTTCATCAACGATTTCCATTTAAAATATAAGAATTTATAAGTTTTGCACTTATACATAGGCTTATATTTCTCCGACAAAGCTCTTCGCTCGTCCCAGAAGGACGACGAAGTCATTTTTGCTTTAAATATAAGAATTTATAAGTTTCACTTTTATAAATGGGCTTATATTTCATCGCGAAACGGAAGCTCTGCCTCCAAAGGACGGCGAAAGCCGTTTACGCTTGAGTTGTACTAAAAATGAGTATATCGGCAGCAAGGCCTGCTGTCAAATAATCTTTCGCCGCACATAATAAGCAAACATATGCTGGACGATGACCTTAAGCGCTGCGAAAATCGGAACGGCGAGAATCATCCCCGCAACGCCCGCGACCTCTCCTCCGACCAGCAGGGCGAAAATAATCGCCAGCGGATGCATATGCAGCGTCCTCCCCACCACCTGAGGAGAAATGATGTTGCCCTCTAAAATTTGGCATAGCGTATTGATTACCGCGACGAGAATCATCATTTTGACCGATATGGTCGACGCCATCAGAATAGCCGGAATCGCCCCCAGAAACGGGCCCAAGTAGGGAATAATGTTCGTAATGGCGACGATGCCGGCAAGCAGCAGCGCATATTCCATTCCGATGATCGTGTAGCCGATATAGGCGAGCACGCCGACGATCAGGCAGACCAGAAACTGCCCGCGTATGTAGCTGCCGAGCGCCGAGTCAATATCCTTCATCAGCCGAACGGTGTTTTGGCGATGCGATTTGGGCACATACGTAATGATCGTCCGCTCAAACACCTCAAAATCCTTCAAAATGTAAAACGCCAGAAACGGCACAATAAAGGCAATGAACACCGTATTCAGCACCGACCCAATATTGTTGATAAAATGGATCAGCGTTTCCGACAGCTTCCGCTCCATATGGAGCAGCGACTGGTTCATGCCATCGCGCAGGCTGTCCGGCAAAAACGACGTATTGTTAATGTCGGTCACCAGATTTTGCGCCTTAATCGTCAGGTCCGGCACCCGCTCGTTGAGCTCCTGCACCTGCATCGCAAGCATTGGAATGACATTGACGAGCAAGACGGTCAGCGCTGTGAAAAATACCGTATAGATGAGCAGCACCGCCATCGTTCGCGGAACTTTACGCTCATGCAGCATCGTCACTACCGGGTTCAGCACGTATGAAATAATCATGGCAACGATAAATGGCGCAAGTATCGCCTTGAGGAAAAAATAAATATTCATAAACATCGGCTTGACCAATATGAGCAAATACAGCGCCAGCAAGCCTAGAATTACATAGACCAACCACACAAACAGACGGCTTTTTGTGAACCGTTCCACTTTCCCTCACCCCCGCTCGCTTACCAAGGTGAAACGGCTGTCGCCGTCCTTTGACGGCGGCTGCGCGTTTCAGTCCGAGAAATATAAGTCCATTTATAAGTGTGAAGCTTATAAATTCTTATATTTCAAAAAAGGCCCTAGGCCAATCTGCTACAGTATATGTACAAGCGGGGAAAATCATCCATGGTCATTGTAGAATCTCACTTGGAAGCGGGGAGCAAGCTAAATAGAGGTCGTTTTTTCATCATACAAAATTTTCTTATCATTGACATATTGGGCTTTGAGCAGGGACAGGCCTGAGCACTTTTCCATTGACAAAAATGTTTCCCAGGCGCAATATTGTTTCATATCACAAACAAATGAGACAGCTCCAACATCTGAGTGTTAACGAAAGAAGGGTTTTTATGAGCACACAGTCCGATCAACTGGATAAAAAGTCTGGCTGGCTCCGCGCGAGTGGAAGTGTCAGCCTTGAAGAAGTGAATTCCTCTATTCATATACCGAAAAATGCAAGCGGCTTTCGCAAATTTCTCGCCTTCGCTGGCCCCGGCATGCTGGTCGCCGTCGGATATATTGACCCCGGCAACTGGGCAACGTCCATTGCGGGCGGCGCACGGTTCGGCTATACGCTGCTTGCCGTTATTCTTATCGCTAATTTAATTGCGATTTTGCTGCAAAACCTGTCGGCAAGGCTCGGCATCGTGACCGGCCGCGATCTTGCCCAAGCGACCCGCGACTCCGTCGGCATCAAGGGCGCGGTCATCCTATGGCTGCTCGCCGAGCTTGCCATTATCGCGACCGATCTGGCCGAGGTTATCGGCTCCGCCATCGCGCTGAATTTGCTCTTCGGCCTGCCCTTAATCGGCGGTATTCTCATTACGACGCTAGATGTTTTTTTGCTGCTGCTCTTGCAGAAGAAAGGCTTCAGGCTTATTGAATCGCTCATCATTGTACTGATGGCTACGATATTCGGGGTATTTGTGTTCGAGGTCATTATTTCGCGGCCGGATATATCAGCGGTGCTTTCCGGGTATGTACCTAAGTTTGAAATCGTGAGCAGCCCAGCTATGCTTTTCGTATCCCTTGGCATCCTTGGCGCAACGGTTATGCCGCATAATCTGTATTTGCATTCCTCCATCATTCAGACGAGAAAATATGAACGGACGGAAACGGGGCGCCGGGAGGCGATTAAATATTCCCAATGGGATTCCGGCGTTTCGCTTACGATTGCTTTTCTGATTAATTCCAGCATTTTGATTTTAGGGGCCGCAGCCTTTTATGGAACTGGCCTCAATGTAACAGAAATCGAAGGCGCCTATCAGCTGCTTAGCCCAACGCTTGGCGTCAGCATTGCCAGCACCTTATTTGCCGTTGCCTTGCTCGCTTCAGGCCAAAGCTCAACGATTACGGGAACTTTAACGGGGCAAATCGTGATGGAGGGTTTTATTAAATTTACGATCCCCTCTTGGCTGCGCCGTATTGTGACACGTTTGCTAGCTGTCATTCCAGCCCTCATCGTCACTTGGCTGTTCGGCACGCGCGGAACGGGAGAGCTGCTGCTGTGGAGCCAGGTCGTTCTCAGCTTGCAGCTTCCCTTCGCCATTATTCCGCTCGTGCTGTTCACAAGCAGCCGCACCAAAATGGGCGTGTTCGCCAACAAGCCTTGGGTCAAAGTGCTGGCCTGGCTATGCGTCGGCGTTATTACAGCGCTAAACCTGTTCCTTGTGCTTTATTTATTCGCCACTGGGCATGAGCTAGGGTAATAAGCGGCTCAACCCAGCGGCCTTCCTTTATTCTGGCTCCACGCGATTAGCCGATATCCAGTCTAGTGCTTCCTTTGCTGCGGAAGCCTCTACCGGAGTATCCGGCTTTTTTTGTGCTTGCTCCAGTCTTTCAAGAACAGAGTCATCCACTAAAGCCGGACTAATAATCGACAACGCCCATGCTGCCCAGAAGCTCGGCTTCTCTTGATTTTGCTTATCTGTCCAGATCTGCTGGAGCGGTTTAACGCTTTCGCTCCCTATTCGAACCAAGGTCAATGCGGCGGCCATACGCAGCTTCTCATTGTCTTCATCAAGCAGCGCCGCAACCTGTTCAGCCGCAGCTCCAGACAGCGGGCCCAGCTCGCCGAGCACAATAACCAGCATCGTGCGCACAGGATCTTTTGCAGCCCGCAGCTGCACAAGCAGCTCGGGCACGATTTTTCCGCCTTCGTTTTTCAGCGCCTGAATCGCTGCAAGCGCATCTAGCGGATTTTCGCTTGCGAGCTTCGCTATTTGTGCCTGCACCTCATTTATTTCGGCCACTTTAACACCTCCTCGCCCTTCCAATTTCATTAAAAAGAGAACAGTCAAATGACTGTTCCCTTCTAATTGTATGTCAGTATGCAACCATGCATAACACTAGGTTGCATGGATTTGTGGCATTTCATCTTCAAAAAACAGATCATCAAGTGAACTAAGCGTCCCGTCTTCCTCCACTTGGTACACGGACATCTTCTCTCCGTTGACGGTCAGTTCAATGAAGCAGCCCCAGCAATAAAATTGATGGGAACCTATTTTTCCTATATCTTTCGAATTGCAGTTGGGACATCTCATCATCTTTCATTTCTCCCTATTCTCCGAATTGGAAGCTGCGACAGGCTCCAATTCTGCTTCACTGACAGCAGGAACGATAATCGCGTCTTCCCCGAGCAGCACGGCATCTGAATCCTCGGGAGCTCTGAGCCACTTGCGCCCTTCCATCAGATCCGATATAAAACCGTCCGTAAGCTCAAAGCCTACTATTGGTGTACCCATAAATGGATGAAAATAAACGTCCGATACTTGTCCAAGCATCACGCCGTGTATGGTCACCATAGGCATACCCTTGAGCTGTACTTTACTGGTGCAAAACGTTCTGCCCAGCTGCTCAAGCTTTGTTTTCTGCACAGCTGCTTCGTCGGAAATAATAATCGCGTCTACGCCGCATGTCAGCACCGCATTCCAGCTCACCGTCTTGACGACATTAGCGAACCAGCCGCTGCTTTCGAGCACGAGACCTGTAACGTTCCAGTGGGAGTCAAAAATCGCATCCTTGATCGTACCTTCGCGCTTGCCGGAATGAATGACCAGCACGGGCAGACCGATCAATTGCTGTAGTTTAATCACGGCCGGGGAAGCCTCCTAGGCGTTATTACGGATGCGCTGCACAATCGTTGCAACTTTTTGCGCTGCGGCACCCAGTTCCTCCTTAGTATTCCCCAATCCGAAGCTGAATCTTACGGCGGAAGCCAGCCTTTCCTCCGGCAGCTTCATCGCCCGCAAAACGTGGGAACGCTCCAGCGCCCCTGATGTGCAGGCCGATCCGCTTGCCGCTGCAATGCCTGCCATATCGAGATTCATCAGCATCGTCTCGGTATCGACACCGATAAAGCTGATGTTGACGATATGCGGAAGCATCTGCTCCGCCGCGCCATTGATGACGATATTTATATCCACATTTTTCCTAAGCAGCTCTACCCATTCCATACGAAGCTCGTTTAGAAAATGTTGCTTGTTTTGCGCTTCGTTCACACAAATTTCAACAGCTTTAGCGAAACCGGCAATGCCGGCGACATTTTCAGTACCCGCACGGCGCTTGCGCTCTTGTGATCCGCCCTGCGAGGTCGCCTCAAATGGGGTGCCGGCAGCGATATATAACGCGCCAACCCCTTGCGGGCCATTGATTTTGTGGGCGGAAAAGCTCATCAAATCGACCGGCAGCTCATTCAGCTCATAATGGGAAGTCCCCAAAGCTTGCACAGCATCGACATGAAAAATAACGCCTCGCTCATGTGCCAGGCGCCCGATGTCTTCAATCGGCTGCAAACTTCCTACCTCATTATTGCCGTGCATAATGCTAATAAGCGCCGTATTTGGCTTTATAGCCGCAGCCACATCAGCAAGCGATACTTGTCCATGCTCGTCAACGGGCAGCAGCGTCAGCTCGAAGCCTTCGCGCTCAAGCGCTTCGCAGGGATGCAGCACCGCATGATGCTCAGCTTCTGATGTAATGATGTGGTTTTTGCCTTGCAGCGCCAGCGCGCGGACAACACCTTTAATCGCCATATTGTTGCTCTCCGTGCCGCCGGACGTAAATACTAGCTCAGCAGGCTTGCAGCAGATAGCGGCAGCGATCTGGTCGCGAGAGCGGTTAATATGCTGCCGCGCCGCGCGTCCGAAGGCATGCATGCTCGATGCATTGCCTCCCGGACCCTGCATCACTTCCAGCATCGCGCGCGCGACATCTGGATGCATTGGCGTCGTTGCGGCATGATCGAAATAGTGCATAGCTTGTCTAGCTCCTTCTATTTAAATGTAGAACATGTAGCTGTCTGCTTTGCCTGGATCCTGGAAGCTGACCATGTCCTTAAGCGTAGTCGAGTCTAGTACGGAGGCGATGCTGTCGCGAATACGCAGCCACAGATCACGCTTCGCCGGGTCATCCTCTTCGGTGAAATCGACTGGGGAAATCGGGCCTTCCAGTACGCGAATGACATCTCCAGCTGTAATATGCTCAGGCTCCTTGGACAAAATGTAGCCGCCATAGGCGCCGCGAATGCTTTTCACAAGTCCGGCGTTGCGAAGCGGGGCAACGAGCTGCTCCAAATAATGCTCGGACAAGCTATTGCGTTCCGCTATGCTTTTCAAAGAGATCGGTCCTTCGCCAAATTTTCCTGCAAGCTCCATCATTATCGTGAGGCCGTAACGGCCTTTGGTTGATATTTTCATAAAAGGGCACCTCGTTTTCATTAGTTGTGTTGCCTTAAGCAGCCATGACCGAGTTTAAATCATGGTATTCCCATATAGCTTATATGTTAGCATATAGTGCAAGGAACATGCGAGAAAAGCTTGTCATTCTTCGTAAAAAAGTTTTTTGTGCAGCGATAAATGTATGCTACAATGAGAGATACTCGTTTTAGAGTTTGAATACAAGGCGGTGTAAGCAAATGGAAAAATCCAAACAAGAAACTAGAGTCGTTGTCGGCATGTCCGGTGGCGTAGACTCTTCTGTAACCGCACTGCTGCTGAAGCAGGAAGGTTATGATGTTGTCGGCATTTTCATGAAAAACTGGGATGATACCGATGAATTTGGTCACTGCACAGCAGAGGAAGACGCGGAAGACGTTCGCCGCGTATGCGACCAGATCGGCATTCCGTATTATACGGTTAATTTTGAGAAGCAATATTTCGATAAAGTATTCACTTATTTTCTCGATGAATACAAGCGCGGCCGTACGCCAAATCCCGACGTCATGTGCAACCGGGAAATCAAGTTCGGCGATTTTCTCAAAAAAGCAAATGAGCTGGGCGCCGACTACTTGGCGACAGGCCATTACGCGCGCGTAGAACGTACGCCGGATGGCGAGACGAAGCTGCTGCGCGGCGTGGACAGCAACAAGGACCAAACTTATTTCCTCAGCGCGCTGAACCAGAAGCAGCTCGCGAAGGCAATGTTCCCGATTGGGCATCTCCCGAAGCCAGAGGTAAGACGGCTTGCTGAAGAGGCAGGCTTGTACACCGCGAAGAAAAAAGACAGCACGGGCGTCTGCTTCATCGGCGAGCGCAACTTCAAGGAATTTCTGAGCGGCTATTTGCCAGCGCAGAGGGGCGACATGGTCGACATTCGCAGCGGTGAAGTCAAAGGCAAGCATGACGGCCTGATGTATTATACGCTTGGACAGCGCCAAGGCCTTGGCATTGGCGGCTCCGGCAATGGCGAGCCATGGTTTGTTGCGGACAAAGACCTTGAGCGCAACATTTTGTATGTGGTGCAAGGCGAGCAGCATCCGAGCATGTATTCGACTGGGCTAATTGCCAGCGGCATGAACTGGATTGCGCCAGAGCTGCCGGAAGGTCCTTTTCGCTGCACAGCCAAGTTCCGCTATCGCCAAGCAGACCAAGGCGTTACCGTGACACCTGGCGCTGACGGAACGGCACATATTGCGTTTGACCAGCCGCAAAAGGCAATTACGCCTGGCCAAGCCGTCGTACTCTATGATGGCGATGTTTGCCTAGCAGGCGGAACCATCGATATCGTAGAGAAGATTGAAGTCGACGAAGCCGCATTCCTCGCCGCTCGTTAAGTATTTCCAGCTTGCATGGCTAGATGCTAGGTGCATATGACCTAACAACATTAGCACGACGCAATAAACTCAGATTAAGACAATAAGCTACGGCAAGGAACCTTTCCACCGATGGGCATCGCCCGGAGTAAAATGTACCCTATAAGATGGACACTTTAAAAAGGTCATCTTGTAGGGTCTTTTTTGTGTACAATAAATAAAAAAACGAGCGGTGGTCGAAGCGGATGTCTAAAAAAT
>NZ_JBXENY010000021.1:0-26852 GCF_059383875.1 Paenibacillus sp. JT22N7
AGGAGCGGTCGTTGTCGGTGCAGTATTGGCTGGAGCAGCCATTGCGGGAACTGCCGCAGTCGTGAGCCAAGCGGTATCGGATATTGCCCGCGGCGAGGTCAGCGATATGGGCACGTATGTGTCAACAGCCTTTCGAGAGACAGTCATCGGGGCGATATCTGGGGCGGTGTTTGGCCCATTTGGTCCGATGGCGAACCTAGGTGGACGTATGGCATTTGGTGCGGTGCAGAATGGGTTTGAGAGTGTCATTCGCCAGACAATGGAAGGCAAAGGGTTTAGCTTTGGCACACTGGCACTAGATATGGGAATCGGCGGTTTAACCGGTGGTATAATGGATTCGCGGCTCACGAAGGCGATTGGTAGCAAAATTGCAAATGCGAAAATTGTTAAATCCTTGGGCAACGCATTTGGCGATTCGCTGAATAAAATGACGGGCTGGATTGGAAAGGCCGCAGATGTGGTTAAAGCGAAATTGATACGTGATGCATTGGATATTAAGGATGCAGCAACTACGGGCTGGAAGAAGCTTCAGAATACTCTGACGAATAAGAAAATGGGTGACAATCTTGTTCCCGCAGGTCCTGGAGGAAATGTTAAACTTCATGACAGTCCTGATTCGATACCTTCAAGTCCGTCACAGCATCATAAGGATTTCTTTAAGGAATCTGAAGCGGGTAAGAAGGAATTGGCGGATCGATTGGAGAAAGAAGCTAAGGAGAAAGTTAAAGGAGAAACTCTAAAGTCTGACAAACCAAAAGTAACTAAAGATAAACCGAAAGTTAGCAAGAAAAAAGTCAAAAGACAAACAACTAGAAGATTATCCAATGCAGAGCTAGATAAGCTTATTAAGGATAATTTTGTGAAGAATACTTCTAGAACTAGGACTTTCACTCCAGAAACTATGCCAGGGAGTAAAGATTTTGCAAAATGGTTTAATGAGTTAAGCATAGATGAATTTGAATTGGCTTGGGCTACTCCAAAATTGAGAACGATAATTGAAAGTAGAATTCGTCATCCAGGAGGACTTCATGAATGGCATCTTGTTTCACGAGCTCCAATTTTCAAACGTTGGGGTGTAAAAGCAGAGGATATAGCAGTAATGAGGACACTTACAAAAGATGTTGAATTTGTGAACCCTATTGGGAAACATGGTATGGATGGTTCTGGAACAGCACACAAAGAGCTCTTAGAAATAATTGATAGTTCTTTAGATTATAATACTTTTAAAAGAAGACTGCGTAATTGGGCGCAATATAGATTAAAAGGTGGAATCGATTCTTTACCAGAGGGTTTGCAATGAAATAATAGGAGGTATTTTAATGGATAGTCCTGGTGCTGTGTCACTTTGGTTTGGAAAATGTGATAGTGAAGAAAAAATGAGAGAGTATTTAGAAGTAAAGTTTGATGAACATGGTGATAGAATTAAATCTATGTTTATGAATGACTTCAATATAGATTTTATTGATTATAATCAAGACTTGTTAGAATTTACTTATCTCGAATCTCCTACTATTTCAATCACAGAATTATTGAAGCGGGCTTCATATTCAGAAATAATGATAAATGAGCTTGTTGATTTTTATGGGGATGAGTTGTCAGAAAAATGTAATATTGCAATAAGATTATATGATTATGATTATGAAGAATCTGTCGAAGAAGTACTATTTGAAGGTAAGAAAATTGAATTTATCGGATCTGTTAATTATGAGTGATTAAGCATCATTAATGATTTTATGTTTAGGAGGTTAGCCATAATTATTGGCTGACCTTTTTTGATAGGGCAAGTATCCGAACGGAAGGGAAGGATCGGACAGGCTATGCACCGTATGACGATGCGCCCGTAGAAGGCGAGCCGCCTCCCCCACCGCCTCCGCCGGAGAAGCCGCCGTTCAGCTGGAAGAAGCTTGGAATGAATGTGCTGGCAGGACTAGCCGTTGTTGTGGTGGTCGCAGCCATTGCCGTGGTTTCAGTAGCGACCTTGGGAGCAGGCGCGATGCTCATGGTAGGAGCGGCGGCAGTGATCGCTGGAACAGCAGCGGTAGCTAGCCAAGCTGTATCGGACATCGCGCGTGGAGAAGTGAGCGACATGAGTACGTATATGGCGACGGCATTCCGAGAAACGATTATTGGAGCGATCTCTGGAGCGGTATTTGGTCCGTTTGGTACATTTGCTACGTTAGGGGGAAGAGCAGCATTTGGCGCAGTCCAGAACGGATTCGAGAGCGTCATTCGGCAGACGATGGAAGGCAAGGGCTTTAGTTTGGGTACGCTTGCGCTGGATATGGGAATCGGCGGCTTAACCGGTGGTATAATGGATTCACGTCTTGCGAAGGCGATTGGTAGAGGCATTAAAAATGGAGTAAGCAAGCTTAGCGGATGGGTAGACGATGGTTGTCGTAAAATATATAAAACACTGTGGGACATTGGGTTGGATCATAAGAATCTTGTAGATTGGAGTTTGAAAAAGCTCCAAGGAGCCGCCTTTGCCTTGAAAAACATGAGTAATGGACTGGTTCCAGCAGGAGCTGGTGGCCGAGTAGGGAATAACTATACCTATCATGATGGTTCTTATTCCAATTCATCGGGTATGTCTTCGTATAATAAAGGTACTGGTGCTAGTTCAAAATTAGGTACTGACAATCTGACTCCAGAACAAAGTAAATATTTTAGAAGTAAAATTGATGAGGCAGAGGCTCGCGGTGATACGAAAGCGGCTGATGATGCAAGATATGCACGTTACTTCGAAGGAAAAAGGAATCTTGGTCAAAAACCACTAGATCGTAAGGATTGGGATCCTATTAATGAGCGATTAAGAAATAATAGACAACGCGGAATAGTAGAGGAAGCGAATGGTAGGGAAGCTTTAGAAGGGCATCTTGATCGGAAGTTAGAAAATAATAACTCCGGTGAGGTTGTTACTTTCACCTCTAGTGAAGGTCATGTTACAAGGCCAGACAGTATTGGACGTAATAAGGATGGAGAAATAGATATAGTTCATGATCATAAACATAAAACTAGTGGAGAAGATCAAGTAACTTATAGTGACGAACAGATGCGTGCTCAAAAAGAAATGATTAAAGACAATCCTAACGGTCGACATATTGTTACATTTTCTAGTGACAAACCTGACCTATATGGTAATCCTCCAAATCCTAGACCAAGTGGACCTTTATCTAAAGGTAGTGAGATATATTATACTGATCCAGGTAGTGGTAAGATAACACACAAGTGGACAACTGATAAAGAAACTGGAACAGGATATTGGGAAGAGATATAGTAATTTGTAATCACTAACCATTGATATATTAACTGAGTCGGGAGGGGTTAATTTTGAATCACAACATAAAACCAAGCTTGTTTGCAATCTCAATGTTTCCTTCGGTATCCTTAGATGACGAAGATAAGGTAGATAGACTACTAGAAGTTTTAGAGTCTCACAAAAAGTTTACACCTACTCTTTGGGGAAATAACGAAATGATTCGTTTAGACTACGACCGCACTGAACTACTTGAAAGAGTAGCTTTAAAACAACCAAGATTTTCAGAGATTCACCTTCACTGTGATAATTCAGTAAAATATTCTGGGAGTTTTGAACTAGAACTAAGTTTTCGTTCCTTTTTAGAATTTGATTTTAGATCGTTACCTCAACCATTATGGCCGGAATTCTTTGATTTATCTGATGAAATTGCGGAAATTGTAAAGCCTCGTTTTGGAGTTGCTCATATTTTTTGGCCATCATCAATTCCATGGAAAAGTGAGCGTGAGCGATTGCATAGATGGATGAACTTTTGTTCTCAACCAGCGCCAGTTAACTTTGGTCCAAAAGGTCCACTAGGAGTGGGAACAAGAACATATCTTAGTGGTGAAATTCTCGATTTATTTAATCGAGAATTCTTATTCAATATGCCTGCAACTGTCACAGAGCTCAAATGGGGGGGCATCCGTATAGATGTTTTGGATAAACCATGGGAAGCAGACGCTAATAAATTACTCGACCACTGGTTAAACGTGATGCAGTATCTTGATGCTTCTCAAGTGTTTGCTTTACCGAGTTTTAATTATAAAGATAATAGAAGCGTATCGTTTAGTCCAAATTCTGCTTGGGAAAAATATTTAGAAAGATAGATGGTGGGTGAAATGGAAGAGAAGAAACGAAACGAAGCGATTTTGTATTTCAGTAAATCAAAAATTAATAATGAGATTATTAAAGGAATGGATATTAGTTCTATAGACCTTTCTTTTTCTGATTTTAATGAAGTAATGGCTGACCATGTTATTGCTAGTAGGGTGAATTTTAGAGCTTCATCTTTAATTAAAGCCTCACTTCTTGACTGTGATTTTGAGTCGTCTGACTTCAGAAACTGTAATTTAGAGGGAATTGACATAGCAGATTGTATATTAAGTAGAGCAAATTTTTTCAAAGCAAATATGAAATATGCAAAACTTAATATAAGCATGTGTTTAGAAACATGTTTTGACGAGGTAGAGTTATTAAATGGAGAACTAATTGGTTCAACACTAAATAATGCTACCTTTCGGAAGGCAAACTTGACTGGTATCAATGCGAAGCATGCAAGTTTTTCTTATGCTGATTTGAGCAATGCAATACTTGCTTATGGAAATTTTGAGGATGCTGACTTCACAAATGCAAATCTCAGTGGAGTTGTGTGGAAAGGTGCAAACATTAAAGGAGCTAAGTTTGATGATAGAATTTTGGAAGAGATAAAGCTGATGATTTAATCATACACTAATGTACTTCTGTCAAAATGAAGGATTTTTAAGGCTAACTCTACTTATTAACATTTGTAGATTTAGTCTTTTTTGTATGATGTAGCTAAGAGCGCATTCTTAGAATATGGCTTATTATTGAGCCGAGCAGCCATGATATATTTAACGGCAAGCTGCGGCTGGGAACGATTAATTATGTGTCCTTTGCCAAAACGGCGGAAGGTGATGTCGCTGGCGGGGAATTCCTTCATTCTGGCGAAAGTGGAATGGGCGTTGCGTCCACGGCTGGCTGGATTGAAATGCTGCCGACGGCGATTGACGTGGCCGATTGCGCCGAAATCAAATACACCTATGGGTATGAGGCGATGCGCCAGCTCAAGCATAATGCGCAAGCGGGGAGAATGAGCGTATTTCTCGGGATGAAGCGCTAGGTGAATGGAATTGGAAAAATGGAGGCGATGTCTGCTTCAAGACCTTCTAATTTCACAAAAGCAGTCGAATTGCTTGCGAAGCAGTGGTCAATACCAGAGAAGCACTGTGCAGACGGTGCATCGCAATGGGGTGTACACGGTCGAGATCGAGGCGGTATCGGGAAGCATCTATAGCGATCTGAAGAAGCGGAAGCGATCTTTTCAGGATACGAGCCAGACGTACGAGAAGATCATAACTACCGTACTGCGTGCGTATCCAGGTGGAGATGTTTTGCTCCAAAAGGGAGAGAAGGAGAAACCATCTGAGCCTGTCATTCAATATGAGGAAACGGATTGGGAGCTTACAAAGCGGCTAGCTAGCCAGTTCCAGTCGGTCGTCGTCTGTGATATATTGGAAGAAACGCCGAAGCTGTTTATTGGGATGCCGGAGGGGAAAGAGCATAAGCTGCCTGATGGAGCATCGTATACGGTGAGTAAGGATTTAGCAGCGTTTCAGAAGGCAGGCGGACAGGAAGCGGGCCTGCATGATACGGATTTTTTCGGTTATGAAATACAATCCAAAACGTTCTATCGCTTAGGCGATCGCTTTAAGATTCGGGGATATATTGAGTTAATTGTTTCTTCAATGACGGCGAAATTGGAAAAAGGTCAGCTGATCTACCATTATAGGCTGTCGCGGGAAGCGGGGATACGAGAGCAGCCTATGATGAACCGCAGGTTGTCAGGCCTGACACTGCAAGGAGAAATCCTTGCGGTGAAAGGAGAACAGGTGCAGGTGCATCTGGCCATCGACGATAAGCAGGACAAGGGAACGGCGCACTGGTATCGTTATGCTCCGGAGACGGGAAGCGCGATGTACAGTATGCCGCAGGTAGGGACGAAGGCGAATCTGTATCTAGCTGATGCAGGTGGTCAAGAAGCGATCGTCACGGGTGGTGTACGTACGAACGGGGCAAGTGCGGAGAAGACGGCTGATCCGAACAACCGCTATTTTGGCACGGAGCATGGCAGTGAAATGAAGCTGTCCCCGACGGGAGTCGAGTTCACAGGCGGAAGCAAGGAGCCGCTGTTTTTGAAGCTGGACGATGCCGTGGGCATTATCTTGAGCAGCCCGCGCAAACTGACGCTGACAGCGAAGGAAGAGATTTCGCTGTTCACGCCAAAGCGAGTAGTGATTGGCGCGCAAGCGCTGCTGGTGGCGAAGAAGACGAGTGCACCAAGCGGAATTACGCTGGAAGGCGAGTACAACCTGATGGGGGCGCAGATCCGAACGGAAGGGAAGGATCGGACGAGCTATGCGCCGTATGATGATGCGCCTATAGAAGGCGAGCCACCTCCTCCACCGCCACCGCCGGAACAACCGCCGTTTAGTTGGGGAAAACTAGCGAGGAATGTGCTGGCGGGATTGGCTGTTGTTGCGGTAGTTGCTGTAGCAGCAGCGTTTACGGTAGCGACGCTGGGAGCGGGAGCGGTCGTTGTCGGTGCAGTGCTAGCTGGAGCGGCGATTGCAGGAACCGCTGCGGTCGTGAGCCAAGCGGTGTCGGATATCGCGCGCGGCGAGGTCAGCGATATGGGCACGTATGTTTCAACGGCCTTTCGAGAATCAGTTATCGGGGCGATATCTGGGGCAGTGTTTGGCCCGTTCGGTCCGATGGCGAACCTAGGTGGACGTATGGCGTTTGGTGCAGTGCAGAATGGTTTTGAAAGTGTCATTCGCCAGACGATGGAAGGCAAAGGGTTTAGTTTTGGCACACTGGCGCTGGATATGGGAATCGGCGGTTTAACCGGTGGTATAATGGATTCGCGGCTCACGAAGGCGATTGGTAGCAAAATTGCAAATGCGAAAATTGTTAAATCCTTGGGCAACGCATTTGGCGATTCGCTGAATAAAATGACGGGCTGGATTGGAAATGCGGCTGATGCGGTTAAAGCGAAACTGATACGAGATGCATTGGATATTAAGGATGCAGCAACTACAGGCTGGAAGAAGCTTCAGAATACTCTGACGAATAAGAAAATGGGTGACAATCTTGTTCCGGTAGGTCCTGGAGGAAATGTTAAACTTCATGAAAGTCCTGATTCGATACCTTCAAGTCCATCACAGCATCATAAGGATTTCTTTAGCGAATCCGAGGCTGGTAAGAAGGAATTGGCGGATCGTTTGAAGAATGAGGCTGAGGGGACGGGTAAACCTTCTGTAAATAGAGTGTCTAGAACAGCAACTCCAGAAGATAATGAATTAATTGATACTTTAAGAAAGAAATACACAGCAGGTAAGAAAAGGAATGTCGCGTTTTCAAAGGGACAAATTGGTGATGATGCTATTGATTTAGAATGTGTGAGTGGTAGAGTACATCTTGATAATCCGCAAAATAAGGGAAACTTTATTCCTCCAAAAGAAAACTACTATCAAGGGCCATTAGGCTACGAAACCGATACCGAGCAAAAAATTGTAGAATATCTAAGAGCGAAATATAAAGATACTCCTGATATTAAAGGTAGGATTGAAATTGTTTCAGAAAACCCATTTTGTGACAACTGTATAGACATTGTTGATCAATTTCAAAAAGATTTTAAGAATATAGAGGTGATAAGAGTTGAAGTACGAACAAAATAATGAATTTAGTTTAGAAGATTTCATAAGAAGACTCAAAAATGATGATAATGAACTCGAACCGTGTAATGAAGAAGAGTTACAGGAATTATTATTATTTGCAGGTGGGGAATTACCAAAAACGTACATTGAATTTATGAAGAAAATGGGTAAAGGTGTACAATTTTTAAGGGGAGAATCTTGTTTGCTACACGATATCTTTGACTTGAAAGAAGCAGCAATTGAATTACTGGAAGAAAATAACTTTGAAAAAAAACTATCGAATGATGAATTTGTATTTTGGATGCATCAGGGGTATATGTTTTGTTTCTTTAATCTAACAGAAGGAGATAATCCCTCTATCTATTTTTATTCTGAAATGAATGATCAAGAAGATTTTTATAAAATTGCAGACTCATTCACAGAGTTTCTATATCGTTTCTATGATAGGGATAGATTTCTCTTTAGTCCCAAATAGTCAACTATGCCGCCGCTAATCACCATCGGGGGGATGCAATAATTTTTTTCAGAATAGCTATGCCTATAAATTAATTGTGGCGGATGAGGGAATAGACCTCAGCCGGTACTGATTAAACCCATTATCAAACCCATGTAATACCCGTATAAAGATTTCTTCATTTCGGTTGTACGCACATCAAATGCTTTAATTTTATAACCCAAATAACGCTACTTCGTTACATTGAACAGGTCGATTATGGTCAGATACCACCATAATGGATCTGTTTTTTGTTATGTTCGCTTTCTCAATTTTAAACTTTATGATAGTCCTGATCCTAAGCCTTTCGATCCATCTCAGCATAATAAAAATAGTTCAAAAGAAAAATTGGAAATCAAGACAAGAAGTGAAAAAATAGAAATAGCTGCGCGAGAACTAAGAGACAATTACTTCGAGTGTTTGGTGAATTAGAATATTCTTACTTAAAATTGGATGGGAAATTTGAGTCTTTTCATTTTAAACCCAAGCTTGTATTGGGAGACATAATAGAAAGAGAAGATTATTCAGAATTTGAGTATTGGTTTAACGAACCGTTAGTTGTAATTAGCGAAGCCTATCGTCGCAACATGAATATGTTTATGTCAGAAAGCGGGAAAGTTTATGGTGAATACGGAGGATATCAATTATTCAAATTTGGTGAAAATATTTATGAAGCCTTAGAAGCGCTCTGCCAACCTAAGCCTATAGAGGAAATAAAAAATCCAAGTGTACCCTGATTTTTGTTCGTAAGAACTGTGGAGTTTTTTGATTCTTTTTTATAAAATGTCTTCATCTATTAAAACAAAAGATTTACTTCGACTTAAAAAGTTGAAGTAAATCTTTTTTATTTATAACCCAGAAGCCATCGCTATGAAAAGCGAGAGTGCAAGCAGCCAAACGGCCCACCCGATTTGCACCCTCGCGGACATACACATGACCGAAAACCCCTATGAGCAAATCACTGCCCTTTCAATCGTAAAAGAAGTGAATGAGCATATTCAGCTGACGCTGAGCGGCATTGTGCCCGAGAGCAAGCTGGATGTCTATATCGAGCGCATCTCGGACAATGAGCCGATTGAAGTCTATACGCAGACGGAGGAAAGCGGCAAGCGGACGCTTTTTCATGGCATCATTACGAACGCCCGCATCCAAGTGGTGCAAAACGTGCGCACGCTGACGATCGAAGCACAAAGCCGCACGTTCCTGATGGATCTCAAAAAGGAAACGCGCTCCTACCAAAACGGGCAGCAAACGTATGAGCAGATTTTGACCCAGCTGGCGTCGGATTATCCGAATGCGAATGTCGTCGATGAAGCGTCACAAGGCAAGGCGATAGGCGGCCTAATCATGCAATATCTAGAAACCGACTGGGCATTTGCGAAGCGGCTGGCTTCGCATTTTAATATGCCGCTGCTGGCGATTAGCGCGATGCCGGGCATCCGTTTTTATGCGGGCGTGCCGGAGGCGGGCGGCGAGGTCGTGCTGACAGAGACGAACTATTCAATCCGTAAGGAAATAGGCGTCTATAAGCAATTGGCTGAAAATAGCAAAGCGAGCTTTACCGAGCAGGGCCGGATGATCTATGAGGTGACGAGCCATACCGCTATTGAACTGGGCAGTGCCGTTCAATTTCAGCGTCGCTCCTTATTCGTATACCGAGTGGAGGCGCGCACGGAGCAGGGACTGCTCGTCTACCATTACGATCTTCGAGAGCGGGAAGGATTTCGCTGCGGCACCCGTTATCTGGAGGAGATTACGGGTATTTCGCTATTCGGGACCATTGCTGGCGTGGAAAAAGACAAAGTAAAGCTGAAGCTGAAAATCGACGGCGGCGGAGCAGATACATGGTTCCCGTATTCGACGGTGTATTCGTCGCCAGACGGCAGCGGCTGGTACTGCATGCCGGAGATCGGCGATGAGGCAAGGCTGTATTTTCCCGATTCGGAGGAGAAAAATGCGTTTGCGGCGAGCTCGGTCGACGTCGCTTCTTCGGATACGACGAAGCGCAGCGACCCGGCAGTGAAAAGCATCAGCACGAAATATGGCAAGCAGATTGTGTTCCAGCCGGGTGCGGTAGAGATTATTGGGGGCGGTCAGATGCTGATGCGCTTGACCGATGATGGTGGAATCGAGATCAACAGCGACAAGAAGATTATGCTGTCGGCTGTGGAAGATATTGAAATTACGAGCGAAGCGAACATTTTGATCCAAGGAGAGACGGGCATCGATTTGAAGCAGGGCGACGCGATGCTGACGGTGCAGGATGAAGTGACGCTGAGCGGCGGAAAGGTCAACATCGTATGAGTCAGGTGATGACGCGGGAAGAGGCGCTGGCAGATTTTTTGGAGCGGCATGTGTTTGATCGGTGGCAGGAAGATGTGCTGCTGGTGAATGACATTTACGAGGAACATCAGGTGGAGATTGATGCGGAGCTGGCGATAGCGTTTGAGGCGCTGTGTGCGAAAGCGGCTGAACTTCAAGCAGTAGAGAAACAAGGGAAGCTGAAATATATCTACATTTCCTATTTACGCACGAGCATCATGGAAGGGCACTGTACGTACCGAATGGATGCGTATGATGAACGCTGGCTGATGGATGCGTCAGGTTGTGCGGTGAGTTGGGAGCCAGCGTTTCTGTTCGCTCCGATGTTTGAGCGAGTCAAGCAGCTGGAGCCGGAGCGAGTCGCTTACGCACGGAAGGTCACGCTTATGGACATCGATGACATTCGCCAGCTGGAAGCAGAGAAATGCCACACGCTAGCGGTAGAATACGTGCGGGGTCAGATGGAAAAGCTGATCCAGCTTGAGACCTTCACCACGCTTGCGAAGGCGGAAGGCTGGGCGATTGCAATGGGGGAGTACCGCGATCAGACGGAAATATTGGCGGAGGATGGTCATGGTGTACACGCACTGGATGAGCTAAGCGATAGCGAAAGCGCGGAAGAAGAGGACGGAGATCAGCGTCAAGAGCAGCAGTCAGGAAAGGACGGTGCATCCTGATGGACTATTTTGTACTGAAGCAAGACAGCCGCTACACGAGTACGCCGATGCTGGAAGGGCTGCGGGAGAAGCTGGACATGCGGGATATGTATGCGGCGACTTCGTACCGAATACCGGACAAGCTGCTGTTCCAAGTCAAGGGAGAGAAAGACAGCGTGTTTACGGATGTGCTGGATCGGCAGCTGTTTTTGCTATCGGATGGATTGAAGCGGTTAGTGGAGCTGTATGAGCCGAGAGCGGTATACAAGATGGTCATTTTGATGCATATGCTGACTCGCCGCCAGAAAACGTATTATTTGCCCTTTTTTGAGGAGCTGCCATGTTTAAGTCCGTATGCCGAGCTGCATCAGGATCAGCGAACGATTAAGCGGCTGGTGCTGGATCGGGAGCGTCTGCAAGGGAAGAAAATCGTACGGGTGAGCGAAAGCGAGTTGCCGCTAATTGTTGTGCGGCTGGATGTAGCGGAGAGCCTGCTGCGGCGGGAGCCTGTGGGTATTCGTTTGGAACGGGTGGAGCTGGCTTAGACGAAGTTAGTGCCAAGAAATAGAGAAGGTAACAAATGAAGGAGAAGGAGGAGAAGAGAATGGGGAATGAACCCGCATATGTGGTGCGAGGGGCAACCATGAGATGTACGTGCGGCACGCATTCACGCCGAATCAACTTGCCAGAGAGCCATGGGTCGTATGTGAATGGCAAGCCGATGATGAATGAGGACGATTACAGCCCGGAGAACGTGCCGTATTTTGGCCTATGCCGCAGTCCTAAAATGGCAGCCGGGGAAGTCGTGTACTTGATTAATGAGCAAGGCATTACCGAGGGTGGCCCGCCCTGTATGCCAGAGATTTTTAATAAGTGGGTGCTGCCAAAGGAAAATGCGAAGGTAGATAACAAACCAGCGCTGACGACCCAATCGTTTCTTACGTGTGCCATGGATGGTCAAATCTACTTTCTCTCGGACGGTCAGCACGATTCAGATTAGGTAGACGAAGGACAACGGGGAGGAGGGATGCAGATGATCGGATATGATCGATTGCGGGTGGAAGGCCCCTGCAAGCTGAAGCATATCACGGATGTGGCGATGAGCTGGAAGCCGGGCGAGCATGGGACGCTGCGGATAAGCGGAATCGTCGAGGAAGAGCTGCGAACGAATGCGACGCTGGAAGCGGTATGGCAGGATAAAATCGCCTTGTACGACGAAGAAGACGGAAAGCGGAAACCTCTGTTCAAGGGCGTCGTCTCGTCCGTACAGACGGTGCATCGCAATGGGGTATATACGGTTGAAATCGAGGCGGTATCGGGAAGCATCTATAGCGATCTGAAGAAGCGGAAGCGATCTTTTCAGGATACGAGCCAGACGTATGAGAAGATCATAACTACCGTACTGCGTGCGTATCCAGGCGGGGATGTGTTGCTCCAACAGGGCGAGAAGGAAAAGCCATCTGAGCCTATTATTCAATACGAGGAGACGGATTGGGAGCTGACGAAACGTCTAGCGAGCCAGTTCCAGTCGGTCGTCGTCTGTGATATATTGGAAGAAACGCCGAAGCTGTTTATTGGGATGCCGGAGGGGAAAGAGCATAAGCTGCCTGATGGAGCATCGTATACGGTGAGTAAGGATTTAGCAGCGTTTCAGAAGGCAGGCGGACAGGAAGCGGGTCTGCATGATACAGATTTTTTCGGTTATGAAATACAATCCAAAACGTTCTATCGCTTAGGCGATCGCTTTAAGATTCGGGGATATATTGAGTTAATTGTTTCTTCAATGACGGCGAAATTGGAAAAAGGTCAGCTGATCTACCATTATAGGCTGTCGCGGGAAGCTGGGATACGAGAGCAGCCTATGATGAACCGAAGGTTGTCAGGCCTGACACTGCAAGGAGAAATCCTTGCGGTGAAGGGAGAGCAGGTGCAGGTGCATCTGGCCATCGACGATAAGCAGGACAAGGGAACAGCGCACTGGTACCGCTATGCCCCGGAGACGGGAAGCGCGATGTACAGTATGCCGCAGGTAGGAACAAAAGCGAATTTATATCTAGCCGATGCAGGCGGTCAAGAAGCCATTGTCACTGGCGGCGTGCGAACCAATGGGGCGAGTGCAGAAAAGACGGCCGATCCGAACAACCGTTATTTTGGTACGGAGCATGGCAGTGAAATGAAGCTGTCCCCGACGGGAGTCGAGTTTACAGGCGGAAGCAAGGAGCCGCTGTTTTTGAAGCTGGACGATGCCGTAGGCATTATCTTGAGCAGCCCGCGCAAGCTGACGCTGACAGCGAAGGAAGAGATTTCGCTGTTTACGCCAAAGCGTGTGGTGATTAGCGCGCAAGCGCTGCTAGTGGCGAAGAAGACGAGTGCGCAAAGCGGTATCACGCTGGAAGGCGAGTACAACCTGATGGGGGCGCAGATCCGAACGGAAGGGAAGGATCGGACGAGCTATTCGCCGTATGACGATGCGCCAGTAGAAGGCGAGCCACCTCCTCCACCGCCACCACCTGAAAAACCGCCATTTAGCTGGGGAAAACTAGCGAGGAATGTGCTGGCAGGATTGGCTGTCGTCGCGGTAGTCGCAGTAGCGGCAGCCTTTACGGTAGCGACATTAGGAGCAGGAGCGGTCGTTGTTGGTGCCGTGCTGGCAGGAGCAGCCATTGCAGGAACCGCCGCAGTTGTGAGCCAAGCAGTGTCGGATATTGCCCGCGGTGAGGTCAGCGATATGGGCACCTATGTGTCAACGGCCTTTCGAGAATCAGTTATCGGGGCGATATCTGGGGCGGTGTTTGGCCCGTTTGGTCCGATGGCGAACCTAGGTGGACGAATGGCGTTTGGTGCGGTACAGAATGGGTTTGAGAGTGTCATTCGTCAGACGATGGAAGGCAAAGGGTTTAGTTTTGGCACACTGGCACTGGATATGGGGATTGGCGGTTTAACCGGTGGTATAATGGATTCACGGCTCACGAAGGCGATTGGTAAAGGTATTAAAAATGGAGTAAGCAGTCTTAGTAAGTGGGTAGACGATGGTTGTCGTAAAATATATAAGACGCTATGGGACATTGGGTTAGATCATAAGGCTTTTGTAAATTGGAGCTTGAAAAAGCTGCAAGGCGCCGCCTTTGCCTTGAAGAATATGAATAATGAACTGCTTCCAGCAGGAGCTAGTGGTCCAGGGAACAATTATTGGCATCATAGTTCGTCTGATCCGCAGATTCCAAAAGGTGGTAACGGTTCGGGTGGTAATAAGTTTGACAAAATAAAAGAACGAATTAATACTTTAGACGAACAAATAGCAAAATTGAAAAAAGAGGGAAATGAAGAAGAGCTAAGAAAGCTACTACGTGAAAGAAACAAATTGGCTAACAAAATAGATACTGTTGATGAAATAAGTAATAATTATGATTTGACAGCTGCAAAGGAGTATGAAAGAAAAATCGATAACTCAAAATACTTTAGTCATGATAAGGGTGACTATGGGGAAGAAGTTGCGAAAATAGTAGCAAAAGACAATGACTTAGGTAAAGACATTTCCTCCATGTTCCAAGTTGGTAGAAATGGTATAGATGCAACATTTTTATCAAAGGGTCCGCCACCTAAGTTAACAATGATTGAATCAAAGGCATCAGATTCAGCTACATTCACCTATTCAGATAAGCAGAAATTGGGAGGGGAAAAATATTTTCAAGATATGCTAAAAAATAAGGATGCAAGATATGCAGATTTTAATAAGAAACTTAAAAAATTATTAAAAGAGAATCCCGGACTTCAATTTGATTTTATTAGAGTAGAAACAGATATTAAAATAACTAAAACTGGATTTGGAGTAGATGAGTTGAAGATAAAAGATTGGAATGAAAAATAATTGATCTAAGGGAGGATATAATGTTAAATCCCAAAAAATTAGCCATGGCATATAAAAGATATAGCAAAAACTTTGTAGATGGGATCAGATTTGAAGATATTAAAGAAGAGTATGAAGAGAACTATAGTGAAATTTATAATATTATCCAAATGAATGAAATAGAGAAAGACCATGTTTTATTAATAGATTTAGATACAATTTCCTCGTTTTACTTATCAAAATGGAAAAATGATGTATTAATAAATGGCGGTAATCAAGTAGAAGAGTTTAAAAAAATACAAATTGTCGTCTTTTATCAGTGTATGGCGCAGGATCTTTATAAAATTCGTTACCCTAATATGATGACAGAATACACTTTTAAGGAAGTTATTATTGCCTTAATTCATTTTACGATATTCGGATGGGAGAAAGAGGAAAATATCCTATTTGGGTTTATGGTCGATCATCTTGGTGGAAATATATTGAACGCTAACGAAATGAACAAACATACCTGGTTCCTACTAGAATTATATTTGCAATATAGAAATAAAATGATTATGGGAACCAACCAGAACGTGCATCTTGCTGTGAAAGAAAATTTAAAAGAAGCGGGGCTACCATTCAACTTAATACCAGAAGATATAGATATTTATAAGGAAGTATTGGAAGGATGGTCAACTAATCATCCAGAAGAGTTAGAAACTTTGATAAGTAAAATGGTTTTGTTTCATTCTATATTAGCCTCAGAAATAGGTCAATCCATTGAATTTGGTGACTTTGTATATGCGTTCTATCCATATGAAATTTTGTTCCTTATACATGTAAGAGAAAAACAAGGTTTGATGGTTCCTAAACAATTTGATGATTTTTTGATGAATATGCCAGAGGCGAAAATGGAAATAGGATATCCTGAAACTTATCCAGAGTGGGATCCTTCATTGAAGCTTATAGATAACTTCTATCGCAAAAACTATCCTGCATATATCCCGAATAAGCATGGGGAATTGTTTCAATAATAAAAATGGAGGAAAACGACATGTATGGTGAAGAGATTGTCCAGTTTATATTCGAGGATAGCAAAGAGATAGAGACAATTTTACGTAAACCGGAATCTTTGGACATACACGATGTTATATTAGAATATGGATTGTCTACTAAGAAATTTCTCTTTCTTGATTATAAAGGTGAGGAAGGTTGCGAAATAGTAAATTATATTTTGGATTATGAATTTATTCATAACATTGAATTAGCATCACAAGATGAACTTGAAGAGTTAGGAGTTTTTCAGTATGAATTATTACCACAAAAAATAAGAAAAGTTAACAAATTAATATCACAAAAAGGATATGGACTATTTTCTTATCCTACCTCTGGTGATTTTTATGCATTATTCATTGCCAAATTAGATAACAAAACTAAATTACTGCAAGTAGAGCTTCTTTTTGATGATAGGATTCCATTTAAAGAAAGATTAATAAAGTATTTTTATTAAAACAAGACTTAAAATATTGCTGATTTTTAATTTTCAGGCAGGAGGAAATACGAAAGAATGTTACTCAATCTGAGAGATGAATTTTATAAGACATAGTGGTGTTTTCAGAACAAACATTAAAGGTGCTTACTCAGTCTGGATGGTTTATAGATAGGGAAATTGATATTAGCGAAACAAATAAAATGTTGAAAACAAGAGGTTTCGTCGTATTTCCATGTGTTGAACAATTGCTTCGAGAGTTTGGTGAACTAGAATATTCTTACTTGAAATTGGATGGGAAAGTTGAGTCTTTCCATTTTAAACCCAAGCTTGTATTGGGAGACATAATGGAAAGAGAAGATTATTCAGAATTTGAGTATTGGTTTAACGAACCGTTAGTTGTAATTGGCGAAGCCTATCGTCGAAATATGAATATGTTTATGTCAGAAAGCGGGAAAGTTTATGGTGAATACGGAGGATATCAATTATTCAAATTTGGTGAAAATATTTATGAAGCCTTAGAAGCGTTATGCCTACCTAAGCCTATAGAGGAAATAAAAGATCCAAGTTTACCCTGATTTTGTTCGTAAGGAATGTGGAGTTTTTTGATTCTTTTTTATAAAATGTCTTCATCTATTAAAACCAAAGATTTATTTCAACTTAAAAAGTTGAAGTGAATCTTTTTTTATTTATAACTCGGCCGCAGCCGCCGCTAAACGAAGCGAGAGTGCAAGCAGCCAAAAGCCCACCCGATCAACACCCTCGCAGACATCTATATGACCGAAAGCCCCTATGAGCAAATCACCGCCCTGACGATCGTAAAAGAAGTGAATGAGCATATCCAGCTGACGCTGAGCGGCATCGTGCCAGAGAGCAAGCTGGATGTCTATATCGAGCGCATCTCGGACAATGAGCCGATTGAGGTCTATACGCAGACGGAGGAGAGCGGCAAGCGGACGCTTTTTCACGGCATCATTACGAACGCCCGCATCCAAGTGGTGCAAAACGTGCGAACGCTGACGATCGAAGCTCACAGCCGCACGTTCCTGATGGATCTCAAAAAGGAAACGCGCTCCTACCAAAACGGGCAGCAAACGTATGAGCAGATTTTGAACCAACTGGCGGCAGATTATCCGAATGCGAATGTCGTTGATGAAGCTTCTAAAGGCAAGGCCATAGGTGGCCTAATCATGCAATATCTAGAAACCGACTGGGCATTTGCGAAGCGGCTGGCGTCGCATTTCCATATGCCACTGCTGGCGATTAGCGCGATGCCGGGCATCCGTTTTTATGCGGGCGTGCCGGAGGCGGGCGGCGAGGTCGTGCTGACAGAGACGAACTATTCAATCCGTAAGGAAATGGGCGTCTATAAGCAATTGGCTGAAAATAGCAAAGCGAGCTTCACCGAGCAGGGCCGGATGATCTATGAGGTGACGAGCCATACCGCCATTGAACTGGGCAGCGCTGTTCAATTTCAGCGCCGTTCTTTGTTCGTATACCGGGTAGAAGCGCGCACGGAGCAAGGACTGCTTGTCTACCATTACGATCTTCGAGAGCGGGAAGGTTTTCGCTGCGGCACCCGTTATCTGGAGGAGATTACGGGTATTTCGCTATTCGGCACCATTGCTGGGGTGGAGAAAGACAAAGTAAAGCTGAAGCTGAAAATTGACGGCGGCGGAGCAGATACATGGTTCCCGTATTCGACGGTGTATTCGTCGCCAGACGGCAGCGGCTGGTACTGCATGCCGGAGATCGGCGATGAGGCAAGGCTGTATTTTCCCGATTCGGAGGAGAAAAATGCGTTTGCGGCGAGCTCGGTCGACGTCGCTTCTTCGGATACGACGAAACGCAGCGATCCGGCAGTGAAAAGCATCAGCACGAAATACGGCAAGCAGATTGTATTCCAGCCGGGTGCGGTGGAGATTATCGGGGGCGGGCAGATGCTGATGCGCCTGACCGATGACGGCGGAATCGAGATCAACAGCGATAAGAAAATTATGCTCACGGCTGTGGAAGATATTGAGATTACGAGCGAAGCGAACATTTTGATCCAAGGAGAGACGGGCATCGATTTGAAGCAGGGCGACGCGATGCTGACGGTGCAGGATGAAGTGACGCTAAGCGGTGGAAAGGTCAACATCGTATGAGTCAGGTGATGACGCGGGAAGAGGCACTGGCAGATTTTTTGGAGCGGCATGTGTTTGATCGGTGGCAGGAAGATGTGCTGCTCGTGAATGACTTTTACGAGGAACATCAGGTGGAGATTGATGCGGAGCTGGCGAGAGCGTTTGAGGCGTTATGCGTACGGGCATCAGAGCTTCAAGCAGCGGAAAAACAAGGGAAGCTGAAATATATCTACATCTCCTATTTGCGCACGAGCATCATGGAGGGCCACTGTACGTATCGGATGGATGCGTATGATGAACGCTGGCTGATGGATGCGTCAGGTTGTGCGGTGAGTTGGGAGCCAGCGTTTCTGTTCGCTCCGATGTTTGAGCGAGTCAAGCAGCTGGAGCCGGAGCGAGTCGCTTACGCACGGAAGGTCACGATCATGGATATCGACGACATTCGCCAGCTGGAAGCAGAGAAATGCCACACGCTGGCGGTAGAATTCGTGCGGGGACAGATGAAAAAGCTGATCGAGCTTGAGGCCTTCACCACGCTTGCGAAGGCGGAAGGCTGGGCGATTGCGATGGGGGAGTACCGCGATCAGACGGAAATATTGGCGGAGGATGGTCATGGGGTACGCGCACTGGATGAGCCTAGCGATAGCGAAAGCGCGGAAGAAGAGCGTCAAGAGCAGCAGGATGGAAAGGACGGTGCGTCCTGATGGACTATTTTGTACTGAAGCAAGATAGTCGCTACACAAGTACGCCGATGCTGGAAGGGCTACGGGAGAAGCTGGACATGCGGGATTTGTATGCGGCTACGTCGTACCGGATACCGGACAAGCTGCTTTTCCAAGTCAAGGGAGAGAAAGACAGCGTGTTTACGGATGTGCTGGATCGGCAGCTATTTTTGCTATCGGATGGATTGAAGCGGTTAGTAGAGCTGTACGAGCCGAGAGCGGTATACAAGATGGTCATTTTGATGCATATGTTGACGCGTCGCCAGAAAACGTATTATTTGCCCTTTTTCGAGGAACTGCAATGTTTAAGTCCATATGCCGAGCTGCATCAGGATCAGCGAACGATTAAGCGTCTGGTGCTGGATCGGGAGCGTCTGCAAGGGAAGAAAATTGTGCGGGTGAGCGAAAGCGAGTTGTCGCTAATTGTCGTGCGGCTGGATGTAGCGGAGAGCCTGCTGCGACGGGAGCCTGTAGGCATTCGTTTGGAACGGGTGGAGCTGGCTTAGACGGAACGAGCGAAGGAGGAGAAGAGAATGGGAGACCAACCTGCCTATGTGGTGCGAGGGGCAACGATGGCCTGTACTTGTGGAACGCACAAGCGGCGGATTAATTTACCCGAAAGTCACGGGTCGTATGTCAATGGCAAGCCCATGATGAATGAGGACGATAATGGATCGGAAAATGTGCCGTATTTCGGCATATGCATCAGTCCGAAAATGGCCGCAGGACAAATCGTCTATTTGATTGACGAGGAGGGCAACAACATCGGGGGCCCGCCGTGCATGCCCGATTTTATGGGGAAATGGCTGCTTCCGAAGGAAAACGCGAAGGTGGACAATAAGCCTGCCCTGACGACGGATTCGTTTTTAAAGTGCGCGATGGAAGGGGAAGTCTTTTTTCTCTCGGACGGTCAGCACGACTCGGATTAAGCCAGGCAAGGACAATGGGGAGGAGGGATGCAGATGATCGGTTATGATCGATTGCGGGTGGAAGGCCCCTGCAAGCTGAAGCATATCACGGATGTGGCGATGAGCTGGAAGCCGGGCGAGCATGGGACGCTGCGGATTAGCGGGATCGTCGAGGAAGAGCTGCGGACGAATGCCACGCTAGAAGCGGTGTGGCAGGATAAAATCGCGTTGTACGACGAAGAAGAGGGCAAGCGGAAACCCCTGTTCAAGGGTGTCGTCACGTCCGTGCAGACGGTGCATCGCAATGGCGTATATACGGTTGAAATCGAGGCGGTATCGGGAAGCATCTATAGCGATCTGAAGAAGCGGAAGCGATCTTTTCAGGATACGAGCCAGACGTACGAGAAAATCATGACTACGGTGCTGCGTGCGTACCCAGGTGGTGATGTGCTGCTTCAACAGGGAGAGAAGGAAAAGCCATCTGAGCCTATCCTTCAATATGAGGAGACGGATTGGGAGCTTACAAAGCGGCTAGCGAGCCAGTTCCAGTCGGTCGTAGTCTGTGATATATTGGAAGAAACACCGAAGCTGTTTATAGGGATGCCGGAAGGGAAAGAACATCAGCAGCAAGAATGGTCGTCGTATACGGTGAGCAAGGATTTGGCGGCGTTTCAGAAGGCAGGCGGACAGGAAGCAGGCCTGCATGATACGGATTTTTTTGGTTATGAAATACAATCCAAAAGCTTCTATCGCTTAGGCGACCGCTTTAAGATTCGGGGTTATATAGAGCTGATCGTATCGTCGATGACAGCGCGTATGGAAAAAGGACAGCTAATTTATCACTATCGGCTGTCGCGGGAAGCCGGGATACGAGAGCAGCCTATGCTGAACCGCAGGCTGTCTGGTCTGACACTGCAAGGAGAAATTCTGGCGGTGAAGGGAGAACAGGTGCAGGTGCATCTGGCGATCGATGACAAGCAGGACAAGGGAACGGCGCACTGGTACCGCTATGCTCCAGAGACGGGAAGCGCGATGTACAGTATGCCGCAAGTTGGGACGAAAGCGAATCTGTATTTAGCCGATGCGGGTGGTCAAGAAGCCATCGTTACAGGCGGTGTGCGAACAAACGGAGCGAGTGCGGAGAAGATGGCCGATCCGAACAACCGTTATTTTGGTACGGAGCATGGCAGCGAAATGAAGCTGTCCCCGACGGGAGTCGAGTTCACAGGCGGAAGCAAGGAGCCGCTGTTTTTGAAGCTGGACGATGCGGTAGGCATTATCTTGAGCAGCCCGCGTAAACTGACGCTGACAGCGAAGGAAGAGATTTCGCTGTTCACACCGAAACGTGTGGTCATTGGCGCGCAAGCGCTGCTAGTAGCGAAGAAGACGAGTGCGCAAAGCGGGATCACGCTGGAAGGCGAGTACAACCTGATGGGGGCGCAGATCCGAACGGAAGGGAAAGACCGGACGAGCTATGCGCCGTATGACGATGCGCCAGTAGAAGGCGAGCCACCTCCCCCACCGCCACCGCCGGAAAAGCCGCCATTTAGTTGGGGGAAACTGGCGAGAAATGTGCTGGCGGGATTGGCTGTCGTTGCGGTAGTCGCGGTAGCAGCGGCGTTTACGGTAGCGACACTGGGAGCAGGAGCGGTTGTTGTCGGTGCCGTGCTGGCAGGAGCAGCCATTGCGGGAACCGCCGCAGTTGTGAGCCAAGCGGTATCGGATATTGCCCGCGGCGAGGTCAGTGATATGGGGACGTATGTCTCAACGGCCTTTCGAGAGACGGTCATTGGGGCGATATCTGGGGCGGTGTTTGGCCCGTTCGGACCTTTGGCGGAAGGATGGCATTCGGCGCGGTGCAGAATGGGTTTGAAAGTGTCATTCGCCAGACGATGGAGGGCAAAGGGTTTAGTTTTGGTACACTGGCGCTGGATATGGGGATTGGCGGTTTAACCGGTGGTATAATGGATTCACGTTTGACGAAGGCGATTGGTAAAGGTATTAAAAATGGAGTAAGCAGTCTTAGTAAGTGGGTAGACGATGGTTGTCGTAAAATATATAAGACGCTATGGGACATTGGGTTAGATCATAAGGCTTTTGTAAATTGGAGCTTGAAAAAGCTTCAAGGCAGTCATTATATAAAACAATTAAGTGATCTAAGCAAAAAAGTAGGATCTTCTTTGCAGAATCAGATGGATAAACTAGGAAATTACCTTGGAATAAACCATGGGCTACAACCAGCAGGGAATGTTAAGATAAATACATCTAACATAAATTTAAATACTACGGGAGGAAGTAATAAATTAACTAATAAGATTAAAGACTATGTTCCTGACGATGTTAGAGATATAGTGAAAACCGTTCGAGAAAAGGGTACTTTGCGTGAAGGGCTTGACGAGAATGGCAAAGTGGTAAAAAGATGGGTTGTTCCAAAAGGGTTTGAGAGTGTAGACGACTTATTAAAACAAGCAAAGGATGGTAATGTGGATATTAGTAAATGGGGATATACAAGCCCTGCACAACTTAAAGAGGTCATAGAAAACTTAGAAAAAAATTATTTGAATAATCTTGCTTATAAAAGACCGCGTATTCTAAATTCTGACCATGCTGGAGGAAGCTACAAGGGGGTTGATTTCGATCCATTTGGATTCCCTATTTTTAATAAGAAAGATATAAAGGACGAGATAAATATACTTGAGAGACATACTGATACAGATCTCTTAAATATGTCAAGACCAGAACATTTGAAAGCAGCCACGGTGTTATATAAAGATACTCTGAAAGATGAAGCAAAAGAATTAAATATGGAATACTCAGACTATTTAAAAAAGGTGAAAAATTATAATGATGAACAAATTATCGCAATAGATAAGGGCTATGAAAAGATTCCGGGTTACACTTGGCATCACCATCAGGAAACTGGTAGACTTCAACTTGTAGATGAAAAAATTCATGGCAATGTGAATCATACTGGTGGTAATAAAATTTGGGGCAATGGTGATTAATTAAAATAATAAGGAGCATGAATATGGTGCAAAAAATTGAATGGACAAATAACAATCATGTTGAAATCTCATTGGTAAGAGAATTAGAGAAAGAGTGGGGCATTCATTTTCCAGATTTATTTCTTAATATTGTAAGTCAACATGATGGAGCTGCTCCATTGGTTGAATATCCGACTGGAGATTTTGAAATTGGAGTTATTAGTGTTTCTGAAAAAATAAGTTGGGAAATAAGTCTGTTATCTTTGAAAAAAATAGAATTTCAAGGTAATATAACTTCATCTATTGAAATTGCATATAATGCTCTTCAAGACGCTATTCCTAAGAATATTTTTCCATTTGCTATAAATGGTTCAGGAGATAAATTTTTATTTGATTATAGGAATGGAGAAACTTGTCCTAAAATATTATTTTTAAATCGCGAAGATGTTATACTTGAGAGTGATTTATCGGAAGAAGAGCTAGAAGAGAAAACAAAAGATGAATGGCAAAGTGAAGCTTTAATTGATATCAGTGATAATTTTGAAGAATTCTTAGATTTACTAAAGCCGAGAAATAATTAATAAAAGTGAATTTTTAATTATTTAATAAGATCGTTGCTTTATTATTAAGATGTGAAATGAAATCTATTAATTCATAATATTTGTAATTAAAAGCTTACTTCACTTGAAAAAGTTGTAGTAAGCTTTTTTATATTTCTATTCCCAGCTGTCGTCGCTATACAAAGCGAGAATGCAAGCAGCCAAACGGCCCACCCGATTTACACCCTCGCAGACATCTATATGACCGAAAGCCCCTATGAGCAAATTACTGCCCTGACCATTGTAAAAGAAGTGAATGAGCATATTCAGCTGACGCTGAGCGGCATCGTGCCAGAGAGCAAGCTGGATGTCTATATCGAGCGCATCTCGGACAATGAGCCGATTGAGGTATATACGCAGACGGAGGAGAGCGGCAAGCGGACGCTTTTTCACGGCATCATTACGAACGCCCGTATTCAAGTGGTGCAAAACGTACGGATGTTGACGATTGAAGCCCACAGCCGTACGTTCCTGATGGATCTCAAAAAGGAAAAGCGCTCCTACCAAAACGGACAGCAAACGTATGAGCAGATTTTGGACCAGTTGGCGTCGGATTATCCGAATGCGAATGTTGTGGATGAGGCGTCGCAAATAGGCGGCCTAATCATGCAATATCTAGAAACCGACTGGGCGTTTGCGAAGCGGCTGGCGTCGCATTTCAATATGCCGCTGCTGGCGATCAGCGCGATGCCGGGCATCCGTTTTTATGCGGGCGTGCCGGAGGCGGGCGGCGAGGTCGTGCTGACGGAGACAAACTATTCGATCCGCAAGGAAATGGGCGTCTATAAGCAGTTGGCTGAAAATAGCAAAGCGAGCTTTACCGAGCAGGGCCGGATGATTTATGAGGTGACGAGCCATACTGCCGTTGAACTGGGCAGCGCCGTTCAATTTCAGCGTCGCTCCTTGTTCGTATACCGAGTGGAGGCGCGCACGGAGCAAGGACTGCTGGTCTACCATTACGATCTTCGAGAGCGGGAAGGATTTCGCTGCGGCACCCGTTATCTGGAGGAGATTACGGGTATTTCGCTATTCGGCACGATTGCTGGTGTGGAGAAAGACAAAGTAAAGCTGAAGCTGAAAATCGACGGCGGCGGAGCGGATACATGGTTCCCATATTCGACCGTGTATTCGTCGCCAGACGGCAGCGGGTGGTACTGCATGCCGGAGATCGGCGATGAGGCAAGGCTGTATTTTCCGGATGCAGAGGAGAAAAATGCGTTTGCAGCGAGCTCGGTTGATGTCGCATCTTCGGATACGACGAAGCGCAGCGACCCGGCGGTGAAAAGCATCAGCACGAAATATGGCAAGCAGATTGTGTTCCAGCCGGGCGCGGTAGAGATTATCGGAGGCGGTCAGATGCTGATGCGCCTGACGGATGACGGCGGAATCGAGATCAACAGCGATAAGAAAATTATGCTCACGGCTGTGGAAGATATTGAGATTACGAGCGAAGCGAACATTTTGATCCAAGGAGAGACGGGCATCGATTTGAAGCAGGGCGACGCGATGCTGACGGTGCAGGATGAAGTGACGCTGAGCGGCGGAAAGGTCAACATCGTATGAGTCAGGTGATGACGCGGGAAGAGGCGCTGGCTGACTTTTTGGAGCGGCATGTGTTTGATCGGTGGCAGGAAGATGTGCTGCTTGTGAATGACATTTACGAAGAACATCAGGAAGCGATTGATGCGGAGCTGGCGAGAGCGTTTGAGGCGCTGTGTGAGAAAGCGGCTGAACTTCAAGCAGTAGAGAAACAAGGGAAGCTGAAATATATCTACATCTCCTATTTACGCACGAGCATCATGGAAGGCCATTGTACGTACCGTTTGGACGCGTATGATGAACGCTGGCTGATGGATACGTCTAACTGCACCGTATATTGGGAGCCTGCGTTTCTTTTCGCTCCGATGTTTGAGCGAGTCAAGCGGCTAGAACCGGAACGAGTTGCTTACGCACGGAAGGTCACGCTTATGGATATCGACGATATTCGCCAGCTGGAAGCAGAGAAATGCCACACGCTAGCGGTAGAATACGTGCGGGGTCAGATGGAAAAGCTGATCCAGCTTGAGACCTTCACCACGCTTGCGAAGGCGGAAGGCTGGGCGATTGCGATGGGGGAGTACCGCGGTCAGACGGAAATATTGGCGGAGGATGGTCATGGGGTGCGCGCACTGGATGAGCCTGGCGAAAGCGAAAGCGCAGAAGAAGAGCTTCAAGAGCAGGGTGAGGGGAAGCTTCAAGAGCAGCAGGATGGAAAGGACGGTGCGTCCTGATGGACTATTTTGTACTGAAGCAAGATAGCCGCTACACGAGTACGCCGATGCTGGAAGGTCTACGGGAGAAGCTGGACATGCGGGATATATATGCGGCGACTTCGTACCGAATACCGGACAAGCTGCTGTTTCAAGTCAAGGGAGAGAAGGACAGCGTGTTTACAGATGTGCTGGATCGGCAGCTCTTTTTGCTATCGGATGGAATGAAGCGGTTAGTGGAGCTTTACGAGCCGAGGGCGGTATACAAGATGGTCATTTTGATGCATATGCTGACTCGCCGCCAGAAAACGTATTACTTGCCCTTTTTTGAGGAGCTAATGTGTTTAAGTCCGTATGCCGAGCTGCATCAGGATCAGCGAACGATTAAGCGGCTGGTGCTGGATCGGGAGCGTCTGCAAGGAAAGAAAATCGTGCGGGTGAGCGAGAGCGAATTACCGCTAATTGTCGTTCGGCTGGATGTCGCGGAGAGCATGCTGCGGCGGGAGCCTGTGGGCATTCGTTTGGAACGGGTGGAGCTGGCTTAGAAGAAACCAGTCACCAATATTGGAGTGTTTGGAGAGCGTAGACCAAACGATTCGCAACCAGTTATAGCTTTTAACAAGAAAGAGAATAGGAAACGGTGACCGAAAAGGAGGAGAAGAGAATGGGAGGACAACCCGCATATGTAGTGCGAGGAGCAACCATGAGATGTACGTGCGG
>NZ_JBXENY010000022.1:0-18923 GCF_059383875.1 Paenibacillus sp. JT22N7
TTGGTAGCTCATGGCTGATTCTCCTGTGTAGGGGTAGTGTGGTAACTTCATTCTACACACGAATCGGTCATGGGTCATTTTTATGTGTCGCACTTCATATTACAATCCGTCTTAAGAAAATTCATTTTGAGGTATCTTTGCATAAACAAAATAGCCGATGCCTTCCCGATTACAGGAAGGCATCGGCTATTTTTGTGTTTTCCTTTATCTAACTGACTCGCTTGTTATCTAAATGCCGCAGCCACGGGGTCCCGTGCCACTAAGGCCTAGATGCCTGGTTAGCGGGTATATTGATGTATGCAAAAAATCGTAAGAAAGGACTAGATACATTATGAAAATCTTGTTCAAATTTATTCCAAAATTTACAGTTATAAATTTACAGTTTTGTTCGCCGCGTTTTGCAAGCCGCCGCGAGGGGCTTCCGTAAGGGGGCTTTTCAAGCTCCGCTGCCATCTCATATAATCAATGCCGAAATAGCTAAACCGACTAATTAATGAGGGGTGTTTCAGTGGGAGAAGCATACATGGAAGTTCAAATCTCAGGTGATGTGGTTGAATTAGTAACTGTAAACGAATCTAAAGAAAGTATAACAGCTGTAGTAGAAATCAACAAGCAAAGAGCCGAGATTACGCTTAGATTTACTGAAATTGTTTTGAAGTACCATTCCCATGCTGTTCATAATAAGGGAAATGACTTTGCTATCTTAAAGTTGAAAACGTGAGCTGTCAGCTGAAATCAAGCCAGAGTATAAAAGACTGACTGAGGGCTGCTCATTAGGAATATTTGAATACTCTCTTGGTGAGTGGACAACAAAGCAAAAACTATATTTTAATTGTTAATTTATAAGAAAAGATTGAATCGGATATATTGACTCAATGAAATTACGCATTATACGATTAAATATAACAAAATATAACTATGTATTTTGTTATAACGAATACGGTGAGTAGGTGAGGATATGGAAATAGAAGGGCAATTAAAGCTTCTTAGTGAACGATTTATCAATCGCACAGATATGTATGCTGAGCATCACAATGGGAATAAGAGTAAATCAGGTAAAGAACTAAAGTGGTTGTATGCTAAACACTTAGATACTGGGAAATATAAAGAAATGACAGAATACAATAATCCTCTAATTCGTCATTTGGACTCAGGATATCAGTTTGGAACAAGTTCTGCAGACTCGGAGGGACTTTCAAAATTTTTCCTAATAGATCTTGATGATAAAGGTGGCAAAGCCCAAGAACAGCTTTACAAGGATTGCACGGCCATTGTCCAAGAAATGAATCTGCCATTTTTAATGGAGCGTAGTCGGGGTGGGAAGGGGATTCATATTTGGTATTTTTTAAAGGATAAAGTACACAGTGGAGCTTTGAGCCAGCTCATGCAGGAAGTGATTAGTAAAGTCAAACCTGCTACCGCTATTGATTTAATACCTAAAAAGGCTGCTGTACAGGGAGGAGCCTTGCCGCAAATCGCTGGTATTCCCATGTGTGGAAGCCGACTTAAAGAAGGATGCACTGCAATTCTTGATCCTGAGACTTTTTTGCCATTGCCAAATGAGAGCGCTTGGGAACGAATCAGGGATGTGGAGTTAATATGCTTGAGCCATCCCCTAATTGCTGAGTGTATTCAGAAATTTAATTCAAATATTAGCCGTGACATAAAAGGTAGACCTGAAACGGTTGGTAATACGATAGAAGAGAAAGCAAGATTATGGGAAGAGTTAACGCGGTTACCGAATCAATTTGAACGCATGCAGCAATGTGATATTTTTAAAACTGATCCTAATCTATTTAATAACTTTGCTTGGATGGGGATTATCAGCAATATAGCATTGTACGGTTCAATAGCAGAGGAACTCGCCCATGAGGTAAGCAGAGGGTATGACCGCAGAATAATAGATAATGATCCAAATAAGGTATATGAAAAAGAAGAAACTGAACGGATATTTCATGCAAAGATGGATGATCTCAGGCGTGGGATGCCCAGGCCAATGAGTTGCTCGAGAATTATGGAAGAGAGCGGATGGGAATGCCCAAGCTATTCAGCAGGAACCTGTCATCACAGATTTATTGCTAGATTTGGCCTACCAGCACTTGAAGATCCAGAGTTACAGCCAATTGATCTAAACACGGTAAACATTGTAAGGCAGATGAAAGAAGAGAAGATATTCTCTTATTACAAGCAAATGGTCCTTGTAAATACAGAGTACCAGATGATGAACGGAGAGGGGCAGTGGTGGGTCCAACGTCATTGGAGTAATGGCCAATCAACTGGTTTTAAAGAGGTAGATCATCATGTGCTTTTCTATCATTTGCTGGGTGGAACTACAGTTAAAATCCGTAAAAGTTTCAATGGTAATGTGAGATGGACCATGATTCCATCCAGAACTATCGAAGAAATGAACGTAGTTAACGAAAATCTTAATCGAGCAAATTTTAATGTGTATAACGATAAAAACACTGAGACGCAGGAATTCCGAACCTTTATATTCTGGAACAGCATAATTAAGGAATCATTTGCTTTAAAGATCATTTATGAACGTACGGGAATGGATTTGGCGCTTATTATTCAGCCGGACTGGGAAATAGCCCCTTTTAGTATTCGTACAGTACTTGAAGGAGGTGATGTAGCCATCGAGCAATTTATAAGGCTTAAGCTCAATGATCCATTTAAAAGTTAAAGTGGCTCATCCGTATGGTCCCGAGCGGCGCGGCAACGCCCTCGGCGACTCTCTCATTAATTTTATTGGTCGATTTTATCACGCAGTGCTTTCGGTAGCAAGGGCATGAAATTTAAATCATAAGTGAAAGAAGGAATGGAAGAGTGAAACTGACCAATGAAGAGCAACAAACGTTTGTCCAAAGTGTGCTACAAAATACGGACTTGAGCATTGCAGAGAGGGAGAGTGAACTCGATGCCTATATAGCTAAAGCAATCAAGGAAAACGCTGAATTCGACGAGAAGCAGTTCGAATTGCTAGTTCAAACCGAAATGCAGCATTTAGCTGATAATACCGTTGTTTCAAACTCAGGAGTATCGCTGCATTCTGTCTTTCCTGATGCTCCACACGGAGCCATGTTTAATCTGCCCAAAGGGTATTACTTTGACCCAGTGCGCGGTATCCTTCGTGAACGAGCAAATGGCCATATAGAATCTATCCTGCCTTATGTTGTGTTTCCGTGCCAGTGGGTGCAAGATGAAGCGGAACGGTATAAGCTGGTTAGATTGACTAAGTGGAATAACAGTAAGCAAAAATGGGAGTTCCATCCGACTCCTGTTCCGTTAGGAGAGATCACAACATCACGCGAGATTAAAAAGCTGGATTCTTATGGCGTAATTGTTGTGGGCGATAATCATAATCGTGAATTAGCTTCTTTCTTCACGGATCTTGTGAATGGAAACAATGGACTTGAAGAACTTAAAACTGCAGGGAAAGTCAAGGCTTGCGGTTGGACGCCTGAAGGGTTATTTTTTCCCTTTACCACCAAATCAGCTATCCAATCTGGAGATTTGATTTTCACGGAAGATCCAGGGACGACGGTTCATGGGATTTATGAGAGAAGTAAGCAACTCCCCATCGGTTCTTATGATGTTTCTGTATCGATTCTGAAACAGCTGAAAGATAACCCGGTGTTTTGCTTCATGCTTGCTGGATGCTTAGCAAGTCCATTGGTACCTAAGCTTACAGGAGAGCTAAATGAGAATATTGGGAGTGAAATCAATGGTCTAACATCAGGTGGTAAAACGACTATCCAGATGTTGGCTGCTGACATCGTATTTGGGTTAGGAGAAGAGTTGAAGAACACTTGGTCGAATGCGCGTGTTGCGGGATTGTGGAACTATGCGAGAAGTATAAACAACCTTCCAATGATTCTGGACGATACGCATAGTATCAAAGACGCTCTGAAATCGATGCCTCATGAGCTTCTTAATGGGAAAGAAGGAAACAAGAGTATTCAGACTGGCGAAAAATCATGGGGTTCTAAGGATACATCCAAGGACACCTATCGTGGAACGATCTTATTTAACGGTGAGAATTCAATTTTCTCTGTATCGCCAGAGGATAGCTCCGGTATTTATGGGCGTGTTTTATCTGTTTCTCTATCGCCTTTTCCAGAAAAATACAGCGGAGAAGACGTTAATACTTTAAAACGACAAGCCCGACTCAATGGTGGGCATTTTGCAGAGCCGTGGCTGAATTTTGTGAGTAAAATGAATATTGAAACTGTGATTGGGGAATTGCACGAAATTGGGAAGTACTTTAAAGAAGAAGGTGATAAAAATAATCTTCGTGGTCGGCTTATCACTAAAACATCAGTCCTTGTATATTGTCTTCAGGAATTTAATAAACTGTTCGAAATTGACATGAACGTTGAGGCCATGAAAGAAATGCTGCTCACGGAGGCGATTAGGCAGACGACTGAAAGTATTGGCGTAGCTGACCGCATCATGGGGAAGATCGTTGATTGGATGCTGGAACAAGCAGCTCCTTGTTTGCCAGACGAAAAAGGGTGTTACATTGTATTTGATACACGCAAGAATGCTCCAATGATTATATACAAGCCGACAGAATTTTTTATTATAACCGATACAGCCATAGGTGAGGCGCTTAAAGGATCAAACTATGGTAAAAACAGCGAAGTACGGGCGAGATTAGTGAGTGCCAAATACCTTGAGACAGAAAAAGCTAAAGGCCACAAACACACGGGCGACAAAGGTCATAAGCATCGCCTCCATGGGTTTAGATTTGAGTATAGCGCCTTTAAAGCTTTTGTTGACGAAAATGATCAAACTACCATGATGGAGCCATTAGGACTGCCAAAACTGTAATACGTGTAATGTTTAAGCCATGAGATGGATTTTCTCCAAGTGAGGGCAAGTACGGGCGAAGTTGGGCGAAGGGCGCAGGCGAATACATCGTGGACGTAGAGAGGGAGCCCCAGAGCTAGGGCGAAAAGGGCAATAAAAATATAATATTATTTAGAATTAAAGTGATATTGAAAGTTTCATTTCAATGGTTTAAAAAGGATAGTGTTATGTTTGGAGTGCCCTTGTTGCCTTAGTTTGCCCACTCGTGGACAAGGGCCTTTGTGGCTTTGCCTTAACGTTCGCCCGGCTTCGCCCTTGTTGCCCGTCCATCCACAAAACTAGCGAGAGCACAACTTACTTCCGTCGCACGGGAAGTTATTTCTCTTGGCTTCAAGGCGTGCCTAGCTACTGCAACCCACCGGGAATGCTCAAACCCAAGGGAAGTACCACCCCGTGGCTCGGACGAGCTAAGAAGTCGTCGCATATTCTGCAATTTCTGTAGCCGATAGCCCTACCATGAGCCAGAGCAGGGTGGACATACCGTTAACAATGTTCCTTAAGATGGTTTGTCTTTCAACAGTTGCCCTACTCGTATAAATATCCGAGCATATCGTGTAGTGTTGCTCCAAGCTCTCAGATCCATGCTCGCGGCTGGATAAACAAAACGCATGATAATAATATAGTTCTGAGCCCTTTTCTCTAAAGGACAACTTGATCGCTTTTGAGAAAAGGGCTCATGTTTATCTATGGGTCTGCCGGAATTCTGAACAATTAGAAACCACCCAGCGCGGACTCAGGTGGTTGGAAGCATTTGATTTAGAGATGAGATGATGCCGTCATCCATTTGTGGTAAAACGTGAGCATAAACGTTTAGTGTCATGCTGCTCGTCGAGTGTCCAAGTCTTTGTGAGATGGCCTTTATTCCTACCCCATTTGCCATCAGCATCGTCACTTGGGTGTGGCGGATACTGTGGAAACATACCCGAGTTATCTGCTCTTTATCTATAATGCGTCGAAACTCCTTGTAAAGACTTCGAGGGTTTACAAAGTTTCCTTGCCTCGTATGGGCAATAAAGTCCATCTGTTCATTAAATACACGAATTTCTCCATCCATCTGCAACATTCTTCTTTCATTAAGCACCTCTATAATGGCTGGTGGCAAAGCTATGCAACGGTTGCTGGAATCCGTTTTAGGCTCGCCAACTACATATCCTTTCATAGCTTTCGTTATGGATTTAGATATGGTTACAGTACCTTGTACAAAGTCAATGTCCCTCCATTGAAGGGCAAGAACTTCTCCCAAACGCATTCCGGTATAAGCGCTGAGAAGGAACGTGGCGTAAAAGCGGGAGTCTTTAGCTGCTATAAGGAACTGGTTAAGTTCTTCTGCTGTCCAGAAACGAGGTGCTGTTTTGCGTAGGCGTGGAAGTTCAGCATGATCGGCTGGATTTTCTGCTAATAGCTTTTTGCGTACAGCAAACCGTAGACCTTGTACCAGCAGTCTATGGGTGCAGCGAATAGTTTGAGGCGAGATTTTCAGTTCTTGCCTCATTTGATGATACATCCATTCTATTTGGAAAACAGTTAGCTTCGATAGAGAAATGTTGCCTAGGTGTGGCTGGATATAGTGGCGGAAGTAGGAGTTGTAAGCCTTGTAAGAGCTAATGCTAATATTTGCTTCTTTTTGAAGCAGCCAGGCTATAAAGAAGCTTCCCACGGTTTGTGTCGAAGTGGGTACCAGCAAGCCATGCCCTCGATCGAAGTGGCCTTGAATATAGGCAGCTTCTGCTGCCTCGCGCGTCGCAAAGCCACCCTTAGTATAACGTTGTTTCGTCCCATCAGGCTTCTTGCCAAGAGGTATGGAGAATTCCCACTTCTGATTTTGCTTGCGAAATCGAATATGCCCATTTAAAGCTGCCATCTACAACAACTCCTTGCTGTATTTTATTTCCATTTTATCATTGAATAATATATTCACACAATTATGGGCAGGCGTTTCTATAGGGATGGCGTGTACAAAAGCCTAGCAAGTTAACAACATGATGTTGCATGCTTCTATGCTTTTTCAACGGATGGACAGAGACTGAGGAATATTTATTGTTGCGATGACCAAGAGAAAATATAATGAGGCATAGTTTCTCTCAAATGAAAGCAAAGAGCATAAAGGGATCTCCAACCTCTAAATAGAAGTGAGCTCACAATGGAAACATCCTGATGCAAGTGAAGTTAATCGTTCGCTCTCTAAACAAATATGTAAAATGAAATGGGTGACTACATGTAAGAAGCGATTTGGTGAACGTTGATTACACCAAATATGAAAGCTAACGAGGAATTCACCCGGGAGAGGATGGCTGAATATGAAAAGGATAATGACCAAGTCGTCTATTCAACGGGCGCATAAACAGAAGCCTAATAACGACAAGCTTCCCGGAATAGGTTGTGACTACAGAAAAGCCTACAGCAAGTTTCTTTTGTTGTTGTATACATTCGATGGACTAACATGTAGGCAAATAGCGGCCTTATTAGGCTTGAGTACTAAAAATCCACAGACAGTAAGTCGATATATGCAAGCTTTTAAAGAGTTTGGATGGGTTGCAGATGTACGTTTAGCAAGTGGGCGTGTGTACTGGCATATCTTGCCGAAAGCGATAAGGTTACTAGAGCGATTATTTGCTTTTGAGAATGGGTTGGGCGGGCGTGTGTTTGAGCAGCGAAAAGGGACGTATAGGCTGCCTGAAGCGGGTAGCATGGAGAATTATAGGCCGAAGTATTCGCCTAAGCATGATGCCTACGTATCTGATGTGTTATGTAGAATGATAGAGGTTTGTCCAAAAGAAGGAGGCGTGGAGAAAGCGTATGGCCCGATTGTCACCAAAATGCTATATCCAACGACGAAGAGTACCGTAATCGGGAACAGGGATGTTTTATATAAAGAGCCCGTGTATTGGCCGGATGGGTTCCTGCAAATACGAATCGGCATTGAAAGTCTAGGAATTAATATTGAAATGGACACATCCAGGCAGGATTATGTCACGCTGATTGAAAAAGTGAGCAAGCTACGTATATTTGCACATTTAAACTCGAAGCTGTGCAAGATAGATCAGCATGTCATTATGTTCATCGTGAAGCAGGGTAAGAAAGGAACTAACCGACCCAGCCGAATTGTAGATTTATTTAACCCTGAAATTCCGACGGATAATAATAGTTTTAGCGAAGGCGTTCAAAGAGAACGCGCAGCCTTTTTCAAGGGGATTGCCGTTGCGCCGTTGGTTATTGCTTCGACTTTGGAGGAGGTGTTGGAGGGAAGTCATCCTTACGAGAATTCTGTTTGGGCGTCCAGCCATGAACAGGGATATCTTTTCGATTTGAAGAGCATTATCCAGTGGCGGGGTGCTCATGTGGGGGGAGCAAAGATGGTCCATATAGCAAGCTCGGAGTGGATAGATGCTTTAAAGGCGGAGGATATAGAGTATATTTGGTGGAGATAGAGGAGCCCGTGTAGTGGGCTCCTGTTTAATTTACAATTTTAAAAGTTTGTAGAGCTTATAACGTGTCCGTAAGTCTGGTGCCGATATATCAAGGCAAATGGAAAAAAACTTCTTTTCTGCTTCAGTCCACGGCTGGACTTCTTCTGGTTCAATAGTTGTAAGATAACCAGGGTAACAGATAGGGCAATCACACATTTAGAATTCACTCCTTGAAATTTTGGGTAAATTTTACATTATGAATACGTAGCCTGTCAATATATGCGGAAACAGAAAGGGAGCCACCAAACTTTGATGTTTGGTGGCTCCCTTTAAATGTTGTCCCTATTCGAGATAAACGACAGCGGTGCCAAATATCTCAGCCGAGAAGATGCTCCAGCTAGTGGTTCCAATCTTCACAGTTACCTCATCTGGACCATTTTCCGCCAGGACTTTCTTGACACCAGCTGAAATTTTGCCCTCCGATGGGATGCCAAGAGCCTTGAGAGCAGCCTCGATTTGGGTCAGATTCTTCTCAATTGGCTTGAAGGTGTTACGATCAAGAGTGTTAAAGAAAGAGATGATGATTGTACCCTCATCGCCGCGCTTAATGCGGGAGTCACCATAAACGAAAATGGTATTGCCGCTTGGATCCTTGATCCCTACAACCGTATTATCCCCATTGTAGTAAACGCCATATTTAGAATCTACAACAGCACGTACCTGTTCAGCCCAAGCTTCCGCAGTCGCGTTGTGCTTACCAATAACCTCAATTCCAGTGTCTACTGGTGGTTTTGTTGGAAGATCTGGAAGCTCACTTGTAGGCGTCGGTTTAACTGGACGTGGAAGAGCTGTGGAACCCCCACCTGCATCCTTAACGTTTTTAATGAAAGTTACCGCCTCAGCACGGGTCAGGTAATCTTTTCCCTTGTATCCTTCAATGGAGAAATCCGTTTTGCCTTTTGCCAGGCCTGATCCGAGTAGATATTGGATGGCATCATTACCAGAGAAATTCTTACCCCGTGTTCCAGCCACAAGCTCCGCGACCTTAGTACGGTTGATGAGAGCTGTGCGATCCTCTCCCACTGGATAATTCAGCGCCCCAGCTGCTACATAGTATTTGTAGGACCAATAAGGGCTGCTCTCCATGTCCGGAATATCCGTGTAGGACCGGATTAGCATTGAAAGGAAAGCTTCCTCTGTTACCTTGGCATCCGGTTTAAATGTCTTGTCCGGATAGCCTGTGACAATTCCAGACTCTACTGCCCATTTGACTGCCGCTGCATACCACGCATTCGATTTAACATCTTTAAAATTAGTGGATGCGGTGGCCGCATTGATTTGTGTGGTTGGAACTAGCATCGCTACAATTAAAAGTACGAATAAAAACTTGTTTTTCATTTAAAACACTCCCTTTATTTGGTTTATATTTCCATTAAAACATGGGGAGTATTCCTCCCACAATTTATCTACTGGTCTTGGCTTCTAGTTACGATACTTTTAGCGGTAGGTTCAGTAGTATCCTTTTCTGCTCTTTTCAAGAAAGTTTCTGTTTATGCTTAAAATATAGCGTTCGGATTTCCTTTTTAAACTCAACAAGCTAATCTAGCTCACACCCCTGTTCATATTAAAAGCTTTAATATACATTTATTTACTTTTTGTTGAATACTTTATCTGTTGTGTCCAGTATACCAGAAAGATAATGGTCGTAAAAGGAGTAGTTTCCTTGAATCAACGAGCCATTGTCATTAAAAAAATCATTGGTAAGACTTTCAAAGCGATTCGTATAAAAAAGGGGCTAAGTCAAGAAGATTTGGCTCATGAATGCAATGTAGATCGGTCCTATATATCCATGGTCGAGGTTGGTCGTAATGAGCCTTCGGTTACAAAAATATTTGAGTTATGTGAGGGACTTAAAATAAAGCCATCTGACTTCATTAAATTGATAGAGGTTGAATACGAAGAGACGAAGGAGCGGGAGTAGGAATAAAACTAAGAGCGGGAAACAGATTGTGGTCCCGCTCTTATATACTATTTTCTAAATAGGGTATTTGGAGTATTTCTTTCAATGAATTTTTTGATCCTTAAGAATAGAGCATATTTAGTCGTATATGCAGGTTATTATTTGCCCTCTTTAAGGGCTATTCATAACTTGATTCGAGTTTATGTTCAATTACAGTACGTTCCGCTTCCCGTTCATATGAGTTTGAAATACCTTTGAGAGTGACTGCAAAACGCTGGTAACCCGCGTTTTCAAGTTCTTCAGCTTTTTGTCTGTATCGCTCGGCAAGCTCTCGCTCTTGTTTTCCTGAGGGATCCATGGAGTATACGCCGCGTGAGTTAAGGGTTCCTATTCTAAAACCCTCCCTCAGAATTTCGGCATCTCTAGAATTCAATGCATTTGCTACAGTATGGTTAATCCAAAGCTCATCTTTCTCTGATGGGCTGTAAATTAGTACCTTTCCTATATAATTTAGTGCTACCTCTAGATGGCCTGACGATGCGCAACTTTCTTTCACCTGCTGTAGCCAAGTTGAGAAATCTCCAGCGTTAAAACTTCCATCTCTCTGTGTTCCAGGAGGGATATTCCAATTGCGAAGCAAGCTTAAAGCATTTGTAGCCACTGCTTTTTTCTTTTCACTTAAATCAGTTATAACATTATTATTCTTAGAGCGATAAATTAAACGAATGATTTCGCAAAAGAATAACGGGTCACTTGCAAGACGATTGACGAGGAATTTAGGAGAATTTCCGTTATTCCTAACTAATATAGGTAAATAATTCCACTCCAGAAGGAATAAGTCTTCCGATGGGATTCTAGGAGCCTCTTGGAGCGCTTTAATTAATACTATAATGTATGAAGTATTAATGAGATTAGATGGTTCGCAGGAAGATAACGCTGCAATTAATGCTTTGGAGCATTGATCAATATTTAGTGATTTTTGTGATAATCGCAGTGTGTACAAGCATTTAATTGCGGCATGGGGTCTTCCAAACTCAATCAACTTCTCGACGGCAAACGGTAAATCTTCTTCCGCTTGATAAGGATTTATACTGACTTTTTTCCAGTATTCACTTTCAAATTCTCCTAGCCATAGGGCTGCGCGTGCCCATGTCTCGCTGTTAAAAGACAAACAACAAAGAAAGCGAGTTAAATTCTCAGTACCCCAGTTCGATTTATCTAATTTATCTGCCCATGCCCAACCACTGATGCGGAAGCGACTCCAAATATATCCACTTATAAATACTTTATGCTTGTTACCTTCAGACTCTAGATAAGTTGGGAGTAACTTTTGTTCTATTTCTTTGTTAGCAACAGCCCCCATATTTCCTCCTACTTGATCAGGAAAATCTACTGTCTCGGCGAACAATATAATCGAATTAATTCCATCTAGGGTTAAAATCTCTAATATAGCTTCCTGGCGTCTTTTATCTAGTCTTTTACTTTGTTCTTCCCAATTATTGAGTTCATCATAAAGATCAGAATCTAACTCGGAAAACAAACGCTGATAAAGATTAAAAGGGCGTGATGGGGCCAATTTCCTGGCAACAGCATCAATGAGAGAAAGGAGATCATCCTTTAATGCCCATTCAGCCTCAGAAAAAGAACGGTGTTTTGTAGTGAACCTCATAAGTTTATTCCAGAATGGCAACCGCTCGTTTTCTGGGAGTTTTAAAATGGTCTCTGAAGATAGTACTTCAAGCAAGCGGTCAAAAGATGGTCTAGGAAGAACGTTGAAGTAATCAATAAGTTGGCTAAGCAAAACTGTATTGTTACTTGCCATGGAAACAGCTATTTCCGCATAATTTGATATTTGTTCCCAATAATCAACGTCTGTGACTGTATTTTGCCCATGCTCAGATAGGGTGTCTCGCCAAGTTGGCTTATGAGAGCCTGTTGACGTCCTATGCTGATCGGGTAATAGGCTAATTATGAGTTTCCACGCAACATTTGGCCACTCTTTGCATAGTGTTTGTACAGCGACTTTCCGTTTATGTATTGGTGCGATGGTTTGCGGTAGCCATGGGAGCAGGATTGTTGTCAGTGAGTTTGCTGGTCGGTTTGACCAATTACCACCAGGATCATGGCTTGCTAATTCCCCAAGAATAACACAAACTCTAACTAGGTAATTTTCATCCCAGGCTAGCCCTTCTAGGGCCCAAAGTAGTCCCGTCATATAGTTAGACCCAGAGACCCCATGACCTTCCTGAGAGAATAACTCATCAAAGGGGCAAGGCTCGGAGTACAACGCATTATCAACCGCAGCTAGAAAACTATCCGGTGCGGCCTCAGCCAAAATTGGAAGCAGACCATTCAGACTTCCCCATAAGGACCAATCTGAATCCTTAAATATTTCATGGATAGCTCCAGAGGCTGTGCTCTTAGCTTTACCTAGTGAACAGTTAGTCAGTATTTTAGCTCGATTACCTAAAAGAGCCAAGCTTTCCGCCATTCCCCTTCTCAAAACAGCAGAATGGGGGAGTTTTTTTCCAAGCATACTTGCCATAAATCTATCTGCTGGAGGAGATTCAAATGAGGTGTCTCTTTCAGTTAATACTGCTACAACTGTATTCTGAAAAGCATCCAAATCTTGATCGAAAATGCGTGAGCCCAATAAATCCCACAAAGCAGTGCGATCTGTAATTTTCCATAGACCGTTTTGTAATGAGAAGGGACTATCTTCAAAATGAAGCATTTCCCTGGCTTGTAGAAGCCAGAGTGAATAATCTTCACTAATTATTCCATTTAATACGTTTAAATCATCTTCGTTATTTTCGTCCCAAGCTCCTATCAAGTTGACCAATGCGAAAGTGGTAGCATGTTGATGCCGGCTCCAGTTGTATTGTTCAGGTTCGCTTTGAATTATTAATTCTCTTGGAATGTAAGATATAGTAGATTGTACGAAAGGTTCTTTTAAGTCATTAGGTAGCTTTTCAAATGTGATTGTCCCAGCATTTTGATTCCAGGTTTGTACAATATCAACCACACGGGACCAAACCCACTGCGGATGTTGTTGATTGAATTGTGATATATGGGAATGCAACAGCGACAAAATTACCCCTTCTTCTTCACCCAAGTCATAATCTAACAGGTAGAAATGATTTAGAAAAGAGTAAAGTTCTTCTTTCGAAACCTCCTGATTGTTATTAGCTAGTTTTAAATGATGCTTTATTACTTCAAGTTTCAGGGTGCTTTTAGCAGGGCTGAAATTTGCTTGTTTTACATGCCTTTCAAACTCATGTTCATCCTTAGTATGTCTAGCCTGATTAAGTAGCCACTTTACATTGTGAGAGTCCGTTGCGTTTAGCGAGCCCGTAATGAGAGCAATAATGTCTTTTCCCTTGGAAAAAATCTTAGGTGTATTAAAATCATTCCAGGCTGACTGAATAACCTCCGAAAAGATGCCGTCTCCTTGAGTAATACTAATTTTGTGTTTTACTTGACCAAGCATTTTGTGTCTTTTCTTAGAGTAAGGTTCTTCAACGAAGACAATAAAATCATCGGTATTAAATCCATCAATTTTACCTTGTAGCTTTATCTCCACAATGGGCCAACATGGCAAACAAGGTGCATATCCACCTGTTAGCATTAACGTTACAAAGCAAGCCTGTACATGTGCCTCAAAGTGTCCCCCTCCGTTCCCAGTCGAAAATGGATTACTTAGTTGCTTGTTTTTCATGCTCATCTATCCTTTGTTTGTTATACTAACGACCTGTACATCTAAATCTTCATTATCTACTTTAATCGAGAGGCTATAGATTAGAAATTTTAAGCTTTATGTTTGGGATTGAGATAGGTTCAAAGTATAACTCTTTCTGCCCATTTCCAAGCTGCCCAAACTCATTTCGAGAACCATAAGCCCATACCGACCCCTTTTTAAGGATAAACATGTATCGATCAGAAATGAATACGGCGTGCACTCCCTTGTTTAAGTCAATATTATCAGCAAAGTAAGTTTGATCTCCACCTAATAAATTTTGCTTTTGATCAATGAAAAAGGCAGCATTACGTCCGAGGCCCCCAGATGAGAAGACAGGTTTATATTCTACTTTTTGATGATACGTTCTGGGTATAACAAAGGCACTGTATTTCATAAGGGCAGTAATGTTTAATGGCTTATACATTTTAGAGGGTACATTTAATCCCAATTGTCTAGCGCTATTATCACCATATGCCCATAGTTCTCCTTGAGCATCAATGGCAACCATGTAATCATCGTTTGCTGTACTTGCAAAGATAGCCTTTATGTTTTTTAGTCCTTCGACTTTCTTAGCTTTAAGGGCACTCTTTTGAATTTCATTGTTCCATTTCATTACTGTATTGTTATGAAGCAGTGCATAGCATGAATGTTCTGCACACACGGCTTGCTTCGCTGTACTAATATTTGATATTATGTTCGCTTTGTATGGGGCTGTAATATCATAGTCGCCACCGACGCCACCCAACTGATAGACTGATCCTGCCTTTGTTATGACTACAGCGGTGCGTGAAGAGGTAGAAAGATACACAATGTTTTCTGGAACATTATTTAATTGGGTAGGCAACGAGGCTGGTTCCGACATCCCAATAGTCGTTATATCTCCCCAACCATAAAGGGCCCCATCTTTCTTTAAAGCTAATGAGTAGTTGTTCCCCACAGCAATTTGTTTGACTCCAGAAATACCAGGTATTTTAATAGGAGATAATATTTCTTTTTTTGTAGTAGATAACAATTGGTTGTCTAGGTTTCGCCCCCAACCGTACACTTGACCAGCTTTATCTACTGCTAAAGAATGCTCGCGATCACTGGCGATTTGAACAATATTACTGAGTTGCGCTAGCTTAACAGGAGCCGTGGGAATAGGTAGTTTAGGTGTTAGGCCAATTGTTCCGTAACGGTTATGTCCCCAAGCGACGATAGTTCCATCGGACTTTAAAACAGTAGCATAACCTGAGTTATACTCACTTAGAGCTACTGAAACGGCGTCCGTAATCTGTGGAATATGAAAAAAACCATACTCATATGCAGGGCTTGTTTCACCATTTGTTAGCCAAGAATAATCCCAAACAGGACTCCTGCTTGTCCATAGGGTACCGTCTTTCTTTAAAAGCACTTCGCTTTGATTGAAAATGCCGATAATATCAGTTATTTTCTTCTTTACAGGTATATGTTGAAGGGAAGATGTCCAGTTGGGGGGATTCTCCCAAATCCATACTTCATTCTCTTTTGACAACATGATAGGAGCACGTGAATCAATAGCGATTTCTATATCCATCATTGGTGGAATGTTCTTTATGACAAAAGGAGTGGTTACCATATCTGAATTTTCACCCCAACCAAGCTTCTTATTATAAGAAGTTAAAGTGATAACATTCCCATATGCCCATACTTTATGATTAGAATCAAGTGCAATGAGCATATCGTTTGGCTGGCTTATTTTCACAATATTCTTTAAGCCTTTAATTTGTCGTAGTTGAATGGGTTTATTATACTCCGCGTTATCCGTATCGAATTCCCATACAGTCCCATCTTTCTTTAAAACCGTGCTATATCCTATCTGGATGATATTCTTATCTTGATGAATTTTGCTAAATCCTCCTGTCCAATACCTTGATCCCCAATTTATTATGCTTCCGTCCTTTTTTAGAGCAATTTCCCCAACAATCTGCGCAATATTATTAAGTTTTTCAATTTTAGTAGGCTTACCATAATTACAGTATGATGCTTGTGCGTTAGGAATATTACATAGATTAGAGTTGACTAGTCCCCAAGCATATACTTGTCCTTTATCATCAATCACCATGGTGCTGCCTCCTGAAATGACTAGGCGATCCTTATATTTCTTAACCATTTCTAAGGTTAATTTGCTTTTTAAAGAAGAGTTATCAGCGGCAAAGGACTTATTGGTTACTGTAAATAGTGCTAAACAAGATGCTATTAGTGCTAGAACCCAAAATGATAAAACTATGTTTTTATTATTTATCCGAAACATGTGTATCCCCCATTATTATAAATTTAATTGTTGAGTGAAATGCTAAATTGTACATCTACAAAGCATTTATAATCAATTGGCTCTTGGGAAAATTATACTATATTAGATAGTTGAAAAGCGACGAATTATAAGTGTGATTTGGTATTTTTTAATTAATATTGTCGAATGGCAGTGGTAAGGTTGACGAGAGAGTTCGTCCTATTCCAACAAAGGGAGGTGAGATTAGAACGGAAGTTATTTAAGAGATATTGTGAAGAAGCAGATTTGATGCTAGAGTAGCTCATCATTCTTAATGGCAATAGAGCAACGAGTCTGAGTACAATGATATATGCCGCGAAGAATTTTAGATCTGCATCACATCAGAAAAGCACTTTCAAGAGGTTTATGACAACAAAAGGACAACAGAAAAACTGCTGTCTGATTAAAGATTAGATGATGAAATGTTTTGTCTAAATTGCTTTTGAATTGTAGTTTATTGTTATAATACATAATTGATTAAATGATGAGCATGGTCAAAAAAGATTAATTGATTAGCTGATTGAATTAGCGAAAATTTTCTTTTAGGGTAATTAAACAAAACAAAGACCCAATATATTGCATAGTAAAGATAGAGAGGGTCAGAATGAAAGCTATACTATATCCAAGTAACTATGACTTGATTGCTGTTAAATGACTTAGAATGAACGTTATTCTTCAAGTATTAAGAAGTATCTTTATATTGGTAAATATGATATAAATTTTTAGCGTATCCCTTCCGATATAATTCTATACCTTAAATGAAGGAGTGATAAACTATGAGCCAATCTTATCCGCCCCAACTAATTATTTACAACCCGAACACGGGAGCTCTCCACCTTCCGCAAGAATTTCGGAATCATAACTGTGAGAATAATGATTTGGAACATCCAGAACTATATGCAAATCAGAGTGTTGTTAAAGCGTGTAAGTATTGTATGGACGAACTTCAACGCAGAACAAGTGAAAATGATTGGGCACCAACGAAGCATGTTGAATGAGTTATTCCAAATGAGGCACCGAAGGCTGCAACGCCTATTATAGCAGCCTTATTCGTATATCTTTTAACGGCAGCGAAATTGTTTTTAAAACCAGCACGCATAAGTATAATGAGTCACAGAATCAGTAAGTATTTACTTATAAATATATAGTTTGAATTATTAATAGCAGGGTCTTATTTTACTTGCAAACAACAATAAACAGCTTGCCAACACAAGTGTAGAAGGAAATGTTTACATAACCAAGGTGGAGCGATGGCCTCGCGCCTGCGCTGGCTGCTTCAGTGGATGGGGCATGAGGGGCGAGTGTATGTGCTGGAAGGCGGCTTCACTGCTTGGCAAGCAGTAGATTATCCCGTTAGCTCAGAAGAGCCGGAGGCGGTGGCGGGAGTTATTTTTGAGCCAGCTTTGCGGGATGAGATTCTAGTAAGCCGCTCTTATGTGAAGGAGAGCATCGGCAAGGAGGGGATCGTCATTATTGATTCGCGCGAAGCGCCTCGCTATCGGGGGGAAGTCGAGCCGATGGACCCGGCGGCCGGACATATTCCGGGAGCGATTAATCATTTTTGGGTGGAAAGCCGTCATGTGGATGGCGTATGGAAGTCGCCAGAGGAGCAGGAAGAGCGCTTCGCGGGGCTTTCGAAGGACGATGAAATTATCGTGTACTGCGGATCAGGTGTGACCGCTACGCCTAACTTTTTTGCGCTGCAGGAGGCAGGGTTTAAGAATGTGAAGCTTTATGCGGGGAGTTGGAGTGATTGGAGTTCTGATAGCGGGAATCCGGTGGCTACGGGGGAGGAGTAAGGGCCGAGAAGCATTTATAGTATGTGTCTGGAAGTACATCGTCACGTGGGCTGAATGCTCGGGGCGATGTATTTTTTTACGCTCGAAGTCAACATGGAGTCAACACTCGCTTCTTGTAAATACTTTCAGAAAGCCCAGAACCGAGCGCTTGTTTGTGTGTTTCTTCATGTATCGTACTGGCCACCAGACATGAGCATTTTTGCCGTTGTACGCACACAAAGAAGGCCGGTCTGCCAACCTCCTCGTAGGAAAATGCTGTATGGGCCCTTATTCACGTTACAGGCGTTGTTTCATGCCCTGTAACTAAATTATAAACTCAGAAGCGATTCAACAGCCCTCACATTTTCAAAACCAATCAACAGGAAATCAACAACGGTGTGAGCTTGAATAAGCTAAAACTCCATTTTGTGTCCCGCATGCGGTCTTTCGGAAAATACGAATATATTTTGTTGAATTTTATGGATAAGTATGGGAAAATTGAATTAACATTCTAAATTATCCGTGATGAGGAGTTATTGATTTATTTGTGGAACTGAATGCAAAAAATGAAGAGATGAGGAATAAAATATGAGAAGAGCAATTGCATTTATTTTAACGTTATCTTTGATATTTGCGCTGTCTCCCATGCAGACTTTTGCAGCGAAAAGTCAAGAATTAGTGCTACTGGAACAACAGAAGGAGATTTTTAAAGATGGAGAAATTATTGGAACAACATATAGAACTATAACTAGAACTATTATTGATGACGGATTGTAATATGAAGTGCGACACATAAAAATGACCCATGACCGATTCGTGTGTAGAATGAAGTTACCACACTACCCCTACACAGGAGAATCAGCCATGAGCTACC
>NZ_JBXENY010000023.1:0-14278 GCF_059383875.1 Paenibacillus sp. JT22N7
TTACACCCGTGGCTCCTGTCGCTCCTGTCTCTCCGGTTGCTCCTGTCGCACCCGTTGGTCCGGTTATTCCTGTCGTTCCGGTCTCACCAGTAGCCCCTGTCACACCAGTTATACCGGTTGTTCCTGTGACCCCAGTTGCTCCGGTTACACCCGTGGCCCCCGTCTCTCCGGTTGCTCCTGTGACTCCTGTCGCACCAGTAGCCCCTGTCACGCCAGTTATACCGGTTGTTCCTGTGACCCCAGTTGCTCCGGTTACACCCGTGGCTCCCGTCTCTCCGGTTGCTCCTGTGACTCCTGTCGCACCCGTTGGTCCGGTTATTCCTGTCGTTCCGGTCTCACCAGTTGCCCCTGTCACGCCAGTTATACCGGTTGTTCCTGTGACACCAGTTGCTCCGGTTACACCCGTTGCTCCTGTCGCTCCGGTTGCTCCTGTGACTCCTGTCGCACCAGTTGGTCCGGTTATTCCTGTTGTTCCGGTCGCACCAGTAGCCCCTGTCACGCCAGTTATACCGGTTGTTCCTGTGCCCCCAGTTGCTCCGGTTACACCCGTGGCTCCCGTCTCTCCGGTTGCTCCTGTCGTTCCGGTCTCACCAGTAGCCCCTGTCACGCCAGTTACACCGGTTGTTCCTGTGACCCCAGTTACTCCGGTTACACCCGTGGCCCCCGTCTCTCCTGTTGCTCCTGTTGCTCCTGTTGCTCCTGTCGCACCAGTTGCTCCTGTCACACCGGTCACGCCTGTCGAGCCCGTTACGCCGGTTACACCAGTCGTGCCTGTCGCACCCGTTACCCCGGTCACACCGGTTGCTCCTGTCTCTCCTGTCACACCAGTCATACCTGTCGAGCCCGTTGCTCCGGTTGTTCCAGTTACGCCGTTGGTACCCGTTACACCCGTTGCTCCTGTCTCTCCTGTTGCACCAGTCACACCTGTCGAACCTGTCGCTCCAGTGACCCCTGTTGCACCTGTTTCTCCCGCTGTACCTGTAGATCCAGTTATGCCAGTAGAGCCTGTAACCCCTGCACCCGTCGCCCCTGTTGCTCCTGTAAAACCTGTCACTCCAGTTGTACCAGTAGCCCCGGTTACTCCGGTCGTTCCGGTCACTCCAGCCCCCGTTGCTCCAGTTGCCCCAGTCGTACCCGTCGCACCTGCACCAGCCAGCATCGTATAATCTGCCGAGCTTTCTGGTACTCCGCTTGGCGGTGCCGTATTCACGACATACGTACTTCCATTGAATGTAACGACCCAATTAACGGGATATGCCGGGGCTGCCAAAGGATTAAATGCCACCATCCCTTCCAGTCCTGCCCCTGTTGCTCCCGTTACACCTGTCGCTCCTGTAGCTCCCATTACCCCGGCTGATCCTGCCGACCCATTGGCTCCTGTTGCACCCGTTGCTCCCGCGCCAGCAATCAGAGTATAGTCTGCGGAGCTTTCTGGCACTCCGCTTGGCGGCGCCGTATTCACGATATACGTGCTACCATTAAACGTAACGACCTGATAATCGGGATAAGTTGGGGCTACCAAGGGATCATACGCGACTATCCCTTCTAGCCCTGCCCCTGTTGCTCCAGCTACACCAGTCGCTCCAGGCGATCCTGTAGCTCCCGAAGCACCATTCGCCCCCGCTGGGCCAATTGCTCCCGCAGCGCCTTGCGCTCCAGGCGATCCCGCTGGACCAATCGCTCCGGGAAGGCCCATCGCTCCAGGCTGCCCTGCAGATCCTGTTGCTCCTGCCGGACCAGTTGCTCCAGTTGCCCCATCAGTTCCAGCTTGACCGCTAAAACCTCTCGCACCCCTTGGGCCTCTGGCACCCCTCGGGCCACGTTTTCCGCGTCTTGCATGAGCTGGCCAATGGGTATGGCCATTCCGAGGTTTTTTATCTTGATTCCCATCGAGACATTTCAGCGCCTCTGTCAGCAGCAAAATCGAGTCGATCACTTCGCGCTCCGCCCGGACAATTTTATTTCTCCCCGCCAGCCTGCGCGCAAATCTCAATTCAAGAATGGCGAGGTTTAATTTCCGCAAACAACTGGCTCTTCTTTTCGCCAACCTGCTCATCTCCCATTATTTTTTCGCATTACCGCTTTTTATAGACTGTACGCCTGCATGCTGAAATGACATATCGAATATGGGAGCTTGCTCGTTTAACCCGATTTTGGCGTATTAGACCTTTCACAAGCTGGAGCTGCTTAATCCATTTGTTAAGCTCTTGTGATTTCCGGTTCCTGTTCATCTTCATCCCTCTTTACCGATTTATTTGCTCGCTTTCTATTCAAAAACGCAAAAAATAGTCTTTTATCATCATTACACCAGTCTATGTTTGCGCCCTATATGCAACACGGTATTCACCCAGTCTTTGAATATAAAAAAAGCCCAATCCTCTGCATGAACGCAGACAATTAGACTTTTACTCAAAATAAATGCTTGCTTATTTGATAACAAAAGCAATTCTCGAACCATCCGGGTATTTCTCCAGCTGGTTGCTGACCCATGACCCCGCCCCGCGATTATCCGATGGGTCAATATAAGCAATATGGGCGCCGCTCCCGCCTTCGGCACACATCGCCATTGGCCATTCATCACGATCGTAGCCTTTTTTCACCTTTACGCCCTGCAAAGATTTTTTCCGATTCTGATCCGCGCCTTCCCGATCAATCGTACAAATAGGGGATTTTCCCGCTGCAATCGCATCTTTAATGTGCTTGCCTGTCTCTGGATACCGATCCGTCGGAAAATATAACGTGTAATCCGTTCCTTCTGCCGTATTCCAATCTTTCGCCAGCTCATCAAGCCAGCCCATATAAGACGCTCCGGCCAAAGCCAGCATAATAAGCAAGGAAATAAGGGCATTTTTCATTTTAAACTTCTTTTTACGGGACTTTCTTTTCAACGCGCATAGCCTCCTGATGCTCTTTTTCCTCATTTTCTCATCATAAAGGGCGAAGGACAACCCTTGGCCAAATTTTATTTTCACACCTGTTAGGCAAAACATATACTTTCTTATATTTCAAAAAAAAGCTGAAGCAGCGTCACTTGCCCGCCACCCCAGCCTTCCCTAAAATCTGTTTATATTCAAATATTCATCATTTCAGTTATATACAATTACGCCTTGTCTGAATTAGCATCCTTAGCCGCCGAAGGCGCGCAAGTGCCATCCGAACAAGCTGCACCGTCAGCATCATCCGGCAAATCATTGATGACGGTCAGGGCCGGATACGCTTCATCCCAAGCCTGCTTGATTGCATTCAGGAACACTTCATTGGGCTGAGCGCCCGATATCGCGTATTTGCGATTAATGACGAAGAATGGCACACCGCGCACGCCTATCCGCGAAGCCTCCTCCTCATCGCCACGAACGTCCTGTGCATGAGCATCGCTTTCCAGCACAGCAAGTGCCTCCTGACGATCCAGTCCAACCTCGGCAGCCAGATCAGCGAGTGTATCGCGCTGTCCCAAATGCTTGGAATCGGTAAAATAAGCACGGAACAGTCGTTCCGACATCGCATCTTGCTTGCCGTATTTAGCTGCAAAATGGGTTAAGCGGTGCGCATCAAACGTATTCGTCAGCACCAGTGTATCGAAGTTAAAGGTCAAGCCAACGGATGCCGCCTGCTTTGCCAAATCGCTGTTCATCTCGATTGCTTTCTCGCGTGGCATGCCGTATTTGCGGGACAGCATTTCATGCACATCGTGCTCATAGCTGATCGCGGCGTTAGGGTCCAGCTCGAAGCTGCGGAACACGACCTTCACCTGCTTGCCATGCTCGAACTTGGCTAATGCGCCCTCCAGCCTCTTTTTACCAATATAACAAAACGGACATGCAAAATCTGACCATACATCTATTTGCATTACGATTCCTCCTTTAAACTCATATACGTATAGTAATATACTTTACTTTTTAAAGCAATAGAATCATTCAGGCCTCCGCTACAGCGTTATAAAAAAAACCGCTCATTCACTTAGAATGGGCGGCTTCTTTTGTATCATTTTAAGCTATAAAATTACATACCCAATCCCATTCCAGACATCAGCTCATCCATCTTAACCGCGTCCGTCGGAATTTCATACAGGAATTTAGGCGCTTTATTAATATTGTGGTATTCAGCTGTTAACGAACCGCCAACTTTCACGATACCGCCGCTTTCATCCGTAAAATCTACATTGATTTTAGCAGTCTGCTGCGATAAGTAGCCATCTTTAATGGCTCCTACAATGGAGAAATCATTGACTTTCAGGTTTGTTTTCAGCTGGTCCAACGTTTCTTGCTTGTTGGCTTCGAAATCTGCCTTCAGCTTCGTTACATCCTCATTCGTGCTTTCAATCATTTTCATGAAATCTTCGTTTTTCGTCAATGTGTCGATTAGCTCTGGAAGCACTTGATTAACGATTGTTTCTACTGCCTGCTGATAGTTGCCTTCATTAATTTGAAAGCGAACAACTTGATCCGCCTCTACCCCTTCAGGGAGCGCTGCATCTTCTTTTTTCAGCGAGGAGAAATACGTTTTTTCATCAAAATGTTTTAAAATAATGCCGCTCACTTCTTGACCAAGCTTCTGTTGGGCCGCAGTATCCAGCATCGCTCCTGTTTCCGCTTGCTTTGCCAGCTCCTCTAGATCAATCTCCACGAATTTATCTGTGTATTGCTCTGGCAGCATAAGCATTGGAAGCGCTGGAATTTTCACAAACATCTTTTTGTCTGTCATAATCATCGGTATTTTAATGGAAAGGCCCGCTGCCGTAACATCCATTTCCATATCTGTGCGCAGCGGCTCTTTTTGATATACCGCTTTAACATTTACTTTAGCGCCTTTAAGCAGGCCAATGACATATTGTGCTCCAGCTCCGTCTTCCTGAAGCAATTCGTCTGGCACTGTAAGCTCATCTATCCCAAAAGACATCGTAGAATCATATGATGTGACTTCCGCCATTTTTTGAGTAGCTTTCTCCAAAGACTCCTTAGGAGACGCGCTCGCGCTGCATCCTGCGACAATAATTAAAGCAGCAGCGATAAATAGCATAGCCACTTTATGTAGTCTGTTTTTCATTCTAGTTGATCCTCCCTATTTGTATCTCTGCTTGACATCCCCCCTATTTTATAACAAAACGACAGCATATAGAAGCAATATCCAAAAAATCCCGCTTCTCCGAGAAGAAACGGGACTTTTGTATGAACACCTTGAATTTATGATCCTTCCGGATTTAGGTGAGAAGTATGATTTTTCTGCTTCGTTTTTTTCGATCCAGATAAAGGCTGCTGTTGTGCAGAGTCATCATTGCGGCTTCTTTTGTCCTGAGATTGACGCTGCGCCTCCGGCACAGGCACGCTGTCTGGCTTGCTCATATCATCGTCCTCCTTTTAGGCGTGTGTAAGCTGCGCAAGCGCTTGGGCGCATTCATGGATATGACGCTTGTAATCATGAATGAGCTGTTGAAGCATGTCTGTGCGTTCATCCACAGCTTGATGATCCTTTTCCACATCTACGAGCTCCACTTTAATTTCACGGCTATCCACATATGTCACCTTAAAATCGATCTCATACGCCTGATGCCCCGCGGACTGAATTGTAATCCGCAGCGATTTTGGGTCCGCCTCATCGGCTGCTACCTGGCATTTATCCGGCTTGTTCATCATATCCGGCAGCGTGCGGTTCCATGCTTCCACCAGTTCTGGCTGGCTGTAGGTCAGCTCATCTTTTTTCGCCATCTTTATCAACACCTCCACATCTTATAAGATGCGGCGCGAGCCCGCCAATTATTCAGGCAAAATCCAGCATAAACACAAGATTATCCACAGTTTTATACACAATTCATGCGAGTTATCCACATTATATACAATTTGTCCACAGGGCTATCGTGGATAATGGTGATAACTCCTGCTCAGACGATATCCCCAATCCCCAGACAACAAAAAAACGCCCAAACCGTAAGGTTGGACGTTATCATTTATTAAGTTGGCGGAGAGGGTGGGATTCGAACCCACGTGGGCTTGCACCCTAACGGTTTTCAAGACCGCCCCGTTATGACCGCTTCGGTACCTCTCCACATATAAAATCATCACAAAAATCATTATACCACAGGTTAAAAATGAATATCAACCTTTTTCTTAACCTGTGGCTATCAAAAATGTAAAAACTTTAAGCTTTAGGTCCAATTACGCTGATTCCGCCCATATAAGCACGCAATACTTCAGGAATGACGATGGAGCCGTCTGCCTGTTGGTAATTTTCAAGAATAGCGGCAACGGTACGTCCTACCGCAAGACCTGAGCCGTTAAGCGTATGAACGAATTCCGGCTTGCTCTTCGCGTCTCTGCGGAAACGGATGCCCGCACGTCGCGCCTGGAAGTCCTCTACGTTCGAGCATGAGGAGATTTCCCGGTATGTGCCTGCACTTGGCAGCCATACTTCAAGGTCATAGGTTTTCGCAGCGGTGAAGCCCATATCGCCTGTGCACAGAGCGAGCACGCGATAGGACAAGCCCAGCAGCTCAAGTACCTTCTCGGCATTAGCCGTCATCTTCTCCAGCTCATCGTAGGACTCTTCCGGCTTCGCAAGCTTAATCAGCTCGACTTTGTTGAATTGATGCTGACGAATCAAGCCGCGTGTATCTCGGCCTGCCGCACCCGCTTCCGAGCGGAAGCAAGAGCTGTAAGCTACAAAATGCTTCGGCAGCTCTTCAAGCGACAAAATCTCTTCACGATGAAGATTCGTAACCGGAACCTCGGCCGTTGGAATTAGGAAATAATCCGAATCGGATATTTTGAACAAATCCTCTTCGAACTTCGGAAGCTGCCCTGTTCCAATCAAGCTGTCGCGGTTGACCAAATAAGGCGGCAGCACTTCCTCATAACCGTGCTTATCACTATGTAGATCCATCATAAAGTTAATCAGCGCACGCTCAAGACGCGCACCTAAGCCGCGATAAAACGTAAAGCGGGAGCCCGTTACTTTAGCTGCACGTTCGAAATCAAGAATGCCAAGCTCTTGTGCAAGATCCCAATGCGCTCTCGGCTCGAAATCAAATGAAGGCTGCTCGCCAATCCGGCGAAGCTCTACATTATCATCCTCAGAAGCCCCTACGGGCACACTTTCATGCGGCAAATTCGGAATCGAAAGCATAAGCTCGTCCACTTGTACCTCTACCGCGCGTACTTCTTCGTCCAATTGCTTAATCCGGTCGCCTACTTCACGCATTTCGATAATCAGCGCATCAGCGTCGCCGCCTGTTTTTTTCAGCTTCGCCACTTCCTGAGATACGGTGTTGCGGCGATTTTTCAGCTGGTCCGTTTCCTGCAGCAGGTCCCGGCGCTTTGTATCCAGAACAGGGAAATCTGCGATTAAATCAAGCGATTTACCGCGATTGGTCAGCCCTTGCTCTACTTTTGCGTAATCATTACGCAGCCATTTTATATCTATCACGCTTGGTTGAACTCCTCTCAGCTACCGGCTCACTGCCAATTGTTTAATCATATCGACAAAATAGGCATGCAAACGGTAATCATCGGTTAACTCGGGATGAAAGGATGCTGCCAGCAAATGTCCTTGCCGAGCCGCCACAATTTCCCCTTTGTATTCCGATAGCACATCAACCTGCGATCCAACTTCCTTGATCAAAGGAGCACGAATGAATACCGCACGAACCTGCTCATCAATGCCTTTAATGTCGAGATCCGTTTCGAAGCTCTCCCGCTGTCTTCCGAAAGCATTGCGCTCCACCGTCATATCCATGAGCTTCAGATGCGCATCCTCTTGTCCTTCAATACGTTCAGCGAGCAGAATCATTCCCGCACAAGTACCAAAAATCGGCTTAGATTGCTCGGAGAAAGCTTGAATCGCTTCTAGAAAGCCGTATTTGCGGATCAGCTTGCCTATCGTCGTACTTTCGCCGCCTGGAATAACAAGACCTTGCAGCTCATCCAGCTGCGAGGTCTGTTTAACGGCGACCGCTTCCGCGCCCGCCGCCTCCAAACTGCGTATATGCTCTGCAACTGCGCCTTGAAGCGCGAGTACACCAATTTTCATCGCCTACACGCCTTTCTTATCCAAGCTTGTTGCTTAAATTCCGCGATCTTGCATACGCTGCGAAGCGTCCAGCTTGGAAATTTCGATGCCCTTCATTGGCGCTCCCAAGTTTTTGGATACTTCTGCGATCAATTTGTAGTCTTGGTAATGAGTTGTAGCTTCTACGATAGCACGAGCAAATTTCTCCGGGCTGTCGGATTTGAAAATACCCGAGCCTACGAATACGCCGTCAGCGCCCAGGTGCATCATCAGTGCTGCGTCAGAAGGTGTTGCTACGCCGCCTGCTGCAAAGTTAACGACTGGCAGCTTGCCGCTCTCGTGTACGCCCAGAAGCAGGTCATAAGCAACGCCCAGAACCTTCGCTTCATTATACAGCTCGTCCTTCGACAAACCTTGAATTTTACGGATTTGGCCATTGATCAGACGAAGGTGGCGAACAGCCTCAACAATGTTTCCTGTTCCCGGCTCACCTTTCGTACGAAGCATTGCTGCCCCTTCTTGAATACGGCGAAGTGCTTCGCCAAGATCTTTAGCGCCACATACAAAAGGAATCGTAAATTCGTTTTTGCTAATGTGGAACACTTCGTCTGCCGGAGTCAGAACTTCACTCTCGTCAATATAGTCAACGCCCATCGATTCAAGCACTTTCGCCTCTACATAGTGGCCGATACGCGCTTTCGCCATAACAGGGATCGAAACAACTTTCATAACTTCTTCTACGATGGTTGGGTCAGCCATACGGGCAACGCCGCCAGCTGCACGGATATCGGAAGGAACGCGCTCCAGCGCCATAACTGCTGTTGCACCTGCCGCTTCTGCTACTTTTGCTTGCTCGGCGTTCATAACGTCCATGATGACGCCGCCTTTTTGCATTTCAGCCATACCACGTTTTACACGCGAAGTTCCTGTTTCCATTTTCGAAAAATCCTCCTCAAGGTTTTACGCCGCGCCCTTCATCCTGAAGGGTTAGCGCTTAGCTCCCATTATAATATCGATACTTGCTCTAGGCACTAATTTTACAGGAACGCTCCTTAATCGACAACTATTGTTTTCCCTGTATTTATGTGATTAAAACAGATTCACAATATCGTTGAACAGTCCAACGAAAAATTGACCAATAGCGCGGAACATCAGACGCAGCCAGCCGCCCTTTTCCACATCCTCCGATGCGATCAAATTAACCGTTCTGTCCACTTTATTGCCTTCAGCATCCGTATACTCGTAAGTGACTGTTCCGAGCTTCTGACCAGCTGTAATGGGAGCAACAAGCTCTTCCTCTTTCAAAAGATTGCTTTCCTTCAGCTCGATCTTAGGCTCCGCACCTTTTTTCACCGTGAAAGTGATGTCGGACTCCGTAACGGCAGGAACCGTCTTTTCGACACCCTTCTTAATTTTAACCGATTCCAGCGTTTCTACTACAGATTTTGCAGGAAGCACTGATTTCTTCTCAAAATTGTTGAACGCATAGTCGTACATCTTAGCTGTTTCAAAGAAACGGGCCTCTTTTGACTTTGTATTCATTACGACGCTGATATAACGCGTATCGCCTCGTTTAACTGTACCCGTAAACGTATAACCAGCTGCCGATATATAGCCGGTTTTCATGCCATCTACGCCCTCATAAGCATACGCACGTAAATACGTGTTGCTTTTGTTCGTTTCCAGCATCCAGTTATAATTCTTCATGGTCGCTGTATCGCGTTCACGGAATTTGTATTCCTGAATTTTCGAATAATCCAGAAAGTCCGGATGTTTTTTCAAAATCGTTTGTGCCAGCTTCGCCATATCGCGAGCCGAAATAAGCGTTGTATCAAGCAATCCTGTCGCACTTGTAAAATGAGCCGTCGTCAGGCCGAGCTCTTTCGCCGTTTCGTTCATCTTGGCAACAAAGCTCTGCTCACCACCGCTTATTTGCGAAGCAAGAGCAATCGTTGCATCATTCGCCGAACCTACTGCCATAGCAATATATAAGTCCTTAACCGTATGCTGATCGCCTTGCGCCAAATAAATTTGCGAGCCATCTGCAGGAGTATTCGCTGCTTCTTCACTAACGGTAACGACCTGATCCCAAGTTAATCTTTTATTCGTAATTTCCTCAAGTACGATATATTCCGTCATGAGCTTCGTCATGCTGGCAGGAGGACGCGGCGTATCCGCATTGACTTCATAGATGACTTGTCCCGAATCTGCATCTATTAGAATGGCTGATGATAATTCCATGCCTAAAGAGTTTTCGACCCAATCTTCCTTACCTGCAGCCGCTGCTGCACCAGACCCTAATGACAGAATAACCAACCACATCGCCATAAAAGCGGCGATAACCGATGTCAGTCTAATCGGCTTTACCTTTGCCTTCAACGTCTTCTCCCCTTTTCATCCGAAAGTTTGTCGTTGTTAATTGTATCACATGCAAGCAGGGGAATTAAACCTCTACTGCGCTCAGCCCTCTTTCAATAGCTAAGCCCTTGCAGGAAGCCCGTTTGAGCTGTTTAAACCCCTTAAAACTTCCCCGGAGCAATAATTACCATGTAAAATAGTGGATCTAAATCAATGCCCTCTATTGAAAAAAAAGACAGACCCGGCAAAAGCGAAGTTCCGCTTTCTTGTGGTCTGTCTCTGGCCCGTTGGCCGGGATATTAAAGCGAGTAGTTAGGCGCTTCCTTCGTAATTTGCACATCATGTGGATGGCTTTCACGAAGTCCTGCACCAGAAATCCGGATGAAATGTGTATCGTTCTTCAGTTGCTCCAGGTTTGATGTTCCGCAATAGCCCATACCGGAACGCAAGCCGCCAAGCAGCTGATGAACCGTATCCGACAAAGGACCTTTGAATGGCACGCGGCCTTCAATGCCTTCTGGAACTAGCTTGCTCTCGTTTTCTTGGAAGTAACGGTCCTTGCTGCCTTCTTTCATAGCGCCAAGGGAACCCATACCGCGATATACTTTAAAGCTTCTGCCTTGGAAAATCTCTGTTTCGCCAGGGCTTTCAGAAGTACCTGCAAACAAGCTGCCGATCATAATGGCACTTGCGCCTGCTGCAATAGCTTTCGTAATATCGCCGGAATATTTAATACCGCCATCAGCGATAACCGGTACATTGTATTCACGAGCAACGGAAGCACAGTCATAAATCGCTGTGATCTGTGGTACGCCAATACCTGCGATTACACGCGTTGTACAGATCGAGCCTGGACCGATGCCGACTTTAACGACAGATGCGCCTGCTTCAATCAAATCGCGTGTAGCTTCGCCTGTAGCCACATTACCTGCGATAATCGTCAATTCCGGGTATTGCTTGCGGATTTTGCGAACTGCCTCAAGGATATTGATATGATGCCCGTGTGCAGAGTCTACAACGAGAATATCGATACCTGCTTGTACGAGTGCTTCGGTACGATCCATTGTATCTTTAGAAATACCAACAGCTGCTCCGCAAAGCAAGCGGCCATGTGTATCTTTTGCAGCATTAGGGAATTGAATCGCCTTCTCAATGTCCTTGATTGTAATCAGGCCTTTGAGCGTATTCGAGTCATCCACCAATGGCAATTTCTCAATTTTGTGTTTTTGCAGCAATACTTCCGCCTCTGTAAGCGTCGTGCCGACTGGAGCCGTTACTACATTGTCACGTGTCATAACTTCATGGATTTTAATGGAATAATCATGTACAAAACGAAGGTCACGATTCGTCAAAATACCAACAAGCTTCTTGTCAGCATCTACGATCGGCACGCCCGAAATGCGATATTTACCCATTAATTCTTCCGCATCATACACATGATGATCAGGTGTAAGCGAGAATGGATTCGTAATAACGCCGCTTTCCGAACGTTTTACACGATCTACTTCTTCCGCCTGTTGTGCAATGGACATATTCTTGTGAATAATGCCGATTCCGCCCTCACGCGCTATGGCAATAGCAAGAGCTGCTTCCGTAACCGTGTCCATCCCTGCGCTGATCAATGGAATATTCAGCTTGATGCTAGCAGAAAGTTTTGTCGAAATATCCGATTCTCTTGGCAGTACTTCTGATTTCCTTGGAACGAGCAGCACATCATCAAATGTTAGGCCTTCCTTGGCAAATTTTGATTCCCACACGAATATGTTCCTCCCTTAAATTGAGCCGTCTTCACGTATATTATTGCAATATTAGCAGAGGGGTCATGGGCTGTCAAGGCTGTCACAAGGCGAGCAATTTCCGTTTTGCAATAAGCTTTTTGTCTGAATTTTCTCACTAAACAGAAGCGTCACGCTTACATGTGAGAACTTCGTATTTTGAGGAGGCGAAATATCTGTAATAAAAATGGTTACAAGTCCGACTGCTGTTGCCTTTTTATAATCAGCGCTAGCAGGCATCATTTCGATTTCTACTTTGGCAATAGCTTTGGCAATAGGCTCTTTGTTCAGCATCGTCTCTTCCAGCACTTGAAACAAATTTATGAATAATTAAGTACCTGCTTAAAAGCTGCAAAAACAGCAAACTCATGATGCTTATAGACACAATCTGCCGCTGCAAAACCACTTTTGTGGAGCCACTGCAGTTGATCGTGTACCGTTGCATTCTGATCGAGCTTTCTTCGCTCAATTGCAGACTCTATCGCCTGCTCAGCCAAATCCCCTTTGCCAATGTGCCGCTCCCATTTGTCCTTATAGGCAAGATCAAAGCAAGATAAGCTTCCGGCAGCTTGGTCAGCATTAATAAAGCTGCCATCGTCCTCTAGAAGCTCATGCACGGTGTGAAAAAGCTCCTGCTTAGATTCATGGCTCAGGTGATGTTAGATAAGGACGAAATGACAATATCATATTTTTGCTTGAACATATATTTTGTATAATCTGCCGCAATATATTCGACTTGCTTGCTATGTTCAAATCTCAAACGAGCTGCCCTCATCATCTCTTCGCTCAAATCAATCAGAGTAAACTCCGCCAGCGGGTATTTTTGCTGAACAAACGCGGCGAACAGCCCTGTCCCAGCCCCAAGATCCAAAATACGCGGTTTCTGCTTAGGTGTATTCACCCAATCCACAGCTGTTCCATAAAACTCATCAAAGCATGGAATTAGCTGATGCCGCTGAAAATCATAGTCCTTAGCAACTTGATCAAACAACGTCTTAATGGACTTTTCCATCTTCATAACCTCCCGCTATTTTAGCAATATTATAGAGCGCTGAGCATGTCAATATTATTGTCATTGTAACTGTAAAACAGATTAATAAACCGATTCTAATGAGATAATCTCACATACTAAGACTACAATATTATTTTACAAAATCAAACATATTTATTTCATCAAAAAATTTATAGCTGTTCTTTTCCTGACCACTAGCTCGACACTTTAAAAGGATAACAATCCACAACAGCTATTATAAGAATAGGATCATCGCCTATAACCAAACAATCAAATGTCAGGACATTTCATAAACTAATTATGTATATTTACGAACCTTGTTAACCCTTATTTTAATCTTGTTGTTCATAATAATATTGTAATTTAAGATGAAAAATATCCTAAATAGTATACTTAAAATGGCTTTATAAACATGATACTAATCCCTTCTATGAGCCCAACAAACTACTCTCTAGCTGTCCAACTCCGCTAATACCCAGCCATATCTAAAGACCAATCCCATACCGTTAGTTAACCTGCCATGCAAAACAATTAGTGCTATGCATGCCTAAAAGCAACCTGCATCGTGTATAAAGCCTAGAAGCCTAATTAGTATCATCTATGCATTTACAAGCTACAGCGTTAACAAGAACCGGTAGCAGAGCTGTGGACGTTACCAAAGCAACGGTAACACAGGGTTAAAATATAAAAACGCCAAAGGCCCTTTCGTTCAAAGGACTTTTGACGTAATAACGTTTATTTCATTAAAAACGAAACAAAAAACCTGCCGCAAACTGCGGCAGGCTTCTCGTGCTTGGCGACGTCCTACTCTCCCAGGACCCTGCGGTCCAAGTACCATCGGCGCTGGAGGGCTTAACGGTCGTGTTCGGGATGGGAACGCGTGGTTCCCCTCCGCCATCGCCACCAAACAGGTATTTTTCATTGAATCCCTTCTCGAATCAGCTTCGAAAAGATCCAACGATCATCAAAGTATTGCTACCCTGAAAACTGGATGCGAAAGACAAAGTCTGAAACTTTAGCGTGTTTGTTAGGATAAGCCCTCGACCGATTAGTATTCGTCAGCTGCACGCATTGCTGCGCTTCCACCCCGAACCTATCAACCTCGTCGTCTTCAAGGGGTCTTACTAAATTGGGA
>NZ_JBXENY010000024.1:0-5160 GCF_059383875.1 Paenibacillus sp. JT22N7
TCCCTTCGTCCCACATACGTCAAGGAACCATCCGCCTGCCAGCGAACCAAGTCCCCCGTACGGTACATTCGCTCCCCTGGCTCAAACGGGTTCGTCACAAATTTTTCCAAATTCAGATCCGCTCTATCCCAATACCCTCGGGCTAGACCGACTCCGCTTATGCACAGTTCACCAACAGCACCAACAGGCTGCAAGCCGTTCTCCTGGGTAAGTACATACACTCGGGTGTTAGAAATAGGCTTCCCGATCGGTATGACAGCAAGGGATGCATCCACTCGGGCCGATGTAGCAAGCACTGTACCTTCTGTAGGTCCATAGTTGTTGTATAAAGCATACCGAGTATGACTGATTTTCTTCAAACGATCCCCGCCCGTCAACAAAACGCGCAGAGAACGATTTTCCAGCGTTATAAACTGTTCGCACACCTGTGTCGGCAAGAAGCTGACCGTTATGTTTTTTTCCTCAAAATAGGCATTTAAGGCGGCAGGGTCCAGACGCAAATCTTCCGGTACGATATGCACGGCGGCTCCTATCGTAAGGGAAGGGAATATTTCCCACGCCGCTGCATCAAAACCAATACCTGCATATTGGGTTGTCCGATCTGTTGCACTCATATCAAAATAGGCCTGATGCCATCTGCACAAATGAACGACAGAGCGGTGTTCGATCATAACGCCTTTCGGCCTGCCGGTCGAACCGGACGTATAAATGATGTAAGCTACATCTGTCGGAAGGATTGCAGGTAAAGGCTGTTCGGAATGCTCCTCTAGTTTTTCTAACCCGTCTAGTAGAAGAACCTCCACTGCTGATTGTTTAACTTGATGAACATGTGCTTGATGCGTCAGGCAAAAACGAGCCCTGCTGTCCTCCAGCATGAAATGAATCCGTTCTGTCGGATAGTCGGGATCAATCGGCACATAAGCAGCGCCCGTTTTCAAAATGCCTAGGATGCCAACGATCAGTTCCACGGAACGCGTAGGCATGATGGCAACAACATCTGCTGGCGCCACGCCGCGCTTCTGCAAATTAAACGCCACACTGCTGCTGCGTTCGTTCAGCTCTTGGTAGGTCAAGGCCTCCTCCCCGCAAACGACGGCGACACGTTCCGGCGTCTTCGCCGCTTGCTCCTCAAACAGCTCATGCAGCGTCGCCCGCTGCTCTAGCAGCACTTCTGCCCCTGTATCGTTAAAGTCCACCAGCAACTGCTCCCGCTGCCCTGCCGTCAGCAAGTCCATGCTTCCCAGCGTTGTATGCGAATCGCGGGTCACTTGACGCAGCAGCTCCGTAAAATGACCCACCCAGCGCTCAATCGTGGCCCGCTCGAACAGCTTCACCGCGTATTCCAGCGTGCAACGCATGCCCTGCTCCTCTTCACTTACCGACAGCGTCAGATCGAATTTCGCCGCTCCACTTTCTACTGGGTACGGCGTCCATTGCAGATCCGCCAGCTCCAACTCCGACTGCTCCGTGTTTTGCAACACCAGCATCGCATCAAAAAGCGGATTGCGGCTCAAATCCCGCTGCCTGACTACCTGCTCCACCAGTTCCTCGAACGGATAGTCCCCGTGTTCGAAGGCGCTTAGCGCCGTCTGCTTCACTTCCTGCAAGTAGGCGGAGAATGGTTTTTCACCCGACGGGCTCAGCCGCAGCGCCAGTGTGTTCACGAACATCCCTAGCATGCCCTGCAAGTCAGCATGCGAACGTCCCGCAATCGGCGTGCCGACGATCAGCTCCTCCTGACTGCTTAACCGGCCAAGCAACGCGCTGTACGCTGCCAGCAGCACCATATACACCGTCGCCCCGCTCGTACGGGCCAGCTCCCGCAGCGCTCCTGACAGCTCGCTGTCCAGCTCGAATTCTACGCGTGCTCCCTCGAAGCTGCGCACCGCCGGAAGCGGATAATCGAGCGGCAGGCTCAGCACCGGCAGCTCCCCGGCGAACTGCTTCAGCCAGTAGCGCTCCATCTCCCGATAAGACGCGCTTTCCCGGCAGCTTTGCTGCCAGACTGCATAATCTTTATACTGCAAACGCAGTGGCTCCAGTTCTTCTCCTCCATACAGCTTCGTAAACTCCTGCACAAATATACTCATCGACGTGCCGTCGGAAATAATATGATGCATATCGAACAACAGCAAATGATTCGCTTCGCCTACGCGCACCACCGTCGTCCGCAGCAGCGGCGCTTCGCTGAGGTCGAACGGACGAAGGAAGGTGCGAACGCGCTCCTGTGCTTCCTCCTCCGTCGCCTCCTCGTAAGTTACCGAGAACACGGCAGACGCCACAATACGCTGCATCGGCTCCCCGTCAACTACTGCAAACTCTGTCCGCAGCGATTCGTGGCGGGCCACCAGCGCTTGCAGCGCCCTTTCCAGCCGCTGACGATCCAGCGATCCCGCCAGACGCAGAGCGACTGGCATATTGTAACTAAGCTCCGCTCCCTCCAGCTGCTGTAGCACGTACAGGCGTTTTTGCGCTGAGGACAGCGGATAAAATTCGTTTTCTTCAATAATTGAAGGAATGAAGCTGTAAGAAGCTTGTTCCAGCTTGCCAATCGCATACGCCATCTGTTCAATGGTAGCGAAGTGGAACACATCCCGCAGCGGGAGGTCCACATTCATCGCTTTACGCACCATGCTTACCAGCGTTGCTGCCCTTAAAGAGTGGCCGCCAAGCTCGAAGAAATTGTCCTTTACACCAACCCGCTCCAGCCTGAGCACTTCCCGCCAAATTTCCGCAAGCTGCGCTTCCTGCGACGTGCGCGGCGCGACATGCTCCTCTCCTGTTTGCAATCTGCCTTCAGGCGCTGGCAGCGCTTTGCGGTCGATTTTTCCGTTCGATGTCAGCGGCATCCGATCCATCTGCACAAAGTACGACGGAATCATGTACCCCGGCAGCTCTTGCGATAGCAGGCTTCTTATCTCGTTTACCGCAAACGGCTGATCCGCTACAAAATACGCGCAAAGATGCTTCTCTCCGCCTCCATCCTCGCAAGCGAGAACGATTGCCTCCTGCACCGCTTCCACCCTGGTCAGCTGCGTTTCGATTTCGCCAAGCTCAATACGGTACCCGCGAATTTTCACTTGATGATCGATTCGGCCCAAATACTCGATGCTGCCATCTGGCAGCCATCTTGCCAAATCCCCGGAACGGTACATTTTTGCGCCAGCATCAAAAGGATTGTCCACAAACTTCTCATTTGTCAAATCAGGACGGTTCAAGTACAGACGCGCCAGCCCTTCGCCAGCTACATACATTTCCCCAGTCACACCGACAGGCACGCAATTGCGCTTTGCATCCAGCACGTATACTTTTAGCGTAGGAATCGGACGGCCGATATTGCTTTTCGCCTGCTCAATCTCTACCTCGGTAATCTCTTTGTACGTGACATGTACCGTCGTTTCCGTAATGCCGTACATATTGATCAGCTGCGTCGCCGGATATTTCGCCCTCCAGTTTTTTAACAGTTGCGGGCTTAATGCCTCACCGCCAAAAATGACCTTGCGCACGCTCAGCATCGGCGCTTCCTCTGCCAGCGCTTCACGCAGCAATTGGTAGAAGTAGGTTGGTGTCTGGTTCAAAATCGTCACTTGCTGCTCAGCCAGCAATCGCAGAAACTGCGCCGGATTTTTTGCCGCCAGCGATGGCACGATGACCAATTTCCCGCCGTACAGCAAAGCCCCGTACATCTCCCATACCGAGAAGTCAAAGCAGAACGAGTGGAACAGCGTCCACGTATCCGACGGGCCGAAATCAAACAAGTTTTTGCTGTTGAACAGCAGCCGCACAACATTTTTATGCTCGATCAAGGTTCCTTTCGGCTTGCCTGTCGTCCCCGATGTGTAGATGACGTAGGCCGCATCGCTCGGCGCATTGACGGATTCCAGATTGGCCCTATCTTCATGATAAGACTGCTCGTGATCCAGCAAAATGACCGTGCCTTCAAACACAGCTTGCTGCTGCCTCTGCTCCTGAACCAACAGCACCTGCGTCCCAGAGTCTTCCAGCATGTAGCTGATTCGTTCCTGCGGATAGTCCGGATCAATCGGCACATATGCGCCCCCTGCTTTTAAAATCGCCATCAAGCCAACGACCATATCCAGCGAGCGCTCGGCCATAATGCCCACCAATTGATCAGGCTTCACACCTGCAGCCCTCAGTGTTCGGGCCAAGCGATTGGCTCGTTCGTTCAACGCCCGATACGTCAGCTGCTCCTGCTCAAACCGAACGGCTACAGCGTTCGGATTTTGCTGCGCCTGCTCCTCAAACAGCTGCTGAATCGTCTTCTCCCGCTGATACTCCGCTGTTGTATCGTTGAAAGCGTGCAAAATCTGTGAAAGCTCTATGCTGCTCAGCATGCTCAGATCAGAAATCTCTGCCTCAGGTGCTTCAATAATGCTGTCTACCAAATGAGCAAAATGCTTCGCCATCCGCTGCGCCGTTTCCCTATTGAATAAAGCTGTTGCGTACTGTAGGCTGCATGATAGTCCGTCGCTTTCTTCCCGAACATCCAGAACTAGGTCGAATTTAGCTATCGCGTATTCGCTCTGATATGGCTTTAATTCAAGCCCTTCTATACGAATGCCTGTGTTTTCTGTATTTTGCAGGACAAACATGGCATCAAACACTGGATTGCGGCTTAAATCACGATTAACCTGCACGTTTTCTACCAATTGTTCAAACAAGTAGTCCTGATGCTCGTACGCTCCGAGCGCCGTTTCCTTCATTTCCTGCAAATAGCTTAAAAACGGCATGCTGCCGTGCGGATATGTGCGGATCGCAAGGGTATTGACGAACATTCCAATTAGCGGCTCTACGTCCGGATGCGTTCTGCTTGCAATCGGCGTACCGACGATAATGTCTTCTTGCCCGGAGTATTTATGCAGCAAAATCGTATACGCCGCTAACAGCACCATATACAGCGTAGATCCATGCTGAGCAGCAAGCTCGTGCAGCGCATCCCTCTGATGCGAATCGAGCTCAAAGTCAAACGCGGCTCCATCGGACTGTCTTATCGCAGGACGTGCTGCGTCCGTCGGCAGCTCCAGCACTGGCAATTCTCCATCCAATGCCTTCAGCCAGTAAGCTTCATGCTGCTTCATTTGCTCTTTATAGGCTTCAGACTGCTGCCAAACCGCATAATCCTTGTACTGAATCCGCAGC
>NZ_JBXENY010000025.1:0-3728 GCF_059383875.1 Paenibacillus sp. JT22N7
GGTAGCTCATGGCTGATTCTCCTGTGTAGGGGTAGTGTGGTAACTTCATTCTACACACGAATCGGTCATGGGTCATTTTTATGTGTCGCACTTCATATTACAATCCGTCATAACTAAAATCGGTAAGCATAATACCCCTCCAATTCGGATAATCTCGAAAAATCCAATAATTATATAACTTGAAATCTATAAAGTGGCATATATTATTTCCCTCCGCAAAAAGACCCAGTGATAAATATATCATGGTTATATCCTTTTATTCATTAGGAGATTTTGTCGAATTATGTCTTTATATGTCGATTTTCAATATGAAATTATTATTTTTGCTCAACAAAACAAAATCTTCTATCTTTTTCATCTTATTTCTACATAATTAGCTTTAGTTTTTTATTGAAGTTTTAACCCATTTGATATTTTGGGTAAAGTTCTAATAGTGTTATTAAGATAGATAAAGTAGTAAAAGATTTTGGGGAGTATTGTCATTGAATGGTCGAAGATCCGGAAATATAACGAACGTTCGAACTTTGTTTTAATATGTCGAAATTTAAGTTGAAAATAAAATTTCTTATACTTCAAATGAATTTATATCGTAAAATTCATTAATTCCACAAATAGTAATAGCCCATGACTGTATCACGTGTAGTTCAAGCTTATCATTTCCCCTACACGGAATATTCAGGCATGAGCCGTATTGAAGCAGAATTAAGCTTCAGTCAGTATATATTCATAATCAATAACTTTCCAATTCGTGACTAATCCCGTTTCATTACCATATAGTTTTTTGAAAATATTGAACTTAATTTGGCTTTGAGACAACCCTGTATTCCATATTCGCAAATCAGACAGCTTGCCTTTAAACGTGTAGTGGTTCGCTCCGCCTTCTACATACCCGCCAATATTTACTTTATTCCCCACACTTACAGGGCGTTTGCTAGATGTTGCTGCAAAATCCCTTAAAGTTTGTTTCACACCGTCTATATACAGTTCGACATTGGTCGGGGTTATTTCTCCGTTATAAAATACCGCCGCTACATGCACCCATCGGTTTTTCAATGTTGCCGACGGCACTCCCATAATATCTCCGTTGAAAATATTAAATCCGAACATACCCCCCGCTATATATAAATCATATCCTGGATACCAAGCAAACGGCATCGCAGCCTCTGTACCATCCCAGTACATCCAAAATTCGACGGTATTTTTTCCACCTGCTGCTGTATTAACACCGTTACTTGAAAGCTCCATTACTTGATCCCCAATGAATGGCTTTGATTCTAACGGACTATCGGACAAGACCCATTCTCCCACAAGTCCCTGCTCATTTCCTGCTAGCTTGCGATACATACTGGATTGAATTTGACCAGCAGACAACCCCGTATTCCAAATTCGCATATTGGACAGCTTGCCTTTAAACGTGTAGAGATTCGTTGCGCCTTCTGCATACCCGCCAATATTCACTTTATTCCCCACACTTACAGGTCGTCTGCTCGAGGGTGGCGCAAAATCCCTTAAAGTTTGTTTCACTCCATCTATGTAGAGCTCGACATTTGTTGGGTTTATTTCTCCGTTATAAAATACCGCTGCTACATGTACCCATCGATTTTTCAACGATGCTGACGGCACTCCCATAATATCTCCATTGAAAATATTAAATCCAAACATGCCCGATGCTAGATACAAATCATATCCTGGATACCAAGCAAACGGCATCGCAGCTTCTGTACCATCCCAGTACATCCAAAATTCGACGGTGTTTTTTCCACCAGCTGCTGTATTTACGCCATTACTTGAGAGCTCCAGCACTTGATTTCCATTAAATTGCTTTGATTCTATTGGACTTTCGAACAAGACCCATTCTCCCACAAGTCCCTGCTCGTTTCCTGCTAGCTTGCGATACATGTTAGATTGAATTAGATCAGCAGAGAGCCCTGTATTCCATATTCGCATATTGGACAGCTTGCCTTTAAACGTGTAGTGGTTCGCTCCGCCTTCTGCATACCCGCCAATATTCACTTTATTGCCTACACTTACAGGACGCCTGCTTGAGGTTGCTGCAAAATCCTTTAAAGTTTGTTTCACTCCATCTATGTAGAGTTCGACATTGGTTGGGTTTATTTCTCCGTTATAGAATACCGCTGCTACATGCACCCATCGGTTTTTCAATGTTGCCGACGGCACTCCCATAATATCTCCATTAAAAATATTAAATCCGAACATACCCCCCGCTATATATAAATCATATCCTGGATACCAAGCAAACGGCATCGCAGCTTCTGTACCATCCCAGTACATCCAAAATTCGACGGTATTTTTTCCACCTGCTGCTGTATTAACACCATTACTTGAAAGCTCTAGCACTTGATTCCCATTGTAAGTCAACCTATTAGTCGGACTCATTATAACGTTCTTCTTTTGAAGCAAATTCCCATTCTCATCATAGTTATTTTTCATAAAACGTCCTGATGGTAAATGAATATAATCAAGCAAACCATTTTCACCATATATATATTTTGTTCCTGATTTAATAGCAGGCTGACCTTGGGAAGCATAAATACTTCCAACAGAATGGTACTGACCTAACATCGCAAATATACATATACTTATTATCATTTTGTAGCCATATGAATTTTTCACTACTCTACTCCTTTTATATTAGTCTTGTTACATTTTATCAATTGAAAACAATGCAATAAAGAATTCCTTCATTCCCCTAAAAGACCCAACAACAAATATACCATTCTCTATTCCTATATTTCATTAAGATATTTTGTCTAATTATAGATTTAAATGTCGAATAAGTAGAAGTAAAAGGTTATTAACACTGATTTTGATGGAATTTGAGATGTATTCTTCAACTTTTAATGAGAGTGCAATAAACTGCACATTAAAAAAAGCCCAGAGCTAATTCTTATGTATGAGGAAATCAGCTACCCCTACACAAAATCAGCCATGGGCTAAAAACAAGTTAAATAAACATCTTTCAATCTTTTTTAAGATATTATCCTTTTTATTAACTCAACATTATCTAAATCCAAATAAGCTTTTCTGCACCACCAACTGCAAACCTGATTTTCATTTGGTCGAATGATAAGCTAATTGAGTACCATTAAAATCATATTCAATGACTCCAAGTACTTTATTACCATTTGTATTAAGTCCATACCTCATATCAGCAAGGACTGTATAATTTTGTATCCCTCTTACCGGTATCCATTCTGAATCCGCATATTGATAAGATGCCACATCTCCCATTCCATTATAAAGACGATAAATACTTTTCCCTTCTGTAGGCACATAAGGAGCAATTACAGCTTTACTTCCTTCACTAGTACCATTCCGCCATTTAACCTCCCAAAAGTCAGGTGGATTATTTTGATTCCTATCATCTTCAAAACTATAATTATACTAAAAGTCAGTCAACTTCAGCATCCCTTTTACGTTATAACTTTGACTGCCTTTCATAAACATCACCTGTGAGACATTCGCACTATCTCCAGTATTGGAAAAGCTAGTTTTTGGGCTTGTCGTCTTTCAACTACCCCTGCAGTAATGATTCCATAAGTTCCAGTGACCCCTGACGCCTTATACTGGCCCCAGCCATCTGCTCCCCTATCTGTTCTTTTATTTGATTCAAAGCCACCATTGAACACTTGATTAGCCTCTTCTTGTAAGGTCACAGTTACTCCATCCAGATATACCGTGCCTTGGGCATTGCTTGCCGTTGCGCT
>NZ_JBXENY010000026.1:0-2803 GCF_059383875.1 Paenibacillus sp. JT22N7
TGAGCCCGGATGGAGCGAAAAGGTCGAAGCCGCTGCCGCTGAGCTGCAAGGCAGCATTTCGCTAGCGACCGGCCCGCTCATGCGGCTGGGCTTGTTCCAATGTGGGGATGGAGATCATTTACTCCTTGTCATTCATCACTGGGTCGTGGACGGGGTATCTTGGCGAATTCTGTTTGAAGATTTTGCCGCTGCTTACGAGCAAGCGGTACAAGGGAAAGACATCCGGCTGCCGCAGAAAACGGACGCGTTCCAGACGTGGGCGCAGCAATGGAGCGCTTATGCAGGAAGTCCGGCGATGGAGACGCAGCGTGCGTACTGGAAGCGGATCGTAGAGACGGCGGTTCCGCCGCTGCCCAAGGATTACGACTCAGTAGCTTTAGGAGCTTTAGGAGCTTTAGGAGCTTTAGGAGCTTTAGGAGCTTTAGGAGCTTCAGAAACCCCAGTAGCCTCAGGAGCTTTAGGAGCTTCAACGCTAGCAACTAGCAAAACGCTGGCCGTGGAGTGGTCGCAAGTCCAGACGCAGCAACTGCTGAAAGAAGCGCACCGAGCTTACGGAACGGAGATCAATGATTTGCTGCTCACTGCCCTGGCGATGGCGGTTCAGGCGTGGAGCGGTATGGGGCGTGTGGGGATCATGCTGGAAGGACACGGCAGGGAAACGATCCTCCCGGATTTGGATGTCAGCCGGACGGTCGGCTGGTTCACGAGCGCGTACCCGGTGGTGCTGGAGATGAAGCCAGAGATGACCTTGTCGCAGCAAATCAAGCGAGTGAAGGAAACGCTGCGAGCGATCCCGGACAAAGGAGTCGGCTACGGCCTCCTGCGGTATGTGTCCAAGCAGGTGGAAGGAGAAGACTGGTCGTGTGACCCGGATATTTCCTTCAATTACTTGGGCCAGTTTGATCAGGATTTGGAGCGCAGCGCGCTTGAGCTATCCCCGCTCTCCTCGGGAGAGGCGATCAGCAGTAGAAGGCAACGAGCCGCGCTGCTGGAATGCAACGGGATGATCGCGGAGGGAACGTTGCGCCTGACCGTTAGCTACAGCGCCGCGCAGTACCACCAAGCGACGATGGAGCAGTTCGCGCAGCAGTTGAAAGAAAGCTTGGAGGCGGTGATCGCACATTGTATGGCGCAGGAGCGGACGGAAATGACGCCAAGCGATGTGCGGTTGCCTGACATGACGCAGGATGAGCTGGATGCGTTGGTGCAGCGAAGCGCAGCCATCGGAGAGATGGAGGAGGTGTACGCGCTGACGCCGATGCAGCAGGGCATGTTGTTCCACAGCCGCCTGGACCCGCAAGCGGGGGCTTATGTGAACCAGATGCAGCTAACGCTGCAAGGGGAATTGGATGTGGCAGCGTTTGAACGAAGCTGGCAAACGATCGTTCAGCGGCATGCGGTGCTGCGGACGAGCATCGACAGCGGGTGGAGAAACGAGCCGCTGCAAGTCGTGTACCGCCACCGACCGTTCCAGCTCGCGTATGCCGATCTGTCGCTGAAACCCGTCACCGAGCAGGAAGCTGACGTGGCGCAGTGGCGGACGGCGGACCGGAGGCAGGGCTTTGATGTGGAAGCGGAGAGCCTGATGCGAGTGGCGTTGTTCCGCACAGGGGAGCATACGCACGAGCTGGTCTGGAGCTTCCATCATATTGTGATGGACGGCTGGTGCTTGCCGCTGGTGATGGAGGAAGTGCTGCGCACTTACAGTGCCTACAGCGCCAACAGCATCTCGGGTAACGAAGAGGCGCGGCAGGAGCAGGAGAAGCCAAAAGGTCCGGCGTACAGCGCCTATATCCGCTGGCTGTCGGAGCAGGACGAGGCGTCGGCGCTGCGCTACTGGAAGGAACGACTGTCGGGCTGTGAAGCACAGGCGGTGTTCCCGAAACGCCAGCGCCAGACGTCAGGCTATGAAGCGAGGCGTGTGAGCGGAGTCGTGCCTCGGGAGCAAAGTGAGCGAATCGCGGCGGCGGCCAAAGCGCATGGCGTAACGATGAACACGCTGCTGCAAACGGCATGGGGATTGTTACTGCACCGCTACAGCGGTAGCCGGGATGTGGTGTTTGGCGGGGTGGTGTCGGGCCGACCTGCCGACCTTCCAGGCGTGGAAAGCATGATCGGACTGTTCATCAACACGCTGCCCGTCCGGGTCGCGTGCGAGGGTCAGGATACGGCGGCGGATGTGCTGCGGCGGATGCAGGCGGACGCGCTGGCTGCGCAAGCCTATGGCTACTATCCGCTGCATGAGATCCAGGCGCATTGCACCGGAACGAGAGAGCTGTTTGACCATATTTTAGTGTTCGAGAATTATCCGATGCCGACGAGCTCGGAAGCCTCCCTGGATGCGAGCGGACTGGCGATTACCAGCGTGCAGGCAGACGAACAAACGAATTATGACCTGAATGTGATGATTCAGCCTGGAGAAGAACTGGTCGTACATTTCGACTATAACGGACAGGTATACGAACAGGAGGCTATGGAGCGGGTGCAGGGTCACTGGCTGCAACTGGTGGAACAGATCGTGAGCCAGCCGAACGTGCCGGTCACGCAGATGGAGCTGCTGACGGCAGAGCAGCGGGAGCAGCTGCTGGTGCACTTTAACGCTACGGAGCTGGAGCTCCCTGAGAACGTGACGGTGCATGGGCTATTCGAGCAGCAGGCTGCCCGAACGCCGGGGCATCCGGCGCTGGTGAGTGGACTGGCCGTGTGGACGTACGGCGAGCTGGACGGGCAAGCCAACCGCATCGCGGGCTGGCTGCGCGCGCAGGGCGTGAGCAGTGAAGACCGCGTCGGTGTGCTGCTGTCC
>NZ_JBXENY010000027.1:0-2006 GCF_059383875.1 Paenibacillus sp. JT22N7
CCGCCGCTAAGCATCAGGAGTGCAAGCACTCCATCAACTCCGCTCGACTTGCATGTATTAGGCACGCCGCCAGCGTTCGTCCTGAGCCAGGATCAAACTCTCCATTTAGGTATTGTTTGACTTGCTCATTACTTTTTTTGTATCGCTTTACATTAACTTAAGTTAATGTGGCAGTTTCACTCGTTGTTCAGTTTTCAAAGAACAATTTCTCTAACTAATTCTTTTTGTGTCAACCGCGTTTTCTCTCAGCGGCGACTTTTATAATATACCATGACTGCCTACTCAATTGCAAGTACTTTTTTTTCTTTTCTTCGACATTTTTTTTCGTTTGTCGATTCAAGTTATTTCCTTGCTTCAAAAGCGGCGTGTATTAATATATCACAGCTCGCAAAATATAGTCAAGCCCTATTTTAAAAAAAGATACCCTACGCTTGTAGCAAGCGATTTGGGTATCTTTTGCCGTTCTATTTTATACAGCCAGCGTCATATATCGAAGCTCCAACGCCTCAGTATCTCCGCTTGCTGCCATCACCGCAACTTCACGAATAAGCGAGCGTTTGACCAAACGTTGCAGCAGCAAGGATAAATCGACATGAAGGGTCTTTATTCGCTCATGCTCCTGCAGCTCGCTGATGCTCCATGGCTCCTCCCGGCTCATCATGATGCTAAAGAGCAAGGAACAGCAGTCCTTCATTTTGTTGATTACCGTAAACTCACAAGCGAGCATAACCAGTTGAACGCGCTGCTCCAGCGTTTCAGGGCTGACGGTTAATTCTTCATACAGCTTATACACCCCAGGATGTACCCGACGCATTTGACGCCACACGGTTAGCTCTGGATGCTGCCCTTCTTCAATTAATACAATGTGCGCCCAGTGATGCAGTGCAGTTAATATATTGCTGTAAGCATCCAGAATATTGCGCTCTTCGTAATCATGCTTTGCCTGCAGGTAACTTCTCAGAAAGCCGGAGAACTCTACAAACCGCTTTTGCTCTCTCATGACGTCCGGAAATTGTATAATGCGCTCACGAATATCGCTTATACGGCTGTCGCGCTCCAACAGTATCTCCCCCCGAACTATCCATTGAATAATACTTTTGTTCTCCCCGCTTGCCATCCACTGCTCCAGCTGGCCTACACTCACACTTCGAATCAGCACATGCTGGCCTTCAATGCGTACATGCTCAATACTTTGAACAGCAGTCTGCTCCACAATTGCAAGCAGAAGCAAATCCAATCCTTCAGTCAACGGACTGTAAGCATAAGAGTTCTCGATTGCGATAAGACCAAGCAGCTCTGGCTGTGATTGATGCGTTTGAATGAAATGTTCTTTTATATGTTTCACTTGGGCCTCCGTATAGCTAATCCAATATGATTAAGATATAATAATCTACGGTGTTTGTTATTTCGACAAACCCGAGACAGTTTCCTGCTTACATGGATGGAAAAACCGTCTGATTTTAATAAGAATACCATGGAGAGGATGGACAAAGTGAATAAGTTTTTTTTCAAATCAGCGAAAATAAACGAATTTCGTCTGTGGGGGCTGATTTTCACACTTGTCGGCATGGGTGTTATGATTCTCGGTACAGCCGGAATCGTGCTTTGGGGACAAGCTGGTAAAATCGTTGCCGCAATTTTTATGGTTATTGGGATGATTTCCTTGCTCGTCAGCGTTGCCGTTTATTTCTGGGCAGGCATGATGTCAACCAGTGCAACGATGCTAACATGTCCCGAATGTAATCGCCCGACGAAAATGCTCGGCAAAACGGACCGCTGCATGTTCTGCAAAACGATTTTGACACTCGATCCGGCGCAAGCCACACATGCTCCTTCCGAATAGTACGCTGCTCTTAAAAATAAGTTACATAAGCTTAAAAGGGCGTTGCCGCCAAAGTAAAATGTACCCTATAAGATGGACACTTTAAAAAGGTCATCTTGTAGGGTCTTTTTTGTGTACAATAAATAAAAAAACGAGCGGTGGTCGAAGCGGATGTCTAAAAAAT
>NZ_JBXENY010000028.1:0-1745 GCF_059383875.1 Paenibacillus sp. JT22N7
TCCCTTCGTCCCACATACGTCAAGGAACCATCCGCCTGCCAGCGAACCAAGTCCCCCGTACGGTACATTCGCTCCCCTGGCTCAAACGGGTTCGTCACAAATTTTTCCAAAGTCAGATCCGCTCTATCCCAATATCCTCGGGCTAGACCGACTCCGCTTATGCACAGTTCACCTGGCACGCCAATCGGCTGGAGTTGCCCGTCCGCTGCGAGTACATACACCTTCGTTTTGCCAATCGCTTTGCCAAGTCCATGTTCCTGCCAGACACCAGTGATAGGCAAAGCGGTTGTTACAACGCTGTTTTCCGTCGGTCCGTACTCGCTAACAAACTCAATTTGGGGATAATTCAGTATTTTTTCAATGAGCGTCCCGCTGAGCTTTTCACCACCAATCACCACACTGCGCACAGTTGCTAGTTGGGCTGGCTTCAACATATCCAGCAGGACTGCAAACATCCCTGTCGTAAATTGAGCGTGCGTAATCGAGTGCTCCACTAGCGCCTTCGCAATGGCTCCCGGATCTTTCAGTTCTTCATCTCGAATCAATACGACGGTTGCTCCTGTAATAAGAGGTGCGAAGAAGTGCGAGATGAATGCATCAAACACATACGGGCTTGCATGAAGTACCTTTCCCTGATCAAAATGGTAGGTTGCAGCTTTCCATTGAAGCGTATGAACGATGCTGCGATGTTCCACCATAACGCCTTTAGGCTTGCCTGTCGTGCCGGATGTATAAATGACATACGCTAAATTTTCGGGCTTTGCATTGTTTAAGAGATTTCCTGACATCTCGGCATCGATGCGGGCGTCATCCAATAGCAATACGGGGCACGGCGCTTCCTGCACAGAATCAGACAACAATAGCAATGCACCGCTGTTCTTCAAAAGGAACTGCATACGTTCCACAGGATCTTCCAAAGAAAGAGGCAGATAAACAGAGCCTGCCTTAAGCACCCCGAGCAAGGCGACGGCCATCTCTACGGAACGTCTGCACTGAACCGCAACAATACGTTCTGGTCCTGCACCGTAGCCCTGTATCATTCTGGCAAGTCGATTTGCCCGTTCGTTCAGCTCTTGGTAGGTCAAGGCCTCATCCCCGCAAACGACGGCGACACGTTCCGGTGTCTTCGCCGCTTGCTCCTCAAACAGCGCATGCAGCGTCGATGGCTGCTCAAGCAGCGCTTCTGCCCCTGTATCGTTAAAGTGCACCAGCAACTGCTCCCGCTGCCCTGCCGTCAGCAAGTCCATGCTTCCCAGCATTGTATGCGAATCGCGAGTCACTTGACGCAGCAGCTCCGTAAAATGACCCACCCAGCGCTCTATTGTGGCCTGCTCGAACAGCTTCACCGCGTATTCCAGCGTGCAACGCATGCCCTGCTCCTCTTCACTTACCGACAGCGTCAGATCGAATTTCGCTGCTCCGCTTTCTAGCGGGTACGGCGTCCATTGCAGATCCGCCAGCTCCAGCTCCGATTGCTCCGTGTTTTGCAACACCAGCATCGCATCAAAAAGCGGATTGCGGCTCAAATCCCGCTGCCTGACTACCTGCTCCACCAGCTCCTCGAACGGATAGTCCCCATGTTCAAAGGCGCTTAGCGCCGTCTGCTTCACTTCCTGCAAGTAGGCAGAGAACGTTTTTTCACCCGACGGACTCAGCCGCAGCGCCAGCGTGTTCACGAACATCCCCAGCATGCCCTGCAAGTCAGCATGCGAACGTCCCGCGATCGGCGTGCCAACGATTAGCTC
>NZ_JBXENY010000029.1:0-1463 GCF_059383875.1 Paenibacillus sp. JT22N7
AGTAAAATGTACCCTATAAGATGGACACTTTAAAAAGGTCATCTTGTAGGGTCTTTTTTGTGTACAATAAATAAAAAAACGAGCGGTGGTCGAAGCGGATGTCTAAAAAATGCTTTACAACTCAAGAGCAAGCTCAGCTAAGAACAAATCCCTATGTGAAAAATGTCAGTGCCAAAGCCATTACCTATACGGATGCGTTTAAAGAACGATTTATTAAAGAATACAAGCAAGGTATGCTTCCAAGTGAGATTTTTCAGGGAGCGGGCTTTGCACTAGACGTTTTGGGGGCAACCCGGATTAAGAAGGCTTCCAATCGATGGCGCACGGCTTATCAAGCACAGGGGCCTGCTGGATTAACAGACGCTAGAAAACACGCCTCAGGCCGTACTCTGAGCCGCGAATTAAGTCTAGAAGAAAAGTATGCCCGTTTGGAAGCGAAAATGAAATGGCTCGAAGCGGAAAATGAATTCTTAAAAAAGCTCGATCAACTCGAAAGGCAGATGAGAAAAAAGAAGTCCAACTAAGCACGAAGCAAAAATTCGAACTTATTCAACAGATGATGAATACCTATCCTTTCCGGCGTAAGCTGTATGTTCTCTGTGAAATCGCTGGGGTTTCACGTTCCGGCTATTATCGATTTTGTAGCGAAGATGCTCGATTACATCGTCAAAAACAGGAAGAAAACGATCAAAAGGTGAAAGCGATCCTTCTGAAAGCCTACCATTATCGGGGGAGAAAGAAGGGAGCTCGTCAAATCAAAATGACGCTGGATCATCAATACGGAATCACCTACAACCTCAAGCGAATTCGTCGTGTCATGCAAAAGTACAACATCGTTTGTCCCATTCGAAAAGCAAATCCCGCACGACGTATGGCCAAAGCGACCCACGAGCATCGAACCTGTCCCAACACCTTAAAGCGAGCCTTTAAGCAAGGGATCGCCGGCAAGGTGCTCTTAACCGACATCACGTATTTAACCTATGGAAACAACAAGCGAGCCTATCTATCGACGATTAAAGATGCCGAAACCAATGAGATTTTAGCCTATGAAGTTTCTGCTTCCATTGGTTTGGATATTGCGATCGAGACGTTGAAACAACTCAAGAAACATCGCCATCTCACCCCGGATGCGTTGATTCATTCGGATCAAGGATTTCACTATACGAACCCGAAGTTCCAAAAGCTTGTGAAGAAAATGGGGCTAAGTCAATCGATGTCGCGTAGAGGAAACTGTTGGGATAACGCCCCACAAGAATCATTTTTTGGGCATTTTAAAGATGAAACGACTATCAAAACGTGCATGACCTTGGAAGAGGTAAAGCAAGAAGTAAAAAGCTACATGATCTATTACAATCATTATCGAGGTCAATGGAACTTAAATAAGCTGCCGCCTGCACGATACAGACAGCAGCTTGAAGTGGCCTAACCTTTTTTTAATTGTCCTTTACAAGGGGTACATTTTA
>NZ_JBXENY010000030.1:0-1374 GCF_059383875.1 Paenibacillus sp. JT22N7
TAAGGCTGGGCTGTGATGGGGAGCGAAAATTACAGTAGCGAAGGTCATGCACTCCGGCTGCCGAGAAAAGTCTCTAGCCAGGTGAAGGTGCCCGTACCGCAAACCGACACAGGTAGGCGAGCAGAGCATGCTAAGGCGCGCGGAAGAACTCTCGTTAAGGAACTCGGCAAAATGACCCCGTAACTTCGGGAGAAGGGGTACCTCGGTAGGGTGAATAGCCCGAGGGGGTCGCAGTGAAAAGGCCCAAGCGACTGTTTAGCAAAAACACAGGTCTGTGCGAAGCCGTAAGGCGAAGTATACGGGCTGACGCCTGCCCGGTGCTGGAAGGTTAAGGGGAGCGGTTAGGGGTAACCCGAAGCTGTGAACCGAAGCCCCAGTAAACGGCGGCCGTAACTATAACGGTCCTAAGGTAGCGAAATTCCTTGTCAGGTAAATTCTGACCCGCACGAATGGCGTAACGACTTGGGCGCTGTCTCAACGAGAGATCCGGTGAAATTTTAATACCTGTGAAGATGCAGGTTACCCGCGACAAGACGGAAAGACCCCATGGAGCTTTACTGTAACTTGATATTGAACTTTGGTACGATCTGTACAGGATAGGTGGGAGCCATTGAAGCATGAGCGCCAGCTTGTGTGGAGGCGACGTTGGGATACCACCCTGATCGTATCGGAGTTCTAACCTAGGACCATGAAACTGGTTCGGGGACCGTGTCAGGTGGACAGTTTGACTGGGGCGGTCGCCTCCTAAAATGTAACGGAGGCGCCCAAAGGTTCCCTCAGAATGGTTGGAAATCATTCGGAGAGTGCAAAGGCATAAGGGAGCTTGACTGCGAGACCTACAAGTCGAGCAGGGACGAAAGTCGGGCTTAGTGATCCGGTGGTACCGAATGGAAGGGCCATCGCTCAACGGATAAAAGCTACCCTGGGGATAACAGGCTTATCTCCCCCAAGAGTCCACATCGACGGGGAGGTTTGGCACCTCGATGTCGGCTCATCGCATCCTGGGGCTGAAGTAGGTCCCAAGGGTTGGGCTGTTCGCCCATTAAAGCGGTACGCGAGCTGGGTTCAGAACGTCGTGAGACAGTTCGGTCCCTATCTGTCGCGGGCGCAGGAAATTTGAGAGGAGCTGTCCTTAGTACGAGAGGACCGGGATGGACGTACCGCTGGTGTACCAGTTGTTCCGCCAGGAGCACCGCTGGGTAGCCAAGTACGGACGGGATAAGCGCTGAAAGCATCTAAGCGCGAAGCCCCCCTCAAGATGAGATTTCCCAATTTAGTAAGACCCCTTGAAGACGACGAGGTTGATAGGTTCGGGGTGGAAGCGCAGCAATGCGTGCAGCTGACGAATACTAATCGGTCGAGGGCTTATCCTAA
>NZ_JBXENY010000031.1:0-1221 GCF_059383875.1 Paenibacillus sp. JT22N7
CTGGTTAAGCTAATAAGAGCGCACGGAGGATGCCTAGGCACTAGGAGCCGAAGAAGGACGTGGCGAACAACGATACTGCCTCGGGGAGCCGTAAGCAGGCTTTGATCCGGGGATTTCCGAATGGGGAAACCCAGCTGTCGTAATGGACAGTTACTCTTGACTGAATACATAGGTCAAGGTGAGGCATACCAGGGGAACTGAAACATCTAAGTACCCTGAGGAAGAGAAAACAAAAGTGATTCCGTCAGTAGCGGCGAGCGAACGCGGATTAGCCCAAACCAAGGAGCTTGCTCCTTGGGGTTGTAGGACGTCTCACATGGAGTTACAAAGGTGTGTGCTAGGCGAAGAGGTCTGGAAAGGCCCGCTATAAGAGGTAAAAGCCCTGTAGCCAAAAGCACACACTCTCCGAGACGGATCCTGAGTACGGCGGGACACGAGAAACCCCGTCGGAATCCGGCAGGACCATCTGCCAAGGCTAAATACTCCCTAGTGACCGATAGTGAAGCAGTACCGTGAGGGAAAGGTGAAAAGCACCGCGGAAGCGGAGTGAAAAAGAACCTGAAACCGTGCGCTTACAAGAAGTCAGAGCCCAATCTATGGGTGATGGCGTGCCTTTTGTAGAATGAACCGGCGAGTTACGTTCACGTGCAAGGTTAAGTCGGGAAGACGGAGCCGCAGCGAAAGCGAGTCTGAATAGGGCGAATAAGTACGTGGTCGTAGACCCGAAACCGTGTGATCTACCCCTGTCCAGGGTGAAGGTGCGGTAACACGCACTGGAGGCCCGAACCCACGCACGTTGAAAAGTGCGGGGATGAGGTGGGGGTAGCGGAGAAATTCCAATCGAACTCGGAGATAGCTGGTTCTCCCCGAAATAGCTTTAGGGCTAGCCTCGAGGTATGAACGTCGTGGAGGTAGAGCACTGATTGGGTGCGGGGCCCGCCAAGGGTTACCAAGTCTAGTCAAACTCCGAATGCCATAGACGTGCTTCTCGGGAGTCAGACAGTGAGTGCTAAGATCCATTGTCAAGAGGGAAACAGCCCAGATCATCAGCTAAGGTCCCCAAGTGTGTGTTAAGTGGGAAAGGATGTGGAGTTGCAAAGACAACCAGGATGTTGGCTTAGAAGCAGCCACCATTTAAAGAGTGCGTAATAGCTCACTGGTCGAGTGACTCTGCGCCGAAAATGTAACGGGGCTAAACACACCACCGAAGCTATGACATGT
>NZ_JBXENY010000032.1:0-1208 GCF_059383875.1 Paenibacillus sp. JT22N7
GGCTGCCGCAGAAAACGGACGCGTTCCAGACGTGGGCGCAGCAATGGAGCGCTTATGCAGGAAGTCCGGCGATGGAGACGCAGCGTGCGTACTGGAAGCGGATCGTAGAGATGGCGGTTCCGCCGCTGCCCAAGGATTACGACTCAGTAGCTTCAGGAGCCTCAGAAGCCTCAGAAGCCTCAGAAGCTTTAGGAGCTTCAACGCTAGCCGCTAGCCAAACGCTGGCCGTGGAATGGTCGCAAGTCCAGACGCAGCAACTGCTGAAAGAAGCGCACCGAGCCTACGGAACGGAGATTAATGACTTGCTGTTAACTGCCCTGGCGATGGCGGTTCAGGCGTGGAGCGGTATGACGCGTGTGGGGATCATGCTGGAAGGGCATGGAAGGGAAACGATTCTTACGGATGTGGATGTCAGCCGGACGGTCGGCTGGTTCACGAGCGCGTACCCGGTGGTGCTGGAGATGAAGCCAGAGATGACCTTGTCGCAGCAGATCAAGCGAGTGAAGGAAACGCTGCGAGCGATCCCGGACAAAGGGGTTGGCTACGGCCTTCTGCGGTATGTGTCCAAGCAGGTGGAAGGGGAAGACTGGTCGTGTGACCCCGACATTTCCTTCAATTACTTGGGCCAGTTTGATCAGGATTTGGAGCGCAGCGCGCTTCAGCTATCCCCGCTCTCCTCGGGAGAGGCGATCAGCAGTAGAAGGCAACGAGCTGCGGTGCTGGAATGCAACGGGATGATCGCGGGGGGAACGTTGCGCCTGACCATTAGCTATAGCGCTGCGCAGTACCGTCCAGCGACGGTGGAGCAATTCGCGCAGCGGTTGAAGCAGAGTTTGGAGGCGGTGATCGCGCATTGTATGGCGCAGGAGCGGACGGAGCTGACGCCAAGCGATGTGGGGCTGCCTGATCTGACACAGGAAGAGCTGGATGCATTGGTGCAGCGGAGCGCCGCCATCGGGGAGCTGGAGGAGGTGTATGCGCTGACGCCGATGCAGCAGGGCATGTTGTTCCACAGCCGTCTGGAACCGCAAGCGGGGGCTTATGTGAACCAGATGCAGCTAACGCTGCAAGGGGAATTGGATGTGGCAGCGTTTGAGCGAAGCTGGCAAACGATCGTTCAGCGGCATGCGGTGCTGCGGACGAGCATCGACAGCGGGTGGAGAAACGAGCCGCTGCAAGTCGTGTACCGCCACCGACCGTTCCAGCTC
>NZ_JBXENY010000033.1:0-1108 GCF_059383875.1 Paenibacillus sp. JT22N7
CCCGGATCAAAGCCTGCTTACGGCTCCCCGAGGCAGTATCGTTGTTCGCCACGTCCTTCTTCGGCTCCTAGTGCCTAGGCATCCTCCGTGCGCTCTTATTAGCTTAACCAGATGCTCCAGTATGCTCGATTAGCCGGCCGTTGTCCGTCCCTACTCTCCTCGTACAGTTGCCTGTCCGATATCGAGAAGAACTACCAAAAGTCCATCTAATTCGATCACACTTTCGCTTGCAGCTCAGACAAAGGGCAAGATCAAACTCAAGTTCTTTCCTTACTTTGCCTTCCTGCGATATTTCTCGCTAAAGGATGTTTCGTTCTTTGCTTTCGCTATCCAGTTTTCAAGGTGCAAGTTTTGTTTGTTCTAATCTAAAGATAAACTTTAGAAGAGAAGAAACGCTGATGGTTTTATTGGTGGAGCCAAGCGGGATCGAACCGCTGACCTCCTGCTTGCAAGGCAGGCGCTCTCCCAGCTGAGCTATGGCCCCTAACAAATTCCATCAAAACTGAACAAATGGTTTTCACGTCTGACGCCTAAGCGCCGTTAATCCGCACATTTATCTAATCCTCATCGGGATTAGGTATTTCCTTAGAAAGGAGGTGATCCAGCCGCACCTTCCGATACGGCTACCTTGTTACGACTTCACCCCAATCATCTACCCCACCTTCGACGGCTGGCTCCTTGCGGTTACCCCACCGGCTTCGGGTGTTGTAAACTCTCGTGGTGTGACGGGCGGTGTGTACAAGACCCGGGAACGTATTCACCGCGGCATGCTGATCCGCGATTACTAGCAATTCCGACTTCATGCAGGCGAGTTGCAGCCTGCAATCCGAACTGAGACCGACTTTGATAGGATTGGCTCCACCTCGCGGTTTCGCTTCCCGTTGTATCGGCCATTGTAGTACGTGTGTAGCCCAGGTCATAAGGGGCATGATGATTTGACGTCATCCCCACCTTCCTCCGGTTTGTCACCGGCAGTCATCCTAGAGTGCCCAGCTTCACCTGCTGGCAACTAAGATCAAGGGTTGCGCTCGTTGCGGGACTTAACCCAACATCTCACGACACGAGCTGACGACAACCATGCACCACCTGTCTCCTCTGTCCCGAAGGC
>NZ_JBXENY010000034.1:0-1099 GCF_059383875.1 Paenibacillus sp. JT22N7
ATCGTCGATGGCCAGATGCACCTGCACCTGCTCTCCCTTCACCGCAAGGATTTCTCCTTGCAGTGTCAGGCCTGACAACCTTCGGTTCATCATAGGCTGCTCTCGTATCCCCGCTTCCCGCGACAGACGGTAGTGGTAGATGAGCTGCCCCTTCTCTAAACGTGCCGTCATCGACGATACGATCAGTTCAATATAGCCTCGAATTTTAAAGCGATCACCCAAACGATAGAACGTTTTGGATCGTATTTCATAGCCGAAAAAATCCGTATCATGCAGGCCCGCTGCTTCCCCGCCTGCTTTTTGAAAAGCCGCCAAATCCTTGCTCACCGTATACGATGCTCCTTCAGGCAGCTTATGCTCTTTCCCCTCCGGCATCCCAATAAACAGCTTCGGCGTTTCTTCCAATATATCACAGACCACCACCGACTGGAACTGGCTCGCTAGTCGTTTCGTCAGCTCCCAATCCGTCTCCTCATATTGAATGACAGGCTCAGATGGCTTTTCCTTCTCTCCCTTTTGAAGCAACACATCTCCACCTGGATACGCACGCAGTACGGTAGTTATGATCTTCTCGTACGTCTGGCTCGTATCCTGAAAAGATCGCCTGCGCTTCTTCAGATCGCTGTAGATGCTTCCCGATACCGCCTCGATCTCGACTGTGTACACCCCATTGCGATGCACCGTCTGCACAGATGTGACGACTCCCTTAAAAAGAGGTTTCCGCGCGCCATCTTCTTCGTCGTACAAAGCGATTTTATCCTGCCATACCGCTTCCAGCGTGGCATTCGTTCGCAGCTCTTCCTCGACGATCCCGCTAATCCGCAGCGTCCCATGCTCGCCCGGCTTCCAGCTCATCGCCACATCCGTGATATGCTTCAGCTTGCAGGGGCCTTCTACCCGCAATCGATCATAACCGATCATCTGCATCCCTCCTCCCCGTTGTCCTTCGTCTACCTAATCTGAATCGTGCTGACCGTCCGAGAGAAAATAGATTTGACCATCCATGGCACACGTAAGAAACGATTGGGTCGTCAGCGCTGGTTTGTTATCTACCTTCGCATTTTCCTTTGGCAGCACCCACTTATTAAAAATCTCTGGC
>NZ_JBXENY010000035.1:0-1053 GCF_059383875.1 Paenibacillus sp. JT22N7
CCATCCCCACATTGGAACAAGCCCAGCCGCATGAGCGGGCCGGTCGCTAGCGAAATGCTGCCTTGCAGCTCAGCGGCAGCGGCTTCGACCTTTTCGCTCCATCCGGGCTCACCCCGGAAATCGAAAACGTCCAACCTGTAAAGCTCACCGTCCGCCACCTTCCGGTTCCAAGCGACATAGCTGCCGTCCTCGGCCTGCGTCAGCGTCATCCGCAGCGCGTCATGATGCGTGGCGAGGTGCTGCATCGCCACGCTTAGCGCCACGCGGTCAAATCGCTCTTCCCGATACAGCATGACCGCCTGATTGAAATGATGCAGGTCGACGGGATCGCGTTCCACCAGCCAGTGCTGAATCGGCGTCAGCGGCACCGCCCCGTGTACTTCTCCTTGTTCCGCCGTGCGGGTAACCGCCGTCAGATGGGTGCCTAGCTGCGCCACCACCGGATAGCGGAATAACGTCTTCATTTCCAGCTTGTACCCGACCTGCAGCAGCCGGGAAGCGACTTGAATCGCTTTGATCGAGTCGCCGCCCAGATTAAAGAAATGGTCATGGATGCTCACCTCCGGCACGCCGAGCACCTGCTGCCATACCGTCACCAGCGCGTGCTCCATCGCTGTGCGAGGCGGAGCATACGGGAGGTGCGAGGCCTGAGCCTCCGGCATCGGCAGCGCCTGACGGTCCACTTTGCCGTTGGCCGTGAGCGGCAGGCTCTCCAGCTGTACAAAGGAGGCCGGCACCATATAGGCGGGCAAGGAAGCCGACAGCAAGCTGCGCAGCCTCGGAATCTCCAGCTCGCTGCCTACGACGTAGGCGCACAGCTGAAGGCTGCCCCCCGCATCCGGCAGCGCCTGCACGATGACCTCGCGAACCCCTGTCCCCCGCAGCAGCACCGCCTCAATCTCGCTGAGCTCGATGCGGTAACCGCGAATTTTCACCTGTTCATCCCTTCGTCCCACATACGTCAAGGAACCATCCGCCTGCCAGCGAACCAAGTCCCCCGTACGGTACATTCGCTCCCCTGGCTCAAACGGGTTCGTCACAAATTTTTCCAAA